>JBNLDW010000001.1:0-34351 GCA_050304615.1 Sedimenticolaceae bacterium
GTCTTGGCGTCTTCGCCTACAGGGAAGTAGGCGAGGGGCGTGAGCATGGAGTGGAAGCTTTGCGCTAAATAATGCGAATCCATGTTTCCATCTCAATGGTTACGGTCGTATGCTCGAGTTTTCAAGCAGTTATCCGCTAAATTTGCATATCTTATGGGACAGCAGTGGGTTGGGGGGGACAGGTACCTGAATCAGGAACGCAGCCTATAGCCGATGGCCTTGTTGCTGCTCACCATCTCAAAGCGGTCACTATGAGCCGATAGGGACTCGGTCGACCCCAGGAAAAGATAACCTCCTGGATGCAGAGAATTGGCAAAACGGTTGATGATATCCGCCTTCTGGTCGATGGAAAAATATATCAGTACATTGCGGCAAAAAATGACATCGAATTTACCCAACGCGGTAAACTGCTGAGTCAAATTAAGCTCGCGGAAACTAACCCTTTGCTTGATCTCTGGGCGCACCTCTAGACAATCGTCCCGGACAATAAAGTAGCGCTCTTGCTGCAATGGATTCATGCCGCGAGATGCGCTCAGTCCACAATAAACTCCCCGCCGCGCCTCTTCCAGGATCTTATTGGATATGTCAGTACCAAGGACTGTCACATTGCTGATCTGTCCAGCGCCCATAGAGGCCAGATAGTCATGTGCAGACATGGCTAGATTGTAGCTCTCCTGCCCGGAGGAGCAGGCGGCAGACCATATCTTGACAGAACCTTTGAGTCCCGGCAGCACGATATCAACCAGCATGTCAAAATGGACCTTATCTCGAAACCAGAAGGTCTCATTGGTGGTCATGGCATCGATAAAACTGCTAAACAGCTGCGTGTCACGCCGGGCTTTGAGATTGGATAGCAACTCACCAACAGTGGCAATATTCCTATCCCGCATCAGACGTCCAAGCCTGCTTGTAACCAGATACTCTTTCCCCTCACCTAACAGAATACCGGAGGAGTCCTGAAGAAAGGCCTGCATGGCCGCGTAATCCCCTGGAGCAAGAAGTTGGCTTCTATTCGGCACAGATTTTATCCCTTATACAATCTGCTATCTAGAGATAGCAGCCTGCTCACCACGATGCGCAAGCAGGCACTTATGCACTAGCATAGCCAGATCATCTGGCTCATATTTGGCCTGAAAACTATTGGCCCCCACCTGCCTGATCATGCTCTCGTTAAAAACCCCACTTAGTGAAGTATGCAGCACACGGAGCCGCTCTAGCGCCTCCTTAACCTTGAACACATTTATTCCATAAAGCTGCCTGCCTACAAGGCGAAAGAGTAGCAATTCCAGCCGGTTGTGCCCTGCCAACTTGTTGAGTTGGTCAACCTCCCTGAGTATTTTGGACATACCCCATCTCCACAGTATAACCACCACACAGTTTTATGTGGCCCAACAAACCACCGGATTTAATGCCGCCTTGCAGTTTACAGTTAACCCAGACAGGCATCCGTTCTTAGCGGCAATCTGAGCAGTTTCTTTAGTAAGGCTGCTTAGGTGCCCCGACACAGATAGCTAAATACCAATATTGTGGCACGTTGATTGCATTGATGTATGGCATGAAACTACTACTGACTAGAGTCCGAAAACCGCTACTCTACTGGCTCCTATTAGGCTTTATAGCGCTGTATGTGGCAGATATAGCAGCAGCCCAGCTGCAATCACATGAGGGTATTCGGGAGGCAGCAACACAGCATATCCTGAATCTTGGCGACACATATCCGGCGCCTCCAATTGTTACCGCCGGCCACCTGGATAGCCGCCTACGACTTGCCGCCTGCGAACAACCGCTAGAGACATTCACCCCTGCAAATTGGCGAAAGATGGGGAAGATTACCGTTGGTGTACGCTGCAATGGAGAAAGACCATGGTCCCTGTATGTCCCCGTGACCGTCTCTATAATGCTGCCTGTAGTGGTAACCACCACAGAACTCCATAGGGGTGCGCTAATCAGGAAAGAAGATCTGCAACTGGACGAAAGGGATATCTCCCAGTTACATCGGGGCTACCTGGAGAGTATGGATCAGGCTGTGGGAAAGAGCGTTAAACAGAGCATACACCGTGACCAGATACTGGTTCCATCCAGACTCGTTTCGCCCCAGGCGATTAAACGCAACAGCCGGGTTACCATCCTGGCCAGTAGTAACACAGTACAGGTGCGCATGGTGGGAATAGCCCTGGAGAACGGTAGCATAGGAGAGCGTATACGGATACGCAACCAGAGTTCCAATAGGGAAATTGATGCCAAGATAGTCGCCCCTGGAGTAGTGCAGGTAGCCATGTAATAACCAGCTAAGCAAGGGCATTTCAATATACCAGGAGGCAGATATTCAGGAATTAATGTTGTTAAAGTTATGCTCCAGGTTGCCGCTAGACCTAGTGTTATGGCTATCGACTCAGGTGGAATGGTATGAAAATCAGAGGTAACAACGTAGGCGGCAAGACGGTACAGCAGAGTGGCGGTAAGGGGCAGGTTTCAGCCAATAAATCGGCCAGCGCTAAAACCTCCACCTCCAGCTCATCCGGCAGCAGTGACAAAGTTAGCCTGACAGCTGCGGCAAAGGTAGAAGAGCTGACCAGCCTGATCGATGACATGCCTATTGTTGATGCTAGCCATGTTAGCGATATCCAGCAGCAGCTGGGGACCGGGAGCTATGAAGCGGATGAGAAAAATGCCGCTGAGAACCTGCTGGAAATAGAAAAAGAACTCTCTACATAGAGGTGGCTTGATGCGCATATCTACCGAACAAAAACAAAAACTAATAGACCTTATACAGACTGAACTGGTTTTAGCTACCAAACTGCAGGAGATACTGCAGCGGGAATTCGATATTCTGAGTGGAGATAGCCCAGAACAGATAGAGGCTATAAGCAGAGAAAAGCTGGCACAGATGCAGCAGCTGGCACAACAGCTCGCCAAACGTGACCAATTACTGACCATATTGCGACTGCCACCAGGCAAGGCGGGGACCGACATTATGATGCAGCAACTGCCACCGGGGCACGAACTGCTCGCCAACTGGGAACAACTACAAGAACTAAGCGCTAAGCTACAGCGACAAAACACTATCAATGGCGGTATCGTCGCCATTGGTCAACGCCGGGCAAAGCAGGCCCTGGATCTCCTACGTGGCAAACATGGCATGACAGAGACCTACGGCCCCGGAGGGGAATCACGGACAGATGCCATCCCCAGCTCCCTGGCCAAGGCTTAGTTGGTACCATCTACCCTAGGCTGCCAGCATGTTTAACATTCTGCGTAAAGATGAGCGGCAGCCAGGTGTCGGGGAGATCTTAGCGAGCGCCTCATTCCAGGTCTTCAACCCCAAACAGATAAATCTTTTGCTCACCCACGCATATGAGACCCACGCCCTCCTCCTGGCATACTTTAAAGACCATTCAGAACAATTCACCACAGCGCTGCTCGGAGTCTATCCAAAACATGGATTTATTGTGCTGGATGAACTTTCCCCAAAGCAGGGGCATGATCTACTGCTTGAGAAAAAAGAATGCAAGGTTACCGGGAAACTTGATGGGGTTGATCTGCGCTTCAGCACCCGCCTGATTGAGGCGCGCTCCAAGGCCGGCATCGCCTTCTACAAGGTAACCATCCCAGAGACAGTACTTTACCGGCAACGACGGGAAGACTTTCGCATCTCAACCGGAGCCCAGAGCATCCCGTTCCACGGCTACCGTGGCCAAGGCTACCAACAAGCACTACGCGGTTCGGTCGTCGATATCTCGCGCAATGGCATGGGTATTGTGCTGGATGACACGATAAACCTGTTTCCAGGAGACCTGCTTCCGGCCTGCACAGTGACCCTACCCGACAAGGAGCAGATACTGTTCTCCCTTGAAGCCCGCTCGGTACACCAAAACAGGCACCGCGGCACCTGCCGCATAGGCGGGCGTTTCGCCGAGATAGACCAGCGCTCGCGCCGCAAGATAGTGCACCTGCTAAAGAAGCTGGAGCGGCAACAGTGCCAACGCCTACGCGGAACCTAACAGATTCCTGGCAACCGATAACGCTCCAGTGCTAGAATGCAGTGCCATATTGGGGCCGTAGCTCAGCTGGGAGAGCGTCGCGTTCGCAATGCGAAGGTCGGGAGTTCGATCCTCCTCGGCTCCACCAATCTTCTCTTTAGCCCCTGTAGCTCAGCTGGATAGAGCATCCGCCTCCTAAGCGGAAGGTCACACGTTCGAATCGTGTCAGGGGCGCCATATTTTTCTTAATTAAGAGGCTGCTCCTCTCCCCATCATGGCTGCATTACAGCCGTATTTTCCCAGATATTGCTGGCCTCAGACTCATCATCCTCTGGCACAGCGTTATCCGCATCTACCAATGTCCGCAATAGGCAGTTGCCTTCTCCCGCTTTACTTGGGTAGATATCGTAGGAGACGTCAACGCTGTCCCCCGATGAGAGACTACTGACAATATGCTCACCCAAGTTATAACTACTTTCATCACCTCTATGACATGTAGTTCTAACTATAAACGCTGGTGCATCCATATCGCCCTTATTCACTACTGTCACCTTTGCCTGATACGAACGATTCATATAAAGCTGTAACTGATTCTCATCGTCCATATTGGGCGCTGGGTCAATATTCAAGATATTAAAAGCAAGGTCGCTCAGGTGGCCGCCTTGCCCCGGGGGAGTCGGAGACTCTGAATCACTCGACAGCCTATCCCAGACCTTGTTATACGCAAATGATTCACAATGAATATAATTTTTAGCAACTGCATCAAACATACAAATCTGCAGACCATCCGTTAATACCTCCCCGACACCACCTACCAGGGAAAGCGTTATGCAAGTTGTATTGTTCCCTATCTCAATACCGTTGCTGCTCATGCAATTCTTGGCGCTATAACCAATGTCTGAGGTGCCCTGACCGCTTATTGTCGGCTGCACAGAAACATGTGCCCTTGGACCATGATTTCCGGAATAGGTAGATTGAATCTCCAGCCTTACTTCATTCTGCGACTCCGAAATCACTCGAAACCCAGCAAAATCATTAGCTTTTGACACTACTGGAAACGCAAGTAAAAGCCCCATAACAGACAAAACTGGATAAACAAACAGAAAACGTTTAACCAAGAACATAACCTTCCCCCTGCATGATTACCGAATAATATCCAGCATCACTATCATGTGTGGCCTAACCATTAGACCAAAGTTCTTATGAACCATCGAAACAACCAATGAAGTTAATATTTTTCCACGTCCTTTAGAGCGAAAGGTCGCATTCTTGAACCGTGTTAGTGGCGCTGCTAGTGATATTCTGAGCGCACCTCTCAGCCCTGTCGACCCGCTTCCAACCCCTTTTGTAGTGGTTCCAAGTGTTTTTCATAACGCTTCCAGCGGTCGGTTGAGGATTTGTATATGGGCTGACGCACCTGCCAGTGGCTGGCTGTCTTAACCGCCCGGGATGATTTGTGAAACTCTAGACAGCTATCATCCCACTCCAGACCGCAAAACTCGATCAGACGGCGACTAAGCGCCTCCTGATCCGCCACCATCTCTTCGTACTGCACCTCAAATAGTGGGTTAGGTAGCACGCTTTTCCAGTGCTCTATGAGCCGCTCATACATGCTGTAGTAATGACCAAGATCTTCCAAATCCCATTTATAATTATGCCCGGAATTGAAATGCTGAAAAAATATGGAGATACAGTTATCCAGCGGATTGCGTTTGCAGTGAACCACCCTGGCCCTGGGTAGCAGGTAGGCTATTGTCCCCAACTGCATAAAATTATGCGGCATCTTGTCAATGATATGGCTCGCCTCTGGGGCATAGGCATGCAGATTTTCCAGGAATCTGGCAGTAACAGCAGAGAGGACATCACCATCCAGCTTTAGCAATACCCCTGGATATTCACTGCCCTTTCCCGCCAGAGTGGTCAGGTGGCTACTGATGCGCCCCATATCGCCCAGCTCACCCGCCCCAAACACCTGCGGATGGCTGGATATGATCTGCTCGGTCAAGGTGGTACCGGAGCGCGGCATACCAACAATAAAGATCGGCAGGTCCGACTCCATACCGGGCCAGGGCCGCTGGGCAAAAAACTGCTGGTCAAAGAAATCAATCAGGAGGTCGAAATACTCCTCCTGCTGCTGCCTGTCATACTCTATACTCTGGCGCTTGATACGGTTGCCGCTGAGGTATTGTTGGAAGGCATCATCGTACCGCTTGCAGTCATTATAGACCTTGCCTAGCGAGAAGTGCAGTATGGCGCTGGCCTCATCCTCTAGCTCATCTCTCGTCAGGGCCTGCTCCATCTGGGCGATCTCTGGATCCCCCTCCTGGAATTTTCTGGAGTTGGCGATACTGCCAAACACCCCCACTGCATCGGGGCTGATCTCCAGTATCTTGCGACTGTATTGCAGCGCCTCATCGTGCCTGCCGGCATCGAGTAGCCGCTGACTCATGGCCATCATGCTTGGCAAATCGTCCTGCGGAGCCAGCTCTAGCGCCCTGAATGCGATATCGAGCGCCTCTTCACTCCGTCCCGCCTCCTGCAAGATAGCAGCGTACTCCATCATCAACCCATGGTTATTGGGCCTGCGTCGCATAGCCTCCTCAAACAGCGGTAGCGCCTTCTCTGCAATATGTAACTTGCTGTAGAGCTGCGCCAAGGCGATGTAGGCATCGGTAAACCCGGCGTCATTACGGATCGCCTCCTGGTAGTGCTTCATCGCCGCCCCATCACGCTCCTGTTCCAAATAGAGTGCGGCCAGATTGTAGTGGGCCTGGGCAAAATCTGGGCGCAGCTTGAGTGCCTGCTGGAATTCCCTCTCGGCGGCCTCTTCGTCGCCTCTGTCCTTGTACATGGTTCCCAGCCCATTCCTTAGCTCAGGGATATCCGGCTTTATCTTGAGTGCAGCCCGGTACTGTTTTATTGCATCATCGGCACGCCCTATCTCACGATAGGCGTTACCCAGGTTGACCCGAAAGTCGGCATTATCCGGACTAGCCGCAACCGCCTCACGAATCAACTTGGTACCCTTGCGTGGATCTCCTGAACGGCAGGCGATCAGGCCACGAAAATGGAGCGCATCCGACAGCCCTGGAGACTGCTTGAGTATTTTACGACAGAAAGTATCAGCCTCCTCCAGACGGCCAGCCTGAAAACAGGCGACAGCCTGCTGAAAGTTGCGTTGCAGCTCATGTGGATCGGCCTGGATTGGCTGCCTACGACCTGCTGTAGCTTTACGTTTACCCATAAATCTGTCGCTTCAGCTATTTTTGTCAGGGGTCATTCTATCAGTGGCAACAGGGCAAAAACCACTGGCCAAAACAGATAAAGCCCGCTGATGCGGGCTTTATCTAAGGAGAATGCAGGTTAACTGACATTCAGCTATTGTCTGTTTGGCTGGGGACCGAGGATTTGAACCTCGACATGCGGAGTCAGAGTCCGGTGTCCTACCATTAGACGAGTCCCCAATTCAGGGCCGAGGTATCAAGACCCTTAATAAAAAACGTCTTAACGCTTCGAGTACTGCGGACGTTTACGTGCCTTGTGCAGACCAACCTTCTTTCGCTCAACCGCACGTGCATCACGGGTCAGGAATCCAGCCTTACGCAAAGTAGTATGCAGTGACTCATCATACGCGTCCAGGGCACGGGCGATGCCATGACGGATGGCACCTGCCTGACCGGTGGTACCACCACCACGGACAGTCGCACGAACATCGATCTTACCAAGCATCTCTACCACTTCCAGTGCCTGGCGTACCACCATGCGGGCGGTTTCACGGCCGAAGAACTTATCCAGCGGACGGTTGTTTACGGTGATCTCGCCGTTACCAGGGGTGATAAAAACACGTGCCGCAGAACTCTTGCGACGACCGGTTGCGTAAATTGTTGTTTCTGCCATCTCTATATATTCCAAGATAATAAATGGTAACTGGGCTTAAAGCTCCAGCGGCTGCGGCTGTTGCGCCTGATTCTTATGCTCTGGACCGGCGTAGACTCGTAGCTTGCCGAACATGCTACGGCCAAGAGAGTTTTTCGGTAGCATCCCTTTAACCGCCGTCTCAATCACCCGCTCCGGGGCCTTGGCCAGCAGCTTTTCCAGGCTGATGGATTTCAGGTTACCGATATAGCCGGTGTGGTGATGGTACATCTTGTCACTCATCTTGTTGCCGGTCACACGAATCTTCTCCGCATTTACTACGACTATATAGTCGCCGGTATCTACATGCGGTGTATATTCAGGCTTATGCTTACCGCGCAAACGGTGCGCAATAGCGCTGGCCAACCTGCCGAGGGTCTTGTCGGCGGCATCTACCAGATACCATTCACGGCGAACTTCCGCTGGCTTCGTACTTACAGTGGTCATCAAAACTCGCTCCAGAGGGAGAAAATGCTTGAAAAAAGAGCCGGAATGTTACCCGAACCAGGCGCAGGATACAAGCGCATTTTGCCAAGTATAGCCCCATATTTCTCCCCAGGGGCCCGGTTAGGGGTTAGTGTAAATGTGATAGCATCTAATTGCACCATACTTCATGCTGCCGAACCGCCCGATGATAAATGTGAGCTAACCGTGCACCCTAGAGAGATCCTTGCCGAGGCCGACCGTTGTGTGAAATGCGGTTATTGCCTGCCCCACTGCCCAACCTATATGCAATTTTTGCATGAGGGCGACTCTCCCCGTGGGCGGATCGCGCTGATCCAGGGTGCGCTTGACGGGATTCTAGCTGGTGACCGACTACAGATGCATCTGGACCGCTGCCTGCTCTGCCGTGCCTGCGAGACCGCCTGTCCGTCCGGAGTGCGCTATGGGAAACTGCTTATCGCAGCCCGCGCACTACAGCAGGAGCCCCTACTGCGCAGGCAGGCCAGACGGCTGCAGCTAGCCCTGCTCTCGCATCTACCCTATCTGTACCCCGCCAATTGGCTTGCCTATCTGCTACAGCGGAGTGGACTGCCACACCTTGCTACCCTCCTGGGTGGCAAGGTGCGGCGTAGCGTTGCCCTGCTGCCACCGCTACAACCTCCAGTGCGCTGGCTGCAGAGCTATCCACCAGATGGGAACAGTCTCGGACGAGTGGGGCTTTTTACCGGCTGCGTCAGTAGGGTCACTGAACAGCGGGCACTACAGGCCACTATCACTCTGCTCAACCATCTTGGGATCGAAGTCATTGTCCCGGCCGCTCAGGGATGTTGCGGTGCAATGCATCAAAGTGCCGGCGATGAGATTGCAGCTAGCAGCATGGCACAGCACAACCACCAAATATTTGCAGCCTCTGGAATAGATACCATTGTCACCGTTGCCAGTGGCTGCGGCGCCCAGCTTGCAGAGTCTGGAGGAGAGCTGACTGTAGCCGATATCAGCAGCTACCTGCTGGGACTCCCAGGAATTGGGAGTATTGAACTCCAACCCCTGAAGAGGCGGGTTGCACTCCACACCCCCTGCTCCCTCAAAAATGTTCTGGATGCCGCCGCGGGACCGCTCCATCTGCTGCAATCTATTCCAGATATAGAGCTTTTTCCCCTGCCAGACAACGGCCTCTGTTGTGGTGGTGCCGGTCACTACCTACTGACCCAACCTGATATCGCAGATGCACTGCGCCAGGACAAGCTAAACGCCCTGCGGGAGAGCCGGGCCGAGATCCTGGTCACCTCAAACAGCGGCTGCGCCCTCCATCTGGCTGCCGGGATACGAAAAGCAAGGCTAAACATCGAAATCCTACACCCGGTGGAGCTGCTGGCACGGCAATTACGACCATAGCAACTCATTTTTCAACCTACATCACAAAGTGATGCGGTAGCAATGATCATTGATTTGACGCATTTAAATCTATGCCGCACTGTTCGCAGCAGCGTTCGTGTACATCAAACTCTTGAGACACAACGGTAAGTAGATAACTAGTTGAACTATTCGACAAGGAGATTATGGCATATGAATAAACTGCTTATACTTATGTTTGGCCTATTGATAGTAAATAACGCCAATTCTGCAACAATAGCTCTCACGCCAGATACCGGCTGGATAACTGCCTGACTATTACCCATACTCCAGCAGTATTTTGTTTGGAGGACAACTTTACCTTCACCATCACTCAAGACTCTATCTTGACAGTGACTGACGGAAGCCTTCCTTCTGAAAGGTACGAGGTAATTAATTGCGGGACCAGCCTAGGTTTGACCGATGCACGAATACCCTCCGTGTTTATGACTGCTCCTGATTTTGATACTGCATCATCTGACCCAAACTGGTCCACCGGCACGTGGTTACTCACAGCTGGCACCTATGACATATCTATTGCGATTGTTGAGATGGTGGATGATGATTTCTTTGCTGGCATAAGGCTGTATTCAGTTGACCCATCCCCAGTACCTCTACCTGCTGCGTTGTCTATGTTCACGCCAGCGTTATTGGGGTTCTTGGGTTGGCGGTGCAAAGTGGTGACAGCTTCTTCAATTATTATATTTCTTGCACTGAGCGATGAAGAAGGCTGTGATGATGATCATCACGGCCTTCTTGCTTTCAATCGGTAGATTTATAACAACTCAAAATCGTGGCTGATATCAACGCTGGCGCCCAGCATGATAGAGGCGGAGCAGTACTTCTCTGCACTAAGATCAACCGCACGCTGGACTGCCTTCTCCGTCAACTCTGGCCCAGCCAGTTTGAAGTGGATATGGATGCTGGTAAACACCTTAGGCTCACTCTCCGCCCGCTCTGCCTGTAGCTCAACCTCACACAGGGTCACCTGTTTGCGACTCTTACTCAGGATATGAATCACATCAAACTGGGTACAGCCACCCATTCCAAGCAGCAGCATCTCCATAGGGCGTATCCCCAGATTTTCCCCTCCAAACTCAGGGGGGCCATCCATCACTACCGCATGCCCGCTCTCTGACTTTCCCAACATCAGGCTGTTTTCTACCCACTTAACCCGTACTTTCATCACAGTTACTCCCGTTTTGTGAACAACATGAGCAGTAAAAGTCGACAAGAGGCTCAACCTTGCCTAGAATCTACTTGCTTATACAACAGATAGGCCTGATATGGATAGTTCAATGACTGCAATAAAAACACCGCCGCCAGAGCCGGAATATCTAGAGCCGCTCCTATCATTCTCCCATCGTCGCCGCTATCCGGCAAAGACCGATATCATCCATCCAGGTGATCCGGCCGATATTCTCTACTATATAATAGATGGCTCGGTAAGCATCATAATTGAGGACGCAGATGGGCGGGAGGTTGTTCTAACTTACCTCAACAAGGGCGAGTTTATCGGCGAAATGGCGCTATTTATACCAGCATCTAATCGCAGCGTGCTGGTACGTACCCGTACAGAGTGCACTATGGCAGAGATCAGCTATAACCGGCTGGCTGAGCTATTTGAAGCAGACCTGCAGGATTACGCTACAGACATCCTCTTCGCCCTGGGCGCACAACTAACCGAACGTCTGCTACACACCAACCAGAAAGTGGGCCACCTCACCTTCCTGGATGTAACCGGACGTATCGCTGGCACCCTGTTGGAGCTGTGCGAACAACCGGATGCTATGACCCACCCTGACGGCATGCAGATAAAAATCACCCGGCAGGAGCTTGGGCGCATCGTCGGCTGTTCCCGCGAGATGGCGGGGCGGGTACTTAAGAACCTGGGCGCACAGGGGCTGATTACCGTCAGAGGTAAGACTATTGTGGTGTTGGGGGCGCGCTAGTCAACCCTGACCTTAAGCACCACACCGTCCACACCTACCACCACCACCTTGGTGCCAGCTGGGCAGTCGCTGCCGCTGATCCTCCAGCTGGAGTCATCCACGTGGATCTTGCCAAGCCCATTTACAATCGGCTCATCCAAGGTGAAGGTGCGATCGACATACTGCTCCCCTCGCCGATTTAGTCGCGGCTGATCGGTCTCGGTAGGATACTTTTTCTGATAGTGATGCCAAAGAACGATACTGACGACACTAAAGACGGCAAAAGCCAGTATCTGGAACTCCCAGGAGATGCCTGGCAGAATCACCATTATCAGCCCAACCACCCCAGCAGATATACCCAGCCAGATGAAGATCGCCCCTGGGGCAAACACCTCAAGAATAACGAAAACCACTCCCAGCACCAGCCAGTTCCAATAGCTTACCTGTTGTAGCCACTCCATCACTCGGCACTCCCTTTGCTGCCAAATGCCTCCTTGGCGATCTCAGAGATACCGGCGACCGAACCAATCAAGCTTGAGGCCTCCAGCGGCATTAGGATCAGTTTCTGGTTTTCCGCTGAGGCGATGCTCTGCAGCGCCTCGGTATACCTCTGAGCTACGAAATAGTTAATGGCGTTGATATCACCCTTGGCGATGGCCTGTGAGACCATAGTGGTCGCCTTGGCCTCGGCTTCCGCCGACCGCTCGCGCGCTTCGGCTTCACGGAATGCCGCCTCTCTCTCTCCCTCCGCCTCCAGGATGGTGGACTGTTTTTCACCTTCGGCCTTCAAGATTGCCGCCTGCCTAAACCCCTCTGCCTCCAGGATATTGGCCCGTTTCTCCCGTTCCGCCTTCATCTGCCGGGCCATCGCGTCTACCAGATCACGCGGTGGCGTAATGTCCTTGATCTCTATGCGGGTCACCTTCACTCCCCACGGAGTAGTTGCATCATCCACCACATTCAGCAGTTGCGCATTGATCCGGTCACGCTCTGAGAGCACCTCATCCAAGTCCATAGAACCCATCACCGTACGAATATTGGTCATGACTAGATTGAGAATGGCGTACTGCAGATTACTCACCTCATAGGCCGCCTTGGCCGCGTCCAGGATCTGGAAGAAGACCACGCCGTCCACCTGCACCATAGCGTTGTCCTTGGTGATCACCTCCTGCGAAGGGACATCAAGCACCTGCTCCATCATATTGAGCTTGCCGCCAATGATGTCTACCATCGGGAAAATAATACCAAGGCCAGGACGCAGGGTCCTGGTATAGCGCCCGAACCGCTCTACGGTATACTCCATCCCCTGTGGCACCCGCTTGGCCCCCATCAATACGAGAGCGATCGCCAGCACCACCACTACTAAAGCAAATCCACCTAATTCCATTGCCATTCTCCTTGAAGAGTTGATTTTATGGTTCAAATATACCCCCTTTTCTCACGCTCTTCACGCTAATATAGGCATATGCTCGATTACCCCAAGCCACCAAAGTCACTATTGCGTAAGGTGGGCCGCGCAATTGCCGATTACGCCATGATCCGCGAGGGAGACCGCGTCCTGCTGGGGGTATCCGGTGGCAAGGACTCTCTCTCCCTGCTGCATATCCTGCACCACCTACAGAGCTACGCCCCGGTAAAATTTGATCTTGGCGTGATTACAGTAGATCCAGAGGTAGAGGGGTTTGAGCCAGGACCGCTCAAGGCCTATTACCAATCCCTGGGCATCCCCTATTTTTACCAGGAGCAACCCATCATGGAGGAGGCAAAGGAGCGGATGGATGGCGACTCCTTCTGCGCCTACTGCTCCCGGATGAAGCGGGGCATCATGTACAGCACATGTCGGAATGAGGGGTACAACGTTTTGGCGCTGGCGCAACATCTGGATGACTTAGCAGAGAGCCTGCTTATGTCCATGTTCCACGGTGGCCAGTTACGCACCATGAAGGCACACTATGTGAACGATGCCGGAGACATCCGCATCATCCGTCCCCTGGCCTACTGCCGTGAGAACCAGACCGGAGACTTCGCCCGGGAGGCAGGGCTACCCGTAATACCCGACAGCTGCCCCGCCTGTTTTACCATGCCGACCCAGCGTGAATACATGAAACAGCTACTGGCGCGGGAGGAGGAGCACAACCGCCACCTGTTCGCCAATCTGCTTCATGCCATGCGGCCCTTGATGGGAGAGCAGAAAGAGGGAGAATAGCGTCTCTTTACAGCCCTAAGCCTTGGGGTCGCTATACATCAACCAGTGCCATATTATGAATATTATTCCCCTATCGCCTAAATTCATCCTACTATTGATATTGGTTATTGCAACATGTATATTAGCATTTAATTATATTGTGATTGGCGGCTGGAGATTATTCGCATGCGACGCATCCTGACTATTGCCCTGGCGACACTAATACTAGGGCAATCCCCACAGCTCTCTGCTGCCGAGGCAGAGCAGCAGCCGCTGGAGACAGCGACCATTGAACAGCGAGAGATGCCCCGCACCCACCTCCTGGATGGGGTGGTAGAGGCGGTCAATCGCGGCACCATATCGGCACAGACCAAGGGGCAGGTGCAGGAGGTGCTATTTGATGTGGAGGATTTTGTCGAAGAGGGCTCTATCCTGATCCGACTCAACGATAAAGAACAGCAGGCGAGCCTACAGCAGGCCAAGGCCGCCATGCAGGAGGCGGAGGCCAAGCTGGATGAGGCCAAAAAAAGACAGCAACGGATCGCTGAGGTGTTCAAAAAGAAGCTGGTCTCAAGCGCCGCCATGGATCAGGTCAACGCAGACTTCAAGGCGGCGACTGCCAGGCGCGATGCGGCTCAGGCACAGTTGGATCAGGCCAAAGAGCAGATTGAGTACACCCTGATTCGCGCGCCCTACTCCGGGATCGTTACTGAGCGCCACATAGAAGTGGGCGAGGTTGCCAGCCCTGGACGAAAACTGATGAGCGGTATCTCCCTACAGTACCTACGGGTTGCCGTCGATGTCCCACAAAGCCTGTTACCGGCCATCCGTCAGCACAAGCAGGGCACCATCCAGCTAGCCGATGGCTCCTGGGTCAAAGCAAAGAAGCTGACCATATTCCCCTTTGCCGACAGCGGCAGTAACACCTTCAAGGTCAGACTAGATCTGCCCGCAGGGGTAAAGGGGCTGTTTCCCGGTATGTATGTCAAAAGCTCCTTCGTGGTCGGAACCAGCAAAAAGCTGCTGATCCCACCACAGGCAGTGGTATACCGCGGTGAGGTAACCGCTGCCTACGTGGTCGCCAAGGATGGTCTGGTCTCAATGCGCCACATTCGGGTCAGCAATAGAGAGTCGGAGGGCATGCAGCCGATACTGGCGGGGCTGGGCCCAGGGGAGCGGGTGGCCCTGGATCCGATCGCGGCAGGGATTCTGCTGAAGCAGCAGCGCGCGGAGTAAGAGATGGAGAAACTCGGCATCTCAGGGCGCATCGCCCAACGCTTCCTCACCACCGAGATAACCCCGCTGCTGGCCCTGGTAGGGCTGTTGCTGGGCCTCTTTGCGGTTCTGATTACACCGCGTGAGGAGGAGCCGCAGATCAATGTAACCTTCGCCAATGTCTTTATCCCGTTCCCCGGCGCCACCGCCAGCGAGGTCGAACACCTTTTGGCCACCCCGGCAGAGCAGGCGATGACGGAGATCAAGGGGATCAAGCATGTCTACTCCACATCCCGCCACGGCATCGCCATCCTGACCGTACAGTTTAAGGTGGGAGAGGATCGCACCGCGGCCATCGTGCGACTCTATAACAAGGTGTTCTCTAACCAGGATTGGCTACCGCGCAACCTGGGTGTCGGCCAACCCATCATCAAACCCAAGGGGATTGATGATGTCCCCATCGTCACCGCCACCCTGTGGTCAGATAGGCCGGAGGTCGGCGCCTATGAACTGGGCCAGGTGGCCCACGCGATTGAATCCGAACTTCAGCGGGTACCGGGCACACGTAACATCTACACCATCGGCGACCCCAAACAGGTAGTCAGTGTCCAGCTTGACCCCCAGGCCCTGGCCGGCTACCAGGTCGACCTGGCCGACCTGCGCCGCGCCCTGCAGGCGGGTAATACCAGCCGTGAAAACCTTACGGTGACCAGCGATAACCGCGAGATCCTGGTTCAGGCCGGAACCTTCCATACCGTAGTCGAAGAGATCGGCGACCTGGTTGTGGGGGTGACCGATGGCAAACCGGTCTTTCTCCGTGACGTAGCCCATATAAGCCACGGCGCTGACCGCCCCGACCAGTATGTCTGGATCAGCCCCGGCCCGGCGACAACCCAGCCGGAGTTGGCAGCAACCGGCAAGACCGCTGCTGTTACCATCGCCATTGCCAAAAAATCGGGAACCAATGCAGTCGATATAGCCGATGCGGTTATAAACCGTTTTTCCCAGCTGGAGGGGACCTTCATTCCTGATGGAGTGCATACCACCATCACCCGTAACTACGGTGCGACCGCCGACTCCAAGGCAAAAAAGCTCATCAGTAAGCTGATCTTCGCCACCATCTCTGTGATCCTGCTGGTGTGGGTGGCGTTGGGCTGGGGCGACTGGAAGAACCAGGGATGGCGTGAGGCGCTGATCGTCGGTGCCGCCGTGGTAGTCACCCTAGCCATCACCCTGTTCGCCTCCTGGGCCTGGGGCTTCACCCTCAACCGGGTCTCCCTGTTTGCCCTGATCTTCTCCATCGGTATCCTGGTGGATGACGCCATCGTGGTGGTTGAGAACATCCACCGCCACCTAGCCCTTGGGGCCAAGAGTCTAATTACGGCCATCCCCAAGGCGGTAGATGAGGTGGGTGGCCCCACCATCCTCGCTACCCTTACTGTGATCGCTGCGCTGCTGCCGATGGCCTTTGTAACCGGGCTAATGGGACCATACATGAGTCCAATACCGATCAACGCCTCTATCGGCATGCTGATCTCCCTGGCAGTGGCCTTTATCCTCACCCCTTGGCTGACCAATCTGGCCCTGGCCAGCCAGGTAGAGCATCTGGGCACACACCAGGTAGATGATGCTAAGGATAGTGCCCTCTCCAGCTTCTTTACCCGGGTGATGACCCCGTTCCTGGCGGGTGATGAGGGGGACTCCAACCGCAAGAAGCTACTGGGCGGTATAATGGGCATGATTACGCTCTCCATCCTGCTGGTAGTCTCCGGTGCAGTGGTCATGAAGATGCTGCCATTCGACAATAAATCGGAGTTCCAGGTAGTACTAGATATGCCTGAGGGCACCAGCTTGGAGCAGACCACCAGGGTGCTCGACGAGATGGGAGAGTATCTCTCGCGCGTCCCTGAGGTGAGTGACTACCAGGTCTATGCCGGCACCGCCGCCCCTATCGGTTTTAATGGCCTGGTACGCCAGTACTATCTGCGAGAGGGGGCACACCTGGGAGATATCCAGGTTAACCTTACTGACAAAAGTGAACGCGATCGCAAGAGCCACGAAATAGCCATGGCCGTACGCGAACCCCTGCAGGCAATCGCCAGTCCACTCGGTGGTAACACCAAGGTGGTAGAGGTACCACCCGGCCCACCGGTGATGTCTCCGTTGGTGGCCGAGGTCTACGGCATCGATTACCAGGGTCAGATTGAGACCGCAAAGAAGATACGCGGCGTATTTGAATCCACCGACGACATCATAGACACAGATGACAGCGTGGAATTCCCCTCAGACAAGATGATCGTACAGGTGGACCGCGCCAAGGCAGCACGCCTAGGGGTCGCCCAAAACAGCGTGGTCGAGGCGCTGGGAACGGTGTTGGGGGGCGAAGATATCACCCACCTGCATGGCAAAAATCTGAAATACGCCGTACCCATACGCCTGCAGTATAGCGAGACAGACAAGGCCGACCTAGAACAGGTGCTCTCTCTGCGAGTTCGCAGCATGCAGGGGACCATGGTGCCACTCTCTGAGATCATCCAGATCATCGACAGCAAGCGCGAGCACTCTATCTACCATAAGGATATGCTGCCGGTTGTCTATGTGACCGGCGACATGGGAGGTGAGACCGATAGCCCCCTGTATGGCATGTTCAATATCTCTTCCAACCTGGATGATACTGCAGGGGTAGAGCAGTGGTTCCTCGCACAGCCGGAGAACCCTTACGAATACAGCTTGAAATGGGATGGGGAATGGCAGATCACCTACGAGACCTTTCGTGATATGGGGCTGGCCTACTCGGTTGGCCTGATCCTGATCTACCTGTTGGTGGTGGCACAGTTTCGCTCCTATCTGGTACCGCTGGTAATTATGGCGCCGATCCCACTGACCGTCATCGGCATCCTGCCTGGCCACGCCCTGCTGGGGGCACAGTTCACCGCCACCTCCATGATCGGCATGATTGCACTGGCGGGGATCATCGTGCGCAACTCCATCCTGCTGGTAGACTTCATCAACCAGCAGGTGCGCGCTGGGATCGACTTTGAGAAGGCAGTAATCCAATCGGCTGTAGTACGCTCCAAACCGATCACCCTGACCGCCCTTGCGGCCATGGCCGGCGCCTTCTTTATCCTGGATGACCCGATCTTCAGTGGCCTGGCAGTGGCGCTGATCTTTGGCCTGCTCGTATCCACTGTGTTGACCCTGATTGTAATCCCGGTGGTCTATTATGCCGCTATGAAAAACCGGTTGGATCAGATTAAGGCTGAGGCTGCCTAGCCCGCTTACCCACTCCCCCTTTGCGATACTCGATGCAACACACGGAGTTTAAGATGGTGTATTTAATCAGCCTGGGTGTAAATCTAAGTATCAAATAATTTGCGTTTACTAATGAAGAAAACTGCAATACCAACTACCAGCGATATTAACGCCCCAGTAATATACCCTTTAGCGTTCAGCACGATCTTTACAAAATCAAAAGAATCGCCAGAAAGCTCACAATCAAACCAATCAAATCTGAATATGCCGCCCATATCATGGCAGGAGCCCGCCGCATAAAACACAAATGCGCCAGATAAAATGAGCAACGTAACCCCTATAGCTGCACACGCAAACACAAGGGGCAACAAAAGTGTTTTTCGTTTTTTATTCATATTCAATGTCTAAAGATCAGCACGAACAAACTCGATTGATAAAATGGGACGAAGGGATTTCAACATATACACAAGGGTAGCATAGATATTATAAAGTCCCTCCGATTCCTTTATGAAGGTTTAGAGCTTTCAAATTGTAAGGATGGATCACTTGCCATATGATCTGCATCTAAATGGTTAACTGTTAACAGATAGTGCAGAGGTAATATACAGCCAGGAGGGTACCACGATGATGCGTTTGTTAATCTTGCCTTTTCTTTTTTCGATCGTTGCTACTCTTGCAGTCCCTCAGTATGCCAGTGCAGAGCGGCTGGCGCAGAGTGATTTTCACTATGTCGGGGCATTTCGCCTGCCGGGAAATGGCGAGCGGCCAGATACATTCTCCTATGGTGGCAGTGCTATTACCTATCGTCCAGATGGTGATCCAGATGGAGGCGGTGATGGGTTTGCCGGCTCTCTGTTTATAACAGGACATGATCGACTGGCATACGGCGAACTTCCAGATGGAAATAAGATAGCTGAAATCTCTATTCCATCCCCCAAGTCTGGTGTAGGTGTTGAAGCCTTGCCAGCGGCTGAATTTCTGCAGAATTTTCACAATGCAATAGAAGGCCATTTCCACGG
The DNA here is from genome assembly GCA_050304615.1 of Sedimenticolaceae bacterium. GTDB lineage: Bacteria > Pseudomonadota > Gammaproteobacteria > Chromatiales > Chromatiaceae > CBFDBF01. Next base: position 19,334 of record JBNLDW010000001.1, read on the forward strand.
CCTGGATGAGATCCCACGTGTCTCAATGCTGTATAGAGATAAACCTGCCGGAGGGCGTATCCACATCGCATGGGGTCAGCACATGCAGCCAGATGGGGCGGCTTCGCACGGTTCGATATCACCCCAACTGGAGACCCCCGATTTTCATGGCGAATGGATTGTTGGTGATGCCCCACAAGTTTCAACCAATGGCTATCTATTTGATATCCCACAACAGTGGGCCGATAAATATACAGCAGGAAGAACAATAGCAACCGGCCGCTTTCGTGATGGCGGCTGGTCCGGCATGGGGCCATCACTGTATGCCTATGCGCCGCCAGATAATAAGACAACTCACGGTAGCCGCCTTCAGGCGACAACACTGCTCTCCTATGAAAGCTCTCGTCATAGCGAGGAGTTTACCCGAGCTATGAGTGGCTATCAGCATCCTGACGAGTGGGAGGGTGGGGCTTTCATCACAACTACGGATGGGAAAATGGGAGTTATCTTTGTCGGAACCAAGTCAGTCGGAACCAAATATTGGTACGGTTTTGTTAATCCGGGTGGATCCGTGCTGGCCTGCCCGGAAGATGCAAGCATCCCTCTGTTTCCTGCCTGCCGCAGTGCAGATGGCACTCTCTGCCCCTCTGTCGATCTGAAAGAGTGCCAGGGCCACAACAACTATCGCGGCTGGTGGAGCACTCGTTTCGAGGCTCAGATCATACTCTACGACCCGGCTGATTTAGCCAGGGTGGCATCCGGAGAGCTTAAACCCTGGCAGCCACAACCCTATTCCCATATACCTATAGACAAGCATCTGTTCCTCAACCCTGCAGGCGTTGAGCCGGATATGCTGGGCGTCGGGCCGCAACAGCGTAACCGTATCGGGCCAACAGCTTATGACCGCAAGCATAATAGACTGTTCGTGGTCGAACTATTTGCCGATGAAACAAAACCGGTCGTTCATGTTTGGCAAATCGGCTCTCATTAGGAGATAGTGGCAGGCAAGATAAATGTGGTCGGAATGAAGCACCCTATTGATTTGTTTTCTTTGCGAATAAAAGGGGACGCATTTTTTTTCGCTGCTTAATCACACATTATCTCTAAAATAATAAATACGTCCCCTTTTCTTGCGGGTCTCTACCGCGCTCACTCTGATTGTGACCCAGGTGGTCTACTATGCGGTGATGCAGACGCGGATTGATCAGATCAAAGACAAGATGGCCTGAGGCTGATTGACTGCATGAGCCCTCACTAACATACCCCCTGTGCTCAAAGATGCCCTTGCGTCATCCCGTTGAAGGCCTGGATCCAGGCCAAAGAGTTCCAATTCAAGGGCTCTGACCACTTCAACTTCGTCTTCCTTGCTACTTGCCGAACCTAGCGTGGTACCCCAAAGGTTAAGCCGCTGGTTTCTGTTCGTCTTCCAGGACCGTAGGGCGGATTAGCGAAGTGTAATCCACCGAATGTTTTTATCCCAAACTAGAGAAAGCTACACAAGCAACTATTGATTGCATCATGCGGCGAAATGCCCGTTGGTTATTGACCCCTACGGCCCTATTCATCTTTTAATCGGTCCGATTGGCCAGGCTTGAAATACCCAACATTTTGTTTAGTCTTTTTATCCAGTATTTGTACTCCCCATTTTGAATTTATGAAATCAAACCATCCATATGTCTCATATACTTCTCCAGCTTTAGCGTTAAAAAATATTTTTATGCGTTTGCTATAGGTATTATATTTATTAATTTTAAATGTCATAGAATGCTCGCCTGGCAGAAAGTAGTACTTATCAAATAACCCCATTTGTCTCCGCTTCCCATCAAATAGTGCTACTATATATCCTCTACGGAAATCTCCAGGAATTTCCACTATAGCAACCTTCTTATCAGGCAAAAGCTCTCCCTCATAAGTGATCATTGGCTTTGTAGCACACCCAATCAGGTTGAAAGCCAATATTAGTATAAATACGATTTTCATAAACACTCCTACTATATCAAGGTGCGGATGGATTATTTATTGCTCAATCCGTCTTCAGGCTCAAGTGGTCAGAGTAAGAAATAAGTGGGGTCAGACTCGATTGATCCTGTAAACGTTGAATCCCTTTGAGCAAAACACATTCAGCCTTATCCCTTACTTTTCATGCAGAATAACAGCCTGATCGCCATCAATAAAGCCCATTCCCAATAGTCCGCATTTGGCCGCAACGGGACTGTAGGGGGCAACTACCAACAGGCATTGCGCCGTTTACTCTGGATCACGGGATGACATGGCATCAGTGGCGACCAAACACCATTGAGATCAAACCGCCGGTGCCGGCAGTTCGCCGTCGATTAGAAACTGCTCTCGCCGATACAGCCTAACCACCCTGTTATCTTGACCAGCACCTATGGCAGGCTGCAAGTCCCTTCCTTTTGGACGCTCAAAAGAAAGGGACGAACAATAAATGGGATCAGAGAACAATTAACGCTAATATTCTAGCTCTCTAACATTAAAAACAATTACTCTCTGACCAGGTTTTTAGTGTACGAAAAAATTCTACTTTTAACCTCAGCTAATTTCGGGGATGATTCCCCCTACATCAATAGCGACTAAACGCCCTTGATATCAAACCGCCGGTGCTGGTAGCTCACTACCAACCTGAAACTGCTCTTTACGATACAGCCGGGTGTCGTAGCCCTTACTGTAGAAAGAGACCGCGACCGCGTTGACTTCACAGATCCACAACTCCTGCCAGACAGGTTTAGTGTGGGAAAACGCATTTGGGTGAAATAGGGCTATATTGATGCCGTTATCGGGATCTCTCGCAGACCGATATTCAAAGCCCTCTATCTCGGCAGCACGCATGTTACGACCGAGCTCCTGAGACTCTGTATAGTTTTGCGGATCTAATATCCGTTCTTGATATTGGAGAAAGGGTTCTTGGTAGAGACAAAGTCCCTGCCCAATCCCGTAAAGGGCGCCGAAAGAGGTCAGTTCAGTTGTTAGCCTGCCTCCAGGTGGCGGCTCTTCCATGCCGGACCAGAATACAAGGCGATAGTAGGCGGTCTCTGCCAGCGCTGCCCCCAGATCTATGGAGCCATAAAACAGGCTGGGTTCCTGCCGCACCCCGAACCTGGAGCCATACCTGAGAGGGGGATAACGGAAGGGGGTGGAGAGCAGATAGTGAAGACGCCCTGCTCCCGGATGAATTGTAGGCTTGTTCGCCTCCAGCATCTCTTCCAGCATAGCCTGCTCATCCAGGCTGTCTACCAGGACATTGGTGGCAATCTGCTCCTGACTCTCGACGATCCGAATCAACTCTCCTTCAAGGGGCTTCGGAACAACCGCATCCCTGCAGGCAGCCCATATATCCATCAATTCTTTCCGCGAATGGCATCCAGATACTCGACCACGTTGACCAGGCCAGCCACTGATTTCACCTGCTCCGCAGGTATCCCACCTGTGTGCCTGTTCTTTGTATGCATCCAGTGTTTCAGCTCCTCTTCTTTCCCCCCCACCAAGGCAAAAAGCCCCCGGTAGGCACGGATCAGTAGTAGCGCCAGCTCCCCCACCTTGCTGTGAGGGTCTACCCCCCCCTTGCGGTGAAATAGAGTACGGTCACGGCCGATGATGTCCCCCAGGTCGTCCTGGGTCAGCCCCAACGCCTTGCCAGCGTTCAGTAACGCCTTGGTGAGCGTCTCGTTGGGATCCGGTTTTCTCGCCGTCAATGCATTCATTTATTGGCCCTCAAATGAGACATATACTACTTATAGTCCACTTTTGCATGATTTGCAACATGCATTTAAGGGCCGCAGGGCACAATAATAACCAACGAGCATTGCACTATGAACTCTGGATGCCGCGACTTGATCGCGGCATGACGGGGTGTAGGGCGGACCACCCAAGACCCGTGTGTTACACCGAGCATCGCAGTTGCAAGCGGAAATGGCCCGTTAGGAGAGCGACAGGGATGTCGCTCCTGTCCGTTCGGGGCAGGACGCCCCGTATGGACAGCCCCGCTGGAGACGAGAAGCGCAGGGTACCCGTAGGGCGGAACACTCGGGCGCTCTTTTCTTTCGTCCCCGAGGCTATTAAAAGTGAAAGTACCACGTGGCCATTACGCCTGAATGAGGGATTTCAACAGGATAAATAGGCCACGAGATTAGCTACCGAAATCTAAACAAAATCGGATCCGCGTAGGCAAGAGGAAGATAGGCTAAGAAACTTGTTACCGAGACTACTGGAAACGCCCCCTCACCTATGGTGTGGATGTTGCGATCAAGCCGCGGGACAACAAATACGCCTAATTCACCAACTGATGAAATATCTTAAACCCAGCCACATAGGTACCAACAGCAGACCCAAGGGTACTTAACAGAAACACCAACAGGGTGCGCGAGACGCGGTTGCGCCACCACCCCTTCAGATGGGCAGTATCGTGTCGCAGGTGGCTAAAATCAACCACCCGCGGCTTGCGTAGGTAGATCTCCACCGCCGCCGTTACCATCCCAGCCCCGATAGTGGGGTTAAGCGAAGTTATAGGGGCGGCCAGGAAGGCGGTAATTACAGTCAGGGGGTGAGCCGCCGCCAACAGGGCGCCTAGGGCCGAAAGGGTACCGTTGATCAACACCCAGTCAGCCACCAGGCTCCAGCCAAGATCGCTGCTACGACTAAAGCCAATGGCAAAACCTACCACTACCAGCGCCACGATAAACCACGGTATGAGCTTGGGCCAGCGACGAGGTTGTGGCAAGGCATCCAGCTTGGCTATAGTCTCCGCAGGGTCATCTATCCCCTGTTGTAGATAGCGCCCGATTCCCCGCAGATGGCCAGCACCCACCACCGCCAGGATATTGGTATGACCATCCCGCTGCGACTCCTGCAACAGGCGGGCAGCCATGTAAAGATCTCGCTCATCAATCAGGGGCTGATATAGATCCTGCCGATCCTCGGCAAACTCGGCGAAAGTGGTCTCCAAAATATCGCCCTCCTTGAGCCGCTCTATCTCCTCCTCTGTCACCTTTTCTTTAGATAGCAGGGCTGCCAACAGACCGGAAAACAGGCCCAACCGCTGCCACCAGGGGACATTGGCTGCAACCCGCTTCAAAGTGACCCCAATCTCTCGATCTATTAGCAGTATTGGAGAGTCGTTCTCACGGGCATAATCGATCGCCACCCTCTGCTCAGCCCCTGGCTCTATACCAAACTGCTCTGCCAACCGCTGCTGATAGGCACCCAAGGCCAGATTGGCGGCCACCATACTCGCCTTGCCATCCTGCAGCACCCTGAACAGGTCCATCTGCGCCATCGCCTCTGGGTCAGTGACTGCACTGTAGCGGCTGGGGCATAGCTCTACCGCCACGGCATCATACTCACCGCTATTCAGCAGCTCCACCACCTCGTCGGCGCTCGCCTGCGATACATGGGCAGTTCCCAGCAACATAACCCGGCCTCTCTCCAGCTGGAAACTGCTCGACGGCTCGTTCTGCTCCTTACTCATCCTCTATCCCCATACCTGTCAACTGACAAAAATGGTATATGATAACAGCCTGAGGGTTCACTGGTCGAAGGGTTACTGGCCTAGAGCACATTAGTCGCTTACTATGTTAAACAATCTGCTCATGGAGAAAAGAAAAATCATGTTCCAAACCACTAGAAAATCCCTGTTGCTAACCCTGTTGCTAATCCTGCTACTCAGCGGCTGCCAGAGCATGGGGGAGATAAAGGCCGACAAAGAGCTAAAGGCCTCACTCCACCTATATAATATGATCCTGCGCTGGGGCCGCATAGAGGATGCTTATGCCATGTTACAGCCCGAGCTGCTGGCAAAGACAACCATCCCCGATGATTTTGAGAACATTCGGGTGATCGGCTATGAGGTGATATCTGAGCCAACGCCCCTAAGTGAGACCACTGTCACTCAGACCGCCATGATACTTTTTGTCTTTCGTGATCGTCAGATACAGCGGAGAATCATGGACACACAGTTGTGGGAGTATGACCCTGAGACCAACAAATGGGCACGGGCCAACCCCATTCCTGCGTTCAGATAGATAGTAGATAGATGAGAGACAATACCGCACAGGCACCGAGCTTTCTGCTCACTGCCGCAGCCTTTGTCATAGTAGTCGCCGGAATGAAACAGGCACAGGATATCTTGGTGCCCTTTCTGCTCTCTGGCTTTATCGCCATCGTCGCTGCCCCTCCACTGTTTTTCCTTAAGCAGCGCAAAATACCCACCTCTATCGCCCTACTACTGGTGATTGGAGTCATAGTGCTGGCAGGTGTACTACTGGGTGCTATGGTAGGCAGCTCGGTGGATGACTTTTCTGCCCAACTGCCGCTCTACCAAGAACGGCTACATAGCCAAACCGGGGCCCTGTTGGCCTGGTTAAATGGTATCGGCATAACCATACCACAGGAGACCATGGCAAAACTGGTAGATCCGGCCCGCATAATGCAGATGGCTGCCATTGGTCTGCGCAGCCTCGGCAGCCTGCTGACCAACACATTTTTGATCTTGCTGACAGTTATCTTCATCTTGCTGGAGGCATCCAGCTTCCCAACCAAGCTGCGGCAGATCATGGATAATCCGACCGCAGGTCTTGCCCACCTAGACCATTTCCTTAGCAACGTGCAGCACTACATGGTGATTAAATCAGCCACCAGTCTACTCACCGGCGTGGCGGTTGCAATCTGGCTCTGGATCGTAGGAGTGGATTATCCACTGCTGTGGGGAACACTTGCCCTCCTGCTCAATTATGTACCCAACATCGGCTCTATCATTGCGGCGGTTCCAGCCGTACTGTTGGCCACCATCCAGCTCGGTAGCGGCGGCGCCCTGCTGACTCTAGGTGGTTATCTTGCAATCAACGGCCTGGTAGGCAATGTCATCGAGCCTCGCTTTATGGGCCGCGGCCTGGGACTTTCCACCCTGGTGGTGTTTCTCTCTCTGGTGTTGTGGGGATGGGTGCTGGGGCCAGTGGGAATGTTTCTCTCGGTACCACTTACGATTATGGTAAAGATCGCCTTGGACAGCAGTGACGAGACCCGCTGGATTGCTGTACTGCTTGGGCAGGAGGTAAAAGAGGAGGGATGAGCCTGATATTTAGCCAATTCCCAGGACGCCATGAGCGCCATCTGTTGCGCAAGTTGGACAACCCACTATTCCCGGCAGCAGAACAGAACATAAGCGAGACCAAGCTGCAGCAGGCACAACGTCTTGATCACGAAGAGCTAGTTGAATTCATTACCGAATTCCGCACCCTTATCCACACCGCAATCAACCTCAAGAGCAATGAGGGGAGTGAAGTGATTCTCGACATAAAGGAGCGCCTGGACAAGGCCTACGAACAGGCATCGGGACTAGCCGACGACCAGAGCACGACAAAAACGGCACTGCATAAACTGGTACAGGTTGTCATGTCTGCGGTAAAGAGTGGCGCGAAAGATGACATGCACGCACTTACCGAGCTGGAACAGGAGGAGCAGGCGCGGGCCGCCCATTTCGAGCTATTGGAGCATCCTGTTGTTGCAGATATACTCTGGCCCGATTCACCTATAACCGAGACCGAGCTGCTCCCCACCCTGCTGAGTGAAACCGAGGCTGGGCTAAGGGCCTCCCTGCAACTGTTCGACAGCGCTCAACTGACAGTGCTGTGCGAAAAGGCACACCACCTGCTACAACTGGTGGACGCAGAGGGAGAGGTGCCAGAGCGCGCCAGACAGCGGCTACGAGAGATGGAGACCAGGCTAACTACCGAGGCATCTGGGCTGGCCAATTAACCGATAATCGCGGCAGAGAGGCAGTTATGTTATGTCGCTCTCATCCAGCAGTTGAGATATGGTACAGGCCGCAGCAAAGCTACTCTCTTCATCTTCCAGCGGAATACAGCGTATAACTTCGACCTTGGCATGCAGAGACGGGGTAATATCATTCCCCGGTGTAATAACGATAGAGAGCTGACTGCCCGGCTCCACCTGTTGATCGATCCAGAGCAGAACTCCACCGCCACTGAGATCCTTGACGATTGCCCCATCTACCTTGTCAGACCCCTCCAGACGGAACTGGGCGGGGCAATCCACTGCCATGCGGGGGAAATCACGCTTTTCGGAATAGTCTTGCATGCTTTAGTGACTCCTTAAAGAAAGTAACTCCTATGGCCATGTGCCGTGGGAACTGTTCACAAAGGAACAGATCGGCATGACGAGAAAATACTTTAGCTTTGGCCCCACCTGGATGCATGTTGGGCTCGCATTGACCGCTAGAGATGCAATCGCAATAGCTAAAGAACCGCCTCAAACCACAAACTTACCGCCCTGTAGCCGCTGCGCCTCCATCATCTCCAGTTCGCGAGAACCGGATACAACTATCTCTGGGTCAGGTATAAAATCTAGATTCTGGTTGAGTCGGTCATACGGCACCGAGTTAAGGATTAACTTCATCACATTGAGCCGTGCCAAGTGTTTGTTGTTGGAGCGGATCATGGTCCATGGGGCGTGGGTAGTATGGGTCTTCCGCAGCATCTCATACTTCACCTTGGTGAAATCGTCCCAACGCTCCTGCGCCTGTAAGTCCACCTCACTCAACTTCCACTGCCGCAGGGGATCGTTCTTGCGCCGCTCGAAACGGCGCGCCTGTTCCTCTCTGGTAACACTGAAGTAGAGCTTTATCAGCACAGTACCATGGCGTACCAAATCCTTCTCGAAGCCGGTGACCCCTCGCATAAAATTCTGATACTCCAGATCCGAGCAAAAACCGAACACCGGCTCTACCATGGCGCGGTTGTACCAGCTACGGTCAAATAGCACCACCTCCCCACCCTGTGGAAAATGGCGGATATATTTTTGAAAAAACCACTGGGTCTTCTCCGCCTCGGTAGGTTTACCCAGCGCCACGACCCGGTAATGCTTCTCGTTCATGTAGCGGGTAACACGGCGAATGGTTCCACCTTTGCCGGCGGCATCCCGACCCTCAAACAGAATGATCATGCGGGTTCCGCTATCTTCCAAGTACTGCTGCATCCTGATCAGCTCTGCCTGGTATGGTTTTAACGCATGCTCCCGACGATACCGGATGGCGCCCTTATGCTTCTCCCTTTTCAGCTCCTTGTTCTTGGCTAGCAGACACTTATAATCTGCCACCAGCTCTTCCGGAGTCAAAATGATATCGTCCATCTCGATCAGCTCTTTACTTGTCTCGACCTGCTCTGGAGTCAGTTCTTCTTGCTGCCTGTCATCACTCATTCTGCTTTCCTAAAGTAAAATCAATGCCCAATCGTTAAATTCTAGTCCATCCAACCATGCTTTGCATCGACCAAGACAGATCAGCCGCCCTTTAATAACGATAGGCAGACTCTATCTGCTCCTTGGTCAATACACCATAGATATGGCGAATACCGGGGGCAATCATTCGCTCTACGTACAGCGCCTCGGCCACCCCGCCCTCGATTAACCCCAACGCCTCCTGCAGGGTAGCCTGTAGATTGACCGCGCCGACCTGCTCACGCCGTGCCGGGATCTCCAGCAGATCGATCTCCTCTACCCCGACATCCATTTCATCCTGCCCCTGTAGGTGGCGAGCCAAATCTACCGCCGCCATCAGCACTTCCGGCTGACCATCTCTATCAATCAACAACCACTCTGGCTTCTCGGCCAAAATAGTATGTGCCTGCTCCCTCGATACTACCTGCTGCATACGCTGGAAGCTCTTTGCCATTGCACCCCCCACCCCAACCCGGCGCAACGCCTGCATTACCGGGTTGGTCTTGTAGTCCATGCCGTTCGCCTTAAGCAGGGTGACAAAAATAGACTCCTGGCGAAACAGCTCACTGGCAGTCAGTCCGGCAACCGTTATCACCAGCATCCCAGGCATAATAACCTCGGCGTTATGGGTGAGCTCCATGATCGCCGTAAGCGCCGCCAGTGGTGCCTGCAGGGTAGCCCCCATCATCGCCCCCATACCCAACAGGGCATAAAGTCCCACCTCAGACTCCAACTCAGGAAACAGCGATGCAGCCATGCCCCCTACCAGACTACCGACCGCAGCCCCCATAAACAACGCCGGGCCAATCAGGCCACCGGGTATCCCCATACCCACACTGGCTGAAGTGGCTAGGAGTTTAAGCAGCACCATCCCCAGTAGCAGGCCTAGCCCCAAATCTCCCAGCAGGGCGCTATTTACCGTGTCATAGCCAACTCCCATCACCTCCGGGATCAGCAGTCCGCAGATGCCGACCACCACCCCGGCAAGGGTGGTACGCCAGTAAAACTCTAGCCTCCTACTACTGCTGGCAAATAGCTGTAACAGATGGATGAAACTGGCTGCAACCGCACCTACCACCAGGCCCAACAGGAGCAACAGCGGCATCTCTGCCAGCGAGCCTAGCTTAACTGCCGGCACCACAAAGGCGGGCTCGGAACCAAGCACGGCGATAGATACTGCGTTGGCACTGACCGCCGCCAGGATAACCGGGGTAAAGCTGGCCAGGGTGTATTCCAGCATCACCACCTCCAGCGCAAACACCACCCCGGCCAGCGGAGTATTGAAGGATGCGGCAATCCCCGCCGCCACTCCACACCCGACTAATGTGCGGATGCTGTTATTCGGCAGGGAGAGACGCTGACCCAACAGGCTGCTACTGGCTGCACCGAGAAAGATATGCGGTCCCTCACGCCCCACCGAGTGGCCGCTTATGATGGCCACGGCGGCCCCGACAAACTGCAACACAAAACCACGCAGGGTAAGGTAACCTTCGTGGTAGACCAGCCGTTCCATCACCCGCGCCACCCCCAGGACATGTATCCCGTTCGCCGCCCAGTGAAAGATCAGTCCAAGCAGCAGACCGCCAGCTATCGGCAAACAAAGCCGCAGTAGTGGTGACAGTGCCTCATAGTTCTCAGGCAGACCCTGGGGGAGAAAACCGGCCTGCGTCCCCTCCACTGAGAGGCGAAACAGCACAATCACCCCCCCGGCCAGAATCCCGCTTATCAGACCAAGGAGTGCCAAAGGCAGCAGTGCATCTGCCCTGGAGAGATGCATACGCATACCCTCCAGCCACTGGTGCCACCACCTGTCAGTTATCCTGTTCTCATGCATGACCGTGCTATGGTAGCGTATTATTCACTATTAAGGTTGTACTCAAAGAGAGCGCTATGCAGATCGATACCGACGCCCCCTATATTACCTCCTCCGAGATGGAAATCATGGCCCGCACCCTGCCGCTTGATGGCGCGCGGGTGCTAGAACTGGGCTGTGGCCGCGCCTGGATGACCCGCCGCATAAGCGAAGAGTTTGCCCCTGCCGCCATCATCGCCACCGAGGTGGATCGAATTCAGCACGACAAGAACCTGCAAATAGATGATCTCCCCAATGTCAGCTTTATGTATGGTGGCGCCGAGCATATAGAGCAGCCGGATAGTTCAGTAGACATCGCCATAATGCTGAAGTCGCTGCACCACGTCCCCCTTGAGCTAATGGACCAGGCACTGAGTGAGATCACTCGCGTCCTGCGACCGGGAGGTATGGCCTACATCTCGGAACCGGTCTACCGTGGTGAACTAAATGAGATCATGCGGCTATTTCATGATGAACAGGTGGTACGCCGGGCAGCGTTCGAGGCAGTAGAGCGGGCAGTCACGGAGGGACAACTAGAGCTAGTCGAGCAGATCTTTTTCAACGCACCGGGACACTATCGTGATTTTGCCCACTTTGAAAATCGCATGCTCAATGTCACCCACACCGAGCATCAAATCGATACCGAGCTTTACCAACAGATCCAGACGGCATTCCAACAGCACATGGGGAGTGATGGGGCCCATTTTTTGAAGCCGTCACGGGTGGATCTATTACAACATCCGTGACGCTGTTGTCTGATCATATCCAGGTTTAATAGAATCAGCTCACCAGGCAATTCAACTTTCAACCAACAACAAGGATCACTATATGTCTGATCATGTCTACAAAAAGATTGAAATCGTCGGCTCATCCACTACCGGTAGCGACGATGCCATACGCAACGCCCTAGCCCGCGCCAAAAAATCCGTGCACAACATGGACTGGTTTGAAGTAGCCGAGACCCGTGGCCACATCGTGGATGGAGAGGTGTCCCACTGGCAGGTGACGCTAAAGATCGGCTTCCGTCTGGACAAGTAACCCACATATTGCACCAGCCGAACAACACCTAGCTCGTATATCATTAAAAAAGCACGGTTTGTACCAGGCGCTGTTCTATCCAGATTCCGGTAGTTTCTCGCTCGCTGTGGCTTGGTTTTCACTCAAGGGATAGCTATTGCTATCCCCTTCGCTCCAAACCTACGCCACAACGGCTGCGAATTCCACCGGATCTCTGGATGCTGGTAAAATATGTGGGTTAAGGCGCCAACCGCACTACTGGCGTGATCTGACAACCAGACTGTTTATATTCTGCTGTTGCAGGCGCGCCCTTAGCTGGTTTGCCTCGTCGCGGCTCAGCGGGATACTCCGCACCCGGTGGAACACCTCACCGCCATTGACGTTCACCTTCTGGATCTCAGCCTCCACCCCAAGCATTGCCAGACTGGCCTTCATCCGATCGGCGTCGCTAAATTTATGGAAAGAGCCCATCTGTACCATGTAGGAACCGCCAGTCTCAGCCGCAGGGGGGGTTCCAGCAGTGGCTGGAGACTCCCGCTCTGTCACCACATCTGGGGCAGATACAACCACCTCCATCTCTGGCAGGATGGTGTAGAAATCGAAGCGCGGCTTGGCTACCGCGGGCTTCTCTGCTGACTCTGGCTGACTCTGCTCTGCCGGGGTGCTGACAACGGTCTGCTCCTCGGTCGGCCCTCCCAATCTTAGCCAGGCCAGTCCGGTAATGAACACGCCTACTAGCAGACCCACCACAAAACCTACCCAAGCTGGGGTCTGGCTGTTTGTTTTGGTGCTAGATGCACCGCTGCGTTTCCTATAATCCTGGGACATTACATTTTCTCTGGCGCGGATACTCCAAGTAGTTTAAGCCCATTACGCACCACCTGACGTACAGCCAGAATCAACTTAATCCTGGCATCACGTAGAGCCTCATCTGCCACCAAAAACTGATGAGCATTGTAATAGGTGTGGAAGTCGTTGGCCAACTCCCGTACATAATGAGACAACTGATGCGGCTCTTTATTCAAGGCAGACGCCTCAACTACCTCAGGATAACGGGCGATGGTCTGCAACAGTATACATTCATGCTCCTCTACCAACAGCTCCAGATTCTTAATCCCGGCTGTCGGCGCCACATCCATCCCCTGCTCTTCTGCCTGGGCAAGGACGCTACAGATCCTGGCATGGGCATACTGCACGTAGTAGACAGGATTATCGCTGGACTGCGACTTCGCTAGGTCTAGATCAAAATCCATATGCTGCTCACACTTGCGCATAACATAAAAGAAGCGAGCCGCATCGACACCAACCTCTTTACGCAGTTGCCGTAGGGTTACAAACTGGCCAGAGCGAGTGGACATTGGCACCTGCTCACCGCCGCGATACAGATTGGCAAATTGTACCAGCAGCACGTCCAGTTTAGCCGGGTCATCTCCTACCGCCTCCATGGCCGCCTTGACCCGTGGTACATAGCCGTGGTGATCGGCACCCCAAACATCAATCACCCGCTCGAAACCACGTTCCAGTTTGTTCATGTGGTAGGCAATATCGGAGGCAAAGTAGGTGGTCTGACCGTTGTCCCGTTCAACCACACGATCCTTCTCATCGCCAAAACTGCTGGAGCGAAACCAGGTTGCCCCATCCTTTTTGTAGAGATGGCCAGCATCATCCAGCCGCTGCAGCGCCCGCTCGACTGCACCACTTTCAGTGAGACTGCTCTCGTGATACCACACATCATACTTGACCCCAAACAGCTCCAGGTCATCACAGATATCACTCAGTATGGTATTCAACCCCAACTCAAACAGATGTTGGTAACGTACATCTCCCAGCAGCTGTTTTGCCCGCTCAATCAATCCATCGATATGGGCCTCCTTATCTCCGCCATCAGGCTCGTCTGCTGGGATCCCGGCAAACACCTCCTCCACCGCATGGCTATAGCTGTCTCCATTTTCTCGATGCAGGCTGGCAGCGATATCCAGGACATAGTCACCCTTGTAACCATTCGCGGGAAAAGTAAACTCTGCCCCACACAACTCCAGATAGCGCAGCCAGATACTTGCCGTCAGTATATCCATCTGCCGACCGGCATCATTTACATAGTATTCACGCTGCACATCAAAACCGATCGCCTCTAACAGATCGGCCACTACTGCACCGTAAGCAGCGCCACGGCCATGCCCCACATGCAGCGGCCCAGTGGGGTTGGCAGAGACAAACTCTACCTGTATCCGCTGACCTTCTCCGACCTTGCTATTACCAAAGGCATCGCCCGTATCCAGCACCTGAGGTATCACTGCATGATAGGCGTTGGGTGAGAGATAGAAGTTGATAAACCCTGGTCCGGCGATCTCAACCTTTGCCACCAGCTCCGACTTCGGCAGTGCCGCTACCACCTTGGCCGCAAGCTCGCGTGGATTGGTGCGTGCTGCCTTGGCCAACACCATGGCAATGTTGCAGGCGAAATCACCATGCTGCGCGTCCCGCGCACGCTCAATGATCGGCTGATTGATGGTCTCCTCAGGGATTAAGCCAGTGGTGGCAATCTGTTGTAGCGCTTGCAAAACAAGCTGTTGAATCTGCTGTTTCATTCCTGGTTAAAACCCTGGGTCCATAAAGCGGTGTAGAATACCATAGGATACACCTCCTCCACCTCGTATCTCACCATTTTTTCAAGTTCAGATCGGTAATCAGTTGCGTAGCCACTGCCGTTATTCCGTATCTCCGTTGAGGAGTGGTAATTAGTTTCGTAGCCCTTAGCCCCCAGAGCTTTTTAGTCCTTTAGCAGCATCGGTAGTTAATTTCGTGGCCCATTGATCCTGTTGAAATATCTTATTCAGGCGCAATGGCCACGAGGTACTTTCTCTTGCGTGTCCAAGAGAAAGTACCCAAAGAGAATGACACCCCACGGCTCCGCCCGCTACGCG
>JBNLDW010000002.1:0-81569 GCA_050304615.1 Sedimenticolaceae bacterium
TGGCAGGATGGGCCAAGCATAAGCTCATATCACTGCCCCAAGGGCGTTTCTATGCGGCATATTTCAATATCGGTGCCAGCGTGATAACACAATATCAGTGCCGGCGTGATAATCACCTGTTAGCGGTAAAAATAATGGAACTTGAATACTACACATCAAGAAAAATAGCAAAAAGAGCAAGGCGCTTGATATCTGAAATATGTATCAGCAAAACGTCTCTTGGAAAGTTTTATCAATTTACAATAGCTATCAGCAGCATCTTTGTTACCTTGACCCTGCTACAGTTAATTCCTGGCACAATTAAGGTATATAAAACATTCCCCTTTTATGTCGTGTGTCTAATAGTATTTCTATGTAGCACAATTTTTTATTTATCAGTCAGGTGGTTTGTAAACAAAAAAGCAATTGAAAAATCAGGCTTACTGAATTCAAAAATTACATACTTAATTCAGCCTAATAAAATTGTGCATTACACTGATAATGGTTTAAAACTTGAATTATCAGAAAATGATATAAGGCAATTTGTAGACTATAAAGAATACTTATTCATGCTCGTAAGAGAGAATTATGCTTACTATATACCGCCAATTGCTTTTGCTAACAGCAATCAAAGAGAAGAAGCAAAAACCATGATACAGTCAATTATAAATAATCGAACCGCTAACAATGCGCCTAACAAGGACGCGCAATAAATTGCGCGCCTGTTGGCTTAAGCGTTAGCTTTATAAAGAATAATGAAATATTCATTCACAGTAGAGTATGTTTTGAAAAGTAAACCAACGGGTATATTCGTGAGGCAGCCCCAAAAGTATGAATTAGAGCTAGGGGATTCCCCAACACTTGGTGGATACCCTATCAAAAGATCAATTACACAACCAAGAGCATTAAAGAAAGATGGAAGCCCAGATTTGGATGTTTTTTGCTTCTATTTAGAAAATTGTAATGACAGAGATAAATTTATCAAAGGTGAAACTGTTGAACTTATACCATAAGGTATTTGGGAGGTATTTGGGGTCAGTGTAAAAACTCTTTCTCGATAGGGATTTCTGTGCTTTGTATTTTTACACTGACCCCATTTATCCTTTATCTGATGGTTCAAAGATAATTATCTGGATGGAATACCTAGATTATTGCCGAGTACACGTTTAGTTTGGGAGGCGAAATTTCATGGACTAACAGGGGGAAGAGAGTCTGTCTTGGATGTTGATATTTTCACCATCCCTACACGTGAATTTACGCTGACGCCACCAACAGGGCATTTTTTTGTAAAACCATCTGAAGATGATCTCGGGAATTGGAGGGGTCTTGTGGAAGGGCAAACTGTCCGTGTTGTAATGCCATGGAGCGGGGAGGTGAATTTAATTAAACAGGTAAATGAGGCAGGTGATTTAGTAACAACAGATTTAGTTATTTATCTTGATAATGCCCGTCTTTGTCCTGCGTCTACCGTGGGGATTACGGCCAATAATAGTGCTTTCATCAACGCGGCAAACAGTGGCGATGTTGTCGAAGTAAAAACACTTCTAGATTCCAAGATATACGTAAATGCCAAGGGCCCAATAGGAAACACAGCATTGATGACGGCATCTAGAAATGGGCATAAGGAGGTCGTCCAGATGCTGCTAGCTGCCAATGCCGATGTAAACCTAAAAGACGATTATGGTAGAACTGCGTTGATAATGGCGTCAGGAAATGGTCATAAGGAGATTGTACAGATGCTACTTACTGCCAATGCTGATGCAAACCAACAAGATAATTTAAATATCACTGCATTGATGCTGGCGTCAGAACATGGATATAGGGAGATCGTGCAGACGCTGCTCGCTGCTAATGCCGATGTGAACCGACAAGATCATGTAGATGTCACCGCATTGATTCTGGCAACAGAACATGGGCATCAGGAGATAGTGCAGATGCTGCTAGCTGCCAAGGCTGATGTGAACCTTAAAGCTCGTCGCAGTCGCCATAATACAGCATTGATGGTGGTGTCAGAAAAAGGGCATCAGGAGATCGCGCAGATGTTACTCGCTGCCAATGCAGATGTGAACACAAATGATGGTCTTGGTAATGTAGCATTAATGATGGCATCAAAACGTGGGCATAAGGAGATTGTGCAGATGCTACTTGCTGCCAAGGCGGAGGTAAATTCGCAAGATCATAACGGTAACGCAGCATTGATGCTGGCGTCAGAATATGGGCATAAAGAGATCGTGCAGATGCTGCTTGCCGCCAATGCTGATGTGGGCCAACACGATAATCATGGTAACACTGCACTGTCGGAGGCTGAATCTAAAGGGTACAAGGAGATCGTTGGATTGTTAAAAGATGCTGGGGCAGAGTAAAAAGCTGTAAGAAGAACCGGATCGGAGCGCTATAGGTATTTGGGGTCAGTGTAAAAACTCTTTCTCGATAGGGATTTCTGTGCTTTGTATTTTTACACTGACCCCATTTATCACTGATTGAGCAATCATTTCGATTTACAGCGCTTGGATCTGAAACCACATTGACTTTTTCTAGTCTAGTGTCAGGTCCATATGGCCCTGCGATTGACAACGTTCGAGTTGATTCAGTACCTATTCCTGCTGCTGCATGGCTTTTCGGGTCAAGTTTACTTGGTATAACGAGACTGTTCCGTCGCAAAAAAGCCATAACTGCTTAATTGAACTATTTGGGTCAGTGTAAAGGTATTTGGGGTCAGTGTAAAAACTCTTTCTCGATAGGGATTTCTGTGCTTTGTATTTTTACACTGACCCCATTTATCGTAAAATTTGTGGTCTGCCCCCTATTGAACACAAGATAAGTACTTATGCCAAAACTAACATGTAAATGTGGCTATGTTCATAATCTTTCACCAATACCTGATGAAGGCTGGATCACTGTGCTGGATAAAGATTATGAGCAATTAATTGAGGCGGAGACCGATCCTGAAAATGATAGCTTCTATGTTGCTAACACGGGTGTGATTTATGAGTGCCCTGAGTGCAAAAGAATCATGTGGGAAAAGCCTGGTAAAAAAATATTTATTACCTATGTGCCAGAGTAAACATAACAATCAGCACCAGTGGAGCGGTTTTCCGCTTCGCTCCAAACCAACCGCAAATGCGGGCGTTGAGAATAATGGGACACTTTTATTCTTTGCCCTAGGCTCTAAAATCAACCACCCTTAACCCTCCTCCGACGCAGCCGAGTACCGGAACCGCAACAGGATTAGGCCCAAAGGGGCGCCACAGGGATGTGGCGCCTCCATCGCGGGCAAGGGATTGCCCGTCGATGTAGCCCCTGGGGCGGTGAGGAACGGAGGGAACCCGTAGGGCAAGTCGTGGAGCGCGTTTTTCTTTCGTCCCTTTCTTTTACGCGTATAAAAGAAAGGGACTTGCAGCTAATGTACAGAGGCAAGAGAAAGGCTTCGATATGGACAAGCTGCGAAAATAATTACCTAACCAACAAAAAGCCACTGGATCCCGCGATCAAGTCGCGGGATGACGATGGTGGCGCAATGCCCGTTGGTTATTGCGCCCTACGTTCTATTTTTTACTCCCCCTCCTCGCCTCCCCCACTAGTGGGGGAGGAAAGGGCGGGTCCCACTAGTGGGGGAGGAAAGGGCGGGTTCCACTAGTGGGTGAGGTAAGGGCGGGTTCCACTAGTGGGGAGGGAGGGGAAAATTACCCCTTAAGCTGAGAGATATCCCGCACCGCCCCCCGGGCCGCACTGGTAGTAGTGGCGGCATAGGCCTGCAGGGCCTTTGAGACCACCCGGTCACGCGCAACCGGCTGCCAGGCCATATCTCCTTTCGACTCCATAGCCGCACGCCGCTGCGCCAGCTCTTCATCGCTGACCGCGATAGTAATGGAGCGGTTGGGGATATCGATCTCGATCAGATCCCCCTCCTGGATCAGGCCGATATTGCCTCCCTCCGCCGCCTCGGGCGAACAGTGCCCAATAGACAGCCCTGAGGTACCGCCGGAAAAACGCCCATCCGTGATCAAGGCGCAGACCTTGCCCAGCCCCTTGGACTTGAGATAGGTAGTGGGATAGAGCATCTCCTGCATACCGGGCCCCCCTTTGGGACCCTCATAGCGGATCAGTACAACATCACCCGGCTTGATGGCATCACCGAGGATTCCCTCGACCGCCGCATCCTGACTCTCGAAGATACGGGCTGGCCCACTGAATTTGAGGATCGATTCATCCACCCCTGCGGTCTTTACGATACAGCCATCTTTTGCCAAATTTCCGTAGAGGACTGCAAGGCCGCCATCCTGGCTATAGGCGTTCGCCTTGTCGCGGATACATCCAGACGTGCGATCCAGGTCGAGTGACGGCCAGCGCTTGTCCTGACTGAAAGCCTCCAGCGAGGGAACACCACCGGGCCCGGCAGAGTAGCGCAGCTTCGCGGCCTCGTCCTCGCTGCGATTGATATCCCAGCGGTCGATGGCCGCACCGATGCTCTCGCTATGTACCGTGGGTAGATCCCGATGCAGCAAGCCTGCCCTCTCCAGTTCACCCAAGATACCGATCACGCCACCGGCCCGGTGTACATCCTCTAGATGGTATTGCTGGGTGGAGGGGGCAACCTTGCAGAGATTGGGCACCTGGCGCGAGAGCCGGTCGATATCGGCCATGGTGAAATCCACCTCCGCCTCCTGGGCCGCAGCCAGCAGATGCAGCACTGTGTTGGTAGAACCGCCCATGGCGATATCCAGGCTCATGGCGTTCTCGAATGCCTCGAATGTGGCAATACTGCGTGGCAGTACCGTGGCGTCGTCCTGTTCGTACCAGCGCCGCGCCAGCTCCACCACCAGACGGCCCGCCTCTAGAAACAGCTCCTTGCGGTCGGCATGGGTAGCCACCAGAGAACCATTGCCCGGCAGACTGAGGCCGAGGGCCTCGGTAAGGCAGTTCATGGAGTTGGCGGTAAACATACCGGAACAGGAGCCACAGGTGGGACAGGCAGAACGCTCAATCTGTTCCACGCTGTCGTCACTCTCGTTCGGATCGGCCGCAGAGACCATGGCATCCACCAGATCCAGGTGTACCTCCTCACCGTGAATCTTGGCCTTGCCTGATTCCATCGGCCCACCGGATACGAACACCGCCGGGATATTGAGCCGCAGGGCGGCCATCATCATGCCCGGTGTGATCTTGTCGCAGTTAGAGATACAGACCATGGCGTCGGCGCAGTGGGCGTTGACCATATACTCCACTGAGTCGGCGATGATGTCCCGCGACGGCAGGGAGTAGAGCATGCCGTCATGCCCCATGGCGATGCCATCGTCGATGGCGATGGTGTTAAACTCCTTGGCTACACCACCCGCCTGTTCGATCTCCCGCGCCACCAACTGGCCCATATCCTTCAGGTGGACATGGCCCGGCACAAACTGGGTAAAGGAGTTAACCACGGCAATGATCGGCTTATCAAAATCTCCATCCTGCATACCGGTGGCGCGCCACAAGGCACGGGCACCCGCCATATTGCGTCCATGGGTGGTTGTACGGGAACGATACTGTGGCATGAATCTCTCCAAAAAAGTCTTTATCTTGTACCTATGTACATGGATTAAGTTACAATATATCAGAAACAGGAAGCAACAACGTGGCCAGCAAAAAAAACATTCAGCCTGATCCATTCGTCGACTGGTTTCGCAGTTCGTCACCCTATATCCATGCCCACCGCGGAGGAACCTTTGTCCTCGTTATCGGCGGTGAGGCGGTGGCTGCCCCAAATTTTGCACATCTAATCCAGGATATCGCCCTATTGCAGGGATTGGGTATCCGGGTGGTACTGGTGCATGGCGCACGGCCACAGGTAGAGGAGCGGCTGCAACAGCAGGGGGTCGAGATACGGTATGTAGATGGCCTGCGGATCACTGATGATATCGCCCTCACCTGTATCAAAGAGGCCGCTGGGGCAGTGCGAGCTGAGATTGAGGGGGCCCTCTCCATGGGGGTAGCCAACTCACCCATGGCAGGGGCCAGGATCAGGGTACTCTCTGGTAACTTTGTGACCGCCAGGCCAATCGGTGTGCGCAACGGGGTAGATTACTGCCATACCGGAGAGGTGCGGAGAGTAGACGTAGCGGCGATAAGCAGCGCACTGGATAGTGGGGCAACCGTACTTATCCCGCCACTTGGCTACTCTGCTACTGGCGATCTATTCAACCTAAACGCCACCGATGTAGGTAGTGCTGTGGCGGCCGCTCTGAACGCTGACAAGCTGATCTATCTGAGCGAGGGTAGAGGCTTGACTAGCCCCCGTGACAAGGTCAGTGGCAGTCTCCTGCCGCCTGAGGTGGAAGCCATACTGCAGCGGCGCAGCAAGCTACCAGATGAACTGGTACGGCAGCTACGCAATGCGGCAGAGGCCTGTCGGAACGGTGTATCCAGGGCGCATCTTATCAGTCTTCAGCTTGATGGCGCCCTGCTGCGTGAGCTCTTCACCCGGGATGGCATCGGCACCCTGATCACCGCCGAACCATACGAGACCATTCGCAGCGCCAGCCTGGGTGATGTGGTCGGCATTCTGGAGCTACTCTCCCCGCTCGAGGAGAGAGGAATACTGGTGCGTCGTCCACGCGAGTTGCTAGAGACCGAGATCAACCACTTTACCGTAGCCGAACGGGACGGCATGGTGATAGCCTGCGCCGCTATCTACTGCTATGCCAAAGAACAGATGGCCGAACTGGCATGCGTTGCTGTCCACCCCGAGTATCAGCACCATGGCCTGGGAGATAAGCTGCTGACCAAGATGGAGGAGCAGGCCAGAGGGAGAGGGATGCGGCAGATATTTGTCCTTACTACCCAGACCGCACACTGGTTCCGTGAGCATGGGTTCAAGCAATCGCCATTGAAGTCGTTACCGGTACAACGGCGTCAACTATACAACTACCAACGTAACTCCAAGGTTCTATTCAAGCACCTGGAGGGATAAAAGCGGCATGGCACACGGTTCAAAAAAGGCGGTCATTACCGCCATCATCGCCAACGGTATAGTCACGGTTATTAAATTCCTTGCCGCCATGGTAAGCGGTTCTACCTCTATGATGAATGAGGCGGTTCACTCCCTAATGGATAGCCTGAACCAGGGATTTCTGTTTCTTGGTCTGCGTGAATCTGAACGCCCTGCCGATCAGACCTACGCCTTTGGCCACGGCCAAAAAAAGTACCTGTGGAACCTGTGGAGCGCTATCGGTCTATTCTCTATAGGTTCAGGCCTGGGCCTCTCGCACGCTTGGCATGCATGGCAGCAGATAGAACATACAGAGACGGCCTCTGCAGTAGAGATTATTGGGGTTTCATTCACCCCTCTCAGCATCAATCTAATAGTTCTTTTTACCGCCCTCCTGCTGGAAGGCTACTCCTTTCTGGTGGCCTTTAGACAGTACTATGTCGCCATGCGCAGGGATGGTTATAGTAATCCGTTCAGCTACCTGCTACATGCCGATGACCCCACCCTGGTGGCTGTAGTACTGGAGGACTCGATAGCCATGCTGGGGCTGCTATTCGCCGCCCTCGGCATCGGCCTGACCGCCATCACCAGTCAACTACTGTGGGATATCTTATTCTCGGCCCTGATCGCAATCATGCTCGGATTTACCGCCTTCTATCTGGGCTGGCTCAACATGCGCTTCCTGGCCGATATGCGTGATCGCGTGGCGGAAAAAGCCTTTCTTGAGGTAGCGTTGCAGCATGGTGAAGTGGAGCGCTGCCACGATCTGCGCTCGATTGTCCTGGATGAAAATAACACCATACTGGTGGCCGAGATAGAACTACGGGAAGAGACCATAGTCCCCAGCCTGTACGCACAGATTGAGCAAGAGAGGAGCGCCATCCTTGAGCAGGTACCGACAGAGCGGCGCAGCGAGGAGGCAATATATCGCTACGCTAGCATGCGTGCATCGGTGACAGCCACCATCTCCCGGACCGAACAGATCATCGATGAGCTGGAGGCCGCGGTAAAGAAGTTAGTGCCACGGGTCAGCCATATCACTCTGGAGGTAGAGGGCATCTCGCAACCAATCACGCCGCTAGAGGATATGGAAAAAATCTAATCCTCTACATGGGCCGACAAATGGGCGGCCCTTTGTCCTCAGGCATCTCCACAACCACCCTGTCTTTACCCTCACGCTTGGCCTGATAAAGCGCCCTATCCGCGCGTGCCAGGAGCATCTCTGGAAGTTCATCTTCGCTGTGCTGGGCAACACCTATGGATACTGTCACCGTCTGGTAGGCCAGCGCACCGTCCCGGACGGTTGGCATGTCAGATATACCAGAGCGAATCCGCTCAAATACAGGTATGGCTTCTTGCAGCGAAGTGTCCGGCAGCAATATAGTGAACTCTTCACCACCGTAGCGCGCCAACAGATCAAACGGTCGGATCAACTCCTGCATGGCCAGCGATATCTTCTGCAAAACAAAATCGCCTGCCTGATGGCCATAGTTGTCATTATATTTTTTAAAATCATCTACATCGATCATGCCAAGACACAGCGGGGTCTTATCTATGGTAGCCCTGTGCAGTGCACGAGAAAAAGTCTTATCCAACCAGCGTCGATTGTGCAGCCCGGTCAGCGCATCGATATTGGCATGGGTCTCCAGGTCGCTGATTGCCACATTACCCAGACGCAGTCGATCAACTAGTATATTAACCAGATTACGGGCTATGCCCTCCGTATGATCGATCATAGATTTTAACTGGTCACGACTAATAACCAGGAGTCTGGAATCCTCACTGGCCAGTACCCAGGCCGAGGGGTTGTATTGATCAAAAACAGAAAGTTCTCCGACACATTCGCCAGCACCAAAATAGGTTAGTGGCTGGCCGCTGATCTGGCTAAGATGTACCGTCAACCCCCCGGTGAGAATTATAAACAGACTATCATTCTTCGCCTCAGGTGATAGCAGGACATCCCCGGCCGATAGACGCCTTTCGGCACACTGTTGCAGAATCGACGTTAGCGCCTTTTTGTCCACACCTCTAAACAGGCTGCTACCGCTAATGACCTCCCGATCCTTAGCAGAGAACCGTGTATCTATCTTCTTGACGGATGATTGCACCACCTACACACCCCTCCATTTCTTAAAGCAGCGACAAACCCTGGCAAAACCAGTCATCGCTTATAATTATAGTTTGCTTCACTATCTCCCAACGTGAGGGAAATCAAAAAACCGTCATACGGCAACATGAATGTAAAGAACTGTGACAAACTCTTGTGGAAATGAAGGATCGAAACGCCTATCCTGTGAGAAGCAGCGCACATCCACCTGATGGAAAGTAACACGATTATCCCGGACGATAACCTCAGGAGCGGCAATATTTAAACTGTGTGAGATAGACCCATGAAGAGAGAATTGAATCTAATCCCGAAGGTTGTAGGAGTAGCTGTAATGGCCACAGTGGCCTGGTTTGTCTACACGAATATGCAGCCGAAAGTGGCACCAGCAGATACAGCAACCATGGAGGTGGCACCAGAGACCACCACTGGGCAGGAGACAGCAGAGGCAGCCCCTAAAACAACCCCCTGGGTGAGTGGCTACTCGTTAACGCCCAGAGACAACGCGAAGATGACCCCAACAAAGGCAACAGAGAAAACTGCTGCAAACAGTGCCGCGGATCCAGTAAAATAACCAAAGTAGAAAGCTAATAAAAAGCTCACTGCCGCTATGACGGCAGCGTCATCAACCCATCCTAAGGAGAACAACAAACATGAATATAGACCGTCTTGTCATGGCCTTTGCCGGCCTCGTAATCCTGGTCAGTGTACTCTTGACCAACATACACCACACCAACTGGATGTGGCTTACCGTCTTTGTTGGGGCCAATCTACTGCAGGCCGCATTCACCGGGTTCTGCCCCTTAGCCACCATCCTTAAAAAGCTCGGCAAAAACAGTGGGGCCGCTTTTTAATTTGTGCGTATAGCATGAGATATAAAAACGGCACCACTCTCTATGGTGCCGTTTTTTTAAGTCCTGCGATCGCTATATAAACCAAATACTCTCTGCGCCAGAACAGTAGCAATCATATAAAGCAGGTTGTAAATATTCAGACATAGTTGATAATAGTTAAAGGCTAACCCTTACACAGGAACGGCATGCAAGAACTACACGACCTTGAGCTTCTCCTCACTGCCCATACCCCCATTATAATTATTGAGTCGGTTGAGGAGCTGCGGACTACCCAACTGTTCACCCGTCTGGGGATGCGCCTTGGTCAACCCATGTATCAATGGACCATCACCGAGGGACTACGGCGGCTGGAGAGTGATTTTGGAGCCCAGAAGTTTAATACCGATCCTGAAGATGTATTGAAACACATCAAGGCGATCAACGACCCGAGCTACTTCCTGCTGCTAGACTTTCA
The DNA here is from genome assembly GCA_050304615.1 of Sedimenticolaceae bacterium. Classification (GTDB taxonomy): domain Bacteria; phylum Pseudomonadota; class Gammaproteobacteria; order Chromatiales; family Chromatiaceae; genus CBFDBF01. Next base: position 10,359 of record JBNLDW010000002.1, read on the forward strand.
TCCCTTCCTGGATGATCCCCTGCATATTCGTCTGATCAAGGAGATCGCGCAGCAGGCCGAACAGCAACAAAAGACCCTGATATTCCTCAGCCACAACATCACCGTCCCTGAGGAAATAAAACACTTCTGCGTCCACTTTGAACTGCATCTACCAGATCAGGCAGGGATGAAGCGGATCATTCGGGAGGAGGCAGAACGCTGGACAAAGAGCCGCCGCACCAAGGTAAAGGCAGACAGCAAGGCTATAGAGCAAATGAGCAGGAATCTGACCGGGGTAACCACTACCGATGCCAGACACCTGATCCGCAATGCCATTGAGAATGACGGCGCCATTACCCAGAGCGACCTGCCAAAGATAATGCAGGCCAAATACCAGCTACTGGGGCAAGGTGGGGTAATATCGTTTGAATACGATACTGCAAAGTTTGAGAACGTAGCTGGACTGTCCAACCTCAAACAGTGGTTGTCACAGCGTCGCAAGAGCTTCGGCAAGAGCGGAACTGAACCACTCAAGGGGATACTGTTGCTTGGGGTACAGGGTGGTGGCAAAAGCCTAGCCGCCAAGGCAGTGGCTGGAAACTTTAATGTACCCCTGTTGCGTCTGGATTTTGCCGCTCTCTACAATAAGTACATTGGTGAGACCGAGAAGAATCTTAGGGAAGCACTAAATACCGCTGCGGTTATGGCCCCTTGTGTCCTCTGGATTGATGAGATCGAAAAAGGGATATCTGTCAGCAACTCAGATGACGGGGTATCTCGGCGAATATTAGGGACCCTGCTGACCTGGATGTCAGAACGGCGAGAGCATGTCTTTATCGTAGCCACATCCAATGATATCCAGAGCCTGCCACCAGAACTGATCCGTAAGGGACGGTTGGATGAGATATTTTTTGTCGATCTGCCAGACAACGAGGTACGCACGGAGATCTTCAAGATCCATCTGCGACAGCGCAATATACCACCGAGCAGGTTTGACCTCGGTCTACTGGCCAGTGCCAGCCATGATTTTACCGGTGCCGAGATTGAGCAGGCGATTGTATCTGCCAGTTATGCGGCACAGGCCAGGGAGAAGCCACTGGAGACGGAGCATCTGCTTGCAGAGTTAGAACGCACCAAACCACTATCTGTGGTGATGGCAGAAAAGATCCATGCCCTGCGTAGCTGGGCGGCAGAGCGAACTGTGCCTGCTTAGCGGTTTTCCTGGACTCCCCACTACTGCTGTTCCACATAGCTTACCATATAGAGCTGTAATTCTTCGTATTCACAGGCCTTTCCAAGTTTACAGGCATTTTGAGACATGAGGATCGAAAATTACGCGTCCCTTCTCCACTAGGGAAAAGGAGAGGATAAGGGGTTTAATGAAATCAAAGTGTCATGGAATCTCTGATTAATGACACACATCGAGACACTTGAAAACGTCAGACCCTCTACTTTTGGACTGTCTACTTGACGGGTAAGCTTACGCCGCCTCAACGGTTACCTTGGTCAACACAGCACGAAAGTCGTTCAGTTCTTTCTCTATTTTTAATGCCTTTGACAACCTCATACCACAGATCTTCTAGTTATTCATGATCCACCTATCCTTAACCCATCGTGGATGTTAATGATAGACAGTCACACAAATATTTTTACAGTCTCTAACAGGAGGACAGCGACCATATCGCTGCCCTCCTTGGCTGTTATATCAGGATGTCTGCCACGCAGCAGCTATTGCTGAGCTTAGATCATCCTGCTGTTGAGTAGTCAGATCATCAATATTACCTGGCTCACCGGTGCTTATTGCGGCCATTGCCTGAACCAACTGATTGACACTGCTGGACAAGAGTACTTCATCACTAGTTTGTATAGTCTCAATTTGGTTAGACGCATAATTATACCAATCTTGAATGGCAATCTGATCGTCGCTGCCTATGTGGTCAATGAATAAATCACCCCCAGACTGACTAAACCATAGTTCGTTAGGGTTTATGCCATTAAAAACCAGCTTATCATCTCCCAGATAATCATAAATTGAGTCTTGGCCATCACCTGCATTAAAAATGTAGGTATCGTTACCACCGCAGCCATCTTCCAATGTGTCGTTGCCGGTGCCACCGATAAAGGTGTCGTCGCCTCCATCTTGATCCTCTAATGTGTCGTCTCCAGCACCACCATTGAGCGTATCATTGCCTGCATTACCATAAAGGTAATCATCTCCCCCCAGGCCGTTCAGGGTAGAGTCCCCAGAGTCCGGAGAATAGAGGTCATCACTACCTTCGGTGCCGTTAACAGCCAATGTTAGATTATGCAGGTCTGTGGATGTCCACACGGTGCCGTCAGCAAATTCTGCGCTTTCTATCTGAGCATCGGTGTCGTTGAACCAGTTAGTAATCGTGATCTGGTCACCGTTGCTACCGATGTAGAGGATAAGCTCATCGTAGTCACCCTGACGTCCGGTAATACTATCGGCTGTTATGCCTGAACCAAATACCAGCTTATCGGTTCCCAGATAGTCATCAATCTCATCCTGGCCGTCACCCAGATTAAAGATGTAGGTGTCGTTACCACCGCCGCCATCGGACAACATGTCGTTACCGGTGCCACCGATAAAGGTATCGTCACCGCCATCGTAATCCTCTAATGTGTCATCACCAGAGCCACCATTTAGCGTATCATTGCCAGCATTACCATAAATGTAATCATCTCCACCAAGGCCGTTCAGGGTATAGTCACCAGAGTCTGGTGAATAGAGATCGTCGTTACCTTCAGTACCCTCCACAACCAGGGTCAGGTTGTGCAGGTCTGTGGATGTCCACACGGTGCCATCAGCAAATTCTGCGCTTTCTATCTGAGCATCGGTGTCGTTGAACCAGTTAGTAATCGTTATCCGGTCTCCGTTGCTGCCGATATCGAGGATAAGCTCGCCATAGTCACCCTGACGTCCCGAGACGATATCTGTTGTGATGCCACTGCCGAATACCAGCTTGTCGGTTCCCAGATAATCATCAATCTCATCCTGGCCGTCACCCAGATTAAAGATATAGGTATCGTTACCACCGCCGCCATCGGACAACATGTCGTTACCGGCGCCACCGATGAAGGTATCGTCACCGCCATCGTAATCCTCTAATGTGTCGTCTCCAGCGCCACCATTGAGTGTATCATTGCCTGCATTACCGTAAAGGTAATCATCTCCCCCCAGGCCGTTCAGGGTATAGTCACCAGAGTCTGGCGAATACAGATCATCAATGCCTTCGGTGCCGTTAACAGCCAATGTTAGATTATGCAGGTCTGTGGATGTCCACACGGTGCCGTCAGCAAATTCCACGCTTTCTATCTGTCTATTTTCGGCGTATTGGTTGTACCAGCTAATAATCGTGATCTGGTCGCCATTACTGCCAATGTCGAGGATAAGCTCGCCATTGTCGCCCTGACGCCCGGAAATACTGTCGGCTGTGATGCCAGTGCCGAACACCAGCTTATCGGCCCCCAGATAATCGTCAATAGTGTCCTGTCCATCGCCCAGATTAAAGATGTAGGTGTCGTTACCACCGCCGCCACCATCACCATCATCTAGCAATATGTCGTTACCAGTGCCACCAAAAAACACATCATCCCCTGTGCCACCGGTCAAATTATCTGCGCCTCCATCTCCTATGATTAGTGTGCTCCCATCAATAGCAAATAGGGAGTCGTTGCCTGTAGCACCATATATTGTTGCGTCTATGCCAGCTATGAGAAACTCTAATGGAGTACCATCGAGTACCCTTAGTAGTTCGCTGTCAAGCTCTCCAGCAAGAGCATTGTCATCTTCTGATACAGTTTCAAGTATTGCTTTTTGATTGACCCAGAAATGAATACCATCAGTGAAGCCTGCAGGTTGATAACTTGCAATGTTATCGATCAACTCATCAACTGGCTGAGAAAGGGAAAAAGAGTCCGTACTGAATTGATACTCTATGCCTTCATATAAATTATTTTGCTGCTGAACAAGTAAGCGAGCAGTTATGCTATGTACAAGTTTACTCCATGCATTATTTAGATATATAGCATTCGCCATCATTGGCGTATCATCACCCATGGTATTTACGAAATCAGTAGCCAGGAATGCCTCTAATGCCTCAAGCTTTCTGGCGTCAAACTCTGTACCACGGCTGTCAGGATCAATGTCTGCCGTGCCAGCCCACTCAAATATGATCTCCTCCACACGCGAAGGAATGCTTTCTGACGAATTTGTCAGATCAATATCGGCAAGGTCTTGTATCAATGCGAGAAGGCCTGTGTTTTGACTTGTTGCGATATGCAAATCAGCCACATTGCCGTAACCTCTAGCTATAGGTGATAGTATTGCATCCAGGGTTAGCTGGTAGTCACCAACAAATTCAGAATTGATTTGATCTCTCTGTAGAGAGGCATTCCCTATTTCTCCTGTAGTGCCATCACTGCGGGTAAAGGTTGAAACAAGAGGTATAGCATTACCGTTGATTATCTGGCCTGAGCTACTTGGGTTGAGGTTGATGCTGGAAATCCCTAAATCGGAGAGGCTGGAAAGCTCGGTGACATCTGATATGCCATCCTGATTTATGTCCTGCCATATTTTCAGCTCGGAAAATTGTTGATCAGAGGCATCGACAATGCCATCGCTATTTGAATCCAGATCGGCAAGGGCCGCAAAGCCGTCGGTTGCAACTGCATTACCTACGTCAATAGGGGTGTGGTCGCCAAACAGCTCTTTGCCGTTATCAATTGTGCCATTACCATTGCGGTCAAGAACCAGAAGGCCGTCATCTGCAGAGACCCAACTCGCAGTTTCTGCAAAATCATTGGCATCTAAATCAAATTTAACATTTGATCCTTCAAGTGCGGTCAACTCTAAACCGTCGCCATCTAAATCAAGTACTAGTGGATCTATTCCACCAAGGATTGCTGCTGCGGCGTGGTCAAAAAGATCTTTAACATCATCAATGAAATCGCCAATTGCATCCTTGGTGGGTGATCCATAGATGTCGTTGATGAGGTTGTTTATTCCATCACCAACTGCGTCACCAACCTCATCAATGGATTCTAGGGCTCTGCCAAGTACATCTTGAGCTGATTGAATGGCGTCATTCACAGCATCTGCTACATTTTGAATTTGATCGTTTGTTTGGTCACCAACAGCGCTGGCCAGATTTCTGGCATTTGTAATGGCGTCTTCAGCTATTCCGTTGATATCCGCGCTTCCATCATCTTGACTTATAGACATTATCGCTAATGCGGCAGATGCTAATACACCTGCTGCAGCGAGTGCCCCGGCAACTGGAGCACTTATAAGGCCGGCTGCAGCGGCAGCTGCTACAACCGCAGGGCTAAATGCAGTGATGTCTGAGCCCAATGCCTCAATGGTTGCGTAATCTATATGCCCTGTATTATTAAATTGAGTAATGGCAGATTCAAGATCCAATGCTAATGCTGCGGTATTTACTGTGTTTCCAACGGCAGGAGTACTGCGTCCTATCACTCCAACAAATGTCTCAAGAACACCTAAAGCTCCGACAGTGGCCTGGGCCTCATTGCCCTCCACTGCGCTATTGATTGAATCTGCCATGTCTGCTGGCGATGTATGTAACTGTAGTATGTCTATTGCTGTATCAACTGACTGCTGATTTATCCCGCTCATAATATTGCCTCCATATCGTGTCAATGATGGGTTTTTGTAGCTAATTTATAAATAATGGATAACGTGAATAGGGTTAAAGCTACTCCTATTATCAATAGTATTGAACCAATCGGTTTGCTATTTTCTATTCTTCCTTTAACGACATCCCAATTATTTAATATTGTTGAGTCATCAATCTTAATCTCAATCACACGATTCTTATTGATAAACAAAACATCTCTGGATGGATAACTCCATATAGTAATAGTCTTACCGAGATTATTTTTGAGAAATGCGGTTTTCTTAATTGCATACGTTCGAAAGTTTATAAGGCCCATTTTTGATTCTATTGTGATGGTTCTGAAGCGACCGCGATGCGCAGGATTGGTTACTTTAAGCAGTGTTCCTTTTGATATGACTGCATCATCGATGCTTGGTGGGTTCTGCGTGGCAGTATTGTAGCCAAGTAATAATAATATGATTCCAATCACCGTGAGCGCTCTTAGTAAAAAAAGGTGCCAGTTTGTACTTTTATTACCAGTATTGGTTATAAACAGTATGCTGCACAAAGAGTGTATTTTCTTTAGGGGCATATTATTTTGCTCGAAAGAATGCTCTAGTCATTAGCGTAACGTGCTATGTTATCTCTCTCTAATGCTTTCTTGCTTGTAACGCAACAATGGACTTAAGAAATATTCGATAATCCTCCGTTTTCCAATCTTGATTTCAACCGTAGTGGTCATCCCCGGCGATAGATTGACTTCCTTATCGTTAATCCACATGCTGCTTTTGTCTATTAGCACTTTGGCCATATAGACCAGACCTAAATTCTCATCTTGGATGGCGTCATTAGAGAGGTGGGTGATCTCCCCATCTATCATGCCGTATTTAGTGAAGTTGAAGGTATCAATCTTAACTTCGGCAACTTGTCCTTCACTGACGAAACCCACGTCTTTGTTGAGGATTAGAGCTTCGACCTCCAAGGCGCTTTCATTGGGTACAATCAGCATTAGCTCCTGTGCAGGCGTGACTACGCCGCCTATGGTGTGCACAGCCAATTGCTGCACAGTGCCGTCGATAGGCGATAAGATTGCTTGTTGTTGATTGCGTTGCTTGGCCTTGATCAGCTCTTGTTGCAGTGTTGCGATTTGCAAGGCAGTCTCATTCATTTCAGCAAGATTGTTTTTCTGTGCTTCTGCCTTTATGGAATGCAGTTTTGCTTCTGATGCTTTGATACCTGCATCCAATTCACGGTGCTGTGCTTTTAAAGTGGCTAGATCCTGTTCCTGTTCAATGCGTTCTTGCTCCAGCTCCAAGTATTTCGAGCGCGCCACCATATGTTTAGTAAGTAATTTTTCTAGGGATTTTGTTCGTTCAGTGATGAGTGGTAATGTTCGTTTGAATTTATCTACAGTAGCCTGGATTGACTCCTGCTCTGCCCGTTGCTTCTCCAGTTCGTTGTAAAGAGAGATTCGCCGAAAACTGTATTCATTAAGTTGCTCATTTAATAATTGTTGTTGCCTGGCTATTTGCTGTTGATTGGTTGCTGTGGTGTGTAATTTAAACCCTGCTTCCGCTTGTTGTGGCCAGTTATCAGGTAACTCAGGCTGGTTTAAGAGCTGGTGGAAAATGGATTGACGAGCCTGTTGTAGCTGTGTCTTCTCCAGTTGTTGTTGTAGTCGATTTACATCTGCTTGGGTGGCTGTGCTATCCAGGATAATTAGAGGATCACCCTGACTAACCATTTGCCCTTCCTGGACATGAATGGCTTTGACAGTGCCTATTTCCAGTGGTTGGATAGTTTTAACCCGGCCGCTGGGGATGATTTTGCCCTGAGCAACAGCCACTATGTCTATCTTGCCAAAAAAGCCCCACAATACGGCAATTAAAAATAACAGCACGATAGACCAGATAATAGCTCGACCAGTAGGGGAGGGCGGTGTTTCTTGTACTTCGAGTGCCGCCGGCATAAACGCATTGGCACTACGCTTGATTGTTTCCGGATTATCCAGTCGATTCTCCAGCATATCCCGACATATTGTATACCAGGCTATCGGCTTGAAGGTGATATTGGCATCACGTATTTTTTGCCCGATCTTCATGCCACTTCTCCTTGAGCTGCGCGTTGGTGAAAATGTAGCTTGGCATAGATGCCTCCTTGCTTAAGCAGTGCATCGTGATGGCCTTGTTCTACGATACGGCCTCTATCGACCACCAGAATCCGATTGGCATGCCTGATTGTTGAGAGGCGGTGAGCAATAATGAAGACTGTTCTACCGTTGCAGATAGCCTGCATGTTCCGCTGGATGATTCGTTCTGACTCATAATCTAGAGCGCTGGTGGCTTCATCGAAGATCAAGATGCGTGGGTTATTGAGTAAAGCACGCGCAATGGCGATGCGTTGCTTCTGCCCGCCAGATAAGTTTTTGCCTTGCTCTTCGATTTTAGTGTCGTAGCCCTCGGGTAATTCGAGAATAAATTCATGGGCCCCCGCCAGTTTGGCGACGTGGATCACCCGATCAATAGGAATACCAGGATCAGTCAGGGCGATGTTTTCTTTGACGGAACGGCTAAAAAGGTAGTTCTCCTGCAACACCACGCCGACTTGTCTACGCAGCCATGCGGGTTGTACAAGAGATAGATCAACGCCATCAATCAGAATGCGTCCGCTTTCAGGTACATAAAGGCGTTGTATCAACTTGGCTAGTGTGCTTTTACCTGAGCCGGAACGGCCCACGATACCAATCACTTCACCTGGCTGGATGGCCAAGCTGATATTATTCAGTATTTGCGGTTGGTCAGGATGGTAGCGAAAACTAACATGTTCAAACTGCACATGTCCTTTTATACTGGGTAAGGTAGTGCGATTGGGATTGTGGCCCGGCTCAATGGGAGAATTGAGGATATCCCCTAATCGCTCGATTGAGATGCCTGCTTGTTGAAAATCCTGCCATAGTTGAACTAATCTCAGAATTGGTCCGCTAACTCGGCCGGCGATCATGTTAAAGGCGATTAACTGGCCTACAGTTAGCTCTCCGGTAATTACTAGCTTGGCACCAAACCAGAGGATCAAAACAGTTACAACCTTATTGATGAATTGAGCAAACTGACTGGCCATATTGCCCAGATTTTGGCTGCGAAAAGAGGAGGAGACATAACCTGCCAATTGCTCCTCCCATTTGCGCTGCATCTGAGGCTCTACAGCCATTGACTTAAGCGTTTCCGCGCCTGCAACTGACTCAATTAGAAAGGCCTGGTTCTCTGCGCCACGTTTAAATTTTTCATCCAGGCGTTTTCTGAGAATCGGTGTAATAAAAGCCGATAACAGTACGTAGAAAGGGATCGAGGCCAAGACGATCGTGAACAAGGTGGTACTGTAATAATACAGCACCGCAAAGAATACAAAGGTAAACAGGATATCAATTACCAGCGTCAGGGCTGAACCGGTAATAAAGCTACGGATGGTTTCCAGCTCGCGTACACGAGCAACAGTTGTACCCACTTGCCGCGACTGAAAGTAAGCGATAGGCAGATTGATCAAATGTTTAAAAAGATTGCTGCCCAGTGAGACATCAATTCGGCTGGCTGTGTGAGAAAACAGATAGGTGCGCAAACCATTCAGCACCACATCAAATAGGGAGATTGTTAATAACCCAATGGCCAGCACATTCAGTGTGGTTAATCCACGGTGTACCAGAACCTTGTCAATGACTACCTGGAAGAAGAGTGGAGTAATGAGCGCAAATAGCTGTATAAAAAATGAAGCCAGCAGTACTTCACCTAATAGTTTCTTATGCTTAATAATCGCAGGGATAAACCAGCTAACGTCAAATTTACCTGTCATGCCGGGTAATATCGAACGCTTGGTGACAAGGATTAATTCACCCGACCAGAGCTTCATCAGTTGCTCTATGGAAAGCGTGCGAGGGCGGTCGGCACCTGGCTCCTGGACTAACACCTTCTCTTGCTGGGTATTATACTGAGCCAGTATAAAGTAGCGTCCATCTGTATCCTTAGCAATTGCCGGAAGGGTGATAGATTGTAGCTGCTCAGCGGTGCATTTGAGTGCTTTGGCTTTTAGCTTTAGATAGGTTGCAGCGCGAAGAATATCAGAGTCAGAGAAAGTTTTGCCGGATTGGCCAAATTGATGAACTAGGGCTTGGGGATCAGCAGCTATATGATGGAAGCGGGCTAACAACACCAAGGAGATACAACCTGTATCGATGCTTGTACTTCCTTGTTGAGAAAAGTCCATTTAGTACTCGTCCCATGCTATAAGTTATGCCTATTTCTGATACTGCCAATACAGCAATACCGAACTCTGATCGTAACAATCATAAAGACTGGGTGCAAATAATTTTCACTGCTATTTATGAAAATGATCACCATCCACACCAATCTCTAGAAATTTCACCTCATACCGTTTCTCAATCACCAAACAGATCTCTGCCTCCCTCGCAAGCAGGGAAGGAGTTAATCAGAGGTTCCATAGCCTTTTAAATCCCACATCCCAACCCTCGGCTTTGGCCTCCTGCATCACCCTACCTCCCCCATCCCTGGAGTTGTCTCCCAGAGCGAGAGTGGAATAAGTGGGACAGCAGTGACTCCCCATACTAACCCTCGGCACCTGCTCCTGCGTTGCTCTAGCGCCTACATACCTGTGGGCGTCCCCGCTAGCAAGCAGGGGAGTCTGAAACAGAGCAGCACAGCAACAGCCCTTATTACACCCAATACACGGGGGGGGGATACAGATTAAGAGTTTAACCAGAAACCGGACTCTAACGCTGGAACTGCAGCCGCTGTCCGCGTGGCTCCGAATAGAGCTTCCCCTGCTGATACACTATATTCCCATTGACTATAGTCGTATCTACCGTAGAGCGTAGCTGCTCCCCCTCCAGCGGTGACCAGCCACACTTGTAGAGTAGATCATCCCTCTCTACCAGCATGGGATCATGCAGATTCACCAGTACCATATCTGCCCAATAACCCTCGCGCAGATAGCCACGATCGACGATATCAAAAAGCTTGGCAGGGGCATGACAAGCCCGCTCTACCAGGGTCTCAAGGGATATGTGCTGGTCATGATAGAGCTCTAGCAACATCGGAAGTGCATGTTGCACCAGCGGCAATCCTGATGGGGCCTGGAAGTAACTGTTCTGCTTCTCTGCCCAGGTGTGGGGAGCATGATCGGTAGCCACCACATCGATGCGTCCATCTTTCAAGGCTTGGCGCAGAGTATCGCGATCAGTAGATGACTTGATGGCTGGATTGCACTTGATGAGGGCCCCTTTGCGGTCATAATCTTCATCAGAATAATACAGATGGTGTACACACACCTCGGCGGTGATCATCTTCTCATCCAGCGGCTTGGCCTCGAAAAGGTCCATCTCCATGGCCGTGGTCAGATGCAACACATGCAGCCTAGTGCCATAGCGCTTGGCTAGCTCCACCGCAAATGATGATGATAGATAACACACCTCATCACTCCGAATGTGGGGGTGCATAGAGATAGGCACATCTTCTCCATACTTGGCCCGCGCCTCTTCTTCGTTACGCTGTATGGCTGGTGAGTCCTCGCAGTGAGTAGCCACCAGAACCGGGGCATCACGGAATATCTGTTCTAGAACCTCTTCCTTGTCCACCAGCATATTTCCAGTAGAAGAGCCCATGAACACCTTGATCCCACATGCCTGTTTTGGATCAAGGGAACGAATTACATCTATGTTGTCGTTGGTGGCTCCCAGATAGAAGGCGTAATTGGCCATCGAACGTCCAGCTGCCATGGCATATTTATCTTCCAGTGCCTGCAGCGTAACCGTCTGTGGATTAGTGTTGGGCATATCCATAAAACTGGTGATGCCACCGGCGACTGCGGCCTGAGACTCGGTATGGATATCACCCTTATCGGTTGCCCCCGGCTCACGAAAGTGGACCTGATCATCGATCATGCCAGGCATAAGCAGCATGCCATTGGCATCCAGTACTGGGGTAGAGTTATTGACACTGATCGCTGGGGCAATCTGCTCAATCCTCCCATTACGCACCAACAGATCACCATGCTTTATACAGCCGTCACTTACCATGTTGGCATGTTTAATCAGGATATCACTGTCCATCAGTCGTACTCCCGGTCTTTCCAGTTACGGATTGCGCGAAATATCTCGGCCCCGCTATGCAGACTATTACCAATGTAGCGTTCAGCGGCCGCGATGACCCCACTCTCACCACAACGCATAAAGGGATTGGTGTCCAACTCCAGTTGTAATGTGGAGGGGACCGTCGGCTCACCCCGCGCACGCTGCCCCTGCGCATCCACCTCCCGCTGTAGCAGTGCCTGATTATCTGGCTCTACCCATTTGGCAAAACCGATATTATCCAGCGTGTACTCATGGGCGCAGTAGAGCAAGGTGCCTGCTGGCAGGGCGGCAATCCGTTGGAGCGAATCATACAGCTGCTCATGGGTACCACTAAAGACCCGACCACAGCCGCAGGCAAACAGTGTATCGCCACAAAACAGGGCACCATCAGCCAGATAGGCCAGATGGCCCTCGGTATGACCCGGCAGCTCCATTGTGGATAGGGATAGATCAAGTCCGGCAAGGTGGATAGACTCTCCATCATGCAGCTTCTTGGTGACCACCGAAATCTCCTCATTGGCCGGCCCAAAGACCGTGACCTCTGGATATTCCGCCGCCAACTCTCGCACCCCGCCGGTATGATCGCCATGTTTGTGGGTCAACAGGATGGCCTCCAACTCCAGCCCCTCCCGTCTTAGCAGCTCGAGTAGCGGCTCCTCATCCCCCGGATCCACTACCGCCACCCGCTTTACCCCGGGCCGACGCAGCAACCAGATATAGTTATCATCGAATGCCGATATGGGGGTAATCTCCAACATGTCTATTTTCCGTACAGCTCCTTGGGATCGATCAGAGGATCACTGATAACCTCTAGACGGAGACCGCGCACCGCGCTATAGAAACAGCTCCGCCGCCCGGTGTGACATGCCGGACCAGTCTGATCCACCAGTAGAAGCAAGGTATCTCCATCACAGTCCACACGGAGTTCCTGCAGCTGCTGCACCTGCCCGGATGACTCTCCCTTGCGCCACAACTTCTGGCGTGAGCGCGACCAATAACAGACCCGGCCGGTCTCTAAAGTCTCCTCCAGCGCTATTCGGTTCATCCAGGCCATCATCAGGACTTCGCCCGTATCGTGCTGCTGGGCGATGGCCGGGAGCAGACCATCGGCATTAAATGGCAGGCTCTCCACCGCCTTACTCCACGCCACAGACTCGCCACTAGCCAGACCTTCAATCTTCTTCCACATCATTAAGACTCCTAATCTGCGATGCCCCAATGATACCACCCTTCCTGTAGTCACCAGAGGAACAGAGTGAGATAATTAGCGAATGAATATTAAACTGCTCTATTCCCTGCTTTTTCTTACTCTGTTGAGCGGCTGTGGTTCCGATGAGGAGCCGCTGGCCGAACCGGGCGAGCCACCACTTGTTATTGCCGCCGATCTAGGAGATTTGGCCCAACTGGAGTCACTGCTGGCCACCCAGCAAGATTTAGATGTGCGCGATAGCTGTCAGTGGACTCCACTTATGAAGGCGGCCGTTAACGGCCACACTGCAGTAGCACGAAAACTGCTGGCCGCAGGGGCCACCACCGGACTGGGGGACAAGGGTGGATACACCGCCATGATGCTGGCCGCATCAAATAACCATGCCGATATTGTAGAACTGCTGCTGCAACACGGCAGCGACATAAACCACATAGAATCTACCGAGGGTTTCAGCGCCCTAATCTGGGCGGCGCAACGGGGCCACCTAGAGACGGTAGAGGTACTTCTAAGACACAACGCAAATCGACAATTGCGCGATCATAAAGGGAGGAGCGCCCTCGACTGGGCAAGTCAAAACAACCATCAAAGAGTTATCCAGCTTCTATCGGGCGACTCTCCATGAAATATCTGCAGGGTTTCTCCAACAGAAGATCTCGATAGTTACAAATATCGAGAAAAACGCGGTAAGGCAGAGCCGCGAATATTGCTATAAAGCCCATTGCTGTCCCACAAACCTTTATTTCAACGCTAAGGCGCAGAGACGCGAAGAACGCAAAGGTTATAACTGTTTGAATACAAGCTAGTATTTCTTAGCGACCATTGCGCCTTGGCGTCTTCGCCTAAAGGGAAGTAGGCGAGTGGCGTGAGCATGGAGCGGAAGCTTTACGTTAAATAATGCGAATCCATGTTCCCGCCTCAATGGTTACGGTCGTATGCTCGAGTTTTCAAGCAGTTATCCGCTAAATTTGCATATCTTATGGGACAGCAGTGTATAAAGCCCGCAAATTATTTTGAATATATTCGTAAATATTTGCGGTTTTTTGCGTCCATTTGCGGCTAAATAGTATACAGCCGTATCTGCTCAATCCCCTGAAGGGTTATCCCTGAAATACTCCCTGGTCAGCTTAAATACCACCGGGCTAAGTAACAACAGCGCTATCAGGTTGGGCAATGCCATCAAGGCATTCAGGGTGTCGGCTACCAACCAGGTAAATTTTAGATTGGCGGTAGCTCCGATCGGTATTGCCATGATCCAGAACAGCCGAAACGGCATGATCGAGCGTACCCCGAACAGATACTCCACGCACTTCTCTCCATAGAAACTCCAACCCAATAGGGTGGTAAAGGCGAACAGGGCCAGACCTACGGTGACCACATGGCCGCCTGCACCAGGTAACGCACTCTCGAAGGCGAGACGCGATAACGAGGCACCGGTCTCGCCACTGTTCCAGACACCGGTAACTATAATAACCAGGCCGGTGATGCTACAGACGATGATGGTATCGATAAAGGTCCCGAGCATCGCCACCGTTCCCTGACGCACCGGGTTGTCGGTCTCAGCAGCCGCATGGGCGATGGGGGCACTACCAAGCCCCGCCTCGTTGGAGAAGATGCCGCGCGCCACACCCCACTGAATGGCAAGCAGCACCCCCGCCCCGGCGAAGCCGCCTGTGGCCGCTGTCGGGGTAAAGGCGTGCTTTACAATCAGTGCAATGGCAGCCGGAATCTCGGCCGCATGTAGCAGCAACACCAACAGGCCACCGCCTATGTAGGCCGCCGCCATCAGGGGTACCAGCTTGCCGGCCACCTCAGCGATGCGGCGGATACCACCGATCAGCACCAGCCCCACCAATACCGCCATGACCATACCGGTCACCAAGGTAGGTAACGAAAAGTTGGAGTTAAGGGCGTCCGCTACGGAATTGGCCTGTACCGTATTGCCGATACCGAACCCGGCCAACGCCCCAAAGATCGCGAACACGGTGCCGAGCCAGGCCCAACTCTTGCCCAGACCGTTCTTGATATAGAACATGGGGCCGCCGATATGGTTGCCCTCTTCGTCCAGCTCGCGGTATTTCACCGCCAGCACCGCCTCCGCGTACTTGGTGGCCATACCAACTAGGGCGGTACACCACATCCAGAACAGCGCACCCGGTCCACCCCAGAAGATAGCAGTGGCAACCCCGGCGATATTACCGGTACCTATGGTAGCGGAGAGCGATGTCATCAAGGCATTAAAGGGGGTGATATCGCCCTCGCCTACCCCATGGCGACCCCGCCACAACATACGGAAACCATAAACCAGACGGGCCAGCGGCATCAGCCGCAGCCCTATCATCAGGAACAATCCAGTACCGAGGATAAGCACCAGCATTGCCGGGCCCCATACCACACCATTGAGCTGTTTTATGAGTTCGGTCAAGGTCTCCATAAATCTCTCCGCTATCTACAGTGGAACCTCCGATTAGATCGGTGGTTCGTCATTATTATTTTTTAAACAGTGTTACTTCTTGCTGCTAGAGATCAACTCTACCTCAAATACCAGGGTCTGGTTAGGAGCGATTGCTGGTGGCGCACCCCGTGCCCCGTAGGCCATGGCTGAGGGGATAAAGAGCTTCCACTTGGCCCCTGGACGCATCTTTGACAATGCCTCACTAAATCCAGGGATCACCCCCTCCAGATTAAAGGTCGCAGGCTGGCCACGACTATAAGAGCTATCAAACTCTGTACCGTCAAGCAGCGTCCCTCGATAGTGGACGGTGACATCGGCGCCCGCCTTGGGTAGATCCCCTTTCCCCGCCTGCATCTCTATGTATTGCAGACCACTCTCAAGCTCTACCACGCCCGGCTTGCCTTTGTTCTCCACCAAAAACTTCTGCTCCTGCTCAAGGGCACTTTGGGCCTGCTTTGCATGCGCCGTGGCAATAAGCGTCTTACCCTCATCTATCGCCTTGGACATCTCATCCATGCTCAACTGTGGCTGCTTCTTCTTTGCCATATCATCAATTGCCGCCAACAGCGCCGCCGTGTCGATCTTTATAGGCTGCGCCTCCATCTGCTTGGCGAATATATAGCCAGTGGCATAACTAAACCGCTGTTCTGCGGTCTTTAACTCTACGCCATGGGCAGTAATGGCGGCCAACAAACCCACCAACAAGAGGGTGAAACGGAGTGGTTTCAGCATAACTATTTCCTTTGAGTTGTCGTCTGTTGTCGCCCAATTTGAGCGGCATTGAGTACCCTAACTACTCATCCGTGAGAACACAATTCCTATATGGCGTCAAAATTAGCCAGCTAGTCACATTTCTGACGCTTTCGCCTTGGATTTATCCAGAATCAGGCCTACTATTCAGATATAAGAGGCAAAATGCAATGATCGATTCAGTAACATCTTCTGCACTGCAAGGCATCCGGAGAGGATACCAGGGTATCCGCCGTAGTGCGGCAGAGATAGCCAGTGCAGGTCAGATGCAGGGCACCGCCTCCAGCAGAGACCTAACCCGCTCCCTGATAGAGATGAAGCAGTACAGCCTGCACACCAAGGCCTCAGTAAAGGTATTGCAGACCTCTAGCGATCTACTTGGAACCCTGCTCGACGTGAAGGCTTGACAAGGGAACCCCCGACCGGCCTATTCCCGCTATTCTGCTCAACCCGGAACTGATCGTCTGCTATACAAATCGCATAGATAGATCGACTGCCGTCACGTTTTTTGTCAGGGCTCCCACCGAGATATCATCTACCCCGGTCTCGGCAATCTCCCTTACTCGTTGCAGTGAAACCCCGCCAGAGGCCTCCAGTCGCGCCCTGCCGCCATTTAATAGTACCGCCTCACGTAGTTGCTGGAGTGAGAAGTTATCCAATAAAATACGGCGTGCGCCCGCCTCTATCGCCTCCTCCATACCAGCCAGATCTTCGACCTCCACCTCGATCTCCAATTCTGGTGCATGCCGCATAGCCACCTCTACTGCCGCCTTGATAGAGCCGGCCGCCATAATGTGGTTCTCTTTGAGCAGGATGGCATCATATAGGCCGATGCGATGATTATGACAACCACCACAGGAAACCGCATACTTCTGCTGTAATCTGAGGCCAGATAGGGTCTTGCGAGTATCGAGAATACGTACCTTGGTACCCTCAACCGCCTTGGCATAGGCGCGTGCAGTGGTGGCCGTCCCGGAGAGTGTCTGCAGATAATTCAGGGCAGTTCGTTCGCCACTTAATAGCGCCCTGGTGTTACCATCTAGTTCGCAGATTACCTTGCCTGGCTCCACCTCTGCCCCATCCTGCACAAACCAGTTAATCTGAATCGTGGGATCAAGCTGATGAAAGGTCTGATCAAACCAGACCTGTCCACAGATGACTGCCGCCTCCCGACACACCACCTGCACGGAAGATAGTTTATCTGCGGGAATCAGGATGGCAGTACGATCTCCTGGCCCAATATCCTCGGCCAGTGCCTGGCGCACCTGATCCTGGATTGTCTCTTTGCTCGGTAGTCTTGCTGCCATCTGTCAAAGTATATTACTTGGAGAGCTTTGAATAAATTCGAGATCCCCCAATAAGAAGGGGCCGAAGCCAAGTACTATACCTGACTCCGGCCCCGCTATCACTCAATTAAGCTATGCTTCTGCGTTCTGTAGCCCATCCGCGATAGAGGTTAGGGCCCGATCAAGCAGTGGTGTTTCCGCTCCGGCCAGCAGCACCATTTTCCCGGTACGCATGGCATCAGCCAGCTTCTCCAGACATACTTCCAGAACTTTGATGCCCTTATTATTCACAAACAGGTGGTTGCCACTCACGCCACTCTTCCAGGCAAGTTTAATCCGTCTGCTGGTATCATTCTCTCCCTTCAACTCCAACCAGCTCCCCAGTGGTATCTCTTGCGCCTTGCGCAGGTAGATACTGGTATCGGCGATAGTTCCGGTTTTAATCTGATCACCCGCAGGTTTAATCTGATCTGCTGCAGGTTTTGCCTGTTGCGACCCGCTACTTGCAGTGATACCGGCTTTACTCTCCTCTTGCTTTGACTGCGTGGCAGCCAGTGTTTTCGGGTCGATCCCCGGTATGCTCTCACCACGTAGGCAGGCCATATGACAGGCCTGCAGCTCTTTAAACAGGCGTATCATTTTATGCTGGTCAAAGCTGATATTTGTAAGCTCTACGCGCAGCCCCTTGAGCAGTCCCGGTATAATCTGCAACAACTCCCTCCGCTCATCCAGACTCTTTTTAGGGGTGACACTCCACAGCAGCTGATCCAACATGGTTATTCTTTCTGTCCATTCCTCGCCCTCAACCCCTTGGCGCAAGGCGGTTAGCATTAGCACATCCTTCCATCCATGCTCTAGTAACTCAACTGCCGCCTTAGGAATGCCATCATACTGCTCAAACCGTTTTGCTATCTCATCGCCTACCTGCCGTTTGGCAAGTGCCAGCTGCTCTTTACCACGAGTGGCCTGGGTAGCACGCTCTTCAGCCAGGCTGGAGGTACGCTGCTCCGCTTCAAGATATTCCGCAAATTCTTCATTCAGCTCAGTGAACAGCTCGACGTCTTGATCAAACTCTAATAACACCCGGCTGACGATGGCATCAATCATACCGTACAGGCTCCCAGCCGACCGGTCACCATCATCTGACCAACCCAATGCGGCCTGGGCCAAGCTATTCAGCAGATGCCGTGCCGGATGGCCCTGGCGATAGAAAAACTCCTTATCAAGCAGTGCAACCTTTACCATTGGAATCTGCAATCTGGCTAGCAGCACCTTCATGGTATCCGGCAGGTTACGATCTTCCAGAATGAATTCGAACAACATCGATATCACATCGATCATGTTCTCATCCGACCTCTCCTTGGAGGCAAAAGAGCCAACCGACTGATCAATATTCAGCTCTTGCTGCAGTAGTCCCCGCAGGTCCTGTACCCCTAACCCAGCCTCGGAGGAGAGATGATCTCCCTGCTGCAGGTTAGAGAGGGCTGCAACTATCTGCCCTGTATCCACAACTACGGCCTGATTCCCTGGGGAGACATAACTTCGACGCTGATTCAACAACCCCTGCAGGTTGGCAAAAAACTCCCGGTCTACCGCAACCGAATCGCCTGTCGCCAGTACATCGTCACTATAATCAGCCTGTGTCGACGCCTGCGCCTGACCGCCTACCGCCGCACCAGAAGAACCACCAACGACAGGAGCGCCAGCATTAGGTTTGACTTTAGGCGTCAATTTGGGCAAAACCCCAGCCTGTGCCAATACGTCATTGACACTGTTATAGAGCTTACCCAATCCAGCCATCACCTCTCTATCAAATAGCTTGTAGACCACCAGTTTTGCCGATAGCTCAAGCTCTAAAGGCTCCAGCGCTCGCTGGAATGACTCACATATCCTGACTGGATCCAGAGGATTATTTTTGCTATCGACCACCAGGCCGCGAGCCAATGCGCCGAATCTCTGCTCAATAGCGTAGAGTTCACGAGAATAGCGGTTCTCACTCTTGGCGGTCATGCTGGTTATGGCCAGGGTATCTTCCAGTTCATCATCGGCAACCAGCAGAAGCTCCTCGCCCTCCTTGTGACCACCCTCAGCGGTTTCAGCATCTGGCTTGCCTGTCTTCCAGAACCGATCAAAGCCATGCAAAATCCGCCGTTGAAATCCCTCCTGCAGGTTCTCTTGCTCCCTGCGCAACTCACGCATTGCGTGGAAACAGGCTATCTGCAGATTGCCACTGTCCTTCTTGTTAGAGAGGTCAAACAGGACATCATCCAGCTTCTCAAACATCCCGCCCAGTAGACGCGGCAGGATCCAGGCCGTTACCTTGCGGCAACTTTTTACTCCCTCATACTCTTCCTGTTTGAGATTGATATTACTGGCAAACCGCTGGTCGCCATCGAAGGGTAAAATATTGTCACGTTGTACCATAACGCACCTATATGGGATTGCACCCCAAACTGCGTCCTTTTAGCTTGGAGAATGCTGGATATCGGTGTAGATCTTCCTGTATGGACTATATACGCTACACGGAGAATAGCTCGTGAAGTCAATCACACCACCTTATATTTATCTACCGCAAGCGCCTTTCAATAGTTAAAACCGTGACCCCCATCTCAGGGAATCTACTTCATATCGCAAATTCTCCGGCCAATACCATACCAAGGTCAATATTTTGTCCAACCTGCGAAAATCTCACATTTATACTGAATCTCGCAATCTGTTCATGCTATGTTTTGAGTCGTGATAAAACTAGTTACGCATATGGGGCATTCGCTGCTGAAAAGCGCACGGGATCTACTCCCTATCATTGGAGTGATCGGCTTTTTTCAACTATTCGTGCTACAACAGCCAATACCTGATCTACTCAACCTGGCCACGGGTATCATGCTGGTAGTTATCGGCCTGACCCTCTTTATCTACGGCCTGAAGACCGGCCTCTTTCCTATTGGCGAATCAATGGCCTACGACTTTGCCAGTAAAGGGAGCCTGTCTTGGCTTTTAACCTTTGCCTTTGCCCTTGGATTTGGCACCACCATTGCTGAACCGGCCCTGATCGCAGTGGCTGAAGAGGCGGCCACGATAGCTGCGGCTGGAGGTATGATCTTAGATTCGAAACAGGCTATGACCGACTACGCCTCAGGCCTGCGTTTTACCGTGGCGCTATCGGTAGGACTGGCCATCATGATTGGTGTAGTGCGAATAATTAAGGGGTGGCCGATACAGTATCTGATTATCGGCGGATATATAGGCGTTGTCATAATGACCGCCTTCGCCCCACCCGAAATCATCGGCATCGCCTATGATTCCGGCGGTGTAACAACCTCAACCATCACCGTCCCCCTGGTTACCGCCCTCGGCGTTGGGCTAGCCACCAGTATCAAGGGCCTGAACCCGATGACCGATGGATTCGGACTTATTGCCTTTGCCTCACTGACCCCGATGATCTTTGTCATGGGCTATGGGATGCTGCTGTGATATCCGGCATGCTCAACTTCCTCGATACCCTACTCAGCACCATGCGGGATGTAATCCCGATTACCGCCATCATATTTGGCTTCCAGTTCTTTGTACTCCGCCGCCGGGTCGCCAATCTGCGCCAAATCGTAACCGGCTTTCTGCTGGTGCTACTGGGGATGGCCTTTTTCCTGCAGGGTCTGGAGCAGGCACTCTTTCCACTCGGCAGACTAATGGCCAGCCAGTTGACTGCGCCAGAGTTCCTTGGAGTACAGACTGGTTCAGATGTGCATCACTATCTCTGGCTCTACCTGTTTGCTGCTACTATCGGCTTTGCCACGACTATTGCTGAACCGGCCCTTATTGCAGTGGCAATCAAGGCCAACCAGGTGTCCGCCGGTGCTGTTGGCACCTGGGGCCTGCGCATTGCGGTAGCCTTAGGTGTGGCGTTTGGGGTCGCCCTTGGTTGTTATCGAATCATCAGCGGCACCCCGCTCCACTACTACATTATTGCCGGTTATATCATGGTTATAATCCAGACCATGTACTGCCCTAAAACCATTATCGCCCTGGCCTACGACTCTGGTGGTGTTACCACCTCTACAGTAACAGTCCCGCTGATAGCCGCACTTGGACTAGGACTCGCATCTAGTATTCCTGGACGTAATCCACTACTGGATGGGTTTGGCCTCATCGCCTTTGCCAGTCTGTTTCCAATTATCAGCGTTATGACCTATGCCCAACTCAGTGAGTGGCATGCCAACAGATCACCCAAGGTTTCTCTAAATAACAGTGAGGATTAACCATGCACTTTAAACTCATTATTACCCTAGTAGAGGACAAGAAAACCAACCTTGTTCTGGAGGCCGCTCGGGAGGCCGGTGCAACCGGCTCCACCGTCATAAATCAGGCACGTGGAGAGGGGTTGGAGCAGCATAAAACATTCTTTGGTCTCAGCCTTGAGACCCAAAGAGACGCGGTCCTACTCCTGGTGGAAGAGCACCTGAGCCGCCATATCCTGGAGACCATTGCAGAGGTAGGGAGGTTTGATGAACAGCCCGACAGCGGTATCGCCTTCCAGATAGATGTAGAGGACGCGGTCGGCATCAATCAGCAGATAGCACAGTTAACCCGTAAGGTGGAGGAAGAGATATGAAAACCAAAAGCCCAACCCGTGTACGCGATGTCATGAAAACAGATTTTGACATGGTGGATGGCATGGCGACGGTGCAAGCAGCACTCGACACCATGATGCACATAGAGACCAAGTCACTGATAGTGAAGCGCCGTCACGATGACGACGAATACGGTATGGTAATGCTGTCAGACATCGCCAAACAGGTGCTGGCAGTAGACCGGGCACCAGATAGAGTCAACATCTACGAGATCATGTCCAAGCCGGTGATCACGATACACCCGGAGATGGACATCCGTTACTGCGCCCGTCTCTTTGCCCGCTTTGATCTATCACGCGCACCGGTGGTTGAAAACCGCGAAGTGATCGGCATCATCAGCTTCACCGACATGGTAGCGAAGGGACTAAGGCAAAAATGAGTTGCGACATGGATATACTGCTCCCGGAGGCATCCCAGCATCACTCGCCGAACCAGGATGAGCGGCCACTCGGAGTGTCCATCAATCTGCTGGTGATCCACAACATCAGTCTGCCGCCGGGTGAATTTGGCGGCCCCTGGCTAGATGATCTTTTCTGCAATCGGTTAGATCCGGAGGCCCACCCCTACTTCCGCGAGATAGCTGGCATGGAGGTATCCCCTCATCTGCTGATCCGGCGTGGTGGCGAATTGATTCAGTACGTACCCCTGCAACAGCGCGCCTGGCATGCCGGCACGTCCACATTCCAAGGGTGTGAACAGTGTAATGACTTCTCTATCGGGATTGAGCTGGAGGGCACTGACGACAGCCCCTACACCGAACAGCAATACCAGACCCTGGCTACTGCCACTCGCCAGATCATGGCCCAGTTCCCCGCGATAACAACCGACCGTATCAAGGGACACAGCGACATTGCGCCGCAACGCAAGAGCGATCCGGGACCGGCCTTTGACTGGGGGCATTTTCTTGAGTTATTGGGATAAAGAGTTTCGTAGCCCTTAGCCCTTATCGCCCGCAGAGCGTTTTCCATTCTCAACCGTATCAGTAATTAATTTCACAGCCTTATTAGTTTGAACACTTTTTTACCTCTGCGCATTGGCTGCGAGTCCCTTTTCTGCTCGCCTGTTTGGTAATTAGTTTCGTGGCCTGTTTGATTTCGGTAGCTAATTTCGTAGCCCTTAACCTGCTAAGGATTATTCTTGTTCCGAGCATCGCAGTTGTAAGTGGGGATAGCCCTTTAGGGGAGCGACAGTGACTCGCAGCCGAGCATCGGTGCACATTAAGACAACAAAATGTTGAGGCCGCGAAACTGATTACCGATGTGGTTAAAGTACAAAAGAGCCAATATCCAACTATGTAACAAACTGTATCAAACAACCCATGCTGACAACATATGTTACAAATCTGATCCATCCTGACACACCCAAGACACATTTGAAGCGTTAAATAAACCGGTCGGAAAAACAGCCGCGTCTCAGCTTATGGGACATGAAATAGATAAGTTCATAAGGGGAATTAATCGTGAAAATTAAACGTGAATGGGCTACTCCAATAACTGCAGGTGCCTTTCTTCTTACAGCCGTTACAGGCGCGCTCATGTTCTTTCATCTGGATATGGGGATCAACAAGGTCGCTCACGAATGGTTAAGTTGGGTCCTACTGATTGGTGTTGCTTTGCATCTGGTACCCAACTTCAACAAACTCAAGCAATATCTATCAATGCGTAATGGACAATTAATGATAGGCGGGTTTGCGCTGTTGTTGATATTGAGCTTTGCTCCCATTGGAGGAGATAAAGGCGAGCAACCATTTGTGCAGCCGCTAAACGCCCTCTCCAATGCCCCATTGACTACCTTGGCGCTGGTCGCAGAAACCACTCCAGAGGAATTGCTTGAGCGTCTGTCCAATTCTGGCATCCCTGTTGAGTCAAAACAGCAGAGCGTAAGTGAACTGGCGGGCAGCGACTTTCGTAAACGGGTTCGTATTTTAAGCATTCTACTTACACAAGAGAGGAAAATAGCCCCAGTTCTTTTCTAAGGTCCCCAGCGGCGGCGGCAAGGGCAACCATAGGAAATCACCCCTTGCCGCCAATCTGAGCTGATCCGAATTCAAGTTGGATTAGTGTAACTATTGTTACAGAACTCCCCCGTCTCAATTTGTAACCTTGCATCGTGAATCCACTATTACTAAGGAGATTACGATGCAAGCGATGAAGTTTTTTATTGATACCCATGATGTTTCCAACGAGAGTTTTCCTGCCGGCTTAACCCCTGAGCAGTTCGAGGGCTTTTTCGCTAAGTTTGAACAGGCCTGCTATGCGGAAAATGTGGTGCTGCTACGGGTCCATGTCGGTTACGAAGAAGGGCGCGCCTTCTGTTTTACCATGGCACCTGATGCCGATGCGGTGAAACGTGCGCATGTAAATGTAGGACTGCCTTTCGACAGCATTACAGAAGTTACTACCGCAACGCCTGGCGATACATTTTTCCGGCGCGCTGACGCCTAAGTTTCACCGCCGCCGCGGTGTCGGCACGCACCGCGGCGCAATCTTTTGGAGTAGCCTATGAATCTCGGCATATTCGATATCATTGTTATTGGCTTGATCGCATTGATGATTGGATCACTCGTTATGGTATCAATAGTCTACATGGAGTTGGGGCCAGCTCAGCAGCTGGCTAAACAGCAACGAAAGCTGTTGGCTGTTGCCTTGTGCTCAGGCATCCTGGCCTTTGCCATCAAGATTGTAATCATCATTACAATCGCCAATTTCCCCCAGTACGTCATTAATCCATTCTTGAAGACTCCAGAGATTCCTGAGTACTTGCATGTCAAAGCTAAGCCCGGCCCAGCGCGTTATGTTTGGATAGAGTTGCCAGAGCAAAATAATACAGCTACGCCTGAACCGATTGTGTCGCGTGCGCGCTATATCTGGCAGGCGCTGCCAGAACAGGCGCCCTCCCCCGCAAATAATAGGTCTACACCACAGAAGGTTGCGCTTGGCGAGCAGCTGTTTTTTGATCAGAGATTATCACGCGATGGCACCCTCTCCTGTTCTTCCTGTCATGACCTGTATGCAAAAGCTGGCGGTGATGGCCGCTCTACCGCACAGGGGATTGACCAACAGATAGGTGGCCGCAATGTGCCTACAGTTTGGAATACCGGTTTTCAGACCGAGTTCTTCTGGGATGGACGAGCACCTTCGCTGGAAGAACAGGCCAAGGGCCCGTTGATGAACCCAATTGAGATGGGTATGCCATCACCGGAAGAGGTAGAAAACAGGGTAGTACAGCAAGAGCGTTACCAGCAAGCCTTCGCAGAAGCCTTCGGTGCAGAAACCCCAATCACCATTGACCGTATCGCAGAGGCAATCGCGGCCTACGAACGCACCCTGATCACACCAGATACCCCCTATGATCGTTTTGTGCGCGGTGATACCGATGCCCTCACTCCGGCCCAGGTCCGTGGCATGAATCTATTTCAATCGTTTGGCTGTGTCACCTGCCATCATGGTCCGAACTTTAGTGCGGCCAGTGTCTTCGATAGCAGTATGCCGCGGCGTATCTTTCCATCCAACCCGATACCTCAAGAGCAGCAATACAATTTACTGCTCGAGCACAATGCCAGCACTAGCTCAAACCGTGGCGTGTGGCGTGTGCCTTCTTTGCGCAACGTGGCGCTCACTGGTCCCTGGCTACATAACGGTGCTGTAGAAAAGCTGGATGAGGTGGTGCGTATCATGGCCGCTGGGCAACTGGGACGTGCCGGACACTATCTATTGTGGTCTGATAAAGATGACGTACTGAGCGAACATAATCAACCCAAACCCAGTGACCAGCAGGTGGCGGATATAGTTGCCTTTCTAAACGCCTTAAGCAGTGACAGGCTAGTAGCAAAAAAATCTGTCAACCAGCATTAAAGCCCTGGCTAGGGCTAATGCTTTGCCCAGGGGTAGAGATATGTGATACTTGCCTAATATCGGTCAGTGGTATTAGGCAAATGGCGTCTACTGAGTCAAGCAGCTTTCAAGCGGTAACTGATTTCCTGCACCTCTCGCCTGAGGGGGTGCAACTACTTGAACGCAAGGTACAGCGCGCCGCATTCACGCAACCGACTGCGGTGATCCACAAGGGACAACCTGTGTCCGGCGCCTACCTTGTGTTGCGTGGACAGTTGCGTGTCTTCACCTACACCCCACAGGGCACCGAGGCTACTCTCTATTTCATTCGCCCAGGCGAGACCTGCGTTCTGGCGCTCAATTGCCTGTTCAACGACCTACGCTATCCGGCCTGGGTGGAGGCATCTGGCGACACCGATGTAGTAGTGATCCCCGGTTCGCTTTACCGTCGCCTGTTCGAGCGAGAGAATGCAGTACAGGACCTGACCGTCTCTGCCCTCTCCACCCTTGTGTTCCGCCTGATGGATGAACTGGAGCAGATTCACTCCTGCAATCTGGATCAACGCCTAGCTAATTTTCTTCTCAATAATGCATCAGACGATGGCGTGGTGGCGATGACACAACAAACACTCGCAGGGCATCTTGGCACCACACGAGAGGTTATCGCCAGACTGATGCAAGGTTTCAGCGCGCAGGGCATGGTCTCGACCGGGAGGGGAACCATCTCAATATTGGATGCAGGGCAGTTGTCGACCATAGCTGCGCCACAGAGTTCAGACCTATTCTGAGTTGTAATATTATAGGGCAAGTGGCCTGGGCCCTATTACCCTACAGCTATAGCTGCCCATGGGGTCTTACGAAGGTGGTTATTCTAGCCTTCTGCAACAACCAGTTGCCTGAAATATAGCGTAGCTCCATAGAGAGGGTGTATAAATCAGCACTCTTATCTACCGTTGCCAGCCAAGTGGTTGGATCTTCATACAGCAACTCTAATTCTGGAAGGGACTGCTCCTTCTGCGCAATAAGAAAATTCATCTTTACGCTGGCGCTCTGCTCATCTTCTGATAGCTTGACCGAGGGCTGCGGGTAGAGAATGCGGAAACTCCCGTACCTTTTGAGCATGACGAATAGTATTCGCCTCGCCTCCTTCCTCGGATGCCCTCCGGGATCGGCGGTAAAATCAGCCATAGTCAAATCCATCATCCCACCAATGTCATGCGCCTCGGCTAACCGCGCACCTTCCTGGATAAGCTGGTACACCGCCTCCTCCCTCTCTGTTTTAGAACAAGAAGAAAGGGTTATTAGACTAGAAATCAAACAGATACTGAGTAGGCGCAAGAATCACCTCCAAACAATAGTGGGCAGATCTCACCCTATTTGACCCCTTCCCACAAAGAGTGGTTGTCGGCCCATCTTAAACTCAACCAATACCACGCCGTCATAGCAACCATCATCGCAAACCAACTCCAGCCATCAATAAGAAACACCGCTTTGACCCACTCGAGACCGGGAAATAGTGCAGGCCATGGAACGCAATAAACGGTAAATGCTATGCAGCCCCACACTAGCCACAACGCGGCCTGCCTATTATCGATACTTGAGAATGCAAGGAAGACCCACAAAGGTGTATTTTCGTTTTTATCCATTACTATATGCCTCCATTCTACCCATCACTAAATAGAGATCAAAACAAGCGGACAGCACTTGAAGCTCAATTGCATTAACCCCAACCAGATAGATCTTGCTGGTTATTAAAATCCACTAGAACTAACAAATCTGGTTTAATTTTGCATACTGGAGAAGCATGATCGTTTTTCCATCTTTAATCTCTCCCGAGGCAATCATGGCGTAGGCTTCATTAAAATCGACCTCTAATACCTCAATATCTTCATGCTCATGCTCTAAACCACCTCCGGCAGAAACCCTCATTTCATCTGTATACTCAGCCACAAACAGGCTAATTACTTCTGTAACTGCGCCTGGCGACATGTAGGCTTCAAATATTTTTCTGACTTTATCTATCTTGTAGCCCGTCTCCTCTTCTACCTCCTTTTTAATACACTCTTCTGGACTGTCTCCCTCCAGCAATCCGGCACATGCCTCGACCATCATGCCATCAGTGTTACCATTCACAAACGTAGGCATCCTGAATTGACGAGTCAAAATAACACTGCCCTTACGGCTATTATAAAGAAGTATCGCCGCCCCATTACCACGGTCGTAGACCTCACGTTGTTGCCGCTCCCACTCGCCATCAGACCTTTGATAATCAAATGAATATTTATTTAGCGTGTACCAACTATCCGACAACACCGTTTTTTTAATATTTTTTACTTTGATCTTCATACATTCTCTTTGTACGTGTAACGCCAAGCTAATTGGCACTCGCATGCACGCCTAAGCAAGATATGAGCATTGCTGAACTTCTGGTTAAGCTTCTCTTTCATTCCCTACGTGATTTCCCAGAAACATCACTAACAACCATCTTAAACGCACGAGTTTTATCGGTTAGTGCATCTATATACCTCGCGCCGCTTTCAATAAACTTAGATGAATATTTCTCTAACATTCCTTCAAGTGCTGCCTGCTTTTCGTCACTAAACACTTCGATGGCTTTGCCTGAAACAATGGTACTTTCATACTTCGTTCCGAACTTTGATGGCAACACCTCGGTTTTACCAACAACACAAAAAGAGACGGATCTATTCTTTTCTAGATTATCTATTTTCCTCCCCTCCATTGCGCAGTGAAAGTAGATATGGCCATCCATGACACAGAAACTTAATGGGACACCATAAGGCAGCGCTTCCTGCGAGGCAGTTGAAAGAACACCGTATTCAGCGCTACCCAAGATAGATAGTGCTTCATCTTCCGGTATCTCTCTGTCTTTTCTCCTAAGCTCTTGCATTGGCCCATTTAGTCTTGTTCACTGAACTTAACACGATAATCAATAAATAGAGTTACTTGTTTGTCATTCTTTTGCCTATTGTTTTAAACATATGTTTCCTTATTTGGGCGGCATAGCTACCATGCTCTTTGCATTGCACCGGCAGGTAGAATCATTGCAGTAATCAGGCCTATCGCGACCAGGCCAAAGAAAGTACCTAACATACGATTTTGTTTGTTCCCTTTTGAATAAGCCAGCAGCATAAAAGCTGCGCCAGCATTTGAAACTGTGCCCATCCATGTGACGCCCCAAGGGAAGAGACCAGCTTCCGCAGCTGGAATACCGAAGGCGTAACCAACGAGCAATGCAGTGATTGCAATGCCATACAATCGAAAGAATATGGATGAAGGCGCGTTGATATTTACTGATTGCTCTAGCTTGGTTTTTGGGAGCAGCAGGAACGGCACAGCGACTAAGGCGCCAGTTACGAATATCTTTGTAATTAGAAGTAACGACAGCCAAGTCATTGTGTAACTCCAATTTATGATGCCCAACAGGTAATTATTTAGACGGCACAAAATATGTGGTATACCGCATCGGTAATAACCAACACTTAAGATTAAGCTAAGGATGATTTCCTTTGGAGGGAGCGCATCCTGTCATATTTTGATATTCCCTACTATGTAGCCGAGAGTATCAGACGAAGGGACAGTAAAAAAGATCAGCCAGATGCTCATTATCTGCTGTCAGCCGCCACGCCAGACGGCTGCTGCTTCATTAATTTATCATTATTTGCTAATATATACCTCTTTTGCCCGACCACCCCCCTGAGGTATCGATGTTTTCCAATTTTGAGTGTACTGACCGCGGCTGTCCCAAGAATGACATCCTCTCCGGACTTACTGTAGCGCTGGCGCTGGTGCCAGAGGCGGTGGCCTTTGCCTTTGTTGCAGGAGTAGAACCACTGGTGGGGCTCTACGCTGCCTTTATGGTGGGATTGATCACCGCAGTCGTCGGCGGGCGTCCCGGTATGATCTCTGGGGCTACCGGCGCCCTGGCCGTAGTGATGGTGGCCCTGGTGGCCCAGCACGGCGTCGAATACCTATTTGCTACTGTCGTCCTAATGGGACTTATCCAGATAATAGTGGGGATACTGCGGCTGGGGAAATTCATCCGCATGGTGCCACATCCGGTGATGTTGGGCTTTGTAAACGGGCTAGCGATTGTCATCTTCCTTGCCCAACTCAACAGCTTCCAAATTATAGACGCTAACGGACAGACGCAGTGGCTACAGGGGAACGCCCTCTGGACCATGTTGGGATTCGTAGCCCTGACCATGGCCATCATCCACCTCCTGCCGAAACTGACCAAGGCGATCCCATCCTCACTAGCGGCCATTGTCACCGTAACTCTGGTAGTCATAGGTCTGGGCATGGATAGCCGCACCGTGGGTGATCTGGCATCTATCGCCGGCGGATTCCCGCAGTTACACATCCCCATGGTGCCACTCAACTGGGATACCCTGACGATCATCTTCCCCTACTCCGTAATCCTGGCCGCCATTGGCCTGATTGAATCACTACTTACCCTAAGCCTTATAGATGAGATCACAGACACTCGCGGCAATGGCAACCGGGAGTGTGTCGGTCAGGGCGTAGCCAATACGGTAACCGGATTCTTTGGCGGCATGGGCGGCTGCGCCATGATCGGGCAGAGCATGATCAATGTAAACTCCGGTGGACGGGGCCGACTCTCTGGTATCTCCGCCGCCCTGTTTCTGCTGATATTCATTCTGTTTGCATCCGGCCTGATCGAGATGATCCCGCTGGCCGCCTTGACCGGCGTCATGTTCATGGTAGTGATCGGCACCTTCGAGTGGTCTAGCCTGCGCATCATGGGCAAGATCCCCCGCGCCGACGCCTTTGTGCTGATCTTGGTATCCGGCGTCACCGTCGCCACCGACTTGGCCATTGCAGTGGTTGTAGGCATCATCGTCTCCGCCTTGGTATTTGCCTGGGAGCACGCCAAACTGATCAGGGTAAGGACATACAATGGAAAGATGGAATCCAAGGTCTATGAGCTGCATGGCCCCCTGTTCTTTGCCTCGGTCAACAACTTCCATGAGCTGTTTGATCCTAAGAACGACCCGGATGATGTAGTGGTAGAGTTCCAGCATTCGCGGGTAATGGACCACTCGGCCATTGAGGCCATTGACACCCTGGCCGAACGCTATCTGCACGCTGGGAAACGGTTACACCTGCGCCATGTGAGCGCAGAGTGTCGCCAGCTGCTAACCAAGGCAGGGGATCTGGTCGAGGTAAATGTGATCGAAGACCCGCGCTACCGGGTTGCAGTGGATACGGTGTAATAGCCAGCAGCCAGCTATCTGGGTAAAATGCCTTACCTGCAACCCTTAACCAAGCACAATGGAGTAAAATCATGGCGCTCGAACGCACCTTTTCCATCATTAAACCAGATGCCATTGCCAAGAATGTAATCGGCAAGATCTACAGCCGCTTTGAGGACAACGGCCTCAGGATAATCGCATCCAAGATGCTGCATCTAAGCCGTGATCAGGCCGAGGGCTTTTATGCGGTACACAAGGAGCGTCCATTTTTCCAGGAGCTGTGCGATTTCATGACCTCCGGCCCAGTAATGGTCCAGGTGCTGGAGGGTGAGAATGCCATCGCCAAAAACCGCGAGATCATGGGAGCCACCAACCCCCAGGATGCGGCTGCAGGGACCATCCGCGCCGACTTCGCCCAGACCGTAGACGAAAACGCGGTGCACGGCTCCGATGCTCCGGAAACAGCGGCCGTTGAGATCGCATTTTTCTTCCCTGAAGGTGTGTGCGAACGTACCCGCTAATCGGACTTCCTTTTTAACCACACAATGATCGCGCTCGTCCGACCATGTTGTTTTGTTGCTATGCAAAGCTATCTTTGATTACAACATCGTTAAGATCGAGCTGCCCAGGTCGTGGCCACGCCGGTTTTGTGCCCTTGCCAATTGCTACAAACATTGCAATTACATGGTCAGCTGGCAAGTTGATAAGTTTAGCCACTTTTTCAAAATCGAAACCATCCATTGGGCAAGAATCGTATCCCATTGATTTAGCGGAAAGCATTAATGTCTGTGCTGCTATACCGCAAGATCGCATAGCCTCATCTCTTTGAACCTGGTCTTTGCCTCGATAGTAATCATCAATCGCTGGAAGGATAAATTCTCGAACTTCTTCTGGTGCATTAATCCAATATCGATCAGGTCTCTTCTCCCATGATTTCATATCTGCACAGAGAATAATGAACAAAGACGCGTCTGTTACTTGTGCTTGATCCCAAGCCACTTCCCTGATCTGTTGCCGTAACCCTGCATCAGTCACCACAACAAAACGCCAGTTTTGAATATTGAATGCAGTAGGAGAGAGAATGGCTAAAGACAGAAGCTCATTTACCTCCTCAGGCGTCATGCTATAGTTTGCGTCATAGTGTTTTACGGCCCGTCGTGTTTCTATCGCCTGTTTTGTATCCATAAATTTCACTCCTTCGTGTTTTTGTTCAATAACACATAATATAAACTCACCAAGTGGCAACTTTCCACTGCCAGGACTGCTATTTGCGTGTCGGAACCGAGCCATATGGGTGAAAAGATACGTCTGGATAATCGCCCATGGGCTAGGCTACTACGAAACAATGCACCCAAACAATCTCCCTGGTAATCAGACCACCATGGCACAAATTCCTTGAAGTTCATGGCTCTGAATAATTCACAACAATGATATATGACTAAGATATTTCACCCTAGACTTACCTAGTATGGGCGTCTATCCTTTCTAGCACGCACTTCATGTCAACAAGGATGCTCGTCCATGGGTCTATTCAGCAAAACGGTCTTGGCCGAGATCAAGGATGAATTCAAGGCAGTCGATGAGATACGCCAGCAGCTTGAACCGGCAGATCTGAAGGCAGTATTGCTATTCGTTTCCGTCGACTACAACTTAGGCGACCTCGCTAAGGCACTGAAAGATGCCTTTACAGTCCCGGTCTTCGGTTGTACTACTGCTGGCCATATCGGCCCAGGTGGCTATCGACAGCGCGGACTGCAGGCAACAGGCATATACGGTAGTTCAATATCAGTTAAAATTGAGGTTATCCAGCCACTGGAGCAATGTCAGGCGATAGTCTCTGCCCTTGGTAAACAGATAGACCCTATCCCGCTAAATAGCGACAGACATAGATTCGGACTACTGTTAGTGGATGGCCTTTCTAGAATGGAGGAACGGCTAACAGCATCGATACATCACTGCTTCCCAGACATACCATTGATCGGCGGATCAGCTGGAGATGACCTTTCATTTCAATCTACCTATATCTTCGCCAACGGCCAGTTTATATCCAATGCAGCGGTATTGGCCCTGTTCGAAACAGACGCGCCCTTCGCGGCGTTCAAATTCCAGCATTTTGTTCCAACAGAGGAGCTATTGGTAGTAACAGATGCTGATGTTGACACACGTACAGTAAAGGAATTCAACGGTGAACAAGCCGCTCTAGTATATGCAAAACGATTAGGGCTTGCTGTCGATGATTTGTCTCCGGACGTATACTCACGTTTTCCGGTAATGATGAAATTGGGTGCGGATTATTACGTCCGCTCTATTCAGCAGTGCAACGACGACCTAAGCCTGACCTTCTATTGCGCCATTGCCTCGGGCATTGTGTTGCGCCTTGGGAACGCGGTCAACCCCATGGAGACAGCAGAAAAGGCGTTTGCTGACATCAAAAGACTGGTTCCCACCCTAAGCCTGATCATAGGATGCGACTGCATATTGCGTCGTTTAGAATTTGAAGGCACTAATCTAAGTGAGCAGATTGGAGAGCTGCTATCAGCAAACAAGGTGGTCGGTTTTAGTACCTATGGTGAACAGTTCAACGCACTACATATGAACCAGACATTCACTGGCCTTGCGATCGGAGAATATAATGAGTGAGAAAGTTAAGGAGCTAAAGCATCAACTCAAGGCTCAGAACAAAACTATTCGAGTGTTATCGGAACGGCTGGAACAACAGATATCCGACGATATTACCGGATTTGCGCTGTTTGAACAGAATATTTCATTAGAAAACGTTGTTTCTGCACGCACCCAAGAGCTAGAACGCACCCTGTCAGAACTAAAGGCAGCCCAGGCAGAACTGCTTCATGCGCAAAAGCAACAGGCCATTGGCCAGTTAGCATCAGGCATAGCACACGAGATCAACACACCGATCCAATACGTGGGAGATAATATAAAGTTTTTAACTGACTCTTTTGACGAACTACTCCAAACCATAATGTCATGTAAAAGTATGGCTACAGAAGGGAATGATACTGAAGATATGGATTACCTTATAAAAGAGGTGCCTCGAGCCCTTAAAGAGAGCGCAGAGGGGGTTGCATATATAGCCAGCATTGTTAGCGCAATGAAGGAGTTCGCCCATCCCAGCGGCGATGCTATGCAGCAGATAGATATACATCAACTTATTCAGACAACCATTGCAATATCTCGTAACGAATGGAAACACTCCGCAAATCTAGAGACCAATTTCGACCCGGAGCTACCGCCAGTCGATGGCCTTAAGGATGAGCTAGGCCAGGTCTTGCTTAATCTTATAGTAAACGCCGCTCACGCCATTGAAGATAACAAAGAGCTGGGTGAGTCGGAGGGGATGATCCGCATCACCACCAGACGTGATAGTGACTGGATCGAAATCCAGGTTGAAGATAACGGTTGCGGCATACCAGAGGCACTACGCCAAAAGATATTTGAGCCTTTCTTTACTACCAAAGATGTTGGGCGTGGCTCTGGACAGGGGTTAGCTATCGTGTACAGCATAGTAACTGACAAGCATCACGGAAAACTGAGCGTTCAATCAGAACAGGGGAAAGGTTCTATTTTCATTGTGCGCGTGCCTTTGGTAAACACAAAAGCTGAGGCCGCCTCGCATTAAAGCAATTAAAAGAGGTTATTTTAATACCCTAGCAAAGCCTTTTTCCTATACAGTCAAAGCCCCCCTAGTCAAGAAGATGCGTCCACACAATCGCCCCGGGTGACCGTACTTCTTTAGTGCGCGAAAAAATGGCTAGAGGCCAGCACAATTTAGCGACAATAGTACAGAGCGCGCCCCTTCAGTACACGTGAATGTTTTGCTGGAGAGGGATGAAAACGGCTTGAATCATGCCTATACTCAGGATGTATATATGGAAGCACGATCGGCAGCTTGATCAAACCTAACGTTAGGGACGCCATTCTACTTCCGCTCAATCCAAATCACTAGCGAGGCCATGTGTTACTAAATGAAGGCAGTTACAGTAGTACAGGAATGGACGATTTATTTGCCAGCCTGCGCTATCTGATTATCGATGATTTTGAGCAAATGCGTGTCTCCTTCAAGGGGATGCTGACGAGCTTTGGTGCCGAAAACATTGATACCTGCCAAACTGGCGAGCTAGGCATGAAAGCACTCTCCACAAATAGTTACGATGTGGTGATATGTGACTACAACCTTGGGGACGGCAAGGATGGACAGCAGGTATTAGAAGAGGCACGCTACCTGGGCTATCTGGGCCACGCTTGCAGCTTTTTTATGATCACGGCTGAGAGCAATATGCCGATGGTACTCGGCGCATTGGAACAGCAACCTGACGAATATATGGTCAAGCCTATAAACACAGACGCACTACAACACCGCCTCGCAAATACACTGAAACGCAAACAACAACTCAAGGCAGTTGACCAGGCGCTGATGGAAGGAGACAAAACAAGTGCCATTGATCATTGCCAGGAGCAACGGGGCAAAGATCCTAAAAAGAATTTATATTTGGGAAAACTACAGGCCGAACTTTGCATCGATCTTGAGCGTTATGATGAGGCGGAAGTGATTTATAAAGAAGTGTTAAAGATTCGCGGCTTTCCATGGGCGACCTTTGCTTTAGCCAAAATCGAATTTTTTCGTAAAAACCTAGTGACCGCAGAGCGCCACTTTCGTGATTTAATTAAGGAGAATGAACACTATGTTGAGGCCTATGATTGGCTGGCAATGGTATTGAATGAGAGGGGTGAAACAAAAGAGTCCCAAGAATTACTCCAGCAGGCGGTCAAACTCTCTCCGAAAACGGTCAGTAGACAGCGTAAACTTGGTGAGCTGGCAGTAAAACATGATGATTTCAAAACAGCTGAGCGCGCTTATCAGGCGGCCGTCCGCTGGGGAGAATACTCCTGTTTTTCCAGCGCTGATGAGTACCGTCAGCTGACTGATATTTATCTTAAAGGCGGCCAAAATCAAAAGGCGCTCAGACTGCTGGCCGATGGACGTAAGCGATTTAACGGGCGTCCCTCAGAAGAGATTCAAGTACTGAGCAAGCAGGCCCGAGCTAAACTACTTATCAAAAAGAATGATGATATTGATACCTACCTGAAAAAGATTGATCAGTTAGTCAATGCGCACAAGGGTGTAATCGCCGCCGAGGATTTATTAGTCGTCGCCGATGACCTATTTAAGGTTTTTCGGCATGATGAGGCAAAGGCATTGTTGGACGTACTACTGTGCAATCACCATGATGACGACAAATGGACAGATCGGGTGCGCCGACTTATGAAGCAACACAACAGAGAAGATGAGGCTGACGCCCTGATCAATAATAGCCGTGGCAAATTAAAAAAGATTCATGCCGAGTGCGCTTCACTTTTAGAAGGCGACAACATGGAAAAGGCAATAACCATGTTGAATGAAACCGTTGATGAATATCCGGCCAACAGGACACTCGCACTCATGTCGGTCAACGCCATGATTGATTACATGCGAGAACACGGGGTGGACAAAGACCTCCACTTCAAGTGTCGCTACTCGCTAAATCAGTTATTGGTGAAAAACCCACAGGATACTACTGCTGAGGAGCATCTTCGCATGCTATCTCAACTGTCGACCCAACGAAAAAAGGAGTATTCAGTTGCAGAATAATAAACTGAAAGAAGCTAAATTATGCCTGACCCCGGCCTTCGCCATGGTCTCCCATGACATTAAAAACTCCCTCGGTATTTTACTGAAGCATATCGGCGCGATCTCGGAACAGTGCAATGTTGAGGTGGGCGGCATAAAGCAAGAGTGCGCAAACATGGAGTATGAGGTCAGACGCATTAACAGTAATCTGGTAAAGATGCTTACCCTATTTAAGGTCGAAGAAGGTAACTACATGCTAAATGTTGACGCCCATTCCATGAGCGAGTTTCTCGAAGAAAGCATGCTGGAACATGGTGATCTTGCCAAGCAAAAAGGGATTGGTTATGAGATTGATTGTAGTGAAGAGCTGTATTGGTATTTTGACCGAAACCTGATGAGCGGAGTGGTGAGCAACGCCATCAACAACGCCATGCGTTACACCAATGATTGGCTGAGGATTTCGGCACAAACCACGAATGAGGGACTAGCAATTACCGTAGAGGATAACGGCGATGGCTTTCCCAAATCGATGCTAGAAAAACAGGGAGAGTTTTTTCGTCCAGAATCTGGGTTTCTCAATAACAATACCGGCCTTGGTCTCTATTTCACGCAGGTGGTGCTAGATCTTCACCAGCACGATGACAAACAGGGAAAGGTGACGCTCTCCAACGGAGGAGTACTGGGGGGCGGTAGTTGCAGTATCCTGCTACCGTGATCGTTGATCAGTTTCGCAGCATATCCAACCCGGATCTTTTCTCTTGCCCCTGTATATTAGCTGCGAGCCTATTTCCTTTACTTGTCTAAAAGAAAATAGGCGAAAGAAAAAGACACTCCACGACTTGCCCTTCGGGTAGAGGGAACGCAGATCTAAACCCCACCCCCCCGGTGTACTATTTCATAATAGAGCTTCTCCAACTCTGTTTTGTGCTGGGTCTCTTCGTCAGCCAGAAAGCTGAATAGATCCTTGATCGGGCCAGGACTGGTTGACTCTGCCAGGGCACGGTACTGCTCCATGGCGATCTGTTCGCGCCCCAAGGCATACTGCAACACCGCCTGATCATCTACCGTATCTCCCAGTTCAGGTAGCTGAATCGCATCGGAAAAGTGGCTGTCACTGGCCGGGGTCTCGACCAACCCCTTGAGCTGCTCCTCAAGGTCAGGACGGGCGCGGAGCTCGGTAAACAACGTAAAGTGGCGCTGCTCCTCCTCCGCTAGCTCTTCCGCTAGGTAACGCATCTGTTTGTTTACCTGCGGTGCCAGAGCAACATAAAAGTCGCGGGCGGTACGCTCAAACTCAATAGCCACCTCCAAGATCTCGGCCAGAGTTTTCTTGGACCGCAGCTTGTTGTAACCATTGGATGCGCCTTCATCGCTCATGCCGTACCCTCCTACTTTCTGTTTCGGCCACTCAGGTAGCTATCGATACTGGCTGCTGTCCGGTGACCGTCCGCCACCGCATGGACCACATCCGGACCCTTGACGCAATCACCGGCCGCCCATAACCATGGCTCTGAGGTGCGCCCGTCACCGTCTACCGTAATACGGCCCCGGTTCCACTCCAGTTTTTCCGTCAGCTCTTCACCCAGCAGACCTACGTCAGACATCTGGCCGATGGCCTCGATCACCATGTCACCGGCGTGGAACTGCTCATCGGTTTCATCGTAACTAGGCGCGAACTGGCCCTGCTCATCAAAGATAGACTTTACATGCCAGGTTATCAGTCCGGTGACCCTGCCGTCCTCAATGGTTATCTGCTGTGGTCCGCGGGCATCCAGGATCTTAATACCTTCCTCCCCGCACTCCTTCACCTCTTCCGGATCTGCCAGGAAGTGAGCGAAGTCTTCCAGCGCGGTAACCGTAAGCTTGACCTCGCCGTGCTGCTGTTGCTGCAACCGTGCCATACTGCGGGCGATGTCCATGGCCACGTTACCGCCACCGATCACCACTATTTGGCGAGGTGCCTCGATGGGCTCTCCATCGGTGATGGCGCGCAATAGATCCACCGACTTGGGAACATCTTTGTGCTCCGAACCAGGTATCCTGGTGGAACGTCCCAGGTGCAAACCGATAGAGAGTAGCACCGCATCGTACTCTTGGCGCAACTGGTCAATGGAGACATCCACACCAACTTGGCTGTTGCAGTGGATCTCCACACCCATGGCGCGGATGACATCTACATCACGGTCGATCATATCGTAAGGCAGACGGTATTCAGGAATACCGTAACGGGTCATACCGCCGGGGTGTGCCCGCGCCTCATGCACCACCACCTTATGGCCTTTCCGCGCCAGATCGTAGGCGGTGGTCAGGCCTGCAGGCCCGGCGCCGATGATGGCAATCCTCTTGCCTGTAGCCGGGGCAGGAGCACCAACGATCTCATTGTATTGTTCGTAGGGCACCTGGTCGGTAATGTGTCGTTTGAGCCAGCGGATGGCGAGCGGATCACCCTCGTGATGCACGGCGCAGACGGTCTCACACTTGTGGGTACATACCCGTCCGCACACCTCGGAGAATGGATTGGTCTCGTACAGCAGTTCCAGTCCGTGCTGGTAGTCGCCATCACGCACCGCGGCGATGTAATCGGGGATCGACATATGGGCTGGGCAGGTGGCAATACAGAGACCACAGGAGACGCAACGGTCCGCCTCAAGCTGGGCCTGCTCCACCGAGTAGCCATGCACGATCTCGTCGAAGGAGCCGATACGCACATCAGGCTCCAGTTCACCCATGTGCTCCCTAGTCATTGGAGTTAGGTGATAGCCATCAGGCCGTCTGTAGCCCAGCTTGGCATCGTCCCAAGACTTCTTATCGACGCCGGGGATAAAACGGAAGACGTCGGGATCTGCATCCACCCACTTATACTCGTTGGACATGGTGAGCGAGCCGGTCATGCAGATATCCACACACAGTGCACACCAGCAGCAACGGCCGTAATCGATACGGGGACGCAGGCCGGAGTCACCCTGCTCCGTTGGAATCCCATCCACCGGCACCATATCAATAGCCGCATTCTGACAGATCGCCTCACAGCTGCCGCAACCGATGCACTTATCAACATCGTTCTGGTGGAAGCCACGATAGCGCGCGGCGCCAGGACGCTCATTTAGCGGATCGCGGATGGTAACCGGATCGCGAAATAGATTCTTCCACGCGGTAAAGGGTGAGAGGACGTCGCGTATACTCATGCCTACCTCTCAATCTCTGGTGGATAGGTGTGCAGTGAAACCATCAGCGCAGCCACATCAGAGATATTTACGTTGACGATCAGCCGCTCCAACAAGGCCATGGCATGGGTGTATGATGGTCCACGCACGTTGACTCGACGCGGATAGCCGCTGCCATCGGTAACCAGATAGTAGCCGTATTCGCCGCGTGAGCACTCGCCACGGATATAGGTCTCGCCACGCGGGATCTTCCAGTGCAACACATTGGGGATCTTGGCCATCAATGGCCCCTCGTTAGGCATCTTGGCCAGTATCTGCCGTATCAGATCTACCGACATCAGTAGATCGCGACGGCGCACATCGGCCCGCGCATATACATCCGACTCGGTTGCCACCACCGGCTCAAACTCCAGTTCTGGATAGACCAGATAGGGCTGATCCTTGCGCACATCCTTGGCTACGCCGGCGGCACGAGCGACGGGGCCGGTAACACCGTAGGAATCGATCAGTTGCGGATCGACATAACCGAGACCGACAGTACGCTTCTTAAACACGGCGTTGCAGTACATCACCTCATAGACATCCTTGAGGGTACTCTCGATCTCCTGCAGGGTCTTCTCCATACGTTTTGCAAAGCCCTGCGGCAGGCCGTCGCGCACCCCGCCAGGAAGAATGAACATATGGTAGATGCGCGCACCGGTCAGCTCTTCGAAACGATCCAGCA
This sequence comes from Sedimenticolaceae bacterium, assembly GCA_050304615.1. Taxonomy (GTDB): domain Bacteria; phylum Pseudomonadota; class Gammaproteobacteria; order Chromatiales; family Chromatiaceae; genus CBFDBF01. The sequence continues at coordinate 51,017 of JBNLDW010000002.1, forward strand.
TCAGATCACGCACATATGTTGTCCACTGACCAATCACACCCTGACCTAAGGCACCAGCCTGACCACCAAGGTACATCAGATAGCTGTTGACCCGTCCCATCTCCAGGATGAGCGTGCGTATCCAGTCGGCGCGCTCGGGCGACTTGATCCCCGCCAGTTCCTCCACCGCCGCAGCATAGCAGTACTCATTGAAATCCGGCTCCGGCACACAGACGCGACAGACTATGGGGAAACACTGGATGAAGGTACGCCGCTCCATCAATTTTTCGAAGCCGCGGTGCAGGTAGCCAACGTGGGTCTTACCTGCGACCACTTCATCGCCACAGACGGTAAGCTCCAGTGACATGTTACCGGTGATGCCAGGGTGTTGTGGTCCCTGCCACAGTTTTAGGTATTTGCCCGACGTCAAATCTATATCAAGGCTGCCATCAGCCTTTTTCTGCGGGTATTGATTACGTTCCGGTTGATACGTCATGTTATGCACCATCCGGATAGAGTTGTTCTTGCATGTACTCCGCCGGATCTTTGCTCTCCCGGCCAGGCCGGTGACCATATGTCTCCTCGGAGTACTTCAAGGTATCGAAGTCACGGCGGTAGGGTGGAATGTCATTCCAGCCTTCAAGGATGAACTCTTCATCCACCCCGGGGCTATCGGGAAAGTCGATACCAAACATCTCGCGCAATTCGCGTTGATAGGTGGCAGCGGTTGGCCAGATATCGTGGATACTCTCCATAGTGGCGCTGTCACGAGACAGCATCACCCGCAGGCCAATATCCCGGCCACCCTCCCTGTTGGAGAGCAGATAGGTCAACTGAAACTGACCATCTTCAATCCAGTCCACGGCGGTCAATAGAACTAGGTGGCTGTACCCCTCTTGGTCACGCAGATGCAGCAGTAACGAACGCAGCTGTGCCTGCGCTACGGTAATAAAGGCAAGATCGTCCCGCTGCTCGGTTAGTTCACCGAGTTGAAATCGATCCTTTAGCTGTCTATAGAGTGTTTGCATCATTTATATTTTCTATCCGACATCACCAGTTATAATCCGGCATATCCCAATCGTGAATTACCTTTTTTTGGTTCGCCTTGTACCAGTCGAATTCCTCGGCATATTTATTGGCACCTTCGCCCTTGCCTGCCCGGATGATCTTCTTCAAATCTTCAAACCCAGCCAGCAACGCCTCGGGGCGCGGCATACAACCGGCGATGTATAGATCTACCGGCAGGTAGTCGTCCAGCCGCTTGATGGTGTTGTAGGCGTCCCAGTACATCCCGCCGTTGATGGTGCAAGAGCCAAGGCCAATTACATATTTCGGGCCCTGCATCTGTTCATAAGAGCGGATCGCCCGCTTCAGCGTCTTCACCGAGAGATAGCCGGAGATGATAAACAGGTTCGCCTGACGCGGGGTTGGGCGCCACTGCACACCAAAGCGATAGGCATCAAAGCGCGGCGTCATCAATGGGCGCATCTCAATAGCGCCACAGCCGGTACCAAATCCGAGGATCCAGAGAGATTCGGAGCGGGCCCAGTTGAACAGCTGCTCAACGATCTTCTGATAGGCGGCAGGCTGCACCGTAGGCGGTGCCTCGCAGTAATAGTCCCGTAGCGGTTCGACCTCAAACTCGATCCCGTCGGGCCCTTTTACGATACGTTTTTCAAGCTCTTCTTTCATAACCTTACACCAGCACGATAGAGACAATGCCCAACGGCACTGCCCAGATCAAAAACCAACGGATCGACTGCTCCACCCTAAAGCGTGGAAATGCCACACCGACAAACAGCGAGACCATGTAGATCAGAAATACCTTGAGGAAAAATAGCGGCCAACTCGTCGCCCCACCAAAAAACAGATTCATATAGATCACAATCTTAGCGATGGGGAAGATCACCCGGTTGGTCTGCATCAGCGCCAGATAGGAGGAGTGATACTCGGTGGGCGGTCCAATAGGAATCTCCTGGGGCGCCAATACCACATCGAAGGGCGGACGCATCATAGAGCCGAGGAACGACAGCATCGCTGCGGCCACCGCAAAGGGGTTGGTAAACAGTGTCCAGTTGAGCATACCGCCCTGCTGCGCAGCCACGATCTCGGTGATGGAGAGGGTCTGGTACTGCAGCGCCACCGAAAAGATCGCGAGGGCAAAGGGCAGTTCGGCTGCAGTCGTCTGTGATAGACCACGACTTACACCTATGGCCGCATAGGGATGGCCACTCTCACCCGCCCCCAGCGCCATACCCAATGCACCAAAAAATACGAAATAGAGGGCCAGGATCAGGTCGCCGGCAAAGGAGAGGTTAGAGAACATCTCAGAGCCGTAGATAGTAGGCACAAACAGCAGCAGACCGACACCACCGGTCAACCGAAAGACCGGGCCGAGGTAGAACATCACACCGTGGGTAATAGAGCTGCGCAGTGCATAATTCTTTATCAGATCGATGTAGTTTTGATAGATCGGTATACCATGTCGGCGCCCTACCCTCGCCCCAATCTTTTGCATCAGCGCAGCCAGCAACAGCCCGAAGTTGATCACAATGAACAGGGTCAGAAGCGAATAGGGAATCTTGATCCACTCAAATTGCATCACTAGAACCCCACCTTTAGTAGATACACCACAACCACAAAGGCCAGCAGGTGAACGGCATAGGTCTGGCCATTGCCACAATAAAGCCGCCGCAACACATCGGAGAGACTATGCAGAAAATCGGTCTGCGCCTCCCAGAAACGGGTGACCAAAGGCTGAGTGAGAAAACCCAGCGCCTTGCGATAGGGGGCGAAGAAGTTCCAGGCAAAGTGGGTGGTCTCCGGACGGAATGGCCGCTCGGCAGCATAGACAATATTGAACTGTTTCACCCGCTGCGCCTTGCGGTTAACAAACAGCAACCAGGCCAGCAAGGTAGCGAAGATCACACCGACCACCAGCATGATAGAGACGGGACTCCAGTAGCCGAAGTCGCTAGTGATGGTAAGCCCCTCCCAATTGAGCGCACCTTCCGGAAAAAAGCGGCTTAGATAGCCGTCCACATGGCGCAGCACCAGACCAGGAACCACTGCCACCACCATAAGTATGGCGACGTAGATCATCTGCGGTAGCACCAGCCAGAAAGGCGCCTCTTTCACCCGCCGGTGTTCATCCTTCATCTGCCCGAGAAACACGGTATGAATCAGCCGGAATAGATAGAGGAAGGCGATAGGCCCGGAGAGAAAAATAACAATCATCGGCAGCCGGTACTCGGCAGTCATGATGGCGTTGTAGAAGATCCAACGCCCACCAAAACCAGACAGTGGCGGTACACCGGAAACTGCAATGATACCGATCAGGACAGCAATAAAAGAGAGCGGCATCAGGGTGATCAAACCACCCATGCGGTACATGTCACGAGTACCGGTACGCTTGGCTATACCGCCTACAGAGAGAAACAGCATCGACTTGTATACATAGTGGTTGATCACGAACATCAACGCCATCAACCAGCCGAGATGATTCATCATGGCCAACCCGAACAGGGCGTACCCCATCTGACCAATAGAGGAGTAGGCAAGCAACCGCTTGGCATCCTCTTGAAAGATCGCCAGCAGATTACCAATCAGCGCCGACAGGGCACCGACCCAGAGCATCAGGTGGGTGAGCTCTACCCCATAGAACTCCTGCTTGCGCATATTCATCAGCAATACGAACAGCCCAAACAAGCCCGCCTTGAGCAGGATACCGGATACCATGGGTGAGACATCCGTCTCCGCCTCGCTGTGGGCACCAGGCAGCCAGATATGGAAGCCGATGGCGGCAGTCTTGGTCATAAAACCAATGGCAAGCAGTAGGAAGACCCAACCCGCCAGCGGCTGCGCCACCTGGCTAAGCGCCTGCAGAGGAAAATCCATAACGCCCTGGCTGGCCAGGCCAAATCCCGCCAGAATCAACATGGCCCCACCGAGAGAGAAAACACTGTAAGAGAGCGCGTGCGGTTCGGAGTGTTTGCCCCGCAAGATCAGAAAATAGGAGCCTACTGTCAATAACTCCCAGGCGGCAAAGAAGGTGAAGGAGTCAACCGCGGTAACAAGCATGGCTAGACCTGCGTACATAAGCATGGCCGAAGGATAGAAACCGACCCTGCGACCATGCGCGGAGTAGCTTGCCAGCAGAATCAGCGCGCCCCCGAGGAGGATAACGGCACCAAATATAACCTGCAATGGATCGTATCCGGGGTAGCAAACAACAAACCATGCGACCATCCCGACAATAGCTATGGTGTTCTTAACCCAAGCCGGCAACCACTCTATCAGCAGAAAGCCCAAGGCAAACAACAGCGGCAACGCATGTAGCAGATTACCGTGGCTGGAGAGACCGCCCCACAGATAGGCCGCTACCCAGCCTGCCAGTACAGCCACATAGACCACATCCACCTTCTGCGGGAGACGCGCCGCCGGCTCTCCTGTTTGATCCCGCTTGATGATATAGCCAAACCAACGGAACAGATAACCGGCCTCGAGCAGCGTACCAAACAGGATAAGTCCAAGCAGCGCGATGCGGTCATTGGACGCAAGGATATGGACCAGATCCCACTTGGCATAGAAGCCGGGAAATGGGGGCAGCCCAATCAACATGGCGATAAAGGTGACAAAGGCGAAGATGAGCAACGGACGGCCGCGCAAGACGCTCCATGCGGTCAACTCACGCTCAAACACCAACCCAGAGAGCCAGAACAGCCCAGCCTTGGATATGGCATGGGCCACCAGAATACCGCCGGCGATAAACAGATAACTATCACCGAGAATTTCGCGCTGACCCAATATCGTCAACACCAAACCTATCTGTGCAATTGAAGAGTAGCCTAGCAGACGCCGGTCATTGGTTTGTGACAGGGCAAACAGGTTGGCGCCAACGAAGCTGACAATACCGATACCAGTCGCCACCGGTAGCCACTGTGCACCACCGATTAGCAACAGTTTATCCACCGCAAACAGGGCCGCAGATGCCGAGGCTGCTGAGAGTATGGCGGAAAGTGCTGGATGGGCCGACTCGTAGATATCCAGTACCCAGCCATTCGCTGGAAATGGTTTGATCTCGGCGATAATGGCGATGAACATCAGGAAAAAGACTAGAGCCCCATCCTTAAACAGATCCTGGTGCGCAGCGGCCATGCCATCTATATTCAGGGTGCCGGTCGCGTGATAGGAGAAGATGATGCCAATCAACAGCAGCATCGCAATCACCTGCGACGCAATCATATATTTGAAACCGGCACTCAGTGCCTGTCTGGCCAAGGAGAGCAAGACTAGGCCACCGGTAGCGATCACCGTCAACTCAAAGAATACAAACAGGTTGAACATATCGCGGGTAAGAACAATGCCGCACAGGGCCATAGCAAAGACAAGCAGCACCGCCATGGCGCGCCGCCCCAGCTTTAACATAGTCTCCTTCAGGTGAAACGCCGAGAGCAGTGCAGTCATACTAATTAGCAGGATCAGTACCGCTTCGGCTAATCCCATACGCAGATTGATCGCAAAAGGCGGTGCGGTACCAGCAGTAAAGATATCAACGGTGGTGGCGCCGCCCCAAGCCAGAGATGAGACACTGCTTGCCGCCATCCAGCTCATCGAGGTGAGGGCCGCCAACATCACCCAATAGGAGATGGCCCGCCACTCGTCCCGCAACAGACCAAGCAGAAATGCCGCGCCTAATCCGACCGCTATGAAGTAAATGGCACTCACCATTTCAGCTCCGTATACTTCGCAATATCTAGGCTGCCCTTGGTCTCATATAGCTTGTAGACAAAGGCAAGCATCAGCGCCGTCGTACCTACGCCGATAACGATGGCGGTAAGCACCAGCGCCTGCGGGACCGGATCGATGATGCGGGTTACCGCCTCAGATACCGGGACCGCCGCATCCAGGATTGGTGCGGTACGGCCACGCATGTACCCCACGGAGACCAGAACCAGGTTGACCCCAGCGTTGGCCACAGTAAAAGAGACAATCATGCGTAAAATATTACTATTGGAGAGCGCACCGTATATGCCGATAAGGATCAGGATAAAGCCGGTTGCCATAGAAATATGCGCAATCATGATCCCTCCGCTTCTGAAAGATCGACTAACATGGAGCTAAATTCAGCGCCCACCTTAAGACCGATAAAGGAGTAGATTACGGGCATGGCACCGGCGGAAAACAGTTCGCCTAGAGTGCCGATAGGTAGAATTCTGTTGTCCAGAAAACCGGATGCGAAAAAGATACCGAGCACACCGATAGTGACAAAGACCAATCCAGAAATAGACTCGAGCACATAGATCAGGCGGTGACTGAAATGTCGTAGCGGATTAGTCAATAATAGCAATAGAGTCGCCGACGCCAGGATGGCACCACCCTGAAAACCACCGCCCGGGGTTAGGTGACCATTGACGAAGATGTAGACACCGAGCAACATAATCAACGGCACCAGAATGCGCGTGCCTGTGGTCAGTAGTTCGCCCACCGGCGTGAGCTGGCGTTTTACCGCCCCGCGCCTGCGACCTCTGGCCAGAACCAAGCCGACGATGGCGGCAGAGAGAAACAGTACCGTTACCTCTCCCAGGGTATCAAGGCCGCGGTAAGTGACGATGATGGCGGTAACAATATTGGCCGCTCCCAGGTCGGTTGCAGTGTGCTCGGCATAGTAGCGGCCTGTGAGGTTCAGCTCCGCATCTGGCTGGTAGCCAGTTAGTAAATGCCAGAAGGCGGCGCCAAGCACCAACACCAGCAGCAGGAGTATAAAACGCTTAATCAAGCTCGTTTTCCTCGTTATTATGTTCGTGCATGCCGCGCACGCGACCGAGTACAAAGAAGAATAGGAATGTGGTCAAACCGCTGCCGATGGCGGCCTCGGTCATCGCCACGTCTGGCGCAGCCAGGATAACGAACAACACCGAGGCGAAGAGAGTTACCAGTCCGCCTGCCAGTATGGCCACCGATAGGCCCTTGGTGCGAATAGCCACCAGGGCCACGACTATCGTAGCCAGCGCCAACAACATGGTCATGACGGTGATCATACTGCTCATTGCGGTGGTTCTCCGCTGTCCTCTGCCAAATGGTCCACTATGGTCAGATCACACTTCTTGGTGCCAATGCGATGTGCAGCACGCGCCAATACGTGTGACGACAGCGGGTTAGTAGACAGAACAAATAGCGCAATCAACAGCAGCTTAGGCCACCACTCAAGTTGCAGGCAAGCGAGACCTATCAAGGTCAACAAGGTGCCGAGGGTGGTGGTCTTGGTGGCGGCCTGGATGCGGTTGAATACATCTGGCATGCGCACCAGCCCCACACCACCTAAAAACAGAAACACGGCTCCGAATAACAACAATAGTCCACCAAATAAATTAAGAGGGGTATCGGCAAACATTACAGCCCCCGCTCCAGATAGCGCGCCACGGCGATGACGCCAAGAAAGGAGAGAAATGCATAGACCAACGCCACATCAAGATAGATATTACGACCCTCGACCAAGGCCACCAGGATAATGCCAATGACTGAGAGGATGGTAAGCACGTCGAATGCCACCACCCGGTCCGGCGCCGTTGGACCGGTAAAAAAGCGCCACAGGGCAAGCAGGAAGGAAACTCCAGCCAGCGTAGCCGACAGGAAAACCAGCGCATCAACCATACATCACCTCAAGATAGCGCTCGAAACCGGCAACGATGGTAGCCGTTGCAACCTCAACATCATCTGATTCAACAGTTACCCAGTGGACGTAGAGCCATTCATCAATTAACTCAATGGTCAGCGTGCCCGGTGTCATGGTGATCGCATTGGCCAACAACTCCCGCCCCACTGGACTCTTAAGCTTGGTGCGTACCTTGACGATACCAGGATTCACCGGCAAAGATGGCGATATTATAATCGCGGCCATCCGCAGGTTTGATACAATCAATTCTTTGAAGAAATAGAAAACGAAGATCACCGCGGCGCCTATGGCGCGAGGCGTGGCATTGAAGCCAGAGAGGACACTAATGCCGCGTTTATAAACCAGCGCAATCAGAAAAGAGGTGATAGCACCCACTATTAGTACATCAGGGGCCAAAGAAGCATTTAGCAGCAGCCAAAACAGGAGCAGGACTACGAACAACCGAATGAAATGTCGCGTTTTCTGCATCCAACCCCCCCGTAGATAACTCAGCCTAATGGAAATATGTACTCACATAGTTTCCCCGGACATAAAGCTTTAAGTTGATCGTATTCGCGGTATGAAAGCGATGACAAATATCAATCAGCGCCTCTTCTGAAACACCTCCCCAAAGATAAGATCATACAACATAAGGGCGACACCAAGCACAATGGCTGAGTCGGCAACATTGAATGCCGGCCAGTGCCAGCCGGAGTAATAGAGATCGACAAAGTCGATGACATGGCCATAGATAACCCGGTCTATCAGATTACCCACTGCACCGCCAATAATAAAGCTCAGCGCAACAGCGACCAGCTGCTCCTCTCTACCCAGTCGCCGTAGCCAGGAGATCAATACGGCAATTACTACTAGGGCCAACAGAACAAAGAACCAGCGCTGCCATCCCCCCTGATCACTGAGGAAACTGAAGGCAGCCCCCTCGTTATAGACCAGGACTAAATTGAAGTATGGCAACACTGCCATGGATTCACGCAAGGCAAAGGCCGACTCCACCAACTGCTTGGTGAATTGATCCAGCGCAATAACCAGCAGGGACAACCACAGCCAACGGAACATCATCAGGCAAACCCTCTCGGCTCACCGTTGCCATCAATATTATCTACACAACGGCTACACAGTTGCGGATGGTCAGGATCGCCACCTACATCCTCACGATGATGCCAGCAACGCTCGCACTTGGCGTAGCTGGACGCGGTTACCTGCACGAATAGTCCATCCATCTCTGTCCCTTTCGCTGCGGCTGGCTTCTCGGAAACCGGATGCAACCTAGCATATGATGTGATCAGTACGAAGCGCAACTCATCCTGCAGCTTGGACAGGGCGGAATGTAGCTCGCCGTCGCAATATAGATCCACCTCAGCATCCAGCGAGGAGCCTATGGCGCCCTCCTTGCGAGCTGCTTCCAGCTGTTTGCTCACCTCGGTACGCACCTTAATGACCTGCCTCCAGAACGCATGATCACAGGGACCGGCAACGTCCAGCTCAAGCAATCCCTCATACCAGGTCTGGGTAAATACCGTTGTCCCTTCGTCGTGCCCAGGGATATGCCGCCAGATCTCTTCTGCGGTAAAGCTTAGGATCGGCGCCAGCCAGCGCGCCATCGCCTCTACGATATGGTACATGGCAGTCTGACAGGAGCGCCGCGCCAAGCTATCCTCCTGGGTGGTGTACTGGCGATCCTTGATAATATCGAGATAGAACCCGCCCATCTCGTTGACACAGAAGTTCTGCACCTTTTGGTAGATTAGATGGAACTGGTAGTCACTATAGGCTGCAACAACCTCCTGCTGTAGCTGCCCCGCCCGATCCACTGCCCAGCGATCCAGTTCGAGCATATCAGCCGGGGCCACCAGATTCAGCTGTGGATCAAAGCCATTTAGATTGGCCAGCAGAAAACGGGTGGTGTTGCGAATACGGCGGTAGGCATCAGAGGTGCGCTTGAGGATCTCATCAGAAACACTCATCTCCCCGCGATAATCGGTGGCCGCCACCCAGAGACGGATGATATCTGCCCCCAGGTTTTTCATCACCTTCTGTGGAGCAACCACGTTACCCCTCGACTTGGACATCTTCTCGCCCTTCTCATCCACGGTAAAACCGTGGGTCAACACCTCCTTGTAGGGGGCGCTACCAGACATGGCAACCGAGGTCAGCAGGGATGACTGAAACCAGCCGCGGTGTTGATCCGAGCCCTCCAGATAGAGGTCGGCAGGCGCATATAGTCCTTCCCTCTGCTCCAGCACACAGGCATGAGTCACGCCAGAGTCAAACCAGACATCCAGGGTGTCAGCCACCTTCTCATACTCTGCGGCGTCAGCTCCCAGTAGCTCCTCCGGCTGCAGCGAGAACCAGGCCTCTACACCGGCCTGCTCCACCAGCGTTGCCACCTCTTCGATTAGCCGTGGGGTCTCTGGATGCAGCTCTCCGGTTGCCTTGTGTATAAACAGCGTGATTGGCACACCCCAGGTGCGTTGCCGGGAGATACACCAGTCGGGGCGTCCATCTACCATCCCCTCGATCCGAGCCCGCCCCCAATCCGGTAACCATTTGACCTTGCCAATCTCTTGCATTGCCGCCTGACGCAAGCCGTTCTGCTCCATCCCGATAAACCACTGTGGGGTGGCGCGAAAGATGATGGGGGTCTTGTGACGCCAGCAGTGTGGATAGCTGTGGGTAAGGCGTGCCTGCTGAATAAGCGTGCCCCTCTCCTGCAGGGTGGCTATCACCTTCTCATTGGCCTTGAACACATACTCACCGGCAAACAACTCCGTGCCCTCGACAAAACAGCCGCTACCGTCCACCGGATTATCTACCGGCAGGTTGTAACGCTGACCAACAATAAAGTCGTCCACACCGTGACCCGGAGCAGTATGGACAGCCCCGGTACCAGCATCCAGGGTGACATGCTCACCGAGGATGACCGGCACCTCGCGCGCATAAAAACAGTGTTGTAGCTTTAGCCCCTCAAAGGCGGAACCCAGACCAGAGGCGATAATCTGGTACTCCTCAATCCCCCAGCGATCCACGGTCGCTTGCAGCAAGCCCTTGGCCAACAACAGGCGTTCTTTGCCGTTGGCGCCATCGTGCTGTATTAGTACATACTCCAGATCACCATTCAGGGCCACCGCCTGGTTGGCCGGTAGTGTCCATGGGGTGGTGGTCCAGATCGCCATGGAGATGGGGCCTTCTCCCACCCCTGCTGAAACGTTATCGCAACGCGCCAACAGCTCATCTGGATCGAGCACCAGAAAGCGCACATCAATGGCGAATGACTCCTTGTCCTCATACTCCACCTCAGCCTCAGCCAGGGCGGAGCCGCAATCGGTACACCAGTGGACTGGCTTGTAGCCCTTCTGCACATGCCCATTCTCTACGATACGTCCGAGGGAACGGATGATCTCTGCCTCAAACCCAAAATCCATTGTCAGGTAGGGATTCTCCCACTCACCCAACACCCCCAGACGCTTAAAATCCAGACGCTGCCGCTCCACCTGCTTGGCGGCGTAATCACGACACGCCTCACGAAACCCAGCGGCGCTCACCTTGCGTCCAGGCTTGCCGATCTTCTTTTCCACCTGCAGCTCTATCGGCAGACCATGGCAGTCCCAACCAGGCACATATGGGGCATCAAAACCATCCAGAGTACGGCTCTTTACAATAATATCCTTCAACACCTTGTTGACGGCATGGCCAATATGGATCTCCCCATTGGCATATGGAGGACCATCATGCAGGATAAATTTAGGCCGTCCGGCACAGGCCTCACGGATCTGCTGATATAGCCCAGACTCCTCCCACTGCCGTAGCATCTCAGGCTCACGCTGCGCCAGACTGCCCTTCATCGGAAAGGTGGTTTTTGGAAGGTTCAGGGTATCTTTATAATCGGTCACTACTACTCCTCATCAGGTATCGCTAAAATACTCCCGTGCCGCAGCAACATCCAACTTGATCTGTTGACCCAGCTGCTCAAGGGATTCGAAGCGCTGCTCCGGCCGCAGTTTTTTGCAGAACTCCACCTCTAAATGCTTACCATAGATATTGCGGGAAAAGTCAAATAGATGCACCTCCAGCAGATGACGGTCATCACCATCCACCGTAGGGCGGTTGCCGATATTGGCCACCCCCGATCTTGGCTCACCCAGCCCATAGACCATCACGGCGTAGACCCCGTGCAGTGGACTCACCCTGCGATGCAGGTTGAGATTGGCTGTAGGGAACCCTATGGCGCGCCCCCTCTCGTCCCCGTGGGCCACGCGCCCACATATGCGGTAGGGGCGGCCAAGATTATGTTCCGCCACCCGCATGTCTCCACGAGAGAGTGCCTCACGGATCCGGGTACTGCTAACCCGCTCCTCTCCCAGTAGAAAGGTATTCATATTCTCTACGATAAAGGCGTGCTGATGCCCCACCTGGCGTAACATCTCTATATCACCGGCACGCTCCCGACCAAACCTGAAGTCATCGCCCACAAAGAGGTACCTGACCCCCAGGCCATCCACCAGTAGCTCCTGCACAAAATCGCCAGCCTCCATGGCGGCCATCTTGGCCCCGAACTCCAGTAGCACCACCCGATTGATCCCGGCATCCTTGATCGCCTTCAGCTTCTCCCTCATCCTTGTCAGCCTGGCCGGTGCATCCTGAGGGGCAAAGAACTCCATCGGCTGTGGCTCAAAGGTAACTACCGCAGTGGGCAGGCCCAAGTCCGCCCCCCTCTCCCGCAGGTGGCGAAATACCGCCTGATGGCCGAGGTGCACCCCATCAAAATTACCGATGGTGGCCACGCAACCCCGATGCTCAGGACGTAAATTGTGTAAACCGCGAATAATCTGCATGGAAACCGAATAAATCCAAAACCGTGAATTATATGTGAAGTTCCCGATCAAGTCCCTTTCTGAATGGTTTCGTGTGCCAGAAAATGGTTACGCCGAATGCCCAACAGATAGAGCACAATAAAATAGATGGCCCCTCCGGCCAAAACCCAGCCAAGCAGGGCCAGGGCGCGCTCCCATATGCTGGTACCGAGCCAGCTATCCAGACTGCCCACGCCCCAGTAGAGCAGCAGCCCCATCGCAACCGAGGCAACCAGTCCGCGCAGTATGAGCCAGCCCCAATCCGACTCGGGGTGATAAACCCCCTCCCGACGCAGGCCACGAAACAGCAGGGTAGCATTGAGGCAGGCGGAGAGTGTGGTGGCCAACGCCAGTCCAGCATGGGCCAAAGGGAAGACCAGGATGATATTGAGCACCATATTGGTGACCATGGATATGACAGCGATCTTGACCGGGGTCTTGGTATCCTGCCGCGCGTAGTAACCGGGGGCCAACACCTTGATCAGGATAAACGGCACCAGCCCCAGAGAGTAGGCCATGAGGCTGCGCTGCGACATGGCCACATCGGTCGCATCGAATACCGCCGATTGGAATAGTGTGGCGATCATTGGGCCTGCCAACAGCAATAATCCGACGGCCGCCGGTAGCCCCAGTAGCAACACCCAGCGCAGCGCCCAGTTCAACGTCTGGGAGAATCCCTCGGTAGACTCTGCGGCATGTTTATGTGACAGGCTGGGCAGAATAACCGTGGCCAGGGCGATCCCCAGGATGCCCAGGGGGAACTCCATCAGCCGGTCGGAGTAATAGAGCCAGGAGATAGATCCCTCCTGCAGAAAAGAGGCGATCAACACATCCAGTAGCAGATTTATCTGGGTGACAGAGACCCCAAATATGGCCGGCAACATCAGTTTCATGATGCGCCGCACTCCCTCATCTTTGGGCGCAAAGCGAAATCTTGGCAGTAGTTTCAATTGCTGCAAAAAAGGCAGCTGAAACGCAAACTGGAGGATACCGGCAATCAGCACCCCCCAGGCCAGGGCGGTGATAGGCTCGGTCATCAAGGGCGACAACCAGAGGGCAGAGACAATCAGTACCACGTTTAGCAGTACCGGGGTGAAGGCAGAAACACCAAAACGGCCGTATGTGTTGAGTATTCCCCCGGCAAAGGCGGTTAGGGAAATAAATAGGAGATAGGGAAATGTGAGCCGTAACATATCAGCGGCCAACTCTAGTTTCCCCTCGGTACCGATAAAACCGGGGGCAAACAGCATCACCAATAGCGGCGCCCCCAGTACCCCGATCAGGGTGACTATAAGTAGTATCCCACCCAGGGTACCGGCTACATGGTCGACCAGCTGTTTTAGCTCAGGAAAACTGCGCTTGCCCTTGTATTCGGCCAAGATCGGAATAAAGGCGACCGAAAATGAGCCCTCAGCAAACAGGCGGCGCCAGAAATTTGGGATCTTGAAGGCGACAAAAAAGGCATCCGTCTTGGCATCGGCACCAAATACATGCGCCAATACCAGATCGCGCGCGAAACCGAGCAACCGCGAAAGCAGGGTGTTAGAGCCGACCTTGGTCAGCGATTTCAATAGAGAGGCCAGGTTGTTGTCCTTACGATCATTAGATATTTGCCATATCCTGACACAGTAGACGGAAATGTCTATGTTAAGGAGGATCTTATCAAGACTGTCTGTTCCACTCCCCCTCCTCACCTCCCCCGTAAACGGGGGAGGGATGTGAGAGCAGGCGCAACATGTAGGGGTAGAGGCCAATCGGCATCCCTCAATCCTGGGCGGAACTCACTATTGACAAATAGGGCTCCAGCCCGCAAAATGCTGCGTTCTTTTAGGCATTAACCCTATTTTTTGGAGATCGATTTTGGCCAATACTTTACAAGCCCGCAAACGCGCACGGCAGGCAGAAAAGCATCGCCAGCACAACAGTGCCCAGCGTAGCGCCATGCGCACCACGGTTAAGAACGTGGTAAAAGCAATTGATGCTGGCAACAAGGAAGCTGCTACCGAGGCTTATAAGCTGGCGGTTCCAGTGCTGGACCGCGCTGCCAATCGTGGTCTAATCCACAAGAACAAGGCTGCTCGTCATAAGAGCCGACTGAATACGCAGATACAGACGTTGTAACCCAACCCATCTGTGTAACAAAAAAACCGGCCACAAGCCGGTTTTTTTCTGCCCGTAGGATGCTGGGGCTTTGGCCTGCAGCCTCGCCTACCCATATTGGGAATTAATTTCGTGGCATGTTCAACCTGCGGGGTATTCAGGGTCGGGTAACTATTTTCGCAGCCTTATTATCTCAAACACTTTTTTACCTTCATTGCACTGGCTGCGAGTTACTTTCTTTTGGCGTCCAAAAGAAAGTAACCAAAGAAAATGACGCCCGACGACTTGCCCTTCGGGTTCCCTGCGCGCCTCACGATTTCAGGGGCTCCATCGACGGGCGATCCCTCGCCCGCGATGGAGGCGCCACTTCCCTGTGGCGCCCCTGCGGGCCCTGTCCCTCAATCGTTGCGGTACTCAGCTGCGTCAAACGGGGTTTGGGGTGGCCACCCTAATACCGTGTGTTCTGCCGAGCATCGCAGTTCCGTGAGGAGTAGGCCTGGAAGGGGCCGGCAGGGATGCCGGCCCTCTTCCGCGGGACAGGGATGTCCCGTCGGAGGAGCCCTGAACGGGACGAGAAGCGAAAACTGGGGTCGCTGTTATTACCGTGCTAGATAACATACTGTGGTATGCCTACCAGATTGAAACGCGGCTTGCGGGGCATGACTCACTTCCTTGTGAACAGTCCGTTGTAGTTGTTAGTTGATCGCAATGGCTATATTAGCGAGGACTATATTAGAAACAATTGCTCTCTGACCAGGTTTTTCTTTTAAGTTCAATAGTCTGGTAATCTCAAAAATTGTAGGGTAGGGTATAAAAACAAGGCAGGATGCTCTCCCAGTAATGGAATTCATCCTTAACTTAATCTAAATGAGAATCGCTCTTCTGGCGGCATCTCTCAATATTGTTTCCAGATACATAATCAACTGTTAGTGTGAAAATGGAAATATCGTACAGAATTCCGAAAGCATATATGGTTCTAGCCTATGTTGTTGGAGTTGTCTCACTTTTGGGTGCATTTGGCTACCTAGACGACTCATTTCAACAGACAACCTATACTCAAGGCCTATCTCTATTAATCTTTTTTGGTGCCGTTATATATTTTTACTTCACACCAAAAGATAGAAAAATAGTAGCCACTGAAACTAGTATATCCGTACCTAAGATTCTCTTTCCTCCTTATAAGACGATACGTTGCCGTTGGAAAGATATTGTCAGTTATAGAACTAAACGTGACGATCATGGAAATGAAACACTCATTCTTACAACAAGATCAGGAAACATAAAGATAAACAGCTTATTCTGCATAAAAGATCCTGAAGTCTCATATACTTTGATTTCATATGAAGCACTTTATGTATACATATTCGAGCAGATAGAACGTGCCAAATCAGGGAAAATTGAACACCCATAACTTGGTATCTGTATAAATAAAACCGAAGAAAAATTTGGTTCGAAACACAGTTTTCGCTAATATACTACAGCCACTTGTATATCGCCTGCCTCTCCTCTACACGCGGTCGTCCTGATAATCCCGGTCGAACCTGACGCCGTAACATCACCTCTATTTTGTCTTTGAAGTCTTCCCGGCCAGCAATAGTTCAATTTTTCTTCGACGCCGGTTTTGCCTGCGATGCTTGGCGGAACACACGGTATTAGGGTGGCCACCCCAAACCCGTTCGACGCAGCCGAGCACCGCAACGCTTGAAGGAATAGGCCCGTAGGGGCGCCACATGGAAGTGGCGCCTCCATCGCGGGCGAGGGATCGCCCGTCGATGGAGCCCCTGAGGGCGTGAGGAGCGCAGGGTACCCGTAGGGCAAGTCGTCGGGCACGTTTTTCTTTCGTCCCTTTCTTTTACGTGCATAAAAGAAAGGGACTCGTGACCATTCGTCAATAGTCAAAACAAGAACTCAAACCAGACAGGTCACGAAATTTGTTACCTACAGCTGAATATCCAGGGAGCAAAAGGCCGGACCACGGCCTTTAAACCAGAACAAGATTATCCCTATGGATAAGCTCCTCCTCATCCACATATCCCAAAATCTCAGCTATCTTGCTGCTGGGCTGACCCTTGATACGATCCGTCTCCACGGCATCATAGTTTACTAGGCCACGAGCTATCTCCCTGCCCTGGCCATCCACGCAGGAGACCACCTCACCCCGGGCAAAGGTGCCGCTCACCCTAGTGACCCCTACCGCCAGCAGGCTGCTGCCACGCTGTTGCAGTACATCCACGGCGCCACTATCCAGCACCAGCTGACCGCGCACCAGTAGATGGCTTGCCAGCCACTGCTTGCGAGCGGCCTGGGAGCCCTGTACCGGCAGCAGCATAGTGCCTATATCCTCACCCTTTGCCAGACGTGTCAGCACGCCTTCTGTGGCACCGGGGGCGATTATAGTTGCAGTACCTGAACGAGCGGCAAGACGTGCAGCCCGTACCTTGGTGACCATGCCGCCAAGGCCAGTGCGGCTGCCACTAGCGGTAGCCGCGCTATCCAGTTCAGGACTATCCACCCGGCTGTCGGCAAGCAGGGATGCGTTGGGATTTTGCCGGGGATCGCTATCAAACAGTCCATCCTGATCGGTCAACAAAACCAGCAGGTCGGCCTCGACCAGATTGGCCACCAGGGCAGCCAAGGTATCATTATCGCCAAAGCGTAGTTCATCATTGGCCACCGTATCGTTCTCATTGACTACCGGCACTACTCCCAGCTGCAATAGGGTAGATAGCGTGCTACGGGCATTGAGATAGCGCTTCCGATCGGTAAGGTCGTCGTGGGTAAGCAGGATCTGCGCAGTATGCAGGCCGCGCTTTTTGAAACAGGTCTCATAGGCCCGAATCAGCCCCATCTGGCCAATAGCCGCAGCGGCCTGTAGCTCATGCAGTGTCTGTGGACGTCTCTCCCAGCCCATACGGCTCATCCCCTCAGCGACCGCGCCTGAAGAGACCAGCACCAGCTCTTTGCCGGCCAGAACCCATTCGGCCATTTGCTCCACCCATGAGGAGAGACGCTCCTGCGCCAGCCCCTTGCCATCAGCGGTAAGCAGGGCACTGCCGATCTTTACCACCCAGCGGTTGGTAGCGGGAATGTGTTTACGTGAGATCATGTTGTGATTGTAATGCTTCCTAGTTGTAGAGCATAGCGCTCAGCTCTTGAGCGGATCCCAGGGCTCATCTTCTGCCTGAATCTCATCCCCCAGCTCCACATCCTGCTGCAACTCCTCAAGACGCGCCATCAACGCCTGGGTTAGGGGTTTGGTGCCTGCCCCAGTCAGTGCCGATATGGCATAGACAGGCCCCTTCCAATCCAACTCTTGCAGCAATTCTACCTGCCGCTGTGCAAACTCATCCTCCGGCAACATATCCAGTTTATTCAACACCAACCAACGCTCTTTGGTGGCCAGCTCGCTGCTAAACTTCTGCAGCTCCGTCGCAATCAGGCGCACCTCCTCTGCCAGTGATGCCGCCCCATCCAGCGGCGCCATATCCACCAGATGCAGCAATAGACGGGTGCGACTCAGGTGTTTCAAAAAATGTATACCAAGCCCAGCGCCCTCTGCCGCCCCCTCGATCACCCCAGGTATATCGGCAATTACAAAACTGCGTTCGGAACCGACACTCACCACCCCAAGATTGGGATAGAGGGTAGTAAAGGGGTAGTCTGCCACCTTCGGGCGAGCGCTTGACAGTTTGGTAATCAGGCTCGACTTGCCGGCATTAGGCATCCCCAGAAGTCCGACATCCGCAAGTAGCAGCAACTCCAGGTGAAGCTGACGCCGCTCGCCTGGAGTACCGGGGGTAGACTGCCGGGGGGTACGGTTGGTACTACTCTTGAAACGGGCATTGCCGATGCCGTGAAAACCACCCTTGGCCACCAGCAACCGCTCTCCATGCCGCAGTAGTTCCCCTATCTCTTCGTCGGTATCCGCATCCTTTACCCGAGTACCTACCGGAACCCTAACCTCTATATCCTCACCACCACGACCGGTGCGATCACGCCCCATACCTGAGCGCCCCCTCTCTGCCCGGTGCATACGTGCATGGCGGAAATCGACCAGGGTATTGAGGCCTGAATCGGCAAGCAGGTAGACACTACCACCGTCACCACCGTCACCACCGTCCGGACCACCCTTGGGAATGTACTTCTCGCGGCGAAAACTGACACAGCCATTACCACCATCACCAGCCTCAACGCGGATAGTTGCTTCATCGACAAATTTCATGACTATAGGGTACCTCTAGGAGCCCCTAACAGGCTGTTGCAGAACTTTCAGGTGAGTGCGGAACAACACAAAATGCAGTTTCTCAACGGCCCGGTAAACGCAAAAAGCCCCGTCCAATAACGACGAGGCCTTGGCTGAATCCAGCGAATGAGGCGTAATCAGGCCGGAATTACACTCACGTACCTGCGACCCTTGGGCCCTTTGACCTCAAACTTCACCACACCAGTTGCCTTAGCAAACAGGGTGTGATCCCTACCACAGCCAACATTCACTCCACCGTGAAAAGAGGTACCACGCTGGCGTACAATGATGTTGCCAGGCGTTACTACCTGTCCACCGTAGATCTTGACGCCGAGACGCTTAGATTCTGAATCGCGACCATTGCGAGTACTACCACCTGCTTTTTTATGTGCCATAGTCTAATCCGCCTTCTTTTTGCTAGCCGTGCTGCCCGCAGCACTGATAGCGGTAATTTCAAGCTCGGTATACCACTGACGATGGCCCTGACGCTTTAGGTGCTGCTTGCGCCGCTTGAACTTAATAATTTTGACCTTTTTGCCGCGACCGTGCTCAGTCACCTTGGCTGTGACCTTGCTGCCCTTTACATAGGGAGTTCCGATCTTGACCTTTTCACCCTCACCAACAAGCAGAACCTTGTCTAGTTCAACTTTAGCGCCCTCATCAACACCCAGCTTCTCTACCCTGAGCTTATCGCCCTTAGAAACCCGGTACTGCTTACCACCGGTCTGTATTACGGCATACATTCGCCCAATCTCCGTACAAATCTGTTGCTTTGGATACATCGACCAAAATGCGCCGACTGAAGAGGCGGAATTCTACACTTCAGCCAAGAATAGGTCAACCAGCAGGCACCGCATCTATAATTTAGGACGAAAACTTGGTAGGGTAGCCTCCTTCTCTGGTTGTAGAGCATTCATATACTTAGGGCTTGTATGGATATTTCCACTATTCGCGGTCTGGTTGCAGCAGATATGGAGGCGGTTGACCGCCTGATTTTGGAGCGTCTCCGCTCAGATGTGGTGCTAATCAACCAGGTCGGCCACCATATAATTGCCAGCGGCGGCAAGCGCCTGCGGCCGATGATCGTCCTGCTGGCTGCCCGCTCCATGGACTACCAAGACAACCAGCATGTAGATCTGGCGGCAATTATAGAGTTCATCCATACCGCCACCCTACTGCATGACGACGTAGTAGATGGCTCGGATATGCGCCGTAACCAGGATACAGCCAACGCCGTCTGGGGCAATGCCGCCAGCGTGCTGGTTGGTGACTTCCTCTATTCCCGCTCATTTGAGATGATGGTGGATATAGAGCAGATGCGGGTCATGGAGATCCTCTCTCACGCTACTAACCGCATAGCGGAGGGCGAGGTGCTGCAACTGCTGCACTGCCACGCGCCAGACACCAGCGAAGAGCAATACCGCGAGGTGATCATCCGTAAGACCGCGACCCTGTTTGCTGCAGGGGCCAGACTTGGCGCCGTCATCTGCGATGCAGACAGCACGCAGGAGCAGGCACTGGCCGACTATGGGCTACACTTGGGGATCGCCTTCCAGATGGTGGACGACGCCCTGGACTATAGCGATTCAGCTGCGGATATTGGCAAGAATATAGGGGACGATCTGGCCGAAGGGAAACCCACCCTGCCGCTGATAAGGGCCATGCAGATCGGCAGCGCTGAGCAGCAGAAAATACTGCGCACGGCCATTGAAAATGGGTCGCTGGAGCAGATTGATGAAGTCAAGGCAGCAATTGAATCTACTGATGCGATAGCGTACACTGCGCGCCTTGCGACGGAGGAGGCAGATAGGGCAAAACAGGCGCTGCAGGCGCTGCCAGCATCGCCCTTTCGTGACGCCTTGGCGGCATTGGCCGACTTCGCTGTCCAGCGTAGTAACTAGATATAATTCGGGGTGTAGCTCAGCCTGGTAGAGCACTGCCTTCGGGAGGCAGGGGCCGGAGGTTCGAATCCTCTCACCCCGACCATTTCTTTCAAGACACCATATCCCAACCTCTCCCGCATGCAAGGCTTCCGCTCCCTGCTCAAACACCTTACTTACATCCTTGTAGGCAGAGGCGCGGGGAAATAAATGGTTCTGATTATGGATTCCTACAAAACTCTGCGGCTCTGCATCTTTGCGACTTTTTGTTTATTCTTCGACGCCTGTAATGAACTTATCCCGGCGGTGAGGGATAGGGATTTGCTTCCAGCGAACGCTGCCTATGGCGCCGCTACAAGAACGTAAGGCAGACAGATTTATGGGTATGTGTCAGGTTAATTTCTATTGATTGGGTTATCCTATCGTCCGCCTAATACCGATTAGGGCGATGTACGTGGCTAGAAAATCAATTTGCTGAATTAACCACCTTACATTGAAACATAAGCCATAATATAAGATGGCGGAATAAGCTAGTTTGCTGGGGAGATAGTCAGTGAAAGGGAATGAAAATCATATCGGCCAAAAGATCGTAAACTTGCATGAGCAAATGCGCAGTGCATGGCCACATCTGTGTCGCATAGCTATTGCCATATACGATGACAAAACAGATCTGTTAAAGACGTTTGTCAATAGTACTGATAGTGGGAGGGCACTTTCCCACTACAGCGTAAAGCTAGATTTGGTGGAATCCCTCAAGGAACTTGCCAAATCCCGTAAATCACGGGTAATCAATGACCTCGAGCTACTATCTTCATCAAACTCACAACATACAAAATGGCTGTTAGAACAGGGATTCAAGTCCAGCTATACAGTCCCTATCTATGGTCATGATAGCCTTGTTGGATTCCTGTTTTTCGATGCGGACAAGACCGATTATTTTGCCGATATAATCGTAAATAACCTCTCGGTATATTCAGAGCTGATTGGGGCATTACTTATAAATGAATTTGCCCCGATACACACCCTACGCGGCATTTTGAATACTGCAAAGCACTTCACCTATCAGCGCGACGAGGAGACATCCGGACACATTCAGCGCATGTCTCATTACTCCCATCTTATCGCCATGAAATTGGCTGATCAGATGGAACTTTCTGATGAGTATATAGAGTACATACTGCGCTACTCGCCGTTACATGATATCGGGAAGATAGGAATACCGGACTATATCCTGTTAAAGACCGGCCCTCTAACTCTTGATGAGTATGCGGTGGCGCAAGAGCATGTGCCGAGAGGACTTGAGATCATTGACTCCATCATAGAGGAGTTCGATCTAATACATATGTCCCACCTGGATATTCTGAGAAATATCATAAGCTGCCATCATGAGCGCTATGATGGCTCTGGATATCCCAAAGGCCTTGCAGGTGATGAAATCCCCTTAGAGGGGCGTATCGTTGCAACCGCGGATGTATTGGATGCCCTCACCGCCAGAAGGCAGTATAAATTGGCATGGGATTTCAACCAGTCAGTAGATTATCTCTGTGAAAACGCCAATACCATGTTTGACCCTGCATGCGTGTCTATTGTGCATCAATTTAGATCGGAGTTCGAAGAGATCCTTATGACATTCAAGGAGGAAGATAAGGAGGGATAGGAATTACCCCATGATGCACCCTCCGCATACGCCTCGCTTATTTAATGTGTTATTCTGTAACCCCTTGAAACAACATGAGTGTTATTCAACGTTCGCTATGCTTGGGCCAGAGGTTAGAATCCTCTAACCCCGACCAATCAGCGTACACAATATCTATCCTGCGGCAGTATGAGGCGCACTATTCCAATGTCCCAAAAAGTAAAAATCGCCACCCGAAAGAGCCCGCTGGCCCTGTGGCAGGCAGAGTATGTTCGTAACCGCCTGTTGGCGGAACACCCCGAACTGGAGGTTGAGTTAGTCACTATGACCACCCAGGGAGACAAGATCCTGGATGTACCTCTAGCCAAGATCGGCGGCAAGGGGCTGTTCGTCAAGGAGCTGGAGCAGGGGATGATGGCCGGGGATGCCGATATCGCCGTACACTCGATGAAGGATGTCCCGATGGATCTGCCGGAGGGTTTTGCCCTGCCGGTTATCTGTGCCCGGGAGACACCTCTAGACGCCTTTGTCTCCAACCACTACGCCATGATTGAAGAGCTGCCCCAAGGGGCAAGGGTAGGCACGTCCAGCCTGCGCCGCTCCAGTCAGCTACTCCACCAACGGCCAGATCTGGAGATCCTTAGCCTGCGCGGCAACGTGCAGACCCGTCTGGCAAAACTTGATAATGGGGATTTCGATGCCATTATCCTCGCCTCGGCTGGTCTGGTTCGACTTGAGATGGAAGAACGTATCCGCCAGCGCATACCCCCAGAGACCATGCTCCCTGCAGTCGGCCAGGGTGCGGTTGGGATCGAGTGTCGCGCCGATGACACTACAACCCACTCTCTGCTCGCCTTTCTCAACGATGAGGATACCCATACCCGCGTAGCGGCAGAGCGGGCCTTCAACCATCGCCTCGAAGGCGGATGCCAGGTGCCCATTGCCGCCTATGCAGTGCTGGAGCAAGAGCAGATCTGGCTGCGTGGCCTAGTGGCCAGCGTGGATGGACGCGAACAGCTATTTACTGAAGGACGCATGCCGCGGCAACAAGCAGAAGAGCTGGGCAAAACCCTGGCAGATGAGCTGCTGGCACGTGGTGCCGACAGAATACTGCGGGAACTTTAGCAGTCCGCCAGGGAACCCAGGCGGAACTAAACAAAATAAAGGGGCCCCTGAAATAGATCAGGGGCCCCTTAGTATTATGGGTTAGTAGTTGTAACCGGTCTCCTCGTGACAGACGATATCCAGACCCTGGGTCTCATGATCCTCATCCACCCGCAGACCACCAACCAGCAACGATACCAGCTTGAGGATGATGTAACTAGCTACAGCGGTAAACAAAACTACCGCGCCCACCGCCTGGAACTGCACCCACAACTGTCCACCCATGGTCTCTATACCATCGGCAAAGCCGTAGCCGCTGAACACTGCCCCCAGCTCGGTAGAGGCAAATACCCCAACTAATATGGTTCCAAGGATGCCGCCCACACCATGCACCGGGAAGACATCGAGTGAGTCATCGATCTTCAGCACCCGTTTGATGAATTGAGTTGCGCTGAAACAGACAACCCCTGCCAGCAGACCTATAATCAGTGCCCCACCTGGCCCGACAAAACCAGAGGCCGGGGTGATAGTACCAAGACCGGCTACCATACCGGTGACCGCACCCAAGGCACTGGGCTTACCAAAACGTTTCCACTCGATAAAGGTCCAGGTCAAGGCCCCTGTTGCGGCCGAGATATGGGTCACCAGGACGGCCATAGCAGCATTGCCATCGGCCGCCAAGGCGCTACCACCATTGAAACCAAACCAGCCGACCCAGAGCATACCTGCACCGGTAACCGTCATGGTCATATTGTGGGGAGGCATGGCGGTTGTAGGAAATCCCCTGCGCGGCCCCAGCACCAGGGCCGCCATCAATGCGGCCACGCCGGCGGAGATATGGACTACGAGACCACCAGCAAAATCGAATACCCCCTTCTCTTGCAACCAGCCGCCACCCCATACCCAATGGGTGATTGGCGCATAGACTACCAGCAGCCAGATAGCGCTGAACAACAGCATGGCAGAGAACTTCATACGCTCCGCAAAGGCACCGATAATCAGGGCCGGGGTGATGATGGCAAAGGTCATCTGAAACATCATGAAGAGGGACTCTGGTATGTCTCCACTCAGGGTCTCACGTCCGATACCGGCCAACATCATCTTGCTAAAGTCACCGATCAATGGGTTATCACTACCACCAAAGGCCAGACTGTAGCCGCACAGCAGCCAGAGCAGAGAGACAATCCCGGCGATAGAAAAACACTGCATCAACACCGACAGGACGTTCTTGGTCCGCACCAGGCCGCCATAAAAGAGGGCCAGACCGGGCAGAGTCATAAACAGTACCAGTGCCGTAGAAGACAGTATCCAGGAGGTATTGGCACCATTTAATACCGCATCCTCGGCGAGTGCCAGTCCAGGCAACAGCAGCACAATAGCTGCGAATAGAAGTCTACTCATCTGAATGTATCCCCGCTTAATAATCTAATTGTTATTAATAATCGGCCCATTATAGAGGCAGGCCGGGACCATGGCCAACCATTCCTGCGGTTATTACGCTGACTTCATGCCGCCACGATAAATGAATATCCGTGCATTTCGTATAGTATTCAACACGTTATTTTGACCCATTCAAAGAATATAGTGCGGAGCATGAACAGCTGCAAATAGGCAAGAAAAAACCGGTACCTAGGGGGGCACCGGCTAAATAGCAGACTTGGCGTCTGTTAGGGGGAAAAAATGAACAAAAAGCGCTGTCCAAATGTGGTCAGCCAAGCTTCATCAACCAACCACAGACATATAGAGTGTCATAATCGGAATAAGTTCCCTCTCTATTTCATCCCTGACACGCCAACTCTACTCCTCCAGTGACCGACCATATCTGCGGATGGAGGAAATACAACTGCCGAGGAGCGTGGATTGGTGGCTACGGGTGGAATTGAACCACCGACCTACGGGTTATGAGTCCGTCGCTCTAACCGACTGAGCTACGTAGCCTAGGGAATCTCTGACCATGCAAAGGGGCGCAAATATACCGGATCAGCGCGTCGAGTGTCAAACCATCAAGCAATGATTCATCCGACGGCACTGCTATAATCAGCGGTCTGCAGAGAGAGAGATCAACCACATGACAAGATATTAGCACTGTAATTATCCCCCTAAGCCACCCGGGCCAACGTCATACCACAACCACAACACGGCCCTAACAGTATAGCTAATCCTTTGTATTATATGCTAATAATCTCCATAGCAACCACTATGTCAGGGTTAGAACTATGGGGGTAACGGCCTCTATATACTCGTCTCTAGACATTGAATCGAAAGTGCACCACATCTCCATCCTGAACCAGATACTCCTTTCCTTCCAGTCGTAGTTTGCCTGCCTCTTTTGCCCCCTGCTCCCCTTTGCAGGCAACAAAATCATCATAGGCGATCACCTCGGCCCGGATAAATCCACGTTCAAAATCGGTGTGGATCACACCTGCGGCCTGTGGGGCGGTGGCACCAACAGGGATGGTCCAGGCCCTTACCTCTTTTTCACCAGCAGTGAAGTAGGTCTCCAGATTCAATAGCTTGTAGCCAGCCCGCACCACACGATGCAAACCAGGTTCATGCAGACCAATAGTCTCCAAAAACTCCTTCTGATCGGCCTCTTCCAGCTCTACAATCTCTGCCTCGATAGAGGCACAGACCGGTACCACGACGGCACCCTCTTTCTGCGCCAGCTTCTCGACCATCTCAAGTGCCGGATTGTCACTAAAACCATCTTCAGCCACGTTGGCAATGTACATGGCTGGCTTGGCGGTAAGTAGAAACAGATCCCGCAGCTCCTCTCTCTCACCTGCAGATAGCTCCATAGAGCGCACCTGCTCACCCCCATCCAGATGATCTCGTACCAGCTCCAACAATACCTTGCGGGCCTGGATCTTTTTGTCGCCGGTACGTGCCTGACGAGTTGCCCGATCCAACGCCTTTTCAACTGACTCCAGATCGGCCAGACCGAGTTCGGTGTTAATCACCTCGATATCTGCCAGCGGATCCACTCGCCCGGAGACATGCACTACATCACTGTCTTCAAAACAGCGTACTACGTGGGCTATGGCATCTGTCTCTCTGATATTTGCCAGAAATTTATTACCCAACCCCTCCCCCTTGGAGGCGCCAGCCACCAGCCCGGCAATATCAACAAATTGCATAGTTGTGGGGAGCACCCTCTGGGGTTGAACGATACCGGCCAGAACATCCAGCCTGGGATCGGGCAGTGGAACCATCCCGACATTTGGCTCGATAGTACAGAACGGATAGTTCTCCGCTGCAATGACCGCCTTGGTCAAGGCGTTAAAAAGGGTGGACTTGCCTACATTTGGCAGCCCAACGATACCGCATTTAAAACCCATGATTTTACATCCAGAGAGTTAGGCCTGAACCTATAAGATTCAGGAGAGTGAAAAATGGAGCTGGCGGCAGGAGTCGAACCTGTGACCTGCTGATTACAAATCAGCTGCTCTACCAACTGAGCTACGCCAGCACAAACCAAAAGGAGCATCATTTAAGAAGAACGCGGGGCGGGCGACACTCAGCCGTTTTGTTCTCCTTTCTATTGTAGAAAATTCATCCCCCCGTGGCAATCTCTCCACAAGGGCGTTCGGTCAAATCTACGTCCGGATAGCGCTGTTTTAGCCGATTCCATATCCGTTTAACCGCTCCTACCTCATCCCTGATCTTGAAATGGATGCTATAGCGCCTCTTGTTTAGAAAGCGAGAACGCAGCTCCGCGTTAAATCCCTTTTGCTCAATCTCTTGCCGTAGTTTTTCCGCATTCTCCTGCTGGAAGAACATACCCAGGGAAACTGCATTATTTAGCTCCCCACTTCTGAAATGCCAGACATCCGTAATCCCAGCTGCTGCCAATTTATCAATCATATCCTGTGCGGCGTCGCTACTCTCCATGGGTGGGATCACCACCCAGAATCCGATCTCGATCTTGCCATTGGTCTCCTGGAGTGAGCTCTTAACTCCCTCATCTGTAAGCTGTTTTCTGGCCTCCTGCGCCATCTGGCGATCATCTATAACACCGAATACCCCGCAGCGACTAACCAGTTTTACCGCAGGCTTTGGCTTAGTGGGAAGCACCGCAGGCAGTTCTGTCACCACCGGTGTAGCCACCTCCGCTGGTATCTCTACAGCCTGCTGCGGCTCATCTGTCACCAGGTCACTCGCTACCTCTTCCGCTGCAACCATATCCCCTTTTGCAGACTCTATCTCAGACAGCAAGCGCAAATTGCCCACCCCTCTGTAGTGGGTAATCCCCTTAGTCTGATCAACCGGCTCATACTGGATCCCCCAGACAAGGATCGCCATATTGGTCATCAATAGCAGGATAAAAAGCCACTTCATAGCATATATCTAATCGTCCTTAGAGGAATTGGCCAATAGTGCCAATCCCTGAATCACCAGGTCTGATTCGACTCTCCCAGAATGCGATAGCTGCCTCTTTATGCGTCCGGCATCTGTCCCGGTCAGCACCAACACCGGGGCCCTCTGCAACCGCTGTTGCGCCTGCTCGAGCACTCTATCCACCAGGGCTGCCACTGCGTTCACCCCACCAACGGCAATCGCACCAGCGGTATCGCTTGCCAGCCAGTCAGGTGGCTCAACGGCTTCGGCCAGCGGGATGGCTGTCTGCTGCAGCAGGCTCTCCCGCATCATAGCAAAACCTGGCAGTATCATCCCTCCAAGATGCACTCCATCCGCCGTCATCAGGTCAATAGTGATAGCTGTGCCGCAGTCCACCACGCAGACCGGGTCAGATATCTGATGATGCGCCGCAAGTAGGGTCAGCCAACGATCTACCCCCAGCTCAGCTGGGCTATTATAAGCGTTGGTCACCCCGAGCGCCTGGGCCGTAGCCTGGACAAAGATAGGCTCGCAACTCCACTGCTGCTGCAACCATGCTCGCAGACTCTCCTGCACTTCTGATTTGGCGACACTAGCGACTACGACGCGTGCGGGCTCTGGCTCATCCTGCCAACACTTCTGAGCTACGGCGGCCACAGTAGTGGCACGATGCAATACAGACTGCACCGGGGTCAATTCAGCGCCACTGGTCCAGGCCCACTTCAGGCTGGAATTACCCAAATCAATCAATAGTAGCAGTGCACTATTGGGCATGCTATTTAACCTCCATACCGGTTGGCGCTGTCCGCAGGCTCACTTCGCCGCCATGATAGGCACACACCTCTCCCGTAGCCTTCTCCAGTAGAATAGAGCCGGTTATATCAATCCCTCTATGAATTCCGTCAATCTGCCGGCTACCGAGCTGGAGCGCAACCGGCAGACCATAATAAAGATCGTAGCGCTGCCACTCTTTAACCAGAGAGGATATCCCATCCTGACTGAACCTACCCATTGTCTGTAGTAAGCTCTCCATCAGGGCTGCTGCCAGTCGGTTACGGGAGATATCACTACCTCCAGGAATCTCGGTTAGATCTATCCACGGCTGATCTATATTCTCACCCTGCGCCAATGCAAGCCCGCAATTTATCCCCAGCCCCAGCACTACCCGGCTGGGACCATCTGACTCACCAGCGACCTCAAGCAACAGACCGGCCAACTTGCGTCCATCCCAGAGTATGTCATTGGGCCATTTCAGCCCCACCTGAGCCACCCCTAATGCCTGTAGCGTATCCACCACGGCTACCCCAGCAGCCAGGCTAAGGGTGCTGAGGTGGCTGGGCCCATCTGGATAATCCCAGAAGATGGATAGATATATGCTGCTACCAAAGGGTGAGACCCAGCTACGGCCACGGCGACCTCGCCCATCTGTCTGCTCTTCGGCAAGGCAGATGTGACCGGAAGAAATCTCCCCTGGCGGCTGGGTCAACAGGTGACTGTTAGTCGAGCCTATCTGCTGGTGCAGTTCCAGTTTACTGATCCAGCTGCGGCCTGTGGTGGAGATGGCTGCGAGTATCTGTTCTCTATCTAGTAGCTCCAGTGGCCGCTCTATGCGATATCCGCGCCCTCGTACTGCATGAATCTTCAAGTTGATAGAGGTGCCAAGTTGCTGGATATGCTTCCATACCCCGGCACGACTGATACCACACCGTTGCGCCAACTCCTCACCGGAGTGGAATTTGCCATCGGCAAGCTGGCGGATGATCTGGTAACGGCTCTCCATCAGACAATTGTACCTAAATTTGGCCCATATAATGGCGATCTATTCCTGAAAATGCAGGAACAGGTTTGTGGCAATCATGCCATGAAGTCTTGATCCAAGACCTGCATATTTAACGCGGAGTACGCAGAGGTGCAAAGGTTATTAAAACACGATGCAATTTTGCTAAACCCAGGCATTGCTATTTGGCCGCGAATGGACGCTAAGAACCACAAATAATCGCGAATAACTTTAATGCAATTTGCGAGCTTTTGCGGTAATTCGCGTAAATTTGCGGCTCCATATCTGTGCAAGCTTTGCGTTTATTACTCGGTTATCCCGCCCCACCGGAACGGTGGGTAGGGTACTCACAATGCGACCTGCGCGAAAGCGAAGAAGTACTCAATGAAACTCAAAAGATGTTCTAAAGTGAACCCGAAGGGTTCTGTGAGGCATACAACAAAAAAAAGCCCACCCCTAATGGGGTGGGCTTTTTCTTTGAATTAAAACCTGGCAGTGACCTACTTTCGCATGGGGAGACCCCACACTATCATCGGCGATACACCGTTTCACTTCTGAGTTCGAGATGGGATCAGGTGGTACCAGTGCTCTATTGCCGCCAGGTAAACTGTTGTGAAAAACAGAGGTCGGCAGACCGACCCAGGTCTTTCAAATTCGGAAATATCGTAGTTGGCATGTTGCATTGCTTGTAACCACAACACGCAAAATTTTTGGGTGTTATATGGTCAAGCCTCACGGGCAATTAGTACTGGTTAGCTTCATACATTGCTGCACTTCCACACCCAGCCTATCAACGTTGTAGTCTTCAACGGCCCTTCAGGGACCTTAAAGGTCCAGTGAGATCTAATCTTGGGAGGGGCTTCCCGCTTAGATGCTTTCAGCGGTTATCCTGTCCGTATGTAGCTACCCGGCAATGCCACTGGCGTGACAACCGGAACACCAGAGATACGTCCACTCCGGTCCTCTCGTAC
>JBNLDW010000003.1:0-144190 GCA_050304615.1 Sedimenticolaceae bacterium
GGCTACGAGCCTATTTCTTTTGCTTGCCCAAAAGAAAATAGGCGAAAGAAAAGGGCAACCGAGTATTCCACCCTACGGGTGCCCTGCGCTTCTCGTTGCCAGCGGGGCTGTCCATACGGGGCATCCCTGCCCCGATGGACAGGAGCGACATCCCTGTCGCTCCCCTTTGGGCTATTCCCGCTTACGCCTACGATGCTCGGTGGAATACACGGTTTAGGGGTGGCCGCCCCAGACCCGTTTGACGCAGCCGAGCACCGCAACGATTGAAGGAATTGGCCCGCAGGGGCGCCACATGGACGTGGCGCCTCCATCGCGGGCGAGGGACCGCCCGTCGATGGAGCCCCTGAAATAGTGAGGAGCACAGGGAACCCGAAGGGCAAGTCATCGGGCGCTCTTTTCTTTCGTCCCTTTCTTTTGAGCGCTCAAAAGAAAGGGACTTGCAGCCTGACGCTAAGGCGAGGAAAAGGCTCAGGTCTGGATAGGCTGCGAAACTGATTACCGATCTTTCCTGGATCCCGGCATGCGCCGGGATGACGATGATGGCGCAATACCCGTTGCTGTTGCGCCCTACATCCTAGTGGGTATGTAGCTACATTCCGTATCCCGCGATCAAGCCGCGGGATGCCTAATGTTATGGTGGGAGCCGGCCTATAAGCCGGGTTCTGTCGTGAATGGCCATTCATCTGGGATATACGTCACCGTATACCTCAAGCGACCTACCCGGGAACCGTGCGGACCACACGTTACGGCTGACGCCGCCTGTCCCCCTATTTGGTCTTGCTCCGGGTGGGGTTTACCCTGCCACCACTGTTACCAGTGGCGCGGTGCGCTCTTACCGCACCATTTCACCCTTACCGGCCCCGAAGGGCTTTGGCGGTATATTTTCTGCGGCACTTTCCGTAGGCTCGCGCCCCCCAGGAGTTACCTGGCACCCTGTCCTGTAGAGCCCGGACTTTCCTCCCCTCCATAACGGAGGAGCGACCATTCAGCCGGCTCCCGGCGATCACCTTACTGGTACCATGATCCGATCGCAAGCTCCCTGCGAAACTATAGAGGTAAACGGCCACTATTCTTGCTAGGTAAAGAGGGTAATATGAAACCATCTCCCCGCAGACGGGAAAGAGATAAGATTAGGACGCGCCAACATCTATCTATTGCTTATTTTTCCGCACATCAATAAAATCAAAGGTTTTCCCATTGTTTGTATGGGAATAAATGGTGGTCCGGGCACGCTGCATGGGCCACCTTCTGTTTTTTTGGGCTTAGC
The DNA here is from genome assembly GCA_050304615.1 of Sedimenticolaceae bacterium. GTDB lineage: Bacteria > Pseudomonadota > Gammaproteobacteria > Chromatiales > Chromatiaceae > CBFDBF01. Next base: position 1,268 of record JBNLDW010000003.1, read on the forward strand.
GTTAATTTTTTCAGTTTTGGGATCGAAAATGTCGGACTCTTTGATGTCTACCTACAAGCGGCTTCCAGTTCAGTTCGAACGGGGGGAAGGTGTATGGCTGTGGGACACTGATGGCAAGCGCTACATGGATGCACTATCTGGTATTGCCGTGTGCGGTCTGGGCCACGCCCACCCAGCAGTAGGTGAGGCAATATGTACCCAGGCCAAAAAGCTGCTACACACCTCCAATCTCTATGGTATCGCCCTACAACAAGAGTTGGGCGACAAACTGACCAGCCTTGCCAGTATGGATCGGGCCTTCTTTGCCAACTCTGGAGCCGAGGCCAACGAGGCGGCAATCAAACTTGCCCGTCTGTACGGTCACCATAAAGCGGTGAATGAGCCAGCGATCGTAGTGATGGAGAACAGCTTTCATGGGCGCACCCTGGCCACCCTCTCCGCCACCGGGAGCCGTAAGGTCCAGGCCGGGTTTGAGCCGCTGGTTCAGGGATTCACTCGGGTCCCCTTTAATGATATGGAGAGCCTGCAGGCGGTGGCTAAAAGTAGCCCCAATGTAGTAGCTGTGCTGGTAGAGCCGATCCAGGGCGAGGCCGGAATAAACCTGCCAGACGCTGATTACCTGCAGCAGCTACGCGCCCTCTGTGATGAGCATGGATGGTTACTGATGCTGGATGAGGTCCAGAGCGGTATGGGACGTAGCGGCAAGATGTTTGCCTATCAGCACAGTGGAATCTTGCCGGATGTTATGACCCTGGCCAAGGGGCTGGGCAATGGCGTCCCAATCGGGGCATGTCTAGCACGTGGCCCGGCAGCAGAGCTGTTCGCTCCAGGTAACCACGGCTCCACATTTGGCGGCAATCATCTCGCCTGTGCTGCCGCCCTGGCAGTAATAGACACCTTGGAACAAGAGTCTCTCCCAGCCCGTGCCGGGGAGCTCGGCATCCGTCTGCTGGCCGATTTTGCCGATGCCCTGGAAGGGGTAGCTGGGGTAGAAGAGATCCGTGGCAGCGGACTCCTGCTTGGAATTGAGCTTGATCGTGACTGCGGCGACCTGGTGAGCATGGCGCTGGAACAGGGGTTACTGCTCAACGTGACTGCCGAGCGGGTAATACGTTTATTACCGCCACTGATAATCAGCGATAATGAGGCCGCAGATATGGTCGCAAAAGTATCGCAACTGATTAAGGATTTCTGTGGCCATGCAGCTCAACAGGGCGTGTAGTAAGGACCAAGCAATGACAGAGGCTAACCTGAATTCACAACCGCGGCACTTTCTTTCGCTGCTTGACTTCAGCGGGGAGGAGCTGCGTGACTTGATAAGCCGCGCCATAGAGTTAAAAGCGATTCGGCGGGCCGGAGAGATTATTGAGCCACTAAAAAATCGCACCTTGGGGATGTTCTTTGAGAAATCATCCACCCGTACCCGGGTCTCGTTTGAGGCGGGCATAGCACAGCTTGGTGGCCAAGCCATCTTCCTCTCACCGCGCGATACCCAATTAGGGCGTGGCGAGCCAATTGAAGACAGTGCACGCGTTATCTCCAGTATGGTGGACAGCATAGTGATCCGCACCTATAAACATGAGAACCTGGAGCTATTTGCGGCCAACTCCAGGGTCCCGGTGATCAATGCGCTTACTGATCTGCTCCACCCCTGCCAACTGCTAGCCGACATGCAGACATTTTTTGAGCAGCGTGGTGATATCGCCGGCCACAAAGTGGCCTGGATAGGGGATGGCAACAATATGTGCCACTCTTATATAAACGCCGCCCGGCAATTTGGGTTTGAGCTCCGCATTGCATCGCCTGAAGGCTACGCTCCGGATAGTACTATTCTGGAATCTGCTGGTGACCATTGCCAACTTATGCGCGACCCTATGGAGGCGGCCACTGGAGTTGATCTAGTGGTTACCGACGTATGGGCCAGTATGGGGCAAGAAGAGGAGCAGTCTAAAAGGCAGCAGGCATTTGCCGGTTATCAGGTAGACGAACGGCTAATGGCTCAAGCCAACAGTAATGCCCTGTTCATGCACTGCCTGCCGGCCCATCGTGGTGAAGAGGTATCTCCTGCGGTGATCGATCGGGCCGACACTGTTGTCTGGGAAGAGGCGGAAAATAGGCTACACTCCCAGAAGGCACTATTGGAAAAACTTTTAACTTAAACAAGGTGCACTATCGTGGATATTGATCTGGCTGACATAACCCTGCATATCGACCAGGAACTAGACAAAGCTGGCCAGGAGAAGCTGGAGAATGCCCTGCGTCAACGACCTGGAGTAATCTCCGTCCGCTTTAACCCTGAGCATCCCCAATTGGCGGTAATAGAGTACAACCCCAAGCTGGTGAGCTCGCGCGACCTGGTAGATATCCCCAAATTTCAGGGACTGAGCGCTGAGCTGATTGGTCTCTAAGACACTCTTAGCTCCTTGAAAATGAGCCCTCCTTGCCTTAGTCTTGGAAGGCTTGGGTAATAATTGGTAATTGGGAGACAAGGCATGGCCCACCTAAAATGGTCATCAGACCTCGATGTCGGGGTGGCGCTTATTGATGAGCAACACAAACGCATCGTTAAGTACATAAATGAGCTATACGATGCGCAGCGCGCTAAAAACACCGCAAAGGCCGGTGAAGTCATAGAGGATTTGGTCGACTACACAGTCTCCCACTTCTCCTTTGAAGAGAGCATGATGGAACAAGCTAACTATCCCTTCCTGGCGGCTCACCAAAAAGTGCACGCCCTATTTATCAAGCGGGTAAGCAAGTTTATTGAACGTTATGAGGCGGGAGAGGATGTGGTAGATGAGCTCCTGGCGACCTTGCAGAAGTGGCTGATCAACCACATCCGCAACGAAGATGGCGACTATGGCCCGACCGTACGTGCCAGTATAAAAAAACAGGCGGATGGAAAGGGATGGTTCTCCCGTATGCGCCATAAAATTACTGGCTAATACCAAGACCAAATAGCCCAAAGAGCACCGCTGATACCATGACCAAGCATGATGCGCTCCACCGATCCGACCTGCCCGAGCTAAAACTGCTAAACCGGGGCAAGGTGCGTGACATCTATGAGGCAGATGACGACCATCTGTTGATCATCGCCAGTGACCGCCTCTCCGCCTTTGATGTGGTACTACCACAACCGATCCCAGGCAAGGGTGAAGTGCTTACCCGAGTCGCCAATTTCTGGTTTGAACGTACTGCCGGAATCATCCCCAACCACCTTGCTGCCAAGCCACTGGCAGAGGTGGTGCCAGATGAGCAACAGCGCCGTACCCTGGGAGAGCGGGCCATAGTGGTACGCAAGCTGAAGCCGCTTCCGCTAGAGGCGATTGTACGTGGCTATCTGATCGGCTCTGGCTGGAAGGATTACCAGCAGAGTGGCGGCGTCTGCGGCATCTCTCTGCCATCTGGGCTACAGCAGGCGGACAAACTACCAGAACCTATCTACACCCCATCCACTAAGGCCGAGGTTGGCGACCATGACGAGAACATAAGCTTCGACCAGACCGTAGATCTGCTTGGCGAAGAGCTGGCCACACAGGTACGGGATGTAAGCCTGCGGATATACAGCGAGTGCGCCGCCTACGCCCTGACCAAAGGGATCATTATCGCCGATACAAAGTTTGAATTTGGCCTGGATGACCAGGGTAAACTCTACCTGATCGACGAGGTGCTGACCCCTGACTCATCCCGCTTCTGGCCAGCCGACCAGTACCAACCGGGCAGCAGTCCACCCAGCTTTGACAAACAGTTTGTGCGGGACTATCTGGAGACCCTGGATTGGGATAAAAAGGCTCCCGGCCCGGAGCTGCCGCCCGAGGTGATCGACCGCACCGCGGAGAAATACCGCGAAGCAGAGAGACGTCTTACCGGCACCTAAACCTGATGTCTGAAAATCCCTACCAGGGGCTTACCCCTGAGACCATCTTCGATGCCACCGAATCGGTCGGCTTCCGGGTCGATGGCACCCTCATCTCCCTCAACAGCTATGAGAACCGGGTCTATCAGATTGGCCTGGATGAGGCATTGCCGCTAGTGGCCAAGTTCTATCGCCCCGGACGCTGGAGCGATGATGCCATCCTAGAGGAGCATAGCTTCAGCCAAGCCCTGGCTGAGGCAGAGATCCCGGTCATTGCCCCAATCATGGATAGTGATGGGAAGACGCTGCATACCTTTGGTGATTTTCGCTTCAGCCTGTTCCCGCGCCAGGGGGGGCGCTGGCCCAACCTGGACAATCCGGATAACCTGGAGTGGGTTGGCCGTTTTCTCGGACGCATTCACCAACTAGGGGCAAGCCAACCATTCCAGCAGCGCCCATCCATAAATCCACAGGAGATGGGGGCAAAATCAGCCGCCTACCTGCTGGAGCATGAGCAGATACCACTGGAGCTGGAGCGGACATACCGCGAACTAACCACTGAGCTGCAGCAGAGAATCGAGTATGCGTTCGAACAGGCCGCCGAGTGTCGCTGGATCCGCCTCCATGGCGACTGCCACCCCGGCAATATCCTCTGGACTGACAATGGACCGCACTTTGTTGATATGGATGACTGCCGTAGCGGCCCCGCTATTCAGGATCTATGGCTGCTACTCTCCGGGGAGCGCAACGAGATGGCGCTCCAACTGAGCCACCTGCGCGCGGGCTATGAGACCTTCCATACCCTGGATCCGCGAGAGGTCGCACTGATCGAACCACTACGCACCTTGCGTATCATCCACTACGCCGCCTGGCTGGCCCGCCGCTGGAACGACCCGGCCTTCCCTGCCGCCTTCCCCTGGTTTGGCAGCAACCAGTATTGGCAAGAGCAGATCACCATCCTAGAGCATCAGCGGGTAATCCTGGATATGCCGCCCCTGCCGCTGTACTGACTGACCTACGCCAGATTGCGCCCTCCTCCACTTTTTCAGGGTGAGGGAAATGCTATGCTATGGAGTATGAGACCTATCTCTATCGCACTGCTATCGGTTGTACTACTGGGCGGATGCGCCTCCAGGCTGCCGCCGGCCATAAGCACTGCCCCGCCGGGGGATGTGAGCATTTCTGCAGTGCGGGCTGGGGCTGGCAACTACAGTGGCCGCATGGTGCGCTGGGGTGGAGAGATCATCCAGGTAGAGAATCGCAAGCGGTTCACAGACATCAGCGTACTGGCCAAACCCTTGAACGAAGAGGGAAAACCGAACTGCGGAGGATCTGCCGGCGGCCGTTTCATCGCCCGTTTTAAGGGATTTCTCGAGCCGGAGGAGTATAAACCGGGCAGGTTGATCACCGTATCAGGACGATTTACCGCAATAGAACACCACAAGGTTGGGGAGTACCGCTACGCCTACCCGGTGGTTGAGGTGGTAGAGCGGCACATGTGGCCACGACCGCAACCCGTTGCCGTGCCAGCTTATCGTTCTAATCCTTTCCTATACAATCCCTGGTGGCCCTACTCTCCTTATCGCCACCCCTATCACCATCCCTACTGGTGGTAATTATGCTGAACTATCGACCACTCTATCTCCTCAGCGGCCTGCTCTTTCTACTTACCGCCTGTAGTGGCAATGAGGTGCAAGATGGCACCGCCCAAGTGGGCCCGCCAACCCCCAGCCAACTAGTCCGACATCCACGTGCACTGGCCGTTGGCAGTGCAGTCCACTGGGGCGGCAAGATCGTTGGTATACAAAATTTGAAAGATAAGACGATCCTGGAGATCCTTGCCCTGCAGCTGGATGACTCTGGTCGCCCTGTACTAAATAGTGCCTCCGGTGGACGATTTCTGGCCGAGCAGCCGGACTATCTGGAACCGCTTGAGTATGCCCCTGGTCGTCTGGTTACCATTCACGGAAAATTCACTGGCATGCGTTCAGGGCGTGTGGGTGAATCCCGTTACCGCTTCCCCCTGGTGGCAACCAAAGAACTCCTGCTGTGGCCCAGAACGCAGTACCGCTCACAGAGCGATCCCAGGGTGAACTTTGGTATCGGCGTGGGCAGCGGTGGATACCATGGAGTGGGGGTCGGTATCGGCTTCTAACAAGCGCGGCGCATAAGCGCCCATCTTATCTAATCCACCTCATCTTCCGGATATCGTGGCCAAGCGGAGCTATCAATGGTCTCCCGATAGGCGTGCCAGGTTGCGTGCCCTATCAGCGGCAAGGTAACGCCCATACCAATAAAGGCTGTAACCATGCCAATGGCAACGGCCAAGACTATCAGCAATGCCCACAGAAGCATTGCCGCTTTATTGCGAAGTACGGCGTTGAAACTCGTCACAACAGCCGTGACCATATCTGCCTTACGATCCATTATCATGCTCAGTGAAAATGCACTGATACAGAATATAAATATTGCAAACAGCGTACCGATTGCAAAGCCAACAGCTAGAAAAGTGGCCTTCTCGGCTAGACTGGGTTCCGCCAATGTAGGATAAAATATGTGAATAACTGAGACCACGCGCGCCCACACCAGGAAGATAACCAGCAGAAAGGTTGCAAACAGCATTTCGTTGCCGGTATGGCGCAGGCTTGTTTTTATGGCATGCCTTAGCGTAGGTGTTCGACCAAGTTGAAGTTGACGACTAATGTCATAGAACCCCAAGGCGACCACCGGCCCAACAAAGATAAACCCAGACAGCAGCGACAACAAAACCACCAGGCTGTCGAACGTCAACGCGAAGTAGACAAGCAGATAGCTAAACAGCATAAACAGAAAACCGTAACTCAAACTCGGCAGCGGCGCCTGTTTGATATCCTCCCACCCAAACTTCAACCATCCAATCGGCGCACTGACTTTCAGCTTGATACTGGGTGCGGCAAAGGGAAGCGCATCACCCCCCTGTTCACTATTATGATGATGATTAGACTCACTCATATCCTCTCCTCCTTGCTACAACAACAGATACTTGGGAGTAACTTTTTATAGTTATTTTAAGTTAAGCCTACAATAAGATAGGTTCAGAGCACAGTTTCTTTTCGTTATAGGGGACAGACCACGTTTGTTCCTTCCGCACCCTCTTTAATCGTGGTCTGACCCCTATTACCCTATTCATGCACAATAATTTACGCTGCGGAGGTTTGTCCCGCTCAATTGCTTTTGTTAGGCTTTTGTATTTCATACTGTCTCAATAAACTCAAAGTTCTAAGCGCATCATCTTCGTAATTTGAAGTAGATACCTTTTCCATAAGCGAAGGTATAACTTCATCTCTAAAACTGACTATCTCTAAACGCCCTCTCAGAATACCGCGCTCTTCACAATATTTATTAAGTTCAGATTCTAAGCTTGACTCACCATTTACAGTCCAACAAACCCACACTCTGTGTATTGTGTCGTAGGATAGACCTAGGCTAGCGTATGTCTCTTTGATACTTTCAATGTACGTTTTACCTTTAGCGTGATCAGTATTTTCACCCTCTCTTTTAGCTGGCACTCCAAAGTATTTTTTATCAAAGCTGTCTTTTAGAGCGATGGGCGTTGGACACCATTGTTGGCAGTGAGTAACACTTACCTCAACGTGATATGTCTTTTCCTCAATTACGCTATACGCGAGCAAATCTATTTGCCGATTATTTCCTTTGATCACTTTTACATCGGGTTGTGTAAAACAACCACGAACCAGGCGAAAATATGACTCTACGATGCTCTCTGTTGTATTCATGTTTAAAGCCTAACGCCCGGCTTCACGGGCGACTGACCGCGCAACTGCGAGGTTGGTTGTCCCGTGCAAGCCGTTGTTATACACGTGCATTGATAGTCTTCTCCATAATGAAATCATCCATAAAATATCCACCGCCTATGTCCATTTTCTCTTCTTCAACTATTTGAAATCCATGATGGAGATACCATGATACGGAACTTTTATTAAATCTATTCACAGTAAGCCAAAGTGTTGAAATGTCCGTCTTTAATGCTTTCTTCTCTATAAAGTTGAGCATTGTTTTTCCAAGTCCTTTTCCACGAACATCATTTCGAACGTAAAATTTGCTAATCATCAATTTTCTATTTTCAATTTCTGGAACCAAAGCCAAATAACCATTCAATTGCTTCTTATGTTTAACAACAAAGTACTCATATCCTCTATCGATCTGTGCAGATATCGCTTCGATACTTTGGAATTTTGCAAGCATGTAGTTTACCTGGTCAATCCCAATGATCGACACGAAATACTCCGTCCATATCTCTCTTGCCAAAACCGATATGGATTCGATTTCTCTTTCCACTTTTACGATTTCTATTTCATCAATCACACTTAACCTCAAAGGGTATAACAGTAGGTTCTACAGCTGGCACTAATATTGTGATATACAGCGCGGGCAACGATTATCATTTAGATTATGGGAGGACTAATCCCTGATTGGAGGGGCGCATCCTGCCTTATTCTAAATACCATTCTATTTGTAGAGAATATCAGCCCGGAGGCCCTTGATACAGCACTTTCCTGATGTCCGTACTTGGCCAAAGACTCCCAGGACAGTATCCTTATTGGTCAAGTTAGAGATACTGGAAAGATGTATACTGTTTATCTGATTGCCAGAGGTATTGATAAGCACAAAATCCACCGCCGTTAGCCAGGAAGTTACCGATGAAGCCATCATATTTGCGTCTATTGTTGCCCTTAATAGTGGTTATGTTCATCACTGCCTGCGGTGACTCGTCTCAGCAGGATGGCGGGCAGGAGATGCGGCTCCCTGAGGTCACGGTGATCATGGCCCATGCCGAATCTGTGCCATTGACCCGTGAACTTGTGGGGCGGCTGGCATCCATCCGAGTTGCTGAGGTGCGGGCGCGTGTGGCCGGCATAATCCTGGAGCGCACATATAGAGAGGGCACCGATGTAACGGCGGGACAGGCCCTGTTCCAGATCGACCCCGCTCCACTACGCGCAGAGCTGCATCTACAGGAGGCGGCGCTGGCCAAGGCCAAGGCAACCGCCGCCAACGCCACCTTGATTGCAAATCGTTACCGCGAACTAGCGACCAAGAGACTACTCTCCACCCAGGAAAGGGACACCGCCCTGGCCGAAGAGCGCACCGCTGCAGCCGCCGTCCAGCAGGCCCAGGCCAGTGTCGAGAAGGCGCAGCTGGATCTGGGCTATGCCACGGTTACAGCGCCCATCTCCGGACGCGCAGGCCGCGCCCTGGTTACCGAAGGGGCGCTGGTGGGACAGGGTGAGGCGACCCAACTCACTACCATCGAACAGATTGATCCGGTATATGTAAACTTCAGCCTGTCGGTATCGGAACTGCAGCAGTTGCGGGCAGAAGGGGCCAATATCGACGACCTCTCAGGCAGCGGGAAGAAGCTTCCGGTTACGGTAATACTGTCGGATGGCAGGGAGTACCCACATACAGGCAGCATCGACTTTTCCGACTCTGTGGCCGATCCCGGCACCGGCACCATATCGCTACGCGCGGTGGTTCCAAATCCGGAACACCACCTACTTCCCGGCATGTTCGTTAACCTGCGTGTAACCGTGGGGTATCTGGAGCAGGCCTTTCTGCTTCCACAAGCTACAGTGGCGCGTGATGATAAAGGCGCTTCAGTGCTGGTGGTAAACAACGAAGGTAAGGTGGAGTTGCGCAAGATCGAAACCCACGGCATGACCCAAGACTCCTGGATCATCACCGGTGAACTGGAAGATGGCGACCAGGTGATACTCGAGGGACTACAAAAGGTAAAACCAGGCGGCGGTGCAAAGGCAGTTCCCTCTACTGCCGAAACGCCGAAAGGATAGCCGATGGCCCGCTTTTTTATCGATCGGCCGATTTTCGCCTGGGTGGTGGCCATCCTCATCACCCTGGCCGGCAGCGTAGCCATCTTCCGGCTACCGGTATCCGCCTACCCCCCTATCGCCCCGCCTCAGGTGGGGATCAGCGCCTCCTATCCCGGGGCCAGCGCCGATGTAGTGGAAAAGACCGTGACCTCGGTGATTGAGCAGCAGCTGACCAGTGTCGACAACCTGCTCTATTTCACCTCCACCTCACGCTCCAACGGCAGCGCCCAAATCACCCTCACCTTTCAGAGCGGCACCGATCCCGATATTGCCGCCGTGCAGGTACAGAATCGGCTCGGCGTGGCGGAGTCACGCCTGCCCCAGGAGGTGGTGCAGAACGGCATCACAGCAGCCAAGGCCAATAACGACTTTTTGATGGTGGTGGCCCTGAAGTCAACCGATACCAATTTGGATACCTATGCCCTTAACAATCTGATCGCCTCTCAGGTACTGGATCCGATTCAGCGCCTGCCCGGGGTCGGCAACGCCCGGCTGTTCGGTGCAGCCTATGCCATGCGTATCTGGCTCAATCCGGACAAGCTGCGCGGCTACGGCCTGAGCGCAGCCGATGCGCTGAATGCAATCCGCAGCCAGAACATACAGATTGCGGCAGGCAATATAGGTGCGGAGCCGGCCCCGCCTGGTCAGGGCTTTACCGCCTCGGTGACCGCCGCCAGCCGCTTTACCGATCCTGAAGAGTTTGCCCATATCACCCTGCGCACCAATGCCGATGGCAGTACGGTACGTCTGCAGGATGTGGCGCGTATCGCCCTGGGGGCCGAATCTTATGGTCACGATGTACACGTAAACGGCGAACCCATCGCCGGCTTTGCCATCATGCTGGCGCCCCAGGGCAACGCCCTGGAGACGGCAGATGCTATACGCACCAAGATGGCGCAGGTGGAGGAGTACTTCCCTGCCGGTGTGAGTTGGTTTGTGCCTTATGACAGTACCCAGTTTATTAACATCTCTATCGACGAGGTGGTTTACACCCTGATTGAAGCGGTGGTGCTGGTGTTCCTGGTGATCCTGCTGTTTCTACAAAACCTGCGGGCCACCCTGATCCCCACCCTGGTGGTGCCGGTAGCACTGACCAGCGCCTTCGCCGGCATGTATCTGGTCGGCTTCTCTATCAACATCCTGAGCATGTTCGCCCTGGTGCTGGCCATCGGTCTGGTGGTAGATGATGCCATTGTGGTGGTGGAAAACGTAGAGCGCATCATGACCGAGGAAGGACTACCGCCGAAGGAGGCCGCACGCAAGGCGATGGATCAGATCACTGGTGCGGTGATCGCCATGACCACGGTGCTGGCGGCGGTGTTCATACCCATGGCGTTGGTGAGTGGAAGTGTCGGCGCCATATATCGCCAATTCGCCCTGACCATTGCCATCTCCATGGTGATCTCGGCAATCATGGCCTTGAGCTTCACCCCGGCATTGTGCGCCACCCTACTCAAGCCGCAGCATAGAGAACCGAACCTCTTCCTACGTAAATTCAATGAGTTCTACCAACTGGGCAATAACTTCTATCTAGAAAAGGTTACCCAGGCCATCCGCCATACCCCGCGCTGGATGATGGCCTTTGCCGCGCTGGTTGTGTTAACGGTATTTCTATACGCACGCCTGCCCAGCAGTTTTCTGCCGGAAGAGGACCAGGGCTATGCGTTGGCGCTTATCCAGTTACCACCCGGCGCCAGCATGGAGCGTACTGGCAAGGTGCTGAGCCAGATGGAGAAGATAATCAGAACAAACAAGGCCGTGGATAAGGTAGTTACCGTGGGCGGATTCAGCTTTGTCGGACAGGGCGAAAATGTGGGGCTAGGTTTCATTCGCTTGAATGGCTGGGACCAACGCAAGTCAGATGATCAACAGATCAAGGCCTTCATCGGCTGGGCCAACGGCGCCGTACAGAGTATAAAAGGGGCGCGTATCTTCGTGGTGAACCTGCCAACTATTCGTGGTCTGGGGCGCTTCGGTGGTTTCGATCTGCGCCTGGAGGATCGGGCCGGTCTCGGTCATGAGCAACTGGTGCAGGCACGTAATATGCTTTTGGGCGCAGCATCAAAACAGCCGGCCCTGGCGGGGGTACGTCCGAATCAGCTGGAAGACGCCCCGGAACTGCAACTGCATGTGAATAGAGTTCAGGCCCAGTCCATGGGGCTGGAGCTGGCCGATATCTACGACGCCATCCGCATGATGTTGGCGCCGGTCTACGCCAATGACTTTAATTTCCAGGGCCGGGTGCTGAAAGTACTGGTCCAGGCGGATACCGCCTTTCGCAGCCGTCCAGAGGACCTATCCCGCTACTACATACCGGCCAGTAACGGCGATTTCGACAAGATGGTGCCACTGAGCAGCGTGGTTAGCTCAAGTTGGCACACCGCCCCTCCTGCCATCGACCACTACAACGGTTTTCCATCGATCCAGATAAACGGCGGGGCCGCTCCAGGACACAGCTCCGGCCAGGCGATGGATCTGATGGAACAGATCGTGCGGAACGATCTACCACGCGGCATCGGGTTTGAGTGGTCCGGCCAGTCGTTCCAGGAGATCCTATCGGGAAAACAGACCCCGATCCTGTTCTCCCTCTCCCTGTTGGTGGTATTCCTCGCCCTGGCAGCCCTTTATGAAAGCTGGTCGGTCCCGGCAGCGGTATTGATGGTGGTGCCTCTCGGGGTGCTGGGGGCGCTTAGCTTCACCTGGCTACGTGGTCTGGAGGACGACGTCTTCTTTAAAGTCGGCATGATCGCAGTCATCGGCCTATCTGCAAAGAACGCCATTCTCATCATTGAGTTCGCCAACACTATGCACCGCGAGGGGCGCGGTCTGCTGGACGCAACCATGGAGGCGTGCAGACTGCGGCTACGTCCTATCCTAATGACCTCTATCGCCTTCATCTTCGGCGTGATGCCGCTGGCCCTCTCCACTGGCGCCGGCGCCAACAGCCGCCACGCCATCGGCACCGGCGTGATGGGGGGCATGACCGGGGCCACAGTACTTGGGGTACTGTTCGTGCCTATATTCTATGTGGTAGTGCGGCGACTACTTGGAGACCACTCACAGGAGTAGTGGCGGTTTTATTGCTCCGGCGGGGCTATAGGCTCAAGCCCGAGAATGAAATCCGCCAGCTCATCACGTTGCGCCTCTGTGGTAGTGGAACCATACGATGGCATAACTGCACCTTTAGTATACTTGGTCCATTTACCCTCGCCGCCGTTTATGATCTGGTCAATGATTGCCTTTCTACCAGCCTCTTTGTCATCCTTGTACTTATACGCCACCCAGACAAAGGCAGGGCCGATCAATTTCTTCTCTATCTTGTGACAATTGGTACATGATGCCTTACGCGCAACCTCCGGCATCGGACCTCCAGATTGAGCTGCATGCGCAGTGGATGCGAATATGAGCATCATGGTCAAAATAGACATCCCGACATAGGTATTTATATCTTTAATAGTCATCTCGCTTCCTCCTGTTGTTCCCAAAATGTCGACCACTAACAACTGTCTTGGAATTACGCAGACTACCCTTGGATTTCTTTAGTTACCGCCACCCCAGACATAATTAATAATAAACTGACTCGTCTGTAGCCATTTCCTTTAAATATATATATTTACACTTAAATTCTGCAGGATCCAGGCTAGTTTTTATCAAGCCATCCTTGGTCTTCAGATAAACGAGATCACCTTTTAAGCGGACAGGCATACCTATGTGCAATGCATTCATGGCCTTTTCAAGGTTGCCAGTAGCTGAATGAACGTAGAATGCAGCAACGTGTGATCTGAAATACTGGCTATTTAAAACGAATCCATCATCAAACTGTTTATTCATGGCGCCATCATCAAGAAGATATTTAAAAACATCAGACGATGCCAGCTTCCCAAATACAACTGTGACACTATGACTAAAGCCGTCCTGATTGTCTTTTTCTAACTTGTATACACGCCCGCTTACTGCAAATGCAGCCATTGGGACTATACCTTCTAAAACACCATCTTCCGCCGGGATGGCTTCACCTTTATCGATATCACTTAGAACATACCCTGCCGCCGCATCTATAGGGATGGTATTTGCGCCTGCAGATGTCGGTGTTCCGTTGCTATTCAGTATAAAGTATATCGCAACACCCACAACTATAAGGCCCATCAACTTTGCGCTGCTACTCATAATGTGTTTCTCAAGTATATTAAAGGGGGTTTTATAGCATGCAGGCTATTCACCTCGACACTATAAATATAATTATTCTGCTCTGGTTATCGTATAGACATTTGAAAGGTCATAGCCCCTGTAACGAGCAGGTTTATTGCTCCTCTCACCCCGATAACTCAATAGGAGTCCGATTGCGTTCTCTTTATCAAGCCATTTGACAAATATTCCACTGTGCTGGATATCGTTATAGGAGTGATTGATATGATAAACCCAGTCCCCTGGCTTCAACTCATCCAGACTGGCATACGGCCCTTCCTTCAGGGTACCTTCAAAGGATATACTTCTGCGATCCCTGGGAAATCCGGCCCTGGTATAAACTGCATCGATATAATCCCAACAACCACCTATGATAATCACCCCTTCATCTAGCGTCATCTCTCTACCGGTTTGCAATATCATCCTGGCCTTTGGTTCGGCCTCTAATTCCGCTGCATCGAGGGTACTTATCAATAACTCTGCGTTCGGTTTAAAGAACCGATAGGGTACATCATCCGCGTATGCAGCCGGAATCATGAATAGACAGATCAATGCGAATCTCATTGTTTTTTTCATTTATTGCCCTTAGCAATTAATCGTGGCTGCCATATCTTTTTTCTGAAGACTTATTCTCCCTCTTTTTGAGTGTCTGTTAAAGCAGGCAATACTCAATAGTAGCTGTTCATAATTAGTTGAATAGTAAAATAGATTAATTTTAGCTTGAAAATGTTACTAAGATAGGCGAGGCTCTGTGCCAAGTATGGATTAATTGAAAATACGTAGGTCTAACTGTCATCATATATTCGGGATTATGCTACGCAGGTAAATACTGCTGTTCTTGACCTGATATTCGCGACGATTTTTATTAAGTAAATTCCTATCCATCCTTTTCCTTGGCGTTGCTCTTCGTCAGCGACGTATAGGCTATTTTACTTCAATCAGGCTATTCCAGGAGGCTTTCATGCCCAAGAAAATGTTCATCCTGTGTACCCACGGTCCCGATGACCCAGAGCTGGCGCTTATACCTTTCGTGATGGCTACAGCCGCCCAAGCTTCGGACGTCGAGGTGGTGATGGGCTTCCAGGCAGAGGGCGTGAAATTGGCCGACAAGGCAAACCTCAATAAGATCTCCGCCCCCAATTTTCCACCCTTTGCCGATCTGGTGGAGGCCTATATCGAAGCAGAAGGCGAAATGCTGGTCTGCGGCCCTTGCGTTAAGACCTACGAAATCAATCCCGAAACGGATTTTCACGCCGGCGCGATTCTGGTGGGTGCAGCTACGTTCGTTGAGATGGCGGTAAACGCGGACAGCAGTTTGACTTATTAGCAATAAATAGGGACAAATTGAACCTCCCCCCAGTTATTCAGTAAATATGATTCATATTAATGGTGACAATATATGTGCATGGTGACAATATATGGGCATGTTGTTAGAATATGAAAGATTTTCGAGGTGCCACATTTGCAGCATTTTGCAGGCGTTTATCCAATAAGCCGGAGATATAAATGAACAAAAAATTACTTACAGTAGCAGTTGCATCCGCATTGACTGCCCCTTCAGCCATGGCGGGTGACGTTACCATATACGGCCAGATGCATATTGCCACCACCAACTATGATGGTGATTTTGAGCGGGCCGATGCCTGGGACATATCAAGTCACGAATCGTATCTAGGTTTCAAAGGCTCAGAGGCCTTGGGCAATGGGCTGACAGCTATCTGGCAACTAGAGCTGCAGGTAGAGCCAGCTGACACCAACAACAACACCATCAACAATGGCGATGCCCTCACCTACCGCGACAGCTTTCTAGGTCTTACCGGTTCTTGGGGTACTGCGATCATCGGTCGTCACGACACACCGCTGAATATCTCCACAGCTTCACTGGATCTGTTTGCCGAAACCGTCGCCGACTACAATGGCAACGCCGCCAGTGATGCACCATTTGGTGCAGGTAATCTTACCACTGGTCTCCTACTGCAACTGCAGAGTACTGGTTTTGTTGATCTGCGGGTCGACCAGGCAATTGCCTACATCAGCCCAAGCATGAACGGCCTGACCATTGCTGCTGCCATCGTCCAGCCAGGTATGGATACTGGTCCTGGGGGTACGGCTACTACGGCCAGCGATGCAGATGGCTTCTCTGAGGCATACTCAATTGCTGCCATGTATAACAACGGCCCATTTTTCGCCTCCTTGGCATATGAGCAGCTCTCCGAGGATCTAATAGAAGAGCTGTTTAGTGCTAATGCAACCCAACAAGCCATAATGGACAGCGAGGATCGCTGGCGTCTAGGTCTTGGCTATACTGCCAATGGCTTCCACGTTGGCTTCGTCTACGAGGATCAGGATTACGCCATTAATAGTATTGATGCTAAGCGCTGGCAGTTGAGCGGCTCCTATACCTTCGGTAACAACGTGATCAAGGCGATGTACGGTGAGAACGATATCGATGGAGTAGCAGTTTTTGATCTTGATATGGATCAGTGGGCCATCGGACTGGATCACAACTTCTCCAAACGTACCAAGATCTATGCTGTCTATACTGACTTTGATAGCGATGATATTAATTTTGATTGGGATGCCTTCTCTGTAGGTATGGTACACAAATTCTAAGATTGTTTAGATCTTGAGCTGATGAGACGGGGCCTTCGGGCTCCGTTTTTTATGCCCAGAAATAAAGGGCTCGGACTCCTTCTATCTTCTGGCTTCTCCCAATTACAGTAAACCCTCTATATCCCGTTGATAAGCTCTCTGTACGGAAACAGTGCGCCAGGATCACGCTTTCGCTTTACCTGCCTTCCGCCACACAGAAATGTACTGTTATCGACATCAGAGTGCATATAGATTCGCTCATTTGAGATATTCGGGTGTCTTGACTTGATCTGCATAATCAGCGACCTAAGCGACTCAAGCATCGGCCTTGGGTACTCTTCAAGACCATCTCCGTTGTTGGTCAGCTCAATACCAATTGACTCTGAGTTGATACCTCTTGCGTGCCACGCCACCCTGCTCTCTTCGATGCTGGAAGCAACGTTTCCCTCTCGATCTACGATGTAGTGTATTGATATCCCATCGCTCTTTTCAAAATACTCTTTCCACCGATTAGCGTCACCTTTAGAGCTAGTAAATACGACCTCTCCATTTCTGCACGCAGGCCCTCCAATAGAGTGTATGACTATTGCATTTACGCTACCACTTCTCGCCGGAGCCACATCGTTCCCAACTGCAAATACAGCAAACGATAAACCCCACGCCAATACGATAGAGAATACTGTAAAAGGGGTTAATTTCGAGCAATCTGCCATGTTTTCTCCATTACTTTAGCCTAACAATCAAACTCACTGGCGACAAAGTAATTAAAGCGGTTTTTGGGAAAGTTTCATCTAACCCCAAGTATTTATGCAATGTCAGATTTCATCTCTTGGGAGAGAGTCATATAGAATCTTTCCATATAAATAAAGCTCCCCCGGCTTGATTACAGTTGGAAATATTTCTTTCCCACTATACCATTTTTCATATATATGAATGGCTAATTCACTGCAATAATATTGGTGAGGAAAATTGAATCCTACAGTACCAAGAAAATCATAGTTGCTTCCCACTAAATTCTTAGCATTACTCCAAGCGGCCACTGCATTATCATCTGTTCTCCATCTTGGCCTTATAATTAGTACTCTATAAGATTTATTTATAAAGCTGTCTAACTCAGATTGATGCACACCTTTTCCTTCGGCTTCAATAACTTGAAGGGACTTCGAATTGAATATACCGACATGACTAATTGGGATTCCTGTTGCATTAGAAACTAAATTGTCTGTGGCATGATAGCCACGAGTAACGAGCCAATCCCCAGTTTTAGCAAGTTTAAGTATGTTTTGTTTTATCACTATGTTCTGTTTCAAATGCCTTGCGTCATCAGCTTCTGAAACCATTGGGCGCGCAACACAGCCTGACAAAAACAAAATGATTGAAAGTTTAAGTAACAGTAACTTCATGATTTGAATTCTCGTATTTAAAGGAGTCAGATCCCTTTAATCTGACCACTTTAATTGACCCCAGTTATTAAAGTTTCATCTGACCCCACTTATTCTACTATTGTAAACTGGACAAAAGAACACTGAACGCCAATATACTGACTCTCTAATATTAGAAACAATTGCTCTCTGAGCCGGTTTTTGCGCGGTTTTTCGCCACGTTTCTGAATTAGTCTCTTTTAGTTCGGTCTGTTATCATAAGTTGCGAAAATATCCTAATACAGAAAACCACAAGAACCGAAATAGTCCGACTCTATTAATTCTCCTAACTATTTCATTGGATCCAACCCCATTAGTCTCCAAAATAATTTCGAGGAATAAACATGAGAGCTATCATACTAACCTTGGTAATAGCATTAACTGGATGTAATAATTATGTTGTAAAAAAAGACCACGATTTTGACCATCTTGGAAAAAATAAGGGAATCGTAATATTATCCATCACCAATAATAATGCCGGCCTCTTCAGGGGGAGCAACTCTTTTGCACCCACAATCACATTTAGAAATATTGGTACATCCGAGGAATTTAATGTAGACGGCCATGTAGGAACGGTTTGGGATAAACATATTGTAAATAGTGATGGACACTCAATTGGAAGAGTAGTTACCTTAGAACTCGATGCGGGCAAATATAAAATAAGTGATTTTTCTACAATCACGACCAATAACAGCTTTGTTCACGCAAAGGATAAACCTGCTATAGAATTCAATGTAAGAAATAATAGTGCTATCTATATCGGAAATGTAAACTTTTATATAGACGAAGACAATAAGAAGTATGGAGTATCGATTACCGACCAATCAAATCGAGATCTACTGGAAGCAAAGACCAAGTGGCCTAATCTGAAGCTTGATAAGGTAGTAAAAAGTATCGCAGTAAATAAAATATAACTCAGCTTGTAAGGCAAAAAAGGGGCGCCACAGCGCCCCTCCTATATTCAACTAACTGCTTAGCGAATAATTGGGGTCAGTTATTAAAGTTTCATCTGACCCCACTTATTTGGCATATCCCTGTCCAATAAGCAGTACGCATCAGAGTATCAGGATTGCTCTCTATTAAAGGGCTCTGACCCCTTTAATTTATTCCGGCTGCGTGCGATGACGTTGCTCCTGTCTAATATCAATGTGATAAATGGGGTCAGTGTAAAAATACAAAGTACAATAATCCCTATCGAGAAAGAGTTTTTACACTGACCCCAAATACCACTGACCCCAAATACCACCCTAGTTATTTAAGTAAACTGTCCCCGTATTACCGACAGAAAAGGGCTCTGACCCCTTTAATTAGCTTAATTGTTCAGCTGCGTGCGATGACGTTGCTCCTGTCTAATATCAATAGCCTTTACCAGCTTTATAGCCAGTATTGCGCCAATTATAGACAAAGCATCTGCAGCAATGTTACCAGCGGTCGATGACAATAAATCATTTAGACTATCAGCGCTCAGCATCATTCTCCCAGAAATGTTGGCTACAATGCTACCAACCAAGAAAAAAGCCCACCAACCTTTTAATAATCCGGAAACAGGCTCATTAACCCAGGCTGCCAAATCCGTATTGCCTGTCTTCTTCGGACCGCTAGCTTGCCAGATTTCCTTTGCAACCTGATATGGTCTTACTAAATTTAGGAATGGAACAAAAAAGCCTCCAACCGCCCAACCGGGACTATATTTCAGACCAGTAATATTGAAAGATCCTAAATTCTTATGTGCCAGATGAAACCACATAAGAAAGGCCGTCGCTGTGAGAATAAAGGCAACTACTTGAAGAATACCTATTCCACCATAAATCATATCATTTGTTTCTGCTGCGGCGTTTGATATTCCTCCTCCAGAAAGAGCAACATTAAGTAGGCTGTATTGCGATACTCCACTTCCGACAGCGGCAACATCTATCAATATAGAAATACCAAGCATAATAATGGCGAATTGAGAGCGACCACCACCAGGAATGTAGTCTGCCGAATTTGTGTCAGTGTTCATGGTTTACTCCTTCTTAAGCTAACGTTTAAATCAGCCGCGCGGTTTTTGCGTCGGCTGGATTTGATTGTTATGATAAATGGGGTCAGTGTAAAAATACAAAGTACAATAATCCCTATCGAGAAAGAGTTTTTACACTGACCCCAAATACCAATGGAGAGCGAACGAAGTGAGTGATTCCATTGAAGCTGATTGTTATGTTCTTGATGCCAAATCATTTGCAAAGTAATAAAAGGGGACGGAGGGATTATTTATTATCCATACTATCTCAGTGTACATATCTTAATCCCTCCGTCCCCTTTTCTGATCGCGAATTTTATTTAACAAAACCCTTCTCAACCATTAATTTTTTGCTAATAGTAGTTAACTCAGACATATAATCACTATAGCCTGATTTATAACCACGAACTAAATATCCATTATTTTCCATATTCTCTAAATAGTATTCAGTTTTAACTTTATCAAACTTTGATGTGTGAATAACATCCGAGTCGCGCATTATGCCGCCTTTATCTGATATTAAGCGAAGTATGTCGATCTCATCCTTATTTAATGATGGCGAGGGTTGGGCTTTTTGGGCAACTTTCTTTTTTGGTTTTTCTTTCTCCTTATAGGGGCTTGTTAAAGAGTTAATTTTTTTATCGAGCTCAGTTATATGGTTTTTGAGTCTTTCTATTTCGGTTTCTTTTCTTTCAATTTCATTGTCATATTCTGTTTCTAACCGGAAATGCTCTCTACGTATATTTCTAGACTCCTCTATTGTTAATGGCGTTTCATCTTCAATGGCCTGTTTTGCTTCTTTTTGTTTTTTTTGTCTTTCGTGCCAGTACTTATATACAAAAAGAGCTGGATAGGGATATATAAATATAAATAGTACTGCAGACACTACAGGATAGAGAAATAAACTCGAAACGCATGACCACATATTTGAGTATAAATAAGTTTCGAGATAATCAAATTTTTCAGTGACAGGCATTGAAGATAGAAGTACAAAAACTGCCTTATAATTCCACAGGCACCAAGATATAACAAAAGTGCCAAAAAGCGGGCTTGTTGCCCTTTCATATAAATTAGCTTTAATTGATTTACTTAATTCTTCTAACATTAATGTTTTCCATCATCGTTTTGTATGCGCATAACGATTAAGCTCAGCCGCGCCGCTTTTTGGCGTCGGCTGGGGCGCCTTGTTAGCTGCCGAATATATATTTGGAAATCACATTCGATACGACGGCTAATATAATTGTTAATAAAATATAACCAATTGATTTTGTAACATTGGCTCTTACACTGGCTGAAGACTCTCTAACTAGCCTTGCATCAGCACCTGAAAAGTTAATATATGAAAGTTGATAGATGCTATCTAAATGCCTTTCTGCCTTGTAACCTATAAATCTACCGACCTTGAAAAGAAGGAAATTAAATAAAAATGCAACCAATACAAAAGTAGCTGTTGTTGATGGTTGTGGTTGTTGAAAATATGTCGGCAACTGTTCGTAGGTATAATAAACCCCAAATGCGAGAAGACCGTATTGACCTAGCAAAGGAAGATATTTAGAAAGTGGTCGAATTTTTTTTAGAACAGGATTCATGCTCGTAACTTCAAGACAGTCTACCCAGCTCTTTATTACTGATATAAACGCATTTGCAACTGTTATATCGATGAAATCGACAGATGCACGACATGTAAATTTAGTTTCAAATTGCCACAGAGGTATAGAAAATGGAATTTCATCCATTTGTTTTTTCATGCCCTCAACTTTTGCGGAACGCGATACAAGCAAAATGTTAATTCTGTATTCCTGAGGTTTATTAGTTTGGGGTAAAACAACAAAAAGATTGTAACTGATGGCAACCTCTTCAACTGGCTGCCCTTTAGCTCCTGCATGAGTCATAAAACGTTCGATTGAGCTAAATCTTTCACTAGATTCGTTTACATATTCAATTGAAAAAGATGCGTTTGCGGACTGCACATTGTATTGGGTTGTTGACTGAATAATCCGCTGATGGAGTTGCTCAACATTTTCCATTGTTAAAATGAACGATGGATTATATTCCTCAGTAACTTTTTCAGATTTTCCTGTAATTTCATTATAGAAGGCTTGAGCTAATTTAAAGCTGATAGCCTGGTGGGAACTGTCATCCCCAAGAATAATTTCGTTATCACCCGGTTGCTCTGAAGGTTCTATTTCCGACATTATTGACTCCTAGTGGTATGCAGCTAACAGGTAATTATGCGATACGCACAAATATTAGAATATGCGACATGCGCAAATACTGAAATATGCAACAAAGAAACGCCCAGAGGGCAGAGATATGGCTTGAGCTTGGTACATCCTGCCAAGAGGGTATTTCCTATATTCTTTGAGGTTATCAAAGAATCTTCGGTTTAGGTAGGCCTAATTGTGCCACCCCAAACCTCCTCCGACGCAGCCGAGTACCGGAACCGATACAGGATCAGGCCCGTAGGGGCGCCACAGGGAAGTGGCGCCTCCATCGCGGGCGAGGGATCGCCCGTCGAGGGAGCCCCTGGTGATATATGGGGTCAGTGTAAAAATACAAAGCACAGAAATCCCTATCGAGAAAGAGTTTTTACACTGACCCCAAATACCTTTCACAACTAGGCCTAACGATTGAGCACAGGGGAGGCGCGGAACGCGACGTCCCTCTAGTGCGACTGGTTATGTTTGTTTGATAAATGTGTTTGATAAATGGGGTCAGTGTAAAAATACATAGTACAATAATCCCTATCGAGAAAGAGTTTTTACACTGACCCCAAATACCATTACACTGACCCCAAATACCCGTTTAAGTAAACTGTCCCCGTATTACCGACAGAAAAGGGCTCTGACCCCTTTAAATTCCGCAAAAAGTTTCGCATTTCCATTAATCATGATCAAAAGTCCTGGTTAAAGAATAAATAGGGTCAGAGAGCAATTAACGCTAATATTCATGGCCTCTAATAATAGAAACAATTGCTCTCTGACCCGGTTATTCAATTGGGGTCCGATACACATTAAAAGTGCTTAGTGCGCAAATAGATGCCATTAATTTGTATCTGACCCTAGTTATTTAAGTAAACTGTCCCCGTATTACCGACAGAAAAGGGCTCTGACCCCTTTAATTCAGCAAATTTTCCGTAGAAGCGCATTGTTATGCATTATTTACCGCCATTCTTTTGCCAAGCTAAGAAATTACTTCGCTGGTTATCGAAGAGAATTAACTTAAATTTTACTTGGTCTTCCAAGAACAAAATGTGCCGTATAAGTGTGTAGGGGTTCATTGCAAAGGGAGACACTTTTTTGTATCCATTAACACTGTCTTTATACTTATTCAATGCGTTTTCAAAATTAGCACGAGTGAACTCAGGGCATCGATGAATAATTTCTTGCACAAAACCATCAACATGATCTGGGGCAAATGTATAACCAGGGTAGTGCTGCTTAGCTACGGCTAGAAACTGAAATGCATCAATAGGCTGTTTCGTTTCTGTTGTAGATTTAGCGGGTTCAGTTTTTGTTTGTTCTTCGAGTTGAAGAGATTCGTTTTTAATCGCAAGAAACTCATGATCAACAGTTTCGAACTGTGCCGCGAGTGCATTAATTCTACGCTTCAGTCGTGCAGGTATAGATTTTTTGTATTTTATTTTGTGATCTAGAACGCTCCATGCATCTTGCACAATTGTTCTAATTTGAACTTCAAACCTAAGAGATGTAAAGCGCTTATATTCAGGTAACGACCTGCGTTTTTCATTTATTTTTAGATCTAGATGTAATCCTTTATAACCAAACTCATCTTCTGTTTTTTCAAGATCTTTGATTTTGTTCGTAATTTCTAACACATCAAAGTTATCGCTCAATATGTTTCCAATTTTATCGACTTCGTCTTCATAAAGGCATATCACACGTACACCAATAAGATCCGTTATGTGGTCTTTGATTTCGTACTTTAATTTCGCATCTTCTAAATCCGATTGATATTTAAGTACGAATTTCTTTATTGATTCCTCACGGTCTTTGACGCGACCTATGATCGTGGGAGGAATGATTTCTGATTTCCCTGAAAGCAATGAGCCCACAAGGCTACGAAAGAATACTTCCGCATCTAGCAGCAACCTTTGATTAGCAGAGTAATAGTCTCTAAACCCATTTTTTTCCTTATCGAAGTCTAAACTTGCCATTTTCCCTCCTTATTATGCATAACGCTTACATAAGGGGCGCTGGAGCGTTAGCGACAGCTGTCCCAGAATAAAAGGGGACGGAGGGATTATTTGGTTATCCATACTATCTCAGTGTACATATCTTAATCCCTCCGTCCCCTTTTCTATTATTATGCATATAACACCTTGGCGAATATAAATGCTGTAACTAATACTAGCCCATTAGAAAATATGTAGCGATTAAACAAACCACGCTCAATCTTTGGTGCATAGTTCCATCTGTTTGCAGTTTTAAACACGAGCCAGGCACCAATATATATTGCTACATCGGATTTAATGAATAGTGAATATGCTATGATTTCGAGGCCACCTATTATGGTTGGTAACCACTGATCATCGGTGCCTTTAAATATTTGAACAAATGATTTCTTGTAAGTTTTATCTACGGCCCGTAATGCTGAATTTATTATACGAATCAAAACGCTAACAGCGAGCGCCAAAACAATAAGTAGAGCCCAATTATTAGGATTTGTTGTTAGTATATGACTTTCCTAAATGCATAACGGTTTAGCTAACAGGCGCGCGTTAGCGCGTCCATGCTGAGTGACTTGTTAGGCGCTTATTTGATCTTCTCAATTATCTGTCTCGTAATGTTTTTAGAGATTTCCCAAAATAATCGTGCATCATGTACTTCTAGGTTTATACCGTGCGAATATTGTTTATACGGATGAACGTAATTTCTATAATCACGCAAAACTTCACCTACGTCCTTCGCTGAGGCGGTTATCCAATCCAAATCATGCGCCACATCGATATAGTTGCGTAATGTCCATGTGTTCATCGGTCTGGCCTTATTTGTCTTTTTATCAATCGGGGCATTTTTAGACTTAATAATTTTATCTTTGTTGGTTTCTCTGTTAAACCTAGCTAATAATAGGGTCTCGAGCAGACCCCCCATCATCACTGTTGCTGATAGTGGCGCTTGTGCTTCTATGCATTTTACACATTCATTCCAACGCTCATTTATAATTTCCTGCATTGCAACGTCACTAATTAATGGAGCCAAGTCTGGTGCTCGATCACTGGTATCGGTCTTTGTTGTTTGTACTGATGAACTGATAGAGCTCCTGCGCAACTCACTTAACTCTTTTTTAAGAGATTTTAATTCTTGGTCATATTTAATTCGTCCAGTAGACCTGTCAGAATATTCTAATAAATTCTTATATTTCTCATTTGCTTCTACAACAAAGTCATCTCCAAGTGAAGCCACAACTAATGGCAGATGATTATTAAACCATGCTAAAGATGTTGCTTTAATAACATCCTTCTCATCATTCGAAGTCACTTGCCTAGTAATTTTCTTTTTTAAGGCGCGCCGTAACCTATCAAGTTCATTGATAGCTGAGTCAACAGCTTCATGAGCGTCGTTCATATCGATAGCTCTGATTACCGCTTAGAAGTTTTCTTTTTTACTGTTTTTTTCTTAACTGCTTTCTTCTTGGTGGTAGATCTTTTTTTCTTTGCTACTGGTGCTGCTCCAGATCCGCTACTAGGCAAGGTTACAGCGACAAGATTTTCACCTACAGTATTCACCCTGTAGGTGCCTCTTTCGCTACCTTTGTCTAGCAAGCCCACATCATGCGCATTGCGCAATGTTTTCCCAGGATCACCAAGACGTGCACGACCAACTTTGCGGCACGCATCTTGAAGCTCTTGAGCTGAGATAGATTCTTGTCTTTCCTCAGGGGGGGCTTCGAATTCGTAATAATAAGCGACAGTAGCAGCAAATTGGTTGTCACTACTTGGAGATTTCTCTGTAACAAAGCTCTTGATGTCGCCACAAGAGCTACCAGAGAGTTGCGATGGAGCGTGAGTTTGAGTTTGAGGTGGCGGTGATTGGTGTGATGCCGCCGGGGCTGGCGGAGCTGTAGGTGCGCTCGAAATACCAAGCTTTTCTAGCGCCCATCTTACAATGCGCTCTTGATCTTCCTTGGCAAATTGTTCAAGGGTGCTGACTATAGTGCGTACTGCCTCAAGATCATCAAGTTTATCGCTTTTAGTCATATGCGTTCTCCATTGTTTGATATTTTGAATTATTAGCGCCTAACAGGTGATTATGCGACATGCGCGAATACTGAAATATGCAACAAAGAAACGCCCTGAGGGCAGAGATATGGGCTTGAGCTTGGTACATCCTGCCAAGAGGGTATTTCCTATATTTTATGAGGTTATCAAATAAGAGGTGGTTTAGGTAGGTCTAATTGTGCCACCCCAAACCTCCTCCGACGCAGCCGAGTACCGGAACCGATACAGGATTAGGCCCGTAGGGGCGCCACAGGGAAGTGGCGCCTCCATCGCGGGCGAGGGATCGCCCGTCGAGGGAGCCCCTGGAGCGGTGAGGAACGGAGGGTACCCGCAGGGCAAGTCGTGGAGTGTCTTTTTCTTTCGCCTATTTCTTTTGGACAAGCAAAAGAAATAGGCTCGTAGCCAGATTAGGATGTAGATTAAAAGCGCAGAGGCTTTAGGCTACGAAATTGATTACCGATACGAAGAATAGCCCCATCACCCTCTCCCCCAAGGGGGAGAGGGTGATGGGAAGGTGCAATCAAGCCTTCCCCGCACTCCCAAGAACGTTCTCGTTCTTATGCTTATACATCTCAATCAACGCCTGACGCGCAGGCTTCAGGTACTGCCGCGGATCGAAGTGGCCAGGATTCTCGGCCAAGTGCTTACGGATCGCCGCGGTCATCCAGAGCCGTCCATCTGAGTCGATATTGACCTTACACACTGCTGATGTAGTGGCCTGACGCAGTTGATCTTCGGGGATACCGATAGAGTCTTTCAGCGCTCCGCCAAACTGGTTGATGATCTCGACCGCCTCCATTGGCACCGAGGAGGAGCCGTGCAGTACGATGGCGAAACCGGGGATCTTCTTCTCGATCTCTTCGAGGATATCGAAGCGCAGCGGTGGTGGCACCAACACCCCATCTGCACCCTTAGTACACTGCTCCGGCTTAAACTTGTTGGCACCGTGGCTGGTGCCGATTGAGATGGCAAGTGAGTCCACGCCGGTCTTGCCGACAAAGTCCTCCACCTCTTCCGGCTGGGTGTAGGTGGACTTCTCTGCCACCACATCATCCTCGATACCTGCCAGTACGCCCAGCTCACCCTCTACGGTCACATCAAACTGATGCGCATACTCAACCACCTGTTTGGTCAGCTCTACGTTTTTATCATAGGGGTGGTGCGAGCCGTCGATCATGATAGAGGAGAAGCCGGAGTCGATGCAGGACTTGCACAGCTCAAAGGTGTCACCATGATCTAGATGCAGGGTTATGGGGATCTCTTTTAGCCCTTGATCTCCCGCCTGGCGCTTCATCATCTCTACCGCGCCTTGGGCCATATACTGCAGCATGGTCTGATCGGCATATTTACGCGCACCGCTGGAGACCTGGAGTATCACCGGAGACTGAGTCTCTACACAGGCGGTGATGATGGCCTGGATCTGCTCCATGTTATTAAAGTTATAGGCGGGAACGGCGTATTTGCCGGCCATCGCCTGCTGGAACATCTCACGTGTGTTGACTAGACCTAGATCTCTGTAATCGACTGGCATGGTGTGCTCCTTACTGTGTTTCGAATTTAAACGCTAAGGCCGTAACAGATACAAACATCATAAACTCTTTGCGACTTCGCGTCCTTGTGTACTTTGCGTTACTACTCCTGTCTCTGAACTGCCGCCTAACTGGCTGCACGCTGCTCCAGCATCTCCACTGCGGGTAGTTTCTTTCCCTCCAGAAACTCCAGGAAGGCCCCGCCACCGGTAGAGATATAGGATACCCGTTCGGCAATTCCGTACTTATCTACTGCCGCCAGGGTGTCACCACCACCGGCGATGGAGAATGCCTTGGAGTCTGCGATCGCCTCACCCAGCACTTTAGTCCCCTCGCCGAACTGGTCAAATTCAAACACCCCTACCGGCCCGTTCCAGACGACAGTCCCCGCCTCTTTCATCATAGCTGCAAAACGGGCGGCGGTCTCCGGGCCGATATCAAAGATCATGTCGTCATCGGCCACCTGGTCAACCTTTTTAACCACTGCCTCTGCACTCTCGGAGAACTCCTTGCCCACCACTACATCGGTTGGGACCGGGATCTCGCCCCCTCTCTCTTTGGCCGCCGCCATCAGGCGCTGCGCCTCCGGGATCAGATCCTCTTCATACAGTGACTTACCGACACTGTGACCAGCCGCAGCGATAAAGGTGTTGGCGATACCACCACCTGGGATTAGCTGATCCACCACCTGTGACAGGGACTCCAGCACGGTCAATTTGGTAGATACCTTGGAGCCACCAACTATAGCCACCATTGGACGTGACGGCCTGTTCAGCGCCTTGCCTAACGCATCGAGCTCATTGGCCAACAGCGGGCCGGCGCAGGCGACCGGCGCAAACATACCGGCACCATAGGTGGATGCCTGGGCCCGATGGGCAGTGCCAAAGGCGTCATTCACATAGATATCACACAGGGCGGCATACTGTTTGGATAGCTCATCCGAATTCTTCTTCTCGCCCAGATTGCAGCGGCAGTTCTCCAGCAGTACCACCTCGCCATCTGCCAGCTCACGGATGCCATCGAGATAGTTGTCCAGCAGCTCTACCTTGCATCCAAGAACATCAGACAGATAGTCTGCCACCGGCTGCAGGGTCAGATCACCCACCGGCTCGCCCTCAACCGGGCGCCCGCGATGAGACATCAGGATCACCCTGGCGCCGGCCTCCATTGCATGTTTGATGGTAGGTAGTGAGGCGCGAATACGTTTATCACTGGTGATCTTGCCGTCCTTGATCGGAACATTCAGGTCTTCACGGATCAGTACCCGTTTTCCGGCGAGATCGAGATTGGTCATTTCGATGATGGACATTGCGAACGCCTATACCAGGGGAATCTTCTTTGCTATCTAGCTGCGGAGTGAAGCCACTCCGCAGCCATTGGCCGCTTAGTTGGCAGCAACGTACTGCAGCAGGCGAAGCATGTTGCAGGTGTAGCCATATTCGTTGTCGTACCAGGAGACTACCTTGACGAAGGTGTCGTCCATGGCGATACCTGCAGCCATGTCGAAGGTTGAAGGGGTGGAACAGCCGCGGAAGTCGGTGGCTACCACCATCTCTTCGGTGTACCCGAGCACGCCCTTCATTTCGCCCTCTGCAGCGCTCTTCATGGCTGCACAGATCTCCTCGTAGGAGGCACCCTTCTCCAGCTCTACAGTCAGGTCGACCACCGAGACATCGGAGGTGGGAATACGGAATGACATGCCGGTGAGCTTGCCGTCCAGCTCCGGTAACACCTTACCCACCGCCTTGGCGGCGCCGGTAGATGCTGGAATGATGTTCTCCAGGATAGCGCGGCCACTGCGCCATTTCTTCGGCGATGGGCCGTCCACCGTCTTCTGCGACGCAGTAGCGGCATGTACAGTAGTCATCAGACCGCGCTTGACCCCCCAGTTATCGTGCAACACCTTGGCCACTGGGGCCAGACAGTTTGTGGTACATGAGGCACCGGAGACAATTGCCTGACCAGCGTATTCCTGATGGTTAACGCCGTAGACGAACATAGGGGTGGCGTCCTTGGAAGGTGCAGATAGCACCACCTTGCTGGCACCGGCGTCAATATGCTTCTGTGCCGCCTCAGCAGTCAGAAACAGGCCTGTAGCCTCGATGACGATGTCGGCGCCCACCTCACTCCATTTCAGGTTAGCCGGATCCTTCTCGGCAGTAAGGCGAATGCGCTTGCCGTCGACGATCATGGTGCTGCCGTCGACACTGATCTCACCAGGAAAATTACCGTGTACAGAGTCATACTTCAGCATGTAGGCCAGGTAATCGGGCTCCAACAGATCGTTGATGCCAACCACCTCAATATCCTTAAACTCCTTGGTGACGGCACGGAAGACCATCCTACCTATGCGACCGAAACCGTTGATACCTACTTTAATTGTCATAGTCATTCTCCGTTAGACACACTAGATACTTCTATAATCGTCACAAGGCGATATACCTTGAATATATTACCAACGGTCAGGCGGTCACCTCGTTTATAGCGGCAACAACATTGTCTTGGGTAAATCCAAACTGCTCAAACAACTGTCCGGCGGGCGCGGACTCGCCGAAGCGGTCGATGCCTATCACCCGTCCATTAATACCCACGTACTTGTACCAGTAGTCGGTTACCCCGGCCTCAACTGCCACCCGCGCAGTTACCGCGGCTGGCAGTACCGCCTCCCGATACTCTCTATCTTGCGTGTCAAACCTCTCGGCACATGGCATGGATACTACCCGTACATTCTTGCCGCACCCGGCCGCAGCCTCGACTGCCAATGACACCTCCGAACCGGTGGCGATAACAATGGCATCGGGTGTACCGTCACAATCCCTGAGGATGTAGCCACCACGACCGATATTGTCTATCTGCTCTTCGCTCCGTTCCTGATGGGGCAACCCCTGACGCGACAGGATCAAGCTACTGGGACCATCATGCTTCTCAATGGCGGCCCTCCAGGCAACAGCGGTCTCTACTGCATCACAGGGGCGCCACACATCCATATTGGGCATAAGGCGCAGAGTCGAGGTCTGCTCCACCGGCTGGTGGGTAGGCCCATCTTCACCCAAGCCTATAGAGTCATGAGTATAGACCAAAATAGTTCGCTGCTTCATCAGCGCCGCCATGCGCAGTGCGTTGCGGGCATATTCAGAAAATATAAGGAAGGTACCGCCGTAGGGGATAAAGCCGCCATGCAGGGTCATGCCGTTCATCATCGCGGTCATGCCAAACTCACGCACCCCGTAGGAGATGTAATTGCCATCGATATGGCCATCGGTGATAGCCCTTGATCCAGACCAGGCGGTCAGATTGGATGGGGTCAGATCGGCTGAGCCTCCCAACAGCTCCGGCAACAGCGGCCCGTAACCATTCAGCACCATCTGAGATGCCTGGCGGCTGGCCATGGACTTACCCTGGCTATCCACCTCGGCAATAAATTTATCCGCTTCAAACTCCCAGTTGACCGGCAGATCACCGGACATGCGCCGTTTGAACTCCGCCGCAAGATCTGGGTGCGCCGCGGCGTAGGCGGCAAACCGTTCATTCCAGGCCGCCTCTACAGCAGCCCCCCGCTGTTTGGCATCCCAGCCGGCGTAGATCTCATCCGGGATCACAAAGGGGGCATGTTCCCATCCTAACTGCTTACGTGTCGCCTTGATCTCCTCCTCACCCAGAGGCGCACCGTGACAGTTGTGGCTACCTGCCAGATTGGGTGAGCCATAGCCGATCGTGGTACGACAACAGATCAGACTGGGGCGGTCTGATACTGCCTTGGCCTCACTGATCGCCTGACCAATGGCCGCAGCATCATGCCCATCTACACCGCTGATGACATGCCAGCCATAGGCCTCAAACCGCTTGGGGGTGTCATCCCTGAACCAGCCGTCGGTCTCACCATCAATAGAGATACCATTGTCATCCCACAGCGCAACCAGCTTACCCAACCCCAGAGTACCGGCCAGGGAGCAGGCCTCATGCGATATCCCCTCCATCATGCAACCGTCACCCAGAAACACATAGGTGTGGTGATTAACTATATCGTGCCCATCGCGGTTAAACTGTGCGGCCAAAGTACGCTCAGCCAGCGCCATGCCGACAGCGTTGGTGATGCCCTGCCCCAGCGGCCCGGTGGTGGTCTCTACGCCGGGCGCATAGCCATACTCAGGATGCCCTGGTGTCTTGGAGTGAAGCTGGCGAAAATTCTTCAGATCCTCTATCGACAGGTCGTAGCCAGAGAGGTGCAGCAGTGAGTAGATGAGCATGGAGCCATGGCCATTAGAGAGTACAAAACGGTCACGGTCGAACCAGCTGGGATTGGCTGGATTATGCTGCAAGTGCTCATTCCACAATACTTCGGCAATATCGGCCATCCCCATCGGGGCGCCTGGATGGCCGGAATTGGCCCTCTGAACTGCATCCATACTAAGGGCGCGGATGGCGTTGGCCAGCTCTCTGTGTGAAGGCATCTGAATCTATCCTGTGGTTATGGTTGATTGGCTAAAAAGGGTGTCATTTTCACCTAAAGCCGGTGCTAACACAACCAGACACGCCTTAAACCATCCGCTATATCACCGCCATTTGATGGAGCAACCCATGCTCGCTATCTGCTCAGCTGGTCCTCTGCCAGTGGTGGCAATTTCCCGCATTGCTATAAACAGATCACGCCTAGCATCTGCCGCTGCTGGCTCCATGCGAGACTCATCCAATCTACCCCTATATTGCAGCTCCAGGTCGGCATTGTAGCCAAAGAAATCCGGGGTACAGACAGCCCCATACGCCTTGGCCACCTCCTGGCTCTCATCCATTAGATAGGGGAATGGAAAGCCGTATTCATCCGCCACTCGTCGCATATTCTCAAACGAGTCCTCCGGGTAGTTGACCGAGTCATTGGACATAATGGCAACAGAGTTTATTCCCAGCTCCTGCAACTCGCTTGCGGTTTTCACCAGACGCTCCCGGATTGCTATTACGTAAGGACAGTGGTTGCAAATAAACATTACCAGTAGCCCCTTGTCACCCCGGCAGTCGGCCAGGCTCCAACTCTTGCCATCAACCCCTGGCAAAGTGAAACCTGGAGCCGGCTGGCCAAAATCACATATTGGTGTTTGCAGTAAGGCCATAGTGCTACTCCTGTTGAAATATAATAAAATCCCGCCAACTCTTTGCTATAATACCAACCCTTTAAACAGAAATACGGGCGCAAACACACAATGTCAAAAGATTTCACCTTTACCTCGGAGTCGGTCTCCGAGGGACACCCGGATAAGATGGCTGACCAGATCTCGGATGCAGTACTGGATGAGATCCTCCGCCTTGATCCTAATCCGGAACATGCACGGGTCGCTTGTGAAACCATGATCAAGACCGGTGTGGCTATTGTCGCTGGTGAGATCACTACCGAGGCGTGGGTCGATCTGGACGAGCTGGTACGTGGGGTTATCTGTGATATCGGCTACACCAGCTCTGATGTCGGCTTTGATGGCCATACCTGTGCCGTTATGTCGCTGATCGGCAAGCAGTCAACTAACATAGCTCAAGGCGTTGACCGCCAGAAGCCTGAGGAGCAGGGTGCAGGCGACCAGGGTTTGATGTTTGGTTATGCCACCAATGAGACCGACGTACTAATGCCGGCACCTATCACCTACTCTCACCTGCTGGTTAAGCGCCAGTCAGAGATGCGCAAACAGCAGGTTCTTCCGTGGTTGCGGCCTGATGCCAAGAGCCAGGTCACCCTGCGCTACGAGGATGGTAAGGTGGTCGCGGCTGATGCCGTAGTTCTCTCAACCCAGCATGACCCGGATATCTCAAATAGCGATCTGCGTGAAGCGGTGATGGAGCATATCATCCTACCAATACTGCCGAAGGAGTGGATTCACGCCGGCACCAAGTTTCATATCAACCCCACTGGATCATTTGTGATCGGAGGTCCGGTTGGTGACTGCGGCCTTACCGGGCGTAAGATTATTGTGGACACCTATGGGGGTGCTGCCCGCCACGGCGGCGGGGCATTCTCTGGTAAGGATCCATCCAAGGTGGATCGCTCGGCCGCCTATGCCGGGCGTTATGTGGCCAAGAATATTGTTGCTGCAGGGCTTGCAGACCGCTGTGAAATTCAGGTCTCTTACGCTATTGGGGTGGCAGATCCGACCTCTATCAGCATCAATACATTTGGCACCGCCAAGATAGATGAGGCGAAGATTGCGGCACTGGTAGAAGAGCACTTCGACCTACATCCATATGCCATTGTCCAGACGCTTGATCTAGTCCGTCCGATCTATAGAAAAACCGCATCCTATGGCCACTTTGGACGAGAAGAGCCGGAGTTCACCTGGGAGCAAACCGACAAGGCCGAGCTGCTGCGTGAGGCAGCCGGACTATAACAGGTAGGGTGATCTATAGGTTATTTTACCTGTTTACAAACTACTCTCCCGAGGAGCGCTGCACCCCATCTTCTGCTGGGGCCAGGCTCGGGAATTTCAAGATTTTCAACGGCGCTCATTTTTTCTGGAGACCGAAACCATGAGCGATTACAAAGTAGCTGATATCTCCCTGGCCGACTGGGGCCGTAAAGAGATGACCATTGCCGAGACTGAAATGCCGGGGCTTATGGCCCTGCGCAAGAAGTACGGCAAGACCAAACCACTGAGCGGCGCCCGCATTACCGGCTCCCTCCATATGACCATCCAGACAGCGGTCTTGATCGAGACCCTGGTAGAACTGGGTGCCCAGGTACGCTGGTGTTCGTGCAATATCTTCTCTACCCAGGATCACGCCGCGGCTGCTATTGCCGCCGCCGGGGTCCCGGTATACGCCTGGAAGGGTGAAAGCCTGGAAGAGTACTGGTGGTGTACCGAACAGGTGCTTAACTGGCCAGATGGGCAACAGCCAAACATGATCCTGGATGACGGTGGTGATGCCACTCTGCTGGTACACAAGGGCGTAGAGTATGCCAATGCTGGAGCAGTACCGGAGCCCAAGGCAGGTGACCCAGATGAGTGGAAGGTGATACTTGGTGTGCTCAAGCGCAGCCTGGAAGAGGATCCCAAGCGCTACCACAAGATGGCCGATTCCATCCTTGGGGTCACCGAAGAGACCACCACCGGGGTACACCGTCTATACCAGATGCAAAAGGCTGGTGAGCTGCTTTTCCCTGCAATGAACGTCAACGACTCGGTGACCAAATCCAAGTTTGATAACCTCTACGGCTGCCGCGAATCCCTGGTGGATGGGATTAAACGCGCCACCGATGTGATGATCGCCGGCAAGATTGCCGTGGTCTGCGGCTACGGCGATGTAGGCAAGGGCTCTACTCAGTCCCTGAGTGGCCTTGGTGCCACCGTCTGGGTCACTGAAATTGATCCTATATGCGCCCTGCAGGCGGCGATGGAGGGATTCAGGGTAGTGACTATGGATGAGGCGGCAGCTCTGGCCGACATCTTCGTCACCACCACCGGTAATAAGAACATCATCACCCACGACCATATGGCCGCGATGAAGAATCAGGCCATCGTCTGTAACATCGGCCATTTTGATAACGAGATAGATATCCCCGGAATACAACAGTACCCGTGGGAGAATATCAAGCCGCAGGTGGATCACGTTATCTTTCCCGACGGCAAGCGCATCATCATGCTGGCCGAGGGACGGCTGGTAAATCTGGGTTGCGCCACCGGCCACCCCAGCTTTGTGATGTCTAACTCATTCACCAATCAGGTGCTGGCGCAGATTGAGCTGTTCACCAAGGGCGATGAGTATCCGCTTGGGGTCTATGTCCTGCCGAAAAAGCTGGATGAAGAGGTGGCCCGTCTACACCTGGAGAGAATCGGTGCCCATCTGACCGTACTGACCCAGGAACAGGCCGACTACATCGGTGTACCGGTTGAAGGACCGTACAAACCAGAGCATTATCGTTACTAGACAGAGCTGGATCAGGGGCACAGCACCACTATGCAATCACAAAAGAGATTCGATAAGATCTTCAGCTTTGAGCTATTCCCGCCCAAGACAGATGCGGGGATGGATAAGCTGCATCTCACAGTGGCAGAACTGTCTGCAGTAAATCCTGCCTATTTCTCTGTGACCTACGGTGCCGGCGGCTCCACTCAGGAGCGCACCTTTGAGACCGTCGACTGGCTTTGCAGCCAGGGGATAACCACCAATCCGCACCTCTCATGTATCGGCTCCCACCGAGAAGAGGTCCTGGAGATCCTGCAGCGCTACCAGCAGCAGGGGATACGCCGCCTGGTGGCACTACGTGGCGATATGCCATCGGGGATGGGGGAATCGGGAGACTTCCGTTATGCCAATGAACTAGTTGAGTTTATCCGCGCCGAGACCGGTGATCAGTTCCATCTTGAGGTGGCCGCCTACCCGGAGTTCCACCCTCAGGCGACAAGTGCCAAGGATGATCTGAAGAATTTTGCCCGTAAGGTAAAAAGTGGTGCTAATGGCGCTATCACCCAGTATTTCTATAATCCTGATGCCTATCTGCGCTTTGTTGAGAGCTGTGAGCAGATGG
Source organism: Sedimenticolaceae bacterium (assembly GCA_050304615.1). Classification (GTDB taxonomy): domain Bacteria; phylum Pseudomonadota; class Gammaproteobacteria; order Chromatiales; family Chromatiaceae; genus CBFDBF01. The sequence goes on from JBNLDW010000003.1 coordinate 37,485, forward strand.
GACTGGATATACCGATCATACCTGGCATCATGCCGATCAATAACTACCCCCAGTTGGCCCGCTTCTCCGACGCCTGCGGCGCCGAGATCCCCCGCTGGCTACGCAAGCGGATGGAGGGGTTTGGTGAGGATGATCCAGAGGGCGCCCGCGCCTATGGCCTGGATGTGGTCACGGAGCTATGTAGCCGTCTCCTAGAGATCGGTGCACCCGGCCTCCACTTCTACACCATGAACCAGTCCGAACTGCCGCTTACCATCTGGAAGAGGCTTGGGCTATCCCCAATAGACTAGGTAATTAGTTTCGCAGCATATCCAACTCGGATCTCTTCTCCCTCATGGGTGAAGGAGGTATTTCCAATAGTTTCGGTAATAAGTTTCGCAGCTTATCTAGTTGTTACCTATTTCCTTACACCGGTGCGTTAGCTGCAAGTCCTTTTCTAATACTCGCTCATAAAATTGCCGGGAGCAATTTTACGCGTAAGCCCCGAAGGGGTGAGGCGCAGGGATGCGCCGAACAAAAGAAAGGGACGAAAGAAAAGAGCGCCCGGGCGTTACACCCTACGGGTGCCCTGCGCTTCTCGTTGCAACACACGGGTCTTGGGGTGGTCACCCAAAACCTCCTGCGACGCAGCCGAGTACCGGAACCGATACAGGTTTAGGCCCAAAGGGGCGCCACAGGGAAGTGGTGCCTGCAGCGAGGGATAGGGATATCCCTTCGCTGGAGCCCCTGGGGCGGTGAGGAACGCAGGGAACCACGTAGTGGCAAGTCGTGGAGTGTCTTTTTCTTTCGCCTATTTCTTTTGGACAAGCAAAAGAAATAGGCTCGTAGCACTTGCTGGAAGCAATGGAAAATTCTCAGAACTATAAAGGCTACGAAACTAATTACCGAAGCTGCTATAACAATATAAAAGGCCCAATGGGGCAGGAGTCCGCTCCTGACATCACCCACTAGTGGGGATGAAATTAAATAACTACTATTTAATAAGCCTTGCCAGCCACAGCAGCACCACGGCACCGATGGTGGCGGTAATCAGTGCACCGATGATCCCACCGGCGGTAATACCGAGAAGTCCAAACAGGAAGCCACCAAGAAGCGCGCCGATAACACCCACTACGATGTTGCCGATGGCACCAAAACCGCGCCCCTTCATGATATTTCCGGCAAACCATCCGGCCGCAGCACCAATCAGCAGAAATAGCAGTAAATTTGTTATACCCATTGTCTTCTCCCCGTGCCAGTTTATGATTATCAGAACGACGCTCTCATGCTACCACAAACACATTAATCCCCAAAACTGGTTCCCAACTTCCTCGCGCTGTCAATCCAGTGGTGATCCAAAGGGACCGTCTTGCGCTTGCCGGCTACCTCCTCTAGGGGCACAGCTACGACACCTTCACCGCGCGCCGCCACCATTACGCCAAACCTCCCCTGAGCAATAAAGTCCGCACAGGCCGTGCCTAATCTACTGGCCAGCATACGGTCGGCCGCAGAGGGGGTACCGCCACGCTGTAGATGTCCCAGGATAGTTATCCGCGACTCCAATCCAGTGAGCTCTTCCAGCATACGAGATAGCTCCAGCGTCTTGTCTGCATAGCGGGAGTAGTACCGCGCCAGCTTGACCTTGGCCTCTTTTCTATCCTGTTTATTGGTAGCGTTCTTCTTCTGCTGCTGTAACGCCTGGAAGATCTTAGACTCATCCAGCGACACCGCACCCTCCGCCATTGCCACGATACTGAACTTCTTACCACCCCGTACCCGCTCCCGTATGGCATCGGCAATCTTGCCAATATCGTAGGGTATCTCCGGGATAAGGATGACATCAGCACCGCCGGCAATACCCGCCCCCAGCGCCAACCAGCCAGCCCGGTTACCCATAATCTCGACCACAATAATTCGGTGGTGGCTGTGGGCAGTACTATGTAGACGATCTATCGCCTCAGTGGCGATCCCCAGCGCAGTATCAAAACCAAAGGTGGCGTCGGTCATGGCTATGTCATTATCGATAGTCTTAGGTAGGGTTATGATATTTAGCCCCCGCTCAGATAGGCGCAGGGCATTCTTCTGAGTACCATCACCACCCAAACAGACCAGCCCATCCAGGTTATTGTTCCTATAATTCTCAACGATGACGTCGGTCATATCCTGCTTCTTTCCATCTACCAGCATGCGGTGTGGTTTATCCCTGCTAGTACCCAGGATGGTGCCACCGATAGTAAGTATGCCTGAGAGCATATGCCCGTCGAGCAGGACTGAACGATTCTCCATCAGGCCACGAAACCCGTCCCGGAACCCGATCAACTGCATGCCATAACTGCCCTGTATTGCCTTACCAACACCACGGATGGCCGCATTGAGTCCAGGGCTGTCACCCCCAGCTGTCAATATACCGATATTTTTTGCCATACCTATTCCCTATGCAGTTGAGTTATCATTTAATGATAGCGTGAAATAGAGACCAATGAGAAATCCAAGGATCTTTTCCCCACAACCGCTTGCCCCTGACCAGGAGATAGTCCTGGAGGCCGCAGCGACCCGCCATCTGGCCCAGGTGTTGCGCCTGAAGCCGGGCATGGAGATCACCCTGTTCAATGGGGATAGCAGGGAGTACCAGGCACAATTGACCGCATGCAGCAAAGAGGGCGCCACGGCCATGGTACTAACCGCATCTGAACCGGAACCGCAACCACCACTCTCTATCCATCTTGCCATTGGCATATCAAAGGGGGAGCGGATGGAATTTGCCCTACAGAAATCAGTGGAGTTGGGGGTTATGGAGATCACCCCACTCTTCACCCAGCGCTGTGTGGTACGTCTACAAGGCGAGCGCCTGGAGAAAAGGCTCAACCACTGGCGCGGCATAGTCACTGCCGCCTGCGAACAGTCTGGCCGTTGCCTCATACCGCAACTACACCAGGCCACCGACCTTGCAACATGGTTGGCCAACCGAAATGGCGGAGGCATCCTGCTGGATCACCGCAGCAACAGCAGCACCTTCGCCGATCTACCCGCACCTACTGATGAGATATGCCTGCTAATCGGACCGGAGGGCGGACTTGATGAGAATGAACGTAAACTGGCCACAGCGGCAGGATTCACCGGGGTACGGCTAGGGCCGCGGATCATGCGCACCGAAACCGCACCGCTGGCAGCGATCAGCGCTATACAGATGCTATGGGGAGACTTTCGCTGAACTACTCACCGCGCCACTCACCAACCCCTTTGTAGGCGAAACTACCACGCCAAAGCATACATCATTCATATCCTGCGACATCGGTAGAAAGCGGCCAATAGCGGAAGTTGGTGACTAAGAGTACGGGAGCCATGAAAAAAAACAAACCGAACCGGACATAAAAGACAATCCTTTTTCCAAGATCGTTAGTCTGGTAACCTCAATAGAAAGTAGGGAATATAAAAACAGTGGCGGGGATGCTCTCCTCAAAAGAAACCATCCTTAGCTTAATCTAAATGAGAATTATTCCGTGGCGGCATATCTCAATATTGTTGCCAGCGGCATATCTCAATATTGGGCGCAGCTACATAATCAACTGTTAGAACTACAAATAATGGATAAAGAAAAGAAAAAGGAATCATGGTTAAGCGAAGCACCAAACTGGCTTCTAGCTGTTGTATTTGTGGTTTTGCTGCTCCTTTTCATTGCTACTAATTACTGGAAGCTCTTTTCATCGTCAAATTGGGGTGAGCAATATTTTGAGGGTAAAAGTATATTTACCTTGCTTGGAGATCTGAAGGCACATATAGAGCCACTCATTTTGTTTGCTGTTTCTATTATTGTGGGTTTAGTAGTCTATTGGCTTAATGGTAAGAAATCATGAAAGTTCTAACAAACACATCAAGATCGTTCGCTGTCGCTCACTGGGACGCCCAGCTTCGCTGCGCGCCCCTTATGTAAAACGTTAGCATATATATAATACTGGTATGAACGAACCAACACCAACTCCGCAAAGAAAGAAAAAAAAGCGAAGAAGGAAAAGTCCATTACCTCCTCCTGATATGCAGTCTCACAGGAAAAACGCAAATAGAGCATCGCAAAAATTAAAAAATGGGGAGCATCTTTCTGGAGAGGAGCTTATTGCGCTTTTTAAAGCAGACTATATAGAAAACGATAGCTTAGAAGAGGTAATTAAAATTTATGGACAAGATGAGTCGTTGAAATTATTTGAGGGGTTTGACTGGAATAAAAAGAAAAAACAAGCGAAAAAACAATCAACTATTATCTGTCCAAGTATCGAGCTTGAGCTTATAGGGTATTTTAAAAAGCATCCAAGCCAATTATATGAGATATCACCAAGAAAGTTTGAAGAATTTGTAGCGGCTATTTTCAAAAACCATGGTTTTGATGTTGAGCTAACTCCAGAAACAAGAGATGGCGGCATGGATATTATTGCGGTGCATAAGTCACCGCTAACCGGAAATACTGTTAGCCTAATTGAATGTAAGCGCTATTCGCTAGAGAACAGGGTTGGGATTGGCGTCGTTCAGAGATTGCTGGGCAATGTAATACAGCAAGAGGCGCATAAAGGTATAGTAGTAACAACATCTTTCTTTACTAAAGATGCTGTTGCGGTGTCAAATCAATCAAATAATATTTTGACCTTAAATGACTACTCAGCGATCCTGTCATGGCTAGAGTCAATTTGAGCTTTGATAGTGCTAACAACAGCATAGAGACCCATGATGCAGGCAGAAGACACAACTTTTGTAGATACGGGATTCGACAGCCATGATAATTGGGGTCAGTGTGAAAACTTCTTAACTGCAGAAATATTTTGCTGCGTATTTTTACACTGCCCCCTGAATTATGCAAGATATTACCCTAGATGCTTAAAATCAAAAGTCAATTTGGTAAGACGCTATCGAAATGTTCGCTTTGGACATGAGCTACACACTTAATTAGTAGGAGAACATTGAAACACATTGGATTAATAAACCCCAGTAAGTTAATAGATACCTTAAATTGGATAGGCCCACCAATAATAGTAATCTATTTCTTCAGTATGTTTGCATATCCGTGGCTCGAAAATAATGGTGATTGGACACTTGTGCAAAATGTGTGGGATAGGTGGCAAAGTTTAAACGTTGGTATGCTAGCTTTTATTTCAAGCCTCATTGCTTTCAATATAGCTCGATATAATGCGGAAAAGCAGCGAAAAAGAGATTTCTCTGCTGCTAAAGCATTTTTACCGGCCGCACTTGCAGAACTTTGCGAGTATCTAAAATCAAGTGCAAATATATTTATTCAAGGCTGGGAGATAGATGATGATAATGTAACAACTGTTGAGACACCAAATATGCCTGTTGGCTATAAAGATGTATTTCAGAATTGCATTAGATATGCTGAGGATGATGTAGGAGATTACCTTGCATACATATTAATGAGACTACAGATACACAACTCTCGGTTAAGTGATTATGTTAATAACCTAGGAAGACCAGATCGCTTGAATCCAGATCGGCATAATTTGTTTTCTTATCTTTTTCGTCTAGGTGAACTACAAGCACTTATAGGCAAGCTATTTAAATTTGCAAGAAATGAAGAGAGTTTTAAATATCACTCATTGGAATGGGAAGATTACAGCAACGCTTATGGAAATCTTGAAATCTGGTATTCTGATTTTAAAATTAATGAAACTATGAACTTGGAAGACTTAACAAAACGAGCTATAGCAAATAATGAGATCATATGAAGAACAATTCAAATAGATTTTTAGGAAATAATATATAGTCCGCTATTGGCACGCAAGGGATAGACAGTAGGTAATATCAAAACAATAAGGAGTATATTATGAGTGACTTCGAGTCATCATCTGTAGCCTATGGGCTCCGACAAAGGGAATTTGATGATTTATCAGAAAGGACGCGGAAAAAGCTTGTACGTTTAATGAGTAGAATCTCTGAAGCCTCCTTTAGGAGAGGTTACCAGCATGGTCGCTTTCAAACGCAACGCGGGAAAGTAGAAGTAGATCCAGCTATTCTGCGATTTGATAAATCACTCAATCAGTCGCCTTGGGCGGAAACAGCAAAAGGCGGCATGTCAGCAGATGAGCGTTTATTTTGTGAATACGGAGTCCTCATGCATTTGGGGTTTCGAGAATCTGAAGACTAAGACTGATAAACACAACGAAAAACCGGGGTCGGAACACAGTTTCCTCTAATATTAGAGGATATTAATTATTGCCATTAACTTCTCTAGACGGCCAAACTCGGATCATTAACGAAAACCGTGGTCTCCCCTATTACTGTTTGTGGGTACACGGGTGTTTGAGGCATGAGAGTCGAAGATAGTGCGTCCCTTCCACCCCTCAAGGGGGTACCGAGGGGCCTCGGTACCCGGAGGGTGGAAGGGCAGTATGAGGGAATTAATAAAATCAAAGCATTAGCTTTTTAGATCCCCTCACCCTAACCCTCTCCCTTAGGGAGAGGGGATTAAGTGGTGCAGACTCGATTGAAACGCCTTTATAAGTGAGGACAGATGAAACTATCGCGCCCTTAGCGACCTTTGCGTACTTTGCGTCCTTTGCGGTTATTACTCGATGAATGAAAAACCACCTACGGTATTCGCCTTCTACACTAACGGGAGAGACGTGCTTATTTTTGAGTGAGCGCCTCTTGCAACTTCCACTCCAGCAGGCTCAAGTCAGGGATCCACGCCTCTTGGCTACCTATTGTCACCTGCTGCTGCACTAGATCACCCAGCTCATCATCCTGATGTTTAAGCGGTACGATTGTATCTTCGTTTAAATGGATCAACTGTGGTATAGCTGCGAGCAGGATAGCTATAAACGGACGTTCCGGATTATCCCCAAGGGTCTTGCATATTGCCAGGCGTGGCCGCTCTGACAGTTCTAACGAGCTACGCTCCAGCATGACCTCAAAGGCAACTACTGGAACCTGTTGCTGACGCCAATCTTGGTATCCCAGCAACCAGTGTGGTGCATTTACAATGGGTTGCACATCTGCGTAGTTGACCACTTCTAGCACTATGGCATTTGGCAGTAGCAGTTGTCCCACCTGTAGCGGCAACAACATACCGCGCATCTGTTTTTGTGAAGTAGAGGCTTTAGCCACCGCTATTTCTCTGCCAGAAGATCGTTAATATGCCCCAGTAGCTCCTCTTCCTGAAAGGGTTTGCCAAGGTAACGCTTTACCCCCAGCTCCATCGCCAAAGTACGGTGTTTTTCGCCACTACGGGAGGTGATGATAATGATGGGGATATCCCGCAACTCTTCAGAATTCATCATATGACGGGCGACCTCAAAGCCGTCCATACGGGGCATCTCAATATCCAGTAACATAATATCCGGATGAGTCTCCTGCAGCTTGGCTATCGCATCCACGCCATCTTTTGCAGTCACTACCTGCATACCATGCCGCTCCAGCAGGCGACTAGTAACCCGGCGTACGGTAATGGAATCATCCACCACCATGACATTGGTTTGGCGTTCGGCCTCTTCAACCACCGCTGCAACATCCACGGTCTGCGCTGCATCCATACGACCTAGCACGTTGACATCCAGAATCAGCGCTACTCGACCATCTCCAAGGATGGTGCCACCGGTAAACCAGCGCACGGTGCTTAACTGCGGCCCTACTGATTTCACCACAATCTGCTGACGGCCCTGGAACTCATCCACGTGTAGCGCCACCCGACGTTCGCCACGATGTACCAACAGCAGCGGAAACCATTTTCTCTGCTCAGGTATATAGGGGGTAGTACCCTCCAGAATGGAGCCAAGATAGCGCACCGGGAAAAGGGAACCGGCATACTCATAGCCAGGATTACGTCCTTCGTAACAGTCCACCAACTGCTGACGGGAGATACGTACTACCCCTTCGACACCATTATGGGGTACCGCATAAGTATCTTTACCCAGTTGTAGCAATAATGCTTCAGTGATTGCCAGCGTCAATGGAAGGGTAATAATAAAGGTGGTTCCCGTGCCTGGGGTGGACTGAATATCCAGCGAGCCGCCGAGCTGCTTGACCTCACTGGCAACCACATCAAGGCCAACACCACGACCGGATATCTGGCTTACCTCATCCGCCGTACTGAACCCGTGATCCAGAATAAACTGCACCAGCTCGTCATCGGTGATCTCTGCCCCCTCTGCTAGCAGACCCAACTTCATAGCCCGTGTGCGGATGGCATCCATATCCAGACCTGCACCATCATCGCTAAGGGTGATTACCACACTGTTGCCTTCACGCGACAAATTCAAGGTCACCCGCCCATCTTCATCCTTGCCGTTCTCCTGGCGTATCTCAGGTGATTCAATACCGTGCGATATAGCGTTGCGGAGCAGGTGTTCTAGTGGGGCCGTCATCCTATCCAGGATGCTGCGATCCAGCTCCATACCTTCACCCACAATCTCCAGCTCGGCATGTTTCTTCAAGGAGCGGCAGGTCTGGCGCACCAGACGTCGCAGACGGGGCAACAACTGACCAAATGAGACCATACGGGTGCGGAGCAAGCCATCCTGCAGATCTGTCGCGACACGTGACTGTTGTAACAGCAGTGTCTCGGTCTCTCTCTGCTCCTCATCCAGTAACTCATTGATACTGGTCAAGTCCCCAACAGTCTCCATCAACCCGCGTGACAACTGCTGCATGTTAGAGAACCTATCCAGCTCCAGAGGATCAAACTTCTCTGCCTTAGAGCCGCTATCCACCTGCTCACGGTCATAACGAAACAGGATCTGCGTCTCGGTCTCAATCTCCAGTTGCCGCAGCTGATTACGTAACCGATCTACGGTCTGTTGCAGCTCATCCAGGTTGAACCCAAGGGCACCATTCTGCTGTTCCAGGCGGGAACGAAATATACTAATCTCACCGGCATTATTAACCAGTTTATCCATAAGGTCAGAGTTGACCCGCAGCTGATTACCCCCTGGTTGTTGCCTGGCGTGCTGCGGTGTAACCTCAGCCTCTGGCGGGATCAACTCTCCAGATACGGCAGGCATTGGCGCCTTGTCAGGAATCGACAAAAAAGGGGGGGGAGGCGACTTTTCCTCTGTGCTCGCGCTATCCTCTAAAAGGTCCTCTTCTACCTCTTCTACCTCTTCATCCTCCTCATCCTCCTCATCCTCTTCATCCTCTACGCCCTCATCCTTTACCTTCTCGTCCTCTATCGCCTCATCTTCTGTAGCGTGCTGCTCATTTTGTTCAGCTTCTACAGGCTCTTCTGCAACTATCTCCAGTTCCAGATCTTCCAGCTCCTCAATAGTGCCACTCTCAGGATTGACCTGAAGTGTTCCAGACAGCAAACCCTCTAGCTGAGGAATCAGCCCTTCTGCGGCAGAAGCAGAACCATGCTCACGCACCTCTTCGACCTGATTCATCAACCGGTCAGCAACACTCTGAGAGAATATATACATACCCTTGGAGGCAGCGACCTCATGCTGGCCAATCACCTCCAAGAGTGATTCGAAGGAGTGGCTAAGATCGCCAATCGCTCCAATACCGGCCAGTCTGGCGCCACCCTTCAGGGTATGCAGGATTCTTTGTAGCTCTTCTACCGGGGCCAGATTAGCTGGATTATCACTCCATTCGTTCAAAGCGCTATCGATACTATCCATCAACTCTACCGCCTCTTCCAAGAAGATCTCCGCCAGCTCTTGCTCAGGATTGGCATCTACCGCGACCTTTGGACGTGATGACGGCAGTTCAAACGTCTGCTCTTCTGCAACTGACTCTTCTGGGGAAGCAGCCTGCTCCAGCGGCATGGCCTCTATGGCCTCCTCCGCATCTTCAATAGAGAGCTCATCCAGTGACACATCCTCTTGATCCAGCGGTAACGCCTCTATGACCTCTTCCGCTCCCTCTATAGAAAGCTCTTCAAGAGATATATCCTCTTGCTCTAGAGGCAAGGCCTCAATGATCTCCCCTGCATCCTGATGGAGGGCCGCATGCTGTCTCTCAATATCCGCCAGCAACCCCTTCCAATCTGGCAGCTCTGCCTCCTCAACATTAATACAATCGAGGATGGACTCTATCTGCACCGAACTTCGATCGATCAGATCGACCAGCTGCTCATCTGCCGGTTGATCATGTTCTAATAAATCATTGAGGTAGTCCTCAAGCGCCGCACTAAGCGCCGCCATAGAGCCAACCTCTGCCATATGGGCACTACCATGAAGGGTGTGGTACGCGCGTGTAATCTCACTATCCAGCTTACGCGTCTCGCCGGCACGATATCTATCCAAAAACCGGTTTATCACATCCAAATGGGTAGTTGACTCATTACGGAATATCTCCAGCAGTGCCGGATCCATGGATATAGGTGCAACCGCCTGTGCCACCTCATCCACATCTTCCCCAAGTGGAAAAGTCTGTTCAGTCTGCCGCTGATCCGGCTTGCTTTCTCTTGCCTTCTCTGTGGCCGTGGCCAGTTCAAAGGCCCGATCCATAATGGGCTGCACATCAACGTCAGGGACGCGCCCATCCTCACGCGCATCGATTAGCTCAGGCAGAACGGTTAATACCTGTTCCAGCAACTCAAGAACTACATCTGACACGACCAGGGTCTCGTCTATAACACGGTTAAGTAGGTTCTCTATGGACCAGGCAAACTCACCAATAACCTTTGCCCCAACCAGGCGTCCACTCCCTTTTAGGGTATGGAATGAGCGGCGAAAGGTTACCAGGCTGTCACGCTGCCCCTCCTGATTGGCCATCCAGCGTGGTAGATACTCACGAATTACCTCCAGCTCTTCCCGCGCCTCCTCAATAAAGATATCCAGAATCTCGGGGCTTATATCTTCCAGCGATGGCTTGTCTGCAGATGCCTGTGGCGCCGTCTCTGGCTCATGTGCGGCCGTCGGAGTTGTCTCTTCGGCATCGTCCGCAGATGGCTCTACTAGATCGTCTTCTGTTCCTAGTCGTACCAACGCCTCCCGCGCAACGTCTAGAATCTCATCATGTACACCACGACCTTCTACCACCGCCTCCATAAAAAACTCGATACTGGTTACTGCATCGGCAAAGGCATTGAGGCGCCCTGTCTCAGGGACACTGTTTTTGACTATGATCTCATTATCGACATAACCTGCCATCGCCCTTAACAGACCAGAGACATCAAACAACTTCAGAATCTCAAAGGCGCCAGCGATAGAGCGAAAACGGCCTGGCACATCGGCCAACAACTTGATCTTGTCCGGGGTCTTAATGAAGCTTACGACCGACTCTTTCACGTGGGCTAAATCAATGCGTGCCTCGCGCATTACTGAATCAACCAAGTGATCTGTTTCACCCGCCGGCAGATCTAGAGCGGCCTCCTCTGCTGCCGACCCATCTGCTGCCCATCCGGTTAGTATCTCTGTAGCTGATCCCGTAGTCGTCAAGTTGGCCAAAGAGGTCTCGACAAAAATTATATCGCCCGCCATCTCCATGAGAGCTGCTTCATCCGGGGTCTCCCCGGAGTTACCGATCTTGTTTACACTCTCGGCCTGGCGTCTCAACCGCTGACCGATAGCGCCTTGTCCGATCATACCAAGAGTATCAGCGACCCTGCGTAGCGGTTGCTCCAATGACAGCAGTTGTTCTGGACTATCACTATTGGTGCGTAGAAAAATGTCCAACTCGTCCTTGATGGAGCCAAGATCGGCTCCAATCGCCTCACGCAGTGTATCTAGCACCTCTGCATTGGGTGCCTCTAGCCCCTTCTGCCCAACTGTAATCTCGTTTTGGCTGATGTAACCACGATCAAGACCAAACTCCCGCTTTAGCTCTTGGGCAAGTTCATCATCTGTATGAGAGCTGGCGATGTAGTAGAGCAGATTTCTCTGCACATCAACGGCAGGGGCTTCGGCAACCGGCAGCTCACCTTCATCAATAATACGCTTAATCTCTCGATCCACTCGACCGAGCAACAGTTTGATCGCAATACTGGGGCCACTCCTGTCCCCATGTGTCGGTACAGTACAGGCGGCCCGTGCCATACGAAACATCCGCCTTACCTGTTCTGTTCCGGAATTGTCTTCCAGTTTATGCAATACCCTGCATATACTGGCAACACCCTCAACTGGATCAGTCTCACGATACCAGTCGAGCAGGCCTTTATGATATTTGTGGCGCAGTTTACGCGCCATCCTGGGGAGTCGAAGGCTCTCATCCCCATCCACCTCGCCATCTTGCAGACGCTGTTCCAGATCGGGGGCAAACAGGGCTGCCTCAGACAGCAGGGGTTGAGCCCTGGAGGCTCGAAGATCATTCAGCAGGGGTAAAATAATAATAGGGTGGTCTCTGCCACCAGACTGGATCTTCTCCAGATAGTCTGGCAGTTTTAGTACCCCTTGTAACAGCGCCTCCGCTGCATCTTCCCTGCCCTGGTTTATTGCACCATCACAGAGGTCTCTGGCTACAAATTCCATCTCCTCTGCCAGCATGGCCGCACCATAGGCCTGCACCATTTGCAAAGTCCCATAAACCTGGTGAAGTTTGGCCACACAACCCTCCATCAGGGTAGTGTCTTCAGCACCCTCCATGTACTTCTCAAGGTCAGCGTGCACCTGCTCGATAGTCGCATCAAGCTCACCCTTGATCCACCGTAGCTTACTGTGGTCTTGAGTATCACTCATATCCAGTGGCTACCCATGTAGTAATGCACGTAAATTACTTGCTTCATCTTAATCCGGCAGATGGAAGCCAGCCACCGACCTCTGCAGCTCGTCCGATAACTCGGCAAGATTACCAATAGATACCGCTGTCTGGTTGGTACCATCCAGGGTCTGAGTAGTAATCTCCTGAATCACATTCATGGTGTCATCGATCTTGGCCGTTGCCTGCGTCTGCTCGTTTGCCGACTGGGCGATATTCCTGGTTACCTCCGAGATATGATTGGATACGTTCTCAATCTCCAACAGGGCCTCACCTGATGCCTCGGCCAGCTTGGCGCCGGCCACAACCTCACTGGTGGTGGCCTCCATAGAGGCGACCGCCTCATTGGTGTCCGACTGAATGGTTTTGACCAGCGATTCGATCTGCTTGGTAGCGTTACCAGAACGCTCAGCAAGACGCTGCACCTCGTCAGCAACCACCGCAAACCCGCGCCCGGCCTCACCGGCCATCGCCGCCTGCATGGCCGCATTCAGGGCCAGGATATTGGTCTGATCAGCAATATCATCAATGATTTCCACGATATCACCAATCTCCTGGGAGCTCTCTCCGAGACGTTTAATCCTCTTAGAGGTCTCCTGAATCTGCTCCCTGATAGTATCCATACCCGCTATTGTCTGGCGCACCATATCACCACCCTTACCGGCAATCGCCAGTGAGTGTTTGGCCACCTCTGCCGACTCGCCAGCATCGCTACTCATCTGTTGCATAGCAGTGGCCACCTGCTTTATGGCCCGGGTTGCCTCTCGGATCTGATCCGCCTGATGTTCACTTGCCTCTGCCAAATGCATAGCCGTGGCACGGCTCTCTTGAGCTGATGATGAAACCCTGTCTGAAGTACTATTGATGGCCGTTACCAGGGTGCGCAAGGCCTCAATAGCATAGTTGATGGAGTCAGCAATGGCGCCGGTAACGTCCTCTGTCACAGTTGCCGTTACCGTCAGATCGCCCTCTGCAAGGTCGCCCATCTCATCCAGAAGTGTCAGAATTGCGCGCTGGTTACGCTCATTCTGCTGCTTCACGGTAGACTCTCGTTGACTCACGTCTTGCAACATAAGATAACTACGAATCGCAAAGAATATACCGGACAAGACAACAAACAGGGCCACCAATCCAGGACCAGCCTTAATACCAAAGATAGAGAGCCGCCCAGGTGACTGCTCCAACCCCTTGATCAACTCTGCCGCGGCATCATTTGTTAGATCCGAATCTGCAATCACGGTACTAGCCGCCTCTAAGCCAGGCAGTAGTAGTGGCGTAGTTTCTATGAGCTTCTCTGCATTCGCGTCAACAGTGCCGAACAACTTCCCTACTTCTCGCAACTTATTGACCGCTTCCAGGCTCATGACACGCGAGATCCCCAACTGCTGACTGCCTCTCAGCAGACCGTTCAGCACTCGCTTAAAACGGTCTGTATCGCGGCTGAACTGATCGATTGCGCCCGCAGTCGTCTGACCTCCAAGCAACACCCTGGATACGTTCTTATCAATACGCTGCGCCAGCATCAACTGCTGCGAAACTGCCGTCAGCTGATTCTGCTCACCGCCGGAAGCCGCCAGAATATCGACCGCATTTTGAGATAACTCCTGCAGCTTAGGTATTGTTTTTGTAATTGCATCCACATACTGACGCACCGACAGAATGGCCTCTTTATTGGAGCCAATATCAGTGGCATCTTGTTGCAACTTAATCCAGCTCTTCTCCAGCTTTTGTATCTCCTGACCCAACTCATTGGGAACTGGAGGCACCCCTTCTCCCGGCACACCATTACGCAGTTCATGCAGATTTTTTTCAAATTCCAGCTTCGATTGCCCCAGCTGCGCGAAAGCACCCTCCTCACCACTGGCTGCTTTAAGTCCATATTTAGCAACCCTCTCCGCCCCTACCCGCAATTCTGAAGCCCGTAGCAGGTATGCCTCTTCATATCCAACCCAGCTGGATACGTGGACAAAAATTGCCAAAGCGGCAAGGATCGATAACAAGAAGCAGACCGTCAGAAACGTAACCAGCTTGCTGGATGTGGATCCCCCCACCATATTTAAAAGTTTTGTTTTCATTGTGCTAATTCTCCCGAAAAAGCGTCTTGATACAGATTAATTTAAGGAGCCTTTGATATTTATATGAACTCATAAACTCGTAGTTTTACCTCTATGACACCCGGCTTCTGTGTTGTAATCCTTCACCATAGCAAGCTATTACAAGCGCGATGTGTGCCCTGCAATATGCAGAGATCCCATGAAACCCAAACCTCAAAGCTACAAACTGCACTAACCACGCATTCAGGCCGCAGCAACCTGAAACTCAGGATCTTCCGCCAACATACACATACTGAATAGCGGCCAGACCTCATCCTCCAGCTTAAACCCACCCTGCAGATATTTTTCTATGGGGCCAGTCGGGCCGACAGTATTAGTGTATCGATCTTTGGGGAAATGCTTCATTCCAAGGACATCGGCAACCATCAGTCCAGCAAACAACCCTTCGTAATCTATAACCAACACCTTGGTGCGATGCCCAGCCACAATAGGATCTCCCCCCAGGTAGAGCTGCAAATCCATTATTGGGAGCAGATTACCGCGCACATTAGCCACCCCTTTAACCCATGGTTTAGCTCCAGGAACTGGGGTGGTGACAGCAGGAAAATTAAGGATCTCTTTCACTTCGTGCAAAGGGGTGGCCATATGCTCGCCGACCACCGATATAAGTACCCCCTCCCACGTCTCAACCAACTCATCATCCTGAGGCAATCCAGAGGTGTGCTCCTGGCTGCGACTTTCCATATCCTGCAACAACCGTAGCATCTTTTTTGATTTATTGACCACTATCTATCTCTTTATAACAGTTGTGATCAAGAGGCGAGCAACGACTCAACCTTATGCAGCAACTCTGCGGCTGCCACCGGCTTGACTAAGTACTCCTTTGCCCCCTGTCGCATACCCCAAGTACGATCGGTCTCCTGATCTTTGGTGGTAACCACAATAATAGGGATCCCTGAGGTCTCCGGATCTTTGCTCAATTTACGCGTTGCCTGGAAGCCATTCATCCCAGGCATAACCACATCCATCAAGATTAGGGCAGGTTTCTCGCTCAGTGCACGCTCCACCCCTGATTCGCCATCACCAGCCGTGATAACACCATAACCAGCCTCTTCTAAGATCCCTTTAAGTATATATAGCTCCGTTGGAGAGTCATCGACGACTAGGATAGTCGCACCCTCTACTTTCTGAGAGTTTGTTCCCTCAGAGGCTATTACATAGCTCTTGTCAGCAGGATCTTTCATACGCCTCCCGATAAAATGGTTGGTAAAAAATCTGAACACTAATACACGCCTCCCTGCCTGTTAAAGAAACACGCTCCTGTCACTCAAGCAACTGCAGCACTATGCCTCATAATTGCGCCGAGTAGCTCATCCTTGGTGAACGGCTTAGTAAGATACTGTTCCGAACCCACTATCCTTCCCCGCGCCCGATCAAACAACCCATCTTTACTCGACAACATAATGACCGGGGTCCGCTTAAACTCATCATTGTTCTTGATCAGCGCACAGGTTTGGTAACCATCCAGCCGTGGCATCATGATGTCCACAAAGATGATATCAGGACGACTATCCGCAATAATTGCTAATGCGTCGAACCCATCTATCGCGGTCAATACCTCGCACCCCACCTTTTTCAGCAGGCTCTCTGCCGTCCGCCGAATGGTCTTGCTATCATCGATCACCATAACCTTAAGACCAGTCAGGTCAACATCACTGTGCGCCACTATATTCCATCTCCACAACAACCCATAAACAATGATACTAAGTATAGCTATCAACCATAGCAATTGAATTAAATTTCTGCAACAAACCATTGATCATACTGGAACATTCATCATCATCCAGTAATTCCAAAAATGGGCCTAAAGTCACTTTTTATTCCCACTGATGGGCGTTTTTTCTTACCCCTAGATCGATCTGGTCAGGTATCATAACAGCATGAATATTTCTGCTGGTGTGGTGATGGATCCAATCTCCACCATAACCATCAAAAAGGACTCCACTTTCGCCATCCTATTGGAGGCCCAGGCACGAGGCTGGGACCTCTGGTATATGGAGCAGGGCGACCTCTTCATGCGTGACGGTCGCAGCTATGCCCGCATGCGCCAAATGCAGGTCAGTGATAATCAGGATGACTGGTTTAAATTTAGCAGAGATCAGGAGGCCCCGCTGGACAGCCTGCATACCATCCTGATGCGTAAAGACCCACCGTTTGATATGGAATACATCTATTCCACCTACCTGCTTGATCTGGCAGAGCAGCGCGGCACCCTGGTAGTCAACCGCCCAGGGAGCCTGCGGGACGCCAATGAAAAACTCTTTACCGCATGGTTTCCTCAGTGCTGCCCACCTACCCTGGTCAGCCGCAGTCATGCCAGAATTGTAGAATTTCTGCAGGAGCAGGGAGATATTATCCTGAAGCCACTCGACGGAATGGGCGGAAGCTCCATATTCCGCATCATCCAGGGTGACCTCAACACCAACGTCACCATAGAGACCCTAAGTGCAAATGGAAGCCGTCAGATCATGGCGCAGCGTTTCCTGCCAGAGATCAGTAGTGGCGACAAAAGGATAATTATGGTGGATGGCGAACCAATCCCCTACGCCCTGGCCCGCATCCCCCAAAAGGGAGAACTACGCGGCAATCTGGCGGCTGGAGGAACTGGAACGGGGGTGCCGCTGTCCGACCAAGATAGGTGGATTGCAGGCGAGGTGGGGCCGGAGCTTAAACGCCGCGGCATCCTCTTTGCCGGGCTAGATGTGATCGGGGACTATCTGACCGAGATTAATATAACCAGCCCCACCTGTGTGCGTGAACTGGATAGCCAGTTTGACCTCAACATCAGCGCCCAGTTGCTTGATCGAATGGAGGAGAAGATCAACCTATGACGGCTACCCTAAAGGCATTGATCGGTATCGCCATTTTGTTGCCGCTCTCCATGCTGGCAAGCTGCACACAGGTCGATCCGGTTGTCTCTGCCCGGTTTCTCGCCTTTGGCACCCTGAATGACGTCAGCATAGCCGGCGTCCCTAGGGATAGGGCAGAGAGTGCCATTGCCGCCATCGAACAGGACTTTGCCGAGATGCATAAGGCATGGCACGCCTGGGATCCGGGTCCTCTGGGATATACCAACAGACAGATCTCTGCTGGCGATAGCTTCACCGCACCATCGGAGGTGCTACCGCTCATCCGCCTAGGTCAGCAGCTATCACTGGCCAGCAACCGCCTGTTCAATCCGGCGATCGGCCACCTTATAGATGCCTGGGGGTTTCACCGGGATGACCCTTCAGGCCAGCGACCACCATCACAACAGGATATAGATCGCCTGCTGCAACAAAACCCGCAGATGGATGATATCCGCCTGGATGGGGATAAACTGCATTGCTCTAACCCAGCGGTAAAACTTGATTTTGGTGCCTTTGGCAAGGGCTATGGCATTGATCTAGCAATCCAGCATCTACGCAAGCTTGGCATTAACAATGCCATCGTCAACGCCGGAGGAGATCTGCGGGCCATCGGGATGAATGGCAACCGCCCATGGCGGATAGCCATTCGTAGTGCCGATGGCAAAGGCGTAGTTGGTAGCATTGAGGTGGATGGTGATGAGAGCATCTTCACTTCTGGTGATTACGAGCGTAACTTTATTTGGGAGGGTAAACGCTATCACCACATAATTGATCCGCGTAGTGGTTACCCAGCTACCGGCACGGCATCTATAACGGTGATACACAGCGATGCCGTTACCGCCGATGCGGCGGCGACTGCGCTGTTTATTGCTGGTCCGAAACAGTGGCACCAAGTAGCACAAGCGATGAAAATAGGTTATGTACTACTCATCGACTCGGAGGGGACGCTCCATATGAACCCTGCCATGCAGCGGCGTCTTCAACTGGTAGACAGCAGCCACCCGATAAAGATAAGCCTGCCACTAAACATCGGGACAAAGCTACAGTGAGTGCCACTGGCCAAATCTCCCACTTCGACCGCATAGGTCTCACCCTCTTTTTTGCTGGGGCGGTGCATGCCGTTGCCATTCTGGGGATCAGTTTTTCCCTTGAGGATAGGGCCAACCAGCCACCCGCCGACCGCACTCTGGATATTATGGTGGTACAAAACAGGGCCGCGGACAAAGAACCGGATGAGGCCGACTTTCTGGCCCAGACTAACCAAGAGGGTGGCGGAGAAGAACAACAGGTAATGCGCCCCAAGACCGAGACCCCAATTCTTACCGATCAAGAGGCAAAGAGGCAGGCAGTGAGAAACATGCCACTCACTCCACCACCACAACCGAACAAACCACCCGTACGTCGGGTGTTATCCATCGCTAAGCCGAGCGAGCAGAAGGTGGCTCATGACCCGGCAAACCGGCCCACTCCACCCCGCAACAGGAGAGTGAATGTTGCCCAGATCCTGGCCAGCACTAATCAGGAGATAAGCCGACTTACCGCCGAGCTAGACCGTAAGACAGAGGCCTATGCCAAGCGCCCCAGACACAAACACATAAGCGCCCGCACCAAAGAGTACAAGTATGCCAGTTACCTCGATGCATGGAAGCGCAAGGTAGAGCGTGTCGGCAACCTAAACTATCCGGATGAGGCCAGACGTCAACGCCTGCATGGCAGTCTGATACTGCATGTAGCACTACGGCCAGATGGCACTATAATCAATGTGTGGGTGCGCCGCTCTTCCGGTCATAAGCTACTGGATGATGCGGCCGTACGTATAGTCAAACTGGCATCACCCTATGCCCCATTCCCGGCCGAAATACGTAAGGAGACAGATGTCCTTGATATCACCAGAACCTGGCAGTTCCTCAGCAACAACCGACTACTTGCCAAATAGTGTTACCTTATGAATAACAGCTCAAATCTAACCAATCAACTGCTGATCGCCATGCCGGGGCTACACGATGACAATTTCGCGCATACGGCAACCTACATCTGCGAGCACAATGAACAGGGAGCAATGGGGATCATAATCAACCGCCCCACCAGCCTGCAACTGTACGATATCCTTGAGCAGATGGATATCGTCGAGCCTAGCCCAAAGGGCGGTAGTGAGCAGATATATATAGGTGGCCCAATCCAACCAGAGAGGGGCTTTGTTCTGCATGGCGACCAGCGAGATTGGGACTCTACCCTCCATATCATGCCTCAGATCAGCATCACTACCTCCCGTGACATCCTGCAATCGATCATAAACGGAGAGGGCCCGGAAGAGCACCTGATCGCACTCGGTTATGCCGGCTGGGGCAGTGGCCAACTGGAGCAGGAGATTGCTAGCAACGTCTGGCTTAGTGGCCCGGCCAACCATCAGATTCTTTTTCACACTCCACCAGAACAGCGCTGGCGGGCTGCGGCCAAACTGCTGGGGGTAGATCTGAATCTAATCTCCACCGAGGCAGGACATGCTTGACCTTGGGTCTATCTGCCGGGCAGCCAGAATCCTGCGGACATAGCCGTGGGTACACTACTAGGCTTCGACTATGGCCCAGCCAAAATCGGAATCGCCGTGGGACAAACCCTGACTGCTACGGCAACACCGCTAGAGACCCTACGGGCAGTACAGCAGCGGCCAGATTGGGATGGCATAACCCGCCTGTTAGCAGAGTGGGAACCTGAGGCTCTGGTGGTTGGCATCCCTTACAATATGGATGATACTGAAGCAGAAATCGCCGTACGCGCGCACCGCTTTGCGCGCCAACTGGAAGGGCGTTACCATCTACCCATCCATCTAGTGGATGAGCGACTCACTTCGTTAGCAGCAAAGGAGGAGCTTGGTAGACGCCCCAAGAAAATCGAAGAGCTAGATGCGATCGCCGCCAAATTAATACTAGAGACCTTTTTAAAGGACCTTTAAGTGAAAACATACATGCAAGACCATGAGATCGGGGACCTGATAGATGAGATGGCCCAGGCACTCAAGGATCATCTTAAAAGCCATAACATCTCCAACCCGGTTATGCTTGGCATCCATACTGGTGGAGCCTGGTTGGCCACACGGCTACACCAGCGGCTTGCAATCAAAGAGCCTCTAGGCACACTTGATATATCCTTCTATCGAGACGATTTCACCCGTATCGGCATGAACCCTCAGGTGCGCCCCTCCTCCATCCCCTTCACCCTGGATGAGCAGCACATCATCCTGGTAGATGACGTGCTCCAGACCGGACGCACCATTCGTGCCGCCATGAACGAGATATTTGACTACGGACGTCCAGCCTCCATTATCCTGGCAACCCTGGTTGAACGTGGCGGTAGGGAGCTGCCGATAGAACCCAATGTAGTTGGGATAACCCCTCCATTGGAGGCAGCGCAACACATTACCCTCACCGGCCCAGATTCGTTGAGTCTGGTCATTGGTGAGTCCAAGCAACAGGTACGATAGGACGAAACCTGCTGCATAACCATCAGGACTACCACAGCCGACAGAGTTGTTGTAACTGTTACTATTCACGACTTTACTATGCTAAACTTGTTCGAATTGGCTCGGGGTATATATGGGGAGTTTAGGGCTGAACAGCAGCGTAAGCACAGGGCTAGAGAGAGAGAACATCCAGCTCGATGAGAATGGACGGCTCCACCATTTCCTAACTATTGATGGTCTCAGCAGAGAGTTACTGACCGCCATCCTGGACGCCGCCGAGTCCTTCACCGGCGTCTCCGAACGCACGGTAAAGAAAGTTCCACTGCTGCGTGGCAAGGTAATCACCAACCTCTTCTTTGAGACAAGTACCCGCACCCGCACCACCTTTGAACTTGCCGCCAAGCGATTGTCGGCGGACGTCCTTAGCCTGAATGTCAACACATCTTCCACCAGCAAAGGCGAGACTCTACTAGACACCCTGCGCAATCTGGAGGCGATGCATGTCGATATGTTTGTGGTGCGCCATCCGGATAGTGGTGCCGCCCACTTTATAGCCCAGCACGCGGCCCCCCATATCAGCGTCATAAACGCTGGTGATGGCCGCCATGCACACCCCACCCAGGCGATGCTGGATATGTTTACTATCCGGCGGCACAAAGGGGATATTGCCGGTCTGCGTGTGGCCATCGTCGGTGACATCCTACACTCACGGGTGGCTCGTTCCCAGATTTTGGCACTCAACACCCTGGGGGCCGCCGAGGTACGTGTTGTCGCCCCCCACACCCTGTTGCCATCGGATGTGGCCAGTCTAGGGGTAGAGCTATTCCACGACCTGGAAGAGGGGATCAGAGATGTGGACGTCATAATCATGCTACGGCTACAAAAAGAGCGTATGGATAGCGCCCTACTCCCCAGTGAGCACGAATATTTCCAGCTCTACGGCTTGACCGATGAGCGCCTGCGGGCTGCCAAACAGGATGCCATCGTGATGCACCCCGGCCCAATCAATCGCGGGGTAGAGATGGATTCACAGGTGGCGGATGGGCCACGTTCGGTAATCCTGCAGCAGGTGAGTTTTGGTATTGCCGTCCGTATGGCGGTCATGTCTATGACGATGCGAACGCTGGAATATGGAGTCAGGTAACGATGAGTAGTATAGAGATAATCAACGGCCACCTCATCGACCCGGCCAACCAGATCGACCAGAACAGCGATATCTTTATCGATGCCGGCAAGATCTGCGCTATCGGCAAGGCCCCAAAAGGCTTTGTGGCCGAAACTACTATCGATGCCAGTAACCAGGTTGTCTGCCCCGGCCTGGTGGATCTATGTGCGCACCTACGGGAGCCGGGACAGGAGCATAAGGCCACCATAGCCAGCGAGACTGCGGCGGCGGCAAAAAGCGGCATCACCACCCTCTGTTGTCCACCAGACACCGATCCGGTA
Source organism: Sedimenticolaceae bacterium (assembly GCA_050304615.1). GTDB lineage: Bacteria > Pseudomonadota > Gammaproteobacteria > Chromatiales > Chromatiaceae > CBFDBF01. Next base: position 59,966 of record JBNLDW010000003.1, read on the forward strand.
ATTGACACCCCGGCGGTGGCCAGCATGATCAAACACCGGGCCCAGAAATTTGGCCACGCCAGGGTACTGCCCATCGGGGCACTCACCAAGGGCCTGCAGGGGGTTGAGCTAGCTGAAATGGCGGCCCTGCAAAAGGCCGGATGCGTCGCCCTGAGCAATGGGCGTAAACCTCTGGCCAACACCCTGGTAGAACGGCGCGCCCTGGAGTATGCGGCCACTTTTGGCATCACCGCCATGCTTCCACCTGAAGATCAATTCCTGAGCGCTGGCGGCTGCGCCCACGAGGGGCCTATCAGTACTAGAATGGGACTACCGGGTATACCCGAGGCCGCAGAGACCGTAGCCCTGGGCAGAGATATTGCCCTGGCCGCCCATACCGGCTGCCATGTCCACTTTCGCGGCCTCTCTACCGCTACTGCGGTACAGATCATGGAGCGCGCCCTTAGTGATGGGCTGGCGGTTACCGCAGATGTTGCGGCCCACCAACTGCACCTGACCGAAATGGATCTGATCAATTTTAATAGTAACTGCCACCTGGCCCCTCCACTCCGCAGTCTGCACGACCGCGACACCCTGCGCCAAGGGGTAGCAGATGGCACTATCAGCGCCATCTGCTCAGATCACCAGCCACATGATCCCGATGCCAAGGAGGCGCCATTCCCCGCTACGGCTCCAGGCATATCAGCCCTGGAGACCATGCTTGCTCTAACCCTAAAGCTGGTACAAGAGGGGATCCTGACCCTGCCACAGGCCATCGCCAGGATCACCTCAGGGCCGGCCGATATCCTTGGTCTCCCGCTGGGCCGTCTCGGGGTTGGCTCCAGTGCGGACGTCTGTATCTTCGCCCAGGAACAGAGCTGGATACTTGATCCCGCAGAGATGATCAGCCTCGGCCAAAATACCCCCTTTCTCAACCACGAGTTCCATGGCCGGGTAACCCACACCATCTTGCAGGGACGCATAGTCTACGCAGGTTGATCAATCCTATGCCCCAGCAGAACAGATCCCAACGAGAAACCATCTCTCTTGAGCAGGCAGAGATCCTCTCGCACCAACCATTTGCCGGCGGACAACGGCTGCTGCGACTAGCGGCCCCCGAGTGTGCAGCCAGCGCCAGGGCCGGTAACTTTGTCCACCTTCAGTGCGATCCCAGCCGCCCACTAAGACGTCCTCTCTCTATCATGCGCGTCTCTGCTGACGCTGGCTGGATAGAGCTGCTATACAATATTGTTGGCGCTGGCACTCAACTGTTGGCTGCGCGCGAGCCAGGGGAACAGCTTAGCCTGCTGGGGCCTATCGGCACCCCGTTCCAGCTACACAAAGCGCGCCCCAGGCCACTGCTGATTGGCGGCGGCGTAGGGATGCCGCCGATGATATTCCTGGCCCAGGAGCTAGGTAACAACAACGCCTTCCAGCCACTTGCGCTGTTTGGTTCAGAGGTGCCTTTTCCCTTTGCGCCCACTACCGCATCCATGCAACTACCTGGGATACCGCCAGAAGCGACTGCGGCCATGCCACTACTCGAAGAGTGGGGGGTTCCAAGCCGCCTTGCCAGCCAGCAGGATTTTGCCGGTTGCTTCCAGGGATTTGTCACCGACCTGGCGCGCCACTGGATCGACTCACTGGATGAGAAGACGCGTCTGGAGGTGGAAATATTTGCCTGTGGCCCGCACCCAATGCTGGCCGCAGTAGCAGCTATTGCCAGTGAACGCGGGCTCCCATGTCAGGTTTCACTGGAGGAGTTTATGGCGTGTGGGGTTGGTGCCTGCGCCGGCTGTGTGGTGGCGGTGGAAGAAGATAGTGGTACCAGCATGCGGCGGGTCTGTGTAGATGGCCCGGTATTTGCCGCCAAACAGATATTCCCCTAGCAGGCCACCCGCAAATCTCACTACGGCCCCAAGCCTGAAGATTCAACGAGCCTACCCTACCCCTGAATTAGAATCTGAGGGGTACTACAGATCATCCCCTCCGATCAGCGATATATCTTCCATCTTGGATGAAAACTTATCCAGATCACCACTACCCAGCTTGATCATGAGACGCACCTCGTTGGCAGAGTCAGCATGCAACAAGGCATCATCCAGGGTTATCTCACCCTCCTGATAGAGGTTGAATAGCGCCTGATCAAAGGCCACCATTCCTTGCTCGGTGGAGCGTTTCATCAGCTCCTTGAGCTTGTGTATCTCCCCTTTACGGATCAGATCTGCTGCCAGGGGTGTATTCAGCAACACCTCCACCACTGGTCGCCTGCTCTTCCCGTCTGGTCGCCGTATAAGCTGCTGCGCCACTATGCCACGCAAGTTAAGCGAGAGATCCATAAATACCTGGGGATGTCGATCCTCAGGGAAGAAGTTGATGATACGATCGAGTGCCTGGTTGGCGTTGTTGGCATGCAGGGTGGAAAGACAGAGATGTCCGGTTTCGGCAAAGGCGATGGCATGATCCATGGTCTCTCTAGTGCGAATCTCACCGATCAGGATCACATCCGGGGCCTGGCGCAGGGTGTTCTTCAGGGCCACCTCATACGACTCGGTATCTATCCCCACCTCTCGTTGCGTCACAATGCAGCCAGCATGGGAGTGGGTGAACTCGACCGGATCCTCAATGGTGACAATATGTCCGCTACTGTTACGATTGCGATAGCCAAGCATAGCGGCCAGTGAGGTAGATTTACCGGTACCGGTGGCTCCAACGAAGATCACCAGCCCACGTTTGGTCATGGCTAGATCCTCAATGATGGGCGGCAACAGTAGTTCTTCTATCTCTGGAATGCGGCTCTCAATACGCCGCAACACCATACCTACAGAATCACGCTGAACAAACGCGCTTACCCGGAAGCGGCCAATACCCTTCTCCCCCACCGCAAAGTTACACTCATTGGTATTAATAAATTCCTCACGCTGAGCCGGTGACATCAAACTATACGCCAGCTCCCTGGTCTGCTCTGCGCTCATCTTCCCCTTGACGGCCGGCATGACATGCCCATGTACCTTGATGCTTGGTGGTACACCAACAGTAATAAAAAGATCCGAGGCATCCTTATCTACCATCAGTTTTAACAGGCCTTTAAAATCCATACTTATCTCCGCTTATACTTTGTACTTAAAATCATTGGCCAAAAATAGTTTTGTCCGCGGCCTTGGTACGCGCATCAAGTCGACTGATCATACCGCGCTTCACCAGTGCCTGTAGATGCTGATCCAAAGTCTGCATGCCAGTCGCCTGCCCTGTCTGAATGGCAGAGTACATCTGTGCCACCTTATCCTCCCGGATAAGGTTACGGATTGCTGGGGTACCAATCATGATCTCCCATGCGGCAGTCCGTCCGCCGCCGATCTTCTTCATCAGGGTCTGGGCAACTACCGCTCGCAGAGACTCTGACAACATGGAACGCACCATGGCCTTCTCACCAGCAGGAAAGACATCGATCATACGGTCAATTGTCTTGGCCGCTGAGCTGGTATGCAGGGTTCCAAACACCAGATGACCAGTCTCTGCGGCAGTAAGGGCCAAACGGATGGTCTCCAGATCACGCAACTCACCAACCAGAATAATATCCGGATCCTCGCGCAGTGCTGAGCGTAGCGCCTCAGAAAACCCAAGGGTGTCACGGTGCACTTCACGCTGGTTGATCAGGCACTTCTTGCTCTGATGGACAAATTCGATCGGGTCTTCAATTGTCAGAATATGGGCATAGTCGTTGTCATTCTTATAGTCCATCATGGCCGCAAGGGTGGTCGACTTACCGGAACCTGTTGGCCCGGTTACCAACACCAACCCACGAGGAACATCCACAATACTCTTGAATGTCTCAGGACAGCCCAGATCCTCCAGGGTGAGAACCTTTGACGGGATGGTACGAAATACCGCACTGGCACCACGATCCTGCTTGAAGGCGTTGACCCTGAAACGGGCCAGTCCAGGGATTTCAAATGAAAAGTCAGTCTCAAAAAACTCCTCATAGTCCTTGCGCTGCTTGTCATTCATAATGTCATAGACAAGCCCATGTACCGTCTTATGATCCAATGCTGCGACATTGATCCTCCGGATATCACCATCTACCCGGATCATCGGGGGCAACCCCGAGGAGAGGTGCAGGTCTGAGGCGTCATGTTTGACGCTAAAGGCAAGTAACTCGGCAATATCCATCCACTACCTCCGACATTGGGAAGAGACTATAATCGCTCAAAAGAAAACAAGGCAGGCAGCATTTAGCCGCTATACACTTACCCTGAGTGTCCTCTGCCTTGTGTCCTCTTAATAGTATCTACTTATAAGGGTGTAACAGCCAGCGTTTCAGCCCTAAAAAAACGGTAACGCAGCACGTTTTGGCTCTACAAACACATAGTATAGACAAACGGAGACAACTTTAACCATGAGTCCCATCCAGACCCGTCTTGCCGCTCTGCAACAGCGAATCAATGCTGCTATGCAACAATATGCCCGCCCTGCTGGATCGGTGCAACTCCTGGCGGTAAGCAAGACTCGTCCGGCAGAAGAGATAAGAGAGGCATTCAGTGCCGGCCAGAACCGCTTTGGTGAGAGCTACCTGCAGGAGGCGATCGATAAGATTGAGCAGCTCAAGGACATAGATATCGAATGGCACTTCATCGGTCGTGTGCAGAGCAATAAGACCAAACTCATAGCGGAAAACTTCCACTGGGTACATAGCGTGGACACACTGAAACAGGCGCAACGCCTAAATGAGCAGCGTCCGACAACACTGCCCCCGCTTAATATCTGTCTCCAGATCAATATCGACGCAGAGGCAAGTAAAGGGGGCATCTCCCTGCAGCAGAGTACCGAACTGATTCAGGAGATACAGCAGCTACCAAGGTTGCAGCTATGTGGTCTCATGACCCTACCTGCCCCGGCAACAGAATTGGAGGAACAGCGCCGCCCGTTTCGCATACTGCGAGAGTTGCGCGACCAGATCGCCACCCCGGAACTACCCCTGGAGACACTCTCTATGGGGATGTCCGCTGACCTTGAGGCAGCTATCGCAGAGGGGGCAACTATTATACGCGTAGGCACAGCCATCTTTGGGCCACGGAGTCGCTGATCCACTCTCTTTCGGTTATGATCTCTGTTATCCAACCGTTGAGTAGACTATGAATACAATGCGAGATATGTCAAAACAGACCATCGCCTTTATCGGCTGCGGCAATATGGCCTCCAGCCTCATTAGTGGACTGGTTGCTGATGGCTATGATCCATCTCTTATATGGGCCAGTGATCTTGATAGTGACAAACTGGCCGCCCTGGCGGCCCGCTGTGGCGTGCGCATAACCAGCGATAACAGTAAGGCGGTAGCAGTAGCCGATGTAGTAGTACTGGCGGTCAAACCCCAGGTTCTGGAGCAGGTGGCTTACGGTCTGGCAGAGGAGATCCGCAAGCGACAACCTCTGGTCATCTCCATAGCCGCAGGCATCAGGGAGAAAACCATCCAGCGGTGGCTGGGCGGTGATGTCACCCTGATACGTACAATGCCCAACACCCCAGCCATGATCCAGGCCGGCGCCACCGTGCTGCATGCCGAACCAGGAATATCTGACGCGGACAGAGATACTGCTGAGTCGATCCTCAGGGCGGTTGGCCTGACCCGCTGGGTAGAGGATGAGGGACTACTGGATGTGGTTACCGCGCTCTCTGGCAGCGGCCCGGCCTATTTCTTCCTGGTCATGGAGGCGATGGAAGAGGCCGCAATCAAATTGGGGCTGCCCGCAGACAGCGCCCGTCTGCTCACTATGCAGACTGCCTTGGGGGCTGCCCGCATGGCCATAGAGAGCTCGGTTGGACCGGCCACCCTGCGGCAACATGTGACCTCGCCCGGCGGTACTACAGAGAGGGCGCTACAGACCCTGGAAAACGGCGAGCTGCGCCAGCTGTTTGGCCAGGCGGTGCAGGATGCCTGTAACCGCTCGGTGGAGCTGTCCCAACTCCTGGACAAATCTAATGGAGAATAGCTACTTCACCAACCCAATGGTATTTCTGATTCAGGTGCTGTTTGGGGCCTACATCCTGGCGGTCATGCTCCGTTTTATCCTGCAGCTGGTAAAGGCCGACTTCTACAATCCCATTTCACAATTTATAGTGAAGGTGACAACCCCGGTACTGCGCCCGCTACGCCGTATCATCCCATCCGTCGGCGGGATCGATAGTTCCTCCCTGCTGCTGATGTGGCTGCTAAAGGGAGTTGAGCTGTGGCTGATCGCCGCAATTATGGGCATCAACTGGACCCCTCTGCTGCCACTAGCATGGGCCATCCCGGAACTGCTCGCACTCACTATCAATGTCTTTCTGTTCGCCATCTTTATCCAGGTCATTATGAGCTGGATTAGTCCAGGCAGTTACAGTCCGGCATCTGGCCTGCTCTACGCCCTGACTGCCCCACTGCTGCGTCCGGCACAGCGGCTGATACCGCCAATGTCTGGCCTCGACCTGTCACCCATGGTGGTATTGATCGGGCTAACCCTGCTCAAGATGCTGTTACTACCACCCCTACGACTTCTAACCCACTTCCCCTTTGGGTGAATAGCAACAACTGGTACCATTGGGATGGCAACGCCCTGCTGCTTTCGTTGCAGGTACAGCCTCGCGCCAGTCGGGATGAGTTTGTCGCCCCACATGGTGACCACTTTAAGCTACGCATAACCGCACCCCCGGTAGAGGGTAAGGCCAACGCCCACCTGCTCCGTTTTCTGGCCAAGGCCTTTGGAGTAAACCGCTCCCACGTCTCTCTGCAGAGCGGCAAGAGCGCACGCTACAAATTGGTGAGAATCGAGTCACCAAAAAAGCATCCCATCGAGGAAATCCGGTATTTTTCATGAATTTTACCGCAGAATGTAAAGTTCATGATTAAAATAATATTGTAACTTTATAATTTTTTGGCATATAGTTAGACGCACACACCTCAAAAAAGGTCTGTAATCTATGGAAGAGTCGCGCCTACATCAACAGATCCACGCCTATAAGCAGTGGAAGTCGAAACTCGGTCAGACCGTTGGCCAGTACCGTGCATGGTTGAAAAAGTTTGGCCTCGATAGTGAACAGACTGAAAAACGGATTGATGAGTGCATCGAAGGATTGCGGGGCGACAGAATAACCGTCGCCTTTGTGGCAGAATTCTCCCGTGGCAAGACCGAGCTCATAAATGCCATATTCTTTGCTGAATATGGACAGCGTCTGCTGCCATCATCTGCCGGCCGCACTACCATGTGCCCCACAGAGCTGTTCTATGACAACAAAACGGATCAGGCATATGTACGCCTGCTTCCGATTGAGACCCGACTGCAAGATGCAAGCCTGATGCAGTTGAAGGAGGATAACGAGCAGTGGGTAAACTACCCATTGGATCTATCCTCTGCTGCGCGGGTGGAAGAGACGCTGCAAGAGGTGGTGCAGACCCGCCGGGTCACACTGGAGGAGGCGGTTCGGCTGGGGATGTACAACCCGAATGAACACCTGGAGCCACTTCAGAGAACCACCCACGTAGATATACCACGCTGGCGCCACGCCCTTATCAGCTTTCCCCATCCACTCCTGAAGCAGGGACTTACCATCCTGGACACGCCCGGTCTCAACGCACTGGGAAGCGAGCCGGAGCTAACACTGAACATGCTGCCAACGGCTCAATCGGTACTGTTTGTGCTGGCGGCCGACACCGGGGTTACCCGTACCGATCTGGAGATATGGCAACACCATATCAAAGGTTTCCATAGCAGTCGGCGACGTGGGCTGATGGTGGTATTGAACAAGATAGATACCCTGTGGGACGAGCTGCTGGACGACAGCAGGATTAGCGCAACCATCAGACAGCAGACCGACTCTACGGCCAAGATTCTAGGGATAGACCAAGATAGTGTGTTCCCGATCTCCGCCCAAAAGGGGCTGTTGGCAAAGGTGCGTAACGACAAAGCGCTGCTGGAGAAGAGCGAACTAAAAACCCTGGAAGATTATCTTGCCGTTAACATTCTGGATAAACGCCAACAGATCGTACAGGAGAACATCACTTCCGAAGTCAGCAACATGCTGGAAAACAGCTACGGCCTGATTGCTACCAAACTGCACCGCACCAGAAAACAGCTACAAGAGCTACAGCAGCTGCGCGGTAAGAGCCAAAGCATGATCGAACATATGTTGGAAAAGGCCAGGCAGGAACATGCCGACTACATGCGTAACGTCAACAGCTTTAAGGCCAGCCGCAAGGTACTTTTGGAGCAGTCCGAGGTGCTACGTCATGCACTAAATATGGGAAGGCTGGAGAATAAAATCAGAAAGAGTTACAAAAACATGTCTGGCAACTGGACCACTATGGGACTTAAGTCAAATATGCAGGTGCTGTTTGATGATATGAGTAAAGACATGCAGGTAGTGGTAGAGCAGAGCGAACAGGCGCGCAAACTTATCCGCAGCATCTACCGCCGCTTCCAGAATGATTATGGCTTTGCCGTATCCCAGCCGGGCATGCTCTCTATCATGCGTTATCGGGTTGACCTCGACCTGCTGAAGCAAGAGGCTGATATCTTCCGCAAGAGCACGCTGACCACCATGACAGAGAAACATTTTGTAGTTAAACGCTTCTTTGTCGCCATGGTGAGTCGTGCCAGGGATATCTTCTTCCAGTCAGGACAAGAGGTGGATAACTGGCTGTCATCATCCCTGGAACCGCTGGTACAGCAGATCAACGCGCACAAATTAGGGATGGAGCAGCACCTGAATGATCTAAAAAATATAAGCAGCTCGCGCAACACCCTAAAAGAACGCATCACTGAGTTAGGAACTCAGGAGCAGGCGGTGTTGCGGCAGTTAACTCTACTACGCAACATGCATATTGCCCTGAACGACCAACAGTCGCTAAGCGAGGAGAAACAACAGGGGCCACGCCTGGTAGGCGGCCTTGACGCCTCTTAGTGCAACTCTGCATAACCCAGAGGAACATTACTGCCAGCCTGACGGATCACCCTTAATAGCCAATTCATATTGCACCCTGCAGAGACAGTGATTAGACTGCACTGATCACAACCTCGGAACATTCGATGCCAGAACCATTTCCTGCAGATTCCGTTGGCCTGGTCACTCCAACCAGCCATCTGTTCGAACAGCCAATCTCCCTGGAGAGTGGCCACACCCTAACGAACTACAAGCTTGTATATGAGACATATGGTGAATTGAACGCGGATCGCAGCAATGCGCTGCTGATCTGTCATGCCCTTTCGGGCGACCATCATGCCGCTGGCTTCCACCATGCAGATGAAAAAAAGCCAGGTTGGTGGGATAGCTACATCGGCCCAGGCAAACCATTCGATAGCAACCGGTTCTTTATTGTCTGCCCAAATAATCTGGGTGGCTGTAAAGGCTCTTCTGGACCCAACACCCTGAACCCCAATAGTGGCAGACTATATGGGCCAGACTTCCCTTTGGTAACCGTCAAGGACTGGGTAAATAGCCAACATGCCCTGATGCAACACCTGGGGATAGGGCAGTGGGCTGCCGTCATTGGGGGTAGTCTCGGCGGGATGCAGGCAATGCAGTGGGCCATCGACTATCCAAAGTCACTACGTCACGCCCTGCTGATTGCAGCCGCCCCTCGCCTTTCAGCACAAAATATCGGCTTTAACGAGGTTGCCCGCCAGGCGATCCTGTCCGACCCGGATTTTCATGGCGGCCACTTTTATGACCAGGATACCTCTCCTAAGAGGGGACTGATGCTGGCCCGCATGCTCGGCCATATCACCTATCTTTCAGATGATGCCATGCGGGAAAAATTTGGCCGGGAGCTGCGGGAGGGACGACGCAGCTACAACTTTAATGTTGAATTCCAGGTGGAGAGCTACCTGCGTTACCAGGGGACCTCCTTTGTCGAGCACTTCGATGCCAATACCTATCTACTGATGACCAAGGCACTCGACTATTTTGATCCGGCAAGTGACTATGATAACGATCTGGCAGCAGCCCTGCGCCAGGCAGAGGCAGAGTTTATGGTGATCTCATTTACCGGAGACTGGCGCTTCCCCCCCGCCCGCTCCAAAGAAATCGTCAAGGCGCTGATTGATGCCAAACGGCAAGTCAGCTACGCTGAGGTCGTTGCATCCCTGGGACACGATGCATTCCTACTCCCAATCGACTACTACATGCAGTTGCTACGCGCCTATATGGATCGGGTTGCGGATGAGATTATTGACCCATGACCCTGCGTCCAGATATTGCCATTATTAAGGAGTGGATAGAGCCCGGTTCCAGGGTACTTGATCTGGGGTGCGGCGACGGTATCCTGCTGCAACTACTACGGGATGAGCGTCAGGTAGAGGGGTATGGCCTGGAGATCGACCCAAAAAATATTGCCCAGTGCATACGCGCTGGAATCAATGTAATCCAACGCAATCTGGATGAGGGACTATCTGACTTTGATGCACAGACCTTTGACTATGTAATAATGACCCAAACCCTGCAGGCAGTGCATTTCCCGGATCGTCTGCTGCTGGAGATGCTGCGAGTTGGGCGCCAGGGCATCGTTACCTTCCCCAACTTTGGTTTCTGGAAGAACCGTCTGCAACTCGGCTTTAACGGTAAAATGCCGGTCTCACGCACCCTCCCGGCACAGTGGTACGATACCAGGAACATTCACCTCTGCACGGTCAAGGATTTTGACCAGCTCTGCCGTCAGAAGGAGATTGTCACCCTGGAGCGGATGGTGGTGGATTATGCCCACCGTACCCGTACCGGCATCCATTTCCTACCCAACCTGCTGGGTGAAATCGCCCTTTACCGCTGCCAGTGCGGCGACCGCTGAGAGAGTTATATGCTAGCTATTAAACACCATCTGCCAATCCTTGCCCTGCTGCTACTGCCGCTATTGGCCAATGCCGAGAACAGCACCCGCAGTGGGGATTACACCATCCACCACAACGCCCTCAAGAGTGACTTCCTAAGCCCCACAGTAGCCTCCGCCTACGGGCTACAGCGCAGCAAGTATCGTGGCATGGTAAATATCAGCATAATCAAGGAAGAGGCCAACACCACAGGTACCCCGGTAGAGGCTAAGATCACCATCCAGGCCAGCAACCTCATGGGCATGCCCAAGGAGATATCCCTTAAAGAGGTGCGGGAACAGGATGCGATCTACTATATAGGGGAGTTCCCCATCATCGACAGGGAAACCGTCAATTTTCGCCTCATGGTTCTACCTGAGGGAGAAGCCCGCACCATCCAAGCCAGCTTCAGCCAACAGTTTTTCCTGGAATAGCCGGACCTATGTTGCTTTATACTGCCGCCATCCTGGTTGGTTTTGGCCTACTGATATGGGGAGCCGACCGCTTTGTCCTCGGGGCCGCTGCAATCGCCAATAATTTTGGCATCGCCCCCCTGCTCATTGGTCTTACCATTGTCGGCTTTGGCACCTCCGCACCGGAGATCCTGGTCTCAGGCATGGCCGCAATGCAGGGTAATCCCGGGCTAGCCATAGGCAACGCCCTGGGATCCAATATAGCCAATATCGGTCTGATTCTAGGAGTAACGGCCATGGTCACCCCGCTCTCCGTACGCTCCAGTACTCTGCGACGGGAATACCCCATGCTGCTGGCGGTCTGTCTGGTTACCCTGCTCCTGCTGCTAGATGGAGATCTAAGCCGAATAGATGGCGCTATCCTTATCATCGGGCTGCTGCTACTGCTCTACGGCATGGTGCGTATCAGCCGCCATGGTAGTAGTACTAGTGATCCGATGAAACAAGAGTACATCGACGAGATCCCTCAACAGATGCCAACCAGCACCGCCCTTTTATGGTTTGTCTTAGGCCTTGGCCTGTTACTTATAAGTTCACGCATGCTGGTCTGGGGAGCAGTCCAGATCGCTACCACATTCGGTGTCAGTGATTTAGTAATAGGACTTACCATAATCGCCCTTGGCACCAGCCTGCCAGAACTGGCGGCCGGAATCGCCAGCGTTCTGAAGGGCGAACACGATATAGCTATAGGCAACGTTATCGGCTCCAATATGTACAATCTTCTGGCGGTACTCTCCATGCCGGCCATGTTTGCCCCCGGACCCTTCGCCCCGGAGGTCTTAACACGTGATATGGTGGTAATGATCGGGCTGACACTTGCTATGTTTTTGATGAGCTACGGATTTGGTTCGCCCGGCAGAATAAGCCGTTTCGAGGGACTACTACTGGTGCTGGCCTTTATCAGCTATCAGGGTTTATTATTTGTCTCTGCGGACATCACTTGAGCACAATAGCAGATGAGCACTAAACCACCACTATCCACCGCAGAGTCGGCCCGGTTACAAAAGCTGGGTCTGGCAGTCATTCGGAACGAGTTGGCGGCCATTCACCTGCTTGAATCCCGCATCGACCAGCGGTTTGCCCTGGCCTGCCACCACCTACTCCACTGCGATGGACGCATCGTCGTTATCGGTATGGGAAAATCTGGCCATATCGGCAGTAAAATAGCGGCCACCCTGGCCAGCACCGGTAGCCCCGCCTTTTTTGTCCATCCGGGCGAGGCAAGCCATGGTGACCTGGGTATGATCACCGATAAAGATGTGGTCCTGGCTATCTCCAACTCTGGAGAAACTAGTGAGCTACTAACCATACTGCCACTAATCAAGCGCCTGGGTGTACCTCTGATCACCCTGACCGGCAAGCCTGAATCCAACTTGGCACAGCAGGCCGATGTGAACATAGATGTAAGCGTAACCCAGGAGGCATGCCCCCTGAACCTGGCCCCCACCTCCAGCACCACCGCATCCCTGGTGATGGGTGATGCCCTAGCCATTGCCCTGCTTGAGGCTAGAGGCTTCACCGAAGAGGATTTTGCCCGCGCCCACCCTGGTGGAATGCTAGGACGTCGTCTGCTACTCCACATCAGTGATATCATGCACTCTGGTGATGACATGCCACAGGTCAGAGAGGATGCCAGCCTGCCAGACGCGCTGCTGGAGATGACCAATAAGGGTCTGGGCATGACTGCGGTCATCGACGATAAGGGGTGCATCAGCGGCATCTTCACCGATGGTGACCTACGCCGCATCCTGGACTCCACCAGGGAAATCCGTGACTGCATCATCACAGAAGTGATGACCAGAAACTGCCAGACAGCTAGGGCAGATATGCTGGCAGCGGAGGCCCTGCAAATTATCCAGGAGAAAAAGATTAACGCCCTGCCGATCATAGACGACACACAGCGTCTTATTGGGGTCGTCGCTATGCATGACCTATTACGGGCCGGGGTTGTATAAATGACTCAACAAAAGATGCAACAAATACTAGCCAGGGCTGCCAAGATTCGCCTTATCGTATTCGATGTAGATGGTGTCCTGACCGATGGCGGACTAATCCTGGGGGGTGATGGCCAGGAGTATAAATCTTTCAATACCAAGGATGGACTCGGCATGAAGATGCTGCAATCCAGTGGGATAGAAATTGCGGTCATAACTGCGCGCTCATCGCGGGTAGTGGCTATACGGATGGAGAGCCTGGGGATTAAACACCTGTATCAAGGGCAGGAGAAGAAGCTGCCTGCCATGGAGAAACTGCAGAGCGAACTCGGACTAGATAGCAGCGAGATAGCCTATGTTGGAGACGATGTGGTAGACCTGCCGATCATGCGCCGGGTCGGCCTGGCCATTGCAGTACAAGATGCGCACTGGCTGGTCAAGCAACACGCACACTGGCAGACCGACATGGCTGGCGGCAGGGGTGCCGCACGTGAGGCCTGTGAGCTGATCATGCGCGCACAAGGGACTCTGGAACCTATGCTGGACAGTTATCTCTAACCAACATGAACCTGCGCAATATCCTGTTTGCTTTACTCCTCCTGATTCTGTTGGCTGGCAGCCAGTGGCTGGTCGAGACCTCCAATCCTGCCGACGACGATGTCCCAAGAGAGACCCACAATGCCGACTATTTCCTGGAACATTTCACCAACACCACAATGGATGTAAAGGGCCGACCGTATCGCCGTCTGAGTGCCGACCGCCTGCTCCATTTTCCTGATGATGATAGCACTGAGTTGAGCAACCCATATCTAACCCTATTCGTTGAAAATCTACCCCTTTGGGAGATCCGCTCAGAGAGCGGCTGGGTCTCTGGAGATGGCACTTTGCTACTGTTAAATGGCCCCGCCACCCTTGATCGAGCAGCATCACCAGCTGGTGAGCAGCTAAACATAGTTACCAGTAATTTGCGACTGCAGCCAGAAAACAACTATGCAGAGACCGACGAACCGATTACAGTAAAGAGCCCTGATAGCACAGTAAAATCAACCGGGATGCAGGCATGGTTCTCCCAGCCATCACGAATCAAGTTTCTTACCAAAGCCAAGGGACACTATGCAGTCAACTAATCGATTTAACATGGCAGTTGCGACACTCCTCCTCCCTCTCCTGACCTTTCCGGTTGCCGTTATGGCCCTGGAATCTGACATGCGCAAACCGATAAACATCACTTCAGACCGCATGGACATAGACGATGGTACTGGTAAGAGTGTCTATCGCGGTAACGTGAGACTGCAGCAGGGAAGCCTGAGCCTGAGCGCTGGCACGGTCACCGTTCTACAGTCTCCGGGCAAGGGGAAGTCGAGCAGGGTAATAGCGGAGGGACGACCAGCCATCCTGCGCCAGATCAAGGACGGCACAAAAGAGAAGATAGAGGGGCGAGCCAACCGCCTTGAGTATACGGTGAACAGCAAACTCCTGGTGCTGACAGGCAATGCCAGTCTAAGCCAGGGCGGAGATACCTTCAAAAGCGACCGTATTGTCTATGACCGGGCAAAGGCGGTAATCAAGGGTGGTACCAGCGCCGCGGGTAAAGAGCGGGTACGCGTTACCATCGGCAAAAAGTAAACCCATATTTATGACTACTCTAATAACCAATCAACTTGAGAAACACTATCGCCGCCGCGCCGTAGTAGACGGCATCTCCATGCAAGTTGCCAGCGGCGAGGTAGTGGGGCTGCTGGGGCCAAATGGGGCCGGCAAGACCACCTGCTTCTATATGATCGCCGGGCTGATCCCGGTAGAGCATGGCAACATCGTCCTGGATGGAGAGGAGATTACCGCCATGCCGATGCACGCCCGCGCCCAAAGGGGATTGGGCTATCTGGCCCAGGAGCCATCTGTCTTCCGTAAGCTATCCGTGGAGGATAATCTGCTTGCTATCCTAGAGACCCGGCCAGAGATGGACAAACAGCAACGGATAGAGAAGTGTGAAGAGCTACTATACGATTTTGGCCTGGGGCATCTGCATGCAAATATGGCCATGAGCCTCTCCGGTGGTGAACGGCGGCGATTGGAGATAGCCCGCGCCCTGGCGGTAGAACCACGCGTCATCCTACTGGACGAGCCATTTGCCGGGGTCGATCCAATCTCGGTGGTGGATATTCAGAAGATCATCCAGGCCCTTGCTGCCAGGGATATCGGCATCCTGATCACCGACCATAACGTACGAGAGACCCTGGGCATCTGTGAACGCGCCTACATTATCAACGAAGGAGTCCTAATAGCCGAGGGCACTCCAAAGCAGATCCTGAATAATAACCAGGTCCGTTCGGTCTACCTGGGTGAACACTTCAGCCTCTAGGCGGCCGCCAATTCCGCCACAGTAGGGGCAGATTTCAGCTATAATTAGAGGTACCAAAAAGTACTCAAACCTATGCGCCAAGATTACAATAACAACCCAGCATGAAGCAGACACTACAGCTTCGCTTAGGGCAACATCTCACTATGACACCGCAGCTGCAGCAGGCTATCCGGCTGTTGCAGCTCTCTACACTCGACCTAAAACAGGAGATCCAGGAGGCCCTGGAATCCAACCTGATGCTTGAGACCGAGGAGGATAGCAAGGCTAGAGAGCAGGCGAATAACAACGACAGGAGAGATGATGACGACAGCGGTGGCGAACCTGCAGCCATGGACACCAGCAGAGAGGATGGTGAACAAGAGATAAACTCCCAGGCTGAAACCATGCCTGAGGAGTTACCGGTGGACAGCAAATGGGATGATATCTACGACAGCACCCTGCCCCCGACTTCTGGCTCTGCCCCAAGTCGTGAAGATGCCGATTTCACGGTACAGCACAGCAGCGCCCTAACCCTGCATGAACATCTTGCATGGCAACTAAATCTGACCCCATTCAGCGATACCGATCGTACCATTGCAGAATTCATCATTGACGACATAGATGAGGCCGGTTATCTCCACTCTAGCCTGGAAGACATCCACGCCAATTTCGATGCCGATGAGATTCAACTGGAAGAGGTAGAGGCGGTACTGCATCGCATCCAGCAGTTTGACCCACCCGGTGTTGCCGCTCGTGATCCCCGCGAGTGTATGCTGCTACAGCTACTGCAATTGTCCGGAGATACACCCTGGCTAAAACAAGCAATATCTCTGGTAAAGGATCACTTTGAACTATTGGCACAGCAGAACAACGGCAAAATCAAAAAGGTGCTCAAACTCTCAGATAACGATCTATCAGCGGTAATAGCGTTGATACGCTCACTCAATCCACACCCAGGCACGACCATTGCTGAGACTACGCCTGAGTATGTAATACCGGATGTCTTCGTTAGTAAAAAAGATGGCACATGGTTGGTAGAGTTAAACCCAAGCACTACTCCAAAGATACGGGTAAATGCCGAATACGCCAAGCTTATCCGGCGCGCAGACAACAGCAGTGATAACACATATCTAAAAAACCACCTGCAAGAGGCCCGCTGGTTTATCAAGAGCCTATTAAGCAGAAATGATACCCTCCTAAAAGTAGCTACCAGAATTGTAGAGGTACAACGCGGTTTTTTTGAGTACGGTGAGGAGGCGATGCGGCCTCTAATCCTGCGTGATATAGCAGAGGCGCTGGATATGCATGAATCCACCATCTCCCGGGTCACTACAAACAAGTACATGCGCACCCCAAGAGGAACCCTTGAATTTAAGTATTTCTTTTCCAGTCATGTAAACACGACTGAAGGCGGTGAATGTTCAGCCACTGCGATACGCGCCCTGATCAAAAAACTGGTCGCTGCAGAGAAACCAGACAAACCTCTCAGTGACAACAAGCTAGCGGGTATACTCGCCGATCAAGGGATCAATATTGCCCGCAGGACTGTAGCAAAATACCGTGAAGCGATGACGATTCCGCCCTCTAACGAGCGCAAACGTCTGGTATAAGTATTCAAACCAAAAGGAGCAAGCTATGCAAATAAGCCTTACCGGAAATCACATTGACCTGACCCCAGCACTAAGGGACTACGTAGACTCGAAGTTTGTGCGTCTAGAGCGCCATTTTGACCAGGTCACCAATATCCATGTGATCCTAAGTGTAGAAAAATTACGGCAAAAAGCGGAAGCCACTCTACACCTGAATGGAGCTACCATATTTGCAGATGCAATTGCAGAGGATATGTACGCCGCCATTGATGACCTTATAGACAAGCTTGACAGACAGGTAAAAAAGCATAAAGAGAAAAACATGAACCATAAAGGCCATCACCGCGCACAGGGCGCAATGTAGGCCAAAGGGCGCCCCAGGGACCCTAAGGAATAACGGAGGAGAGTGGTGTTTGCTATAGATTTTCTTACCGCTGAACGTATTAGCTGCAACAGCCAAGCGGCCAGCAAGAAACGTATCCTGCAAGAGATTGGAGCACTCTTGGCATACGCATCTCCCAGCCTCAGCGCCGACGCAGTATTTGACAGCCTGTTGGAGAGAGAGCGCCTTGGTAGTACCGGGCTGGGTCAAGGCGTTGCCCTGCCCCACGCCCGGATGGCAGATATTGACCAGGCCTGTGGCGCCTTTTTGCAACTGCAGGAACCAGTTCCGTTCGACGCCATCGACAACCAGCCAGTGGACCTTGTATTTGGCCTGCTGGTTCCCAGTTCGGCTACCGATGAACATCTGCAACTTTTGGCACAACTGGCATCCATGTTCAGCAACAGGGACTTTTGTGAGCAGTTGCGACAGGCACAACACCCCAGCAACATACTGCGCCAAATAATGCAGCTAAACAGTAACACTCCTAATCCAAGTTAGCCTTTGCGATTATAGCCATGAAAAAAATCACCATCCACGGCGTATTCATGGAGGTAATCGGCATTGGCGTGTTACTGACCGGTGGTGCTGCCGTAGGCAAGAGTGAACTTGCCCTGGAGTTGATCACTCGAGGCCATAGTCTGATCGCCGATGATGCGCCTGAGTTTACCCGCTCACCTGGGGGCAACCTGAGAGGCAGCTGCCCTCCACTCCTGAGCGACTTTCTGGAGGTGCGCGGTCTTGGCCTGCTCAACATAAGAGTCATGTTCGGGGATAGCGCCATCAAGCTACAGAAGAGGCTAAGCCTGATAATTCATCTGCAACAGATGGCAGCAGAAGAGCTTAATGAGATCGACCGTCTACAGGGCAGCCTGACATCTAAAGAGCTGCTCGGGGTAGATATCCCTAAAGTAACCCTGCCGGTCGCCCCCGGCCGAGAGTTGGCCATACTGGTCGAAACAGCGGTGCGGCAACACATTCAGCGACTGCGCGGCTACCACGCCAATGAAGAGTTTATCGCCAGGCAGCAGGCAACCATTGACGAGAAACGGTAGTCCGTACCACAATACACCGCTACTAATGTAGCCTAGCGCCATATCATGAAACTAATCATTGTCACCGGCCTCTCCGGATCGGGGAAAAGCACCGCCCTCCACACCCTGGAAGATCTCGGCTACTACTGCATAGATAATCTGCCAATGCCGCTGTTGCCATCATTGGCAGCCGAGCTAACCGGACAACAGAGCTCAATATACGAACGTACTGCAGTCGGTATCGATGCCCGCAATCAGTCCTGCTGCCTGCAGCAACTGCCTGAGATGCTACGCGAGATTAGGCAGAACGGAATAACCTGTGAAATCATCTTTCTGGAGGCGGATGATGAGACCCTGATCCGCCGTTTTAGCGAGACCCGCCGCAAACACCCGCTAACCAGTGATGAACTACCATTGGCCGAGGCCATACAAATGGAGCGTGGCCTGTTGGAGCCATTTCTCCAAGATGCCGACCTGCGTGTCGACACCACCCATACCAACCAGCATGAGCTGCGCGACATCATCCACAACCGTCTGCAAGAGCGGCAGGAAAACAAAATATCACTGCTATTCCAATCCTTCGGATTTAAGCATGGCGTACCACATGATGTAGACTTCATGTTCGATGTGCGTTGTCTACCTAATCCCCACTGGGATCAGCGCCTGCGCCACCTCACCGGCATGGATAAAGAGGTGGGAGAATTTCTTGAAGGCGACCCAATGGTAGATAAACTGCTGCAGGATATAGCCACCTTTCTAGACACATGGATACCTCCATTTGAGGCTGATGGCCGTAGCTACCTAACTGTAGCCATCGGCTGTACTGGTGGACAGCACCGCTCGGTCTATCTGGTCGAACGACTGGCTACTCACTTCCGCGAGCTTGGGCGCCATATCCTGACGCGTCACCGAGAGCTGTCATGAGCGTTGGCCTGCTCCTAATCACCCATAACGAGATTGGCGAAGCCATGCTACAGACCGCCATACATATGCTCGGTCACTGTCCACTCCAGGCGAAAACTATCGCCTTCACCCCAGATGACGACCCCGAGCAGATACTGCGACAGGCCACACAACTGGCAGCCGAGCTAGACAGCGGCGATGGGGTGCTTGTTCTGACCGACCTCTACGGATCCACCCCCGGTAATATCGCCAGCTCACTCCAGGAAACTGGCAGGGTCAACGTCATCTCAGGAGTAAACTTGCCTATGGTGGTTAAGATACTCAACTACCCCGATATGGATCTAGCAACCATAACCACCAAAGCCTACTCTGGGGGGCAGGACTACATCCTAGAGTGCAAACGCCCGGATCATTGCGTTGATTAAACGTAACATAACCATCATTAACAAACTCGGCCTGCACGCCCGTGCCGCGGCAAAATTTGTCACCTGCGCCAGCCAGTACAGCAGCGACATTCAGATATCACGCAATAGCCAGCAGGTAAATGGCAAGAGCATCATGGGGGTGATGATGCTGGCTGCCAATAAGGGTAGTGAACTTACCATTACAGCCGATGGTGAAGACGAAGCCGCCGCCATCGCCGCCCTGGAAGCATTGATCCTGGATCGTTTTGAAGAGGAAGAGTAGCCCCCCTATTAACCTGACAACAATATTGTTGTACCCAACCAGCCAGCTCTGGCATTGAGGTCTGACAAAAACCTCCAAGTTCGTTCCGTTGCCTGCTAAACTGTGTCCCCAGGATCGGCTCCCCGCTCCTATCCGTGAAGATCATTGGTTCGTTACCCGCAGGAGAGAGACACCGTGTCTATCCAGGCTGCCGACAATAAGCATGAGACCCGCATGCAGAGGTTGCAGGCACTGCTAGATAGTGGCGCCCTAAAACAATCCGGTCACCTGCTAAATAGCCTTAGACCAGGCGAGATCGCGCATCTTCTAGAGGGGCTGCCTATCGCCGAGCGTGAGATCGTCTGGAATCTGGTCAACGAGGAGAACGACGGTGAGGTGCTGATGGAGCTGGCCGATGATGTGCGGGCCGACCTCATTAGCCGGATGAAGCAGGATGAGGTGGTTGCAGTCAGTGAGGGGCTGGACACCGATGACCTGGCCGACTTGATCCAAGAGCTTCCTCACTACATCACCACCCAGATCCTCGACTCCCTGGACACACAAAACCGGCAGAGGGTGGAGACCGCCCTCTCCTTTCCCGAGGATACTGCTGGCGGCCTGATGAATCCGGACACGATCACCATCCGCCCGGAGGTGACCCTGGATGCAGTAATCCGCTACCTGCGGCTAATCAAGGATAGGGTTCCGCCACACACCGATAGCCTGATCGTGGTAAACAGGGAAGAGCGATATCTGGGAATGCTCTCTCTAACCAATCTGGTAACCAATGACCCTACAAACATCGTGGCCGAGGTGATGTCGCTAGATATCAAGCCGATCCCAGCTACCTGGGAGGATAACAAGGTGGCCAATCGCTTCGAGCAACATGATCTCCTCTCCGCCCCGGTGGTAGATGATGACGGCAAGCTGCTGGGTCGCATCACCGTGGATGATGTGGTCGACCTGATTCGTGAAGAGGGCGAACACGCCTTCATGGGACAGGCTGGTCTATCGGAAGATGAGGATATGTTTGCTCCGATCATGGTCAGTGCCAGACGCCGCGCGCTCTGGCTAGGGGTGAACCTGATTACCGCCTTTCTTGCCTCCTGGGTGATCGGACAGTTTGAGGCAACTATAGAAAAGATTGTAGCCCTGGCTGTGCTGATGCCTATCGTTGCCAGCATGGGCGGTATCGCCGGTAGCCAGACCCTCACACTCACCATTCGCGGCATCGCCCTAGGCCAGCTCTCCAGCAAGAATGCGCGGCAACTCCTGTTTAAGGAGATGGCGGTAGGTGTGTTTAATGGTCTTATATGGGCGGTGGTGGTGGCAGTTATCGCCGGACTCTGGTTTGAAAGTACAGATCTCGCCCTGCTGATTGCCGCCGCTATGGCCATCAACCTGATGTTTGCCGCCTCTACTGGCGCTATCCTACCGCGGCTGCTGAAGAAGTTAGGGATCGACCCAGCACTAGCTGGAGGCGTCCTCTTGACCACGGTCACAGATATCGTGGGCTTCCTCGCCTTTCTTGGTCTCGCCACCATCTTTCTGATGTAAACTGTCCCGATGTCAGCATTGATCAAGATAGACAATCTCTCCCGCTATTATGGTGACCTCTGTGCAGTCAACGATGTCAGCTTCGAGCTTGAACGGGGAGAGATACTAGGTTTTCTTGGACCCAATGGCGCGGGTAAATCTACCACTATGCAGATGATCGCTGGCGGTCTGGCTCCCAGCAGCGGTAGCATCCAGCTAAATGGCATTGACCTGCTGCAACATCCAGCCAAGGCAAAACAGCACCTCGGTTATCTACCGGAACAACCGCCACTCTATACCGATCTGACCGTAAATGAGTATCTACGCTTTTGTGCCCGACTACAGCAACTGCCTAGCAGAGAGGTGACGGTCGCCGTAGAACGGGTAAAGGAGCGTTGCGGCCTGGGACCAGACGGTGGCCGCCTGATAGCCAACCTCTCCAAAGGCTACCGCCAGCGGGTAGGTATAGCCCAGGCACTGATCCACGATCCAGATACCATCATCCTGGATGAGCCTACCAGTGGTCTTGACCCCAACCAGATCAGAGAGATCCGCCAACTAATAAAACAGCTGGGCGAAGAACACGGAATACTGCTCTCCACCCACATCCTGCCGGAGGTAGAGGCTGTCTGCGACCGCGTACTTATCCTGCATAAGGGCCACCTGGTATTTAGCGATAGCGTGACTGGACTAAACCACAGCAGCGCCACACCGCATCTATTAATAACCCTGGCGCGACCACCGCAGCAGCAGGAGCTGGAACAGCTGTCTGGGGTCGCCGCAGTAGAACCGCTCACACCGGGCCGCTACCGACTCCTGCTGAATAGCATCGAGGCCACCGAGGGGATTGCCGAACAGAGTATCAACAAAGGCTGGGGGCTGTGTGAGCTTACCCCAGATAGGCATGGCCTGGAGCAAACCTTTACCCAACTGACCACTGCGGAGGCGGGATAAGATGTTGGCAATCGCCGCACGTGAACTGCGCAGCCTGTTTCTATCGCCTCTGGCCTGGATCCTGCTGGCAGTGATGCAGCTGATCATTGCCTGGCTATTCCTGGTGCAGCTGGAGCAGTTTCTTGAGCTGCAACCGCGACTGGCTGGCCTGGCTGGAGCGCCTGGGGTCACCGATCTGGTGGTCGCTCCACTGCTCGACAGCGCAGCCCTGATCGCCATGCTGTTGATCCCCATGCTTACTATGCGTCTACTCAGTGAGGAGTACCGCAGCAATACCTTTACCCTGCTCCTCGCCTCACCGGTATCGTTGACCCAAATCATTCTCGGCAAGTATCTGGCACTGCTAGGCATCCTCGCCTGCATGCTGTTACTGACCGCCCTGATGCCGCTCTCTCTGCTCTTTGGCAGTGATCTGGATATGGGTAAGCTGGCGTCCGGTCTGCTTGGCCTGGGACTGAATCTGGCAACCTTTGGTGCCATCGGCCTGTTTCTCTCCAGCCTAACAGCCAGACCTGCAGTGGCCGCCACTGCGACCTACGGCCTGCTGCTGTTTCTCTGGATTTTGAACCTAGCAGCCAACTCTGGGGAAGGTGGCAGTGCACTGTTTGCCTGGCTCTCACCGGTAGCCCATGTTCGCCAGCTCCTCTCCGGTCTGGTGCAGAGTTCTGATCTACTCTACTTCCTACTAATGATCGGTGCCTCTCTGCTGCTCTCCATCCATCGGCTAGAGAGCCGCCGCACCCTAGGGTAAGAGCATGCAATCCGGCAAACAGAACCGTCTACCACAACGCCTGCAGGGAGCACTCTTCTACCTGCTATTTGCAGTAGGCGTGGGGCTGGCCGGTTGGCTCAGCCACCACTACTCCAGCAGTTGGGACTGGAGCGCGGGGGGACGCAACAGTCTGAGCAGCGCCAGTCAGGCACTCCTGGCTCGGCTAGAGGCCCCCTTGCAGATCACCTCATTCAGCCCAGAGATGCCGCAACTGCGACACCAGATCAGCGACGTTATCGAGCGCTACCGTCGCTACCGGCCAGATATTGAGTTTGATTTCATCAACCCCGATACCAATCCAGACCTGGTACGACAACTGGGTATCCAGGTCACCGGGGAACTGCGACTGGTATATAAGGGGCGTTCGGAGAATCTCAGCACTATAGATGAAGAGAGCCTGAGCAACGCCATCCAGCGGCTAATGCAGCAGCAGGAACGATGGATCAGCGCCATAACAGGCCATGGTGAACGCAGCCTCGACGGCAAGGCCAACCACGACCTTGGGGGGTTCGGTGAGGAATTGCAACGCAAGGGATATCAGGTTCACTCGCTTGAGCTGGCCAGCGCCGTAGAGATACCAGATAACACCTCCCTGCTGGTGCTTGCCGACCCCCAGGTGGATTATCGCCCGGGTGAGATAAAACAGATCAGCCAGTATCTAGAGGATGGGGGCAACCTGCTGTGGATGCTCGATCCAGGCCCCATGCATGGGCTGGAGTCGGTGGCCAAACTGCTCGGCCTGAAGGCCCTGCCGGGCATTGTTGTAGATGCCAATGCCGCCGCCCTCGGTCTGGATAGCCCGGCAATCGCCCTGGTACCTAAATATCCTGCACACCCCATCACCAACAATTTTGAACTGGTCACCATCTACCCCCATACCACGGCGCTACAGGTAGCGGAGAGCGATGAGTGGCAATCCACTCCCCTGCTCAACACCCTTTCCCGCTCCTGGAACGAGACCGGCCCACTGCAAGGTGAGGTGGAGCGCGACGAGAAGCTGGGTGAACAGGCGGGACCGCTCAGCATTGGCATTGCCATGAGCCGAGAGAAAAATGGGAGAGAGCAGCGGATACTGCTCTTGGGTGATAGCGACTTTCTTGCCAATGCCTACCTCGGTAACGGTGGTAATCTGCAACTGGGTCTAAATATGTTCCGCTGGCTGGCTGGAGATGACAAACTAATGAATATCCCGGCCCGTACTGCCCCTGACCGCACCCTCACGCTCTCTACTACGGCCAGTGCAGTCATCAGTTTAGGATTCCTGTTTATGCTACCAATACTCCTGCTGTCCACCGGTCTGCTGGTATGGTGGCGCAGGCGAAACCTGTGAGATGAGACGCCAGACCTTGCTCAACCTGCTCTCGCTGGCCGTGGTGGTGGTGCTCTCAGTGGCCGTCTGGCTGACACCAGATGAGACCACACCAACGGCTAGACTTGCGCTCACCCCCCTACAGCCACAACAGATAAACTCTATCAAGATCAGCAACAGTCACGGCGAGATAGAGCTACAACGAAATGCGGATGGTTGGCAGATAACCGAACCCCATATGCTCCCTGCCAATTCCCCACGAATAGAACAACTACTGAACATAGCTGGCGCAGAGAGCCTGCAGCACTTTCCTGCGCCCCCAGACAAGTTGGCCGAGTTTGGCCTACAACAACCACAGGCCACCATCCAACTCGGACCGTATCGTATCCTGATGGGCGGCACCAACCCGATAACCCACCAGCGCTACCTGCGTATCGACGATACCATTCATCTGATAAAAGATCGCTTTCCGCACCACCTTATGGCATCTCCTGCCGAGTTTGTGGCACTGGAAATACTACCGCCAGGACGCCAACTAGAGGCCATCCGCACCCCTGACTGGAGCATCTCCAAGGGACAGCACGGCAAGCTACAGCTGGAGCCACCCCAGGAGGGCCTCTCCATGGATGATCTAAACCGCAAGATCACACAGTGGCAACACGCCCAGGCCACAACCGTCATCCCCCTGTTGCAGGCCGAACCGATAGGTGAATTGGCGCTGATTACTAAGGATAGCGCCGAACCACTCCTATTTAAGCTGGTAAAGAGAGAGGAAGAAACCCTGCTATGGCGACCCAAACTGGGCCTCGCCTACCGCCTGCCGGCAGCCACCAACCTACTAACCCCGCCTGCCAGCGGCGAGACCCCCTAAAATGCCTGAACTACCAGAGGTGGAGACCACCCGCCGTGGTATCACCCCGCATATCAAGGGAGAGACCGTTCAGCAGGTGGTAATCCGTAATGCAAAGATGCGCTGGCCAGTATCCGGCCAACTCAAAAAGATCTTACCGGGCCAACAGGTACAAGCGATAGGGCGGCGGGGAAAGTATCTGTTACTGCAACTTGAGCGAGGAACCTTGATCATCCACCTTGGCATGTCAGGCAGCCTGCGTATCGTGCCACCGGATACCGCTCCGGGCAAACATGATCACTTTGACCTACAGTTCAGCAATAAGATTTTGCGGCTGCGCGATCCACGCCGCTTCGGTGCAATAATCTGGAGCAGCAAACCGCCGGAACAGCATCGACTGTTGCTCCACCTCGGCCCAGAACCGTTTAGCGATGAGTTCAACGGTGACTATCTATACCAACTAGCACGGCGCCGACACGGCCCGGTGAAGAGCTTCATAATGAACGGCAAGGTGGTAGTCGGGGTGGGTAATATCTACGCCAATGAGGCGCTGTTTCTTGCGGGGATCCACCCCAATCGCCCCTGCAACCGCATCTCAAAAGATCGTTATCAACTACTAGTCAAAGAGATTCAGGCAATCCTACACACTGCAATCCAACAGGGTGGAACCACCCTACGTGACTTTCGCCAGGAGGATGGACAGCCCGGATACTTCGCCCAGCAGCTGCAGGTCTATGGCAAAGAGGGTGAACCATGCCCCAACTGCGGGACAACCATACAACAACAGCGGATCGGCCAACGCGCCAGTTGCTACTGTCCAAGATGTCAGCGCTAAACGGTTATTTACATCGGTAATTAGTTTCGCAACAGCATGTTGCAGCTTAAAATCAAGCTGCAACACTATTAAACTATAGGAAGGCATACAACAGCAGTTTTACTAGGAGGATGTAATGGGAATATTTGTTGGACTCAGCATGGGGGTGCTCATTCTCTATGCGATCATATGGCTGCTGCCACTTCTTTTGATCCTTGGCTCTAGCAAGACATCTGGGAGTGAAAAGCTCTTCTGGCTGCTGGCGGTACTGTTTGTCTCATGGTTCGCCTGGATCTTCTACATGCTGTTGGCCCCGATCGGGGTTACCAGGGAGAACGAAAGATAAACACTATCCAACCTCAATAGCTGAACTTCTCCACCACCTCATAACCGTAATCCTCTACCCAGCCCCAGGTGTAGCTCTGTAGATCATACAGGGCCGCATGTTGCGCCGCCTCGAATGAGCGCTGATCAAAACCGCAGCCGTAGCTGGTTCTTGGCTTGCCGCGCACCGTTGTATACTCACTCTTGATCACCACCACATAGGCGTGGGGCAACTCCGTATTGGCCTGTGGATGGACCCCGACATAACGACCACTATAGCCATTCTCCAGCAGGTACTGCTCAGCCTTATTAACGGCGCTCAGCGCAGTCTCCTCAGGTCCGGTCACCACCTTTACGGCAAGTGAGTTACCCAGTTTTTTGGCCACCACGCAGCCACCTCCAGCACTGCTGCCGGTAGCCAGTAGCAGCAGAAGCAGCCCAATAGATGAGACCACCACCCCTCTATTAACAGAACAGTGCTGCATGGATGCCACCTCATCAAAGATAAAAACTTACCGCCCTGTAAAAAGGCTAGGTGCTGCGACATGGGGTGTCAAGGTAGACGGCTTAATAGGCCATGGCCAGTTCCACAGTACCCAAAAAAGAAGGGCCCCTATATGGGGCCCATCCTTCATCTATATATCAGCCAGCAACGAGCAATATCAAGCACTCAAAGCCTCAAACTTGGCCTGTAGCTCTTCTTCACTCTCTACGTTGTCTGGGTCCTTAAGGATACAATCTACCGGGCATACCTCGACACACTGCGGCTCGTCGAAATGACCTACGCACTCGGTACAAAGAGCAGGGTTAATCACGTAGATCTCATCACCCTCGCTGATTGCATCATTCGGGCACTCAGGGACACATACATCACAGCTGATGCACTCATCGGTAATCATTAAAGACATATTATTACTCCTGATTTCAGGGTCGTGTGACCCAATTTAACAACCTGCTGTTAACCTGCCTTCTGTGCTAACGCAGCCGCAACCACCGGATGAACAAAATCCTTTACATCACCACCCAGAGCCGAAACCTCTTTAACCAGGCTGGATGAAATAAAAGTAAATTGCTCTGCTGGCGTAAGAAACACCGTCTCCACATCCGGCGCCAACCGCCGGTTCATTCCAGCCAGCTGGAATTCATACTCAAAATCAGATACTGCCCGCAGGCCGCGCAATATCACGCTGGCACCACATTCACGGGTAAAATCCACCAACAGGGTGCCAAACTCCAGGACCTCAACATTCGGCAGGCCCTGCAACACCTCGCCAGCCAGTTTAACACGTTCCTTCAATCCGAATACCGGGCTTTTCCTAGGGTTTGCGGCTACCGCAACCACCACCTTGTCAAACAGCCTTGAGGCACGCTCGATTATATCACTATGTCCGTTGGTAATCGGATCAAAGGTACCTGGATAAATGGCTGTCTGCATGAAAAACCGTCTCTCTAAAACAGATTGGTACCTCTGATTCAATCAGAGGCCACATAATATTATCAGATAACCAGCCATTAAATGACAATAGTCATATCACCCGTCAATTAGTGTAGAGGAAAAATGCCACTTGACCAGCCTTTTTCTCCCGTAACGGCCGCCAACCATCCGGCAAATCAGGCAGCTCATCTGCTGCGTCCATCTCCAGATAGATTTTTGCCTGCGGCCGCATCCAACCACCCTGCTCCAACAACAGACAGCACTCGCTCAGCAAATCATAACCAAATGGTGGGTCGAGAAATATAATATCGAAGGGCTGAGCCTCCCGCTGTAGCCATATCCGGCTATCGGCCTGCTCGATCTGAACCTCCTGCTCCAGCCCCAGCATCTCCCTACTCTGCTGCAACTGCTGTACCGCCGCAGTCGCTTGCTCAATCAGCACTACCCGCGCGGCACCCCGGGAGGCCGCCTCAAACCCCAGCACACCACTCCCGGCAAATAGATCAAGGCAAGCCGCCCCCGGAAGATACGGCTGGAGCCAATTAAACAGGGTTTCTCGCACCCGATCACCACTGGGGCGCAATCCCGGTAGATCGGGAAAGGATATCTTCCGTCCCCGCTGGCTGCCGCCAACAATCCTTATCTGGTTACTCTTTCGCTGCACCCGATTCACTCTCTTCACCCGCGATAACCGTTATCATGTGCTCAGGCTGTATCCTACGCCGGAAGGCGTCCCTAATCTGCTCTATGGTTACCGCGTTGACCCTGTCGATGAATTTATCAAGGTAATCAAGCGGCAGATTATAGAAGCCGAGCACTGTCAGGTACTCCACGATCTGGCTGTTACTGGATATACGCAGGGGAAAACCGCCGGTTATGTTCTGTTTGCTAGCGGTCAGCTCCTGCTCTGTTGGCCCGTTGGCAATAAACTGCTCCAGGGTATTGCGTATCACCTGCAGGGTCTCTTCCGCTTTGGAATTTTGAGTCTGCGCGCCCAGTATAAATGGCCCGGCCTGGCGCATCGGCGAAAAGTAGCTGTACACACTGTAGGCTAGACCCCTCTTCTCTCGCACCTCTTCGCTCAAACGCGTGGTCAGGCCACTACCACCCAAGATATGGTTACCAAGGTAGAGTGGAAAATAGTCGGGGTCACCCCGCCGTATACCGGGCTGACCCAGAAAAATATGCGACTGACTGGAAGGGAAAGGGAGATGTAACTCTCTCCCCTGTTGCAGCGGCATTACCGTCGGCAGATCTGGGGAGTGCTCTCCAGCCGCCAGCCGGGCAGTAATCCGGTTGGCCAACCTGGCCGCCGCATCTTGTTTTAACGCCCCTACTATAGCTACCACTGCGTTACTTGCTACATAGTAGGTGGCATGGAATTGCTGTAGATCCTGACGGCTCATAGCCTGTAGCGACTGCTGACTGCCGCCATCATGAATGGCATAGGGATGGGCAGCATACAGCTCTTGCATAAAACGTTTGCGTGCCACACTCCCGGGAGACTGCTCCTCCTGCCGCAGCGCCGCTAGCATCATCTGACGATTACGCCCCAAGGCATCGGGAGCAAAGGTTGGTTTGGAGAGGATGGCCTCAAGTGTCTCTATACTGACCTCCAGAGCCTTGGGCTCTGTCAGGCTCCTTACCGAGACCCAGGCCATATCCTTCAGGGAGCCACTACCCAGCTCCGCGCCAACCGACTCCATCCGCTCGGCAATCTGATCCGCATTCCACTCCCCCGCGCCATCGGTCAACAGGGCATTGGTAAAACGTGATAGCCCGGCCTTGTTGCCATCGCGTGCGCTGCCGGCATCAAACACCACCCGGATATCGACCATCGGCAGATCGGGCGCGGCCACAAACAGCACCCGCGCGCCGTTGTCTGTGACCCAGGAGTCTATCTTTGGACCGGCAGATAGTGGTGGAGAGAACAGCAGTGTGGCCGACAACATGATAGTGGCGACCATGCCTCTAATTTCAATCTCCATGGCGACCTCCCACTACGGCCTGCTTGGCCTGCCCCGGCTCTAGCGGCAGCGGCTCCAGTACCGCCACCGTCAGCCGGTCGGGACGTAGATACTTACGCGCCACCTGCTGCACCTGCTCGGCAGAGACCGCCTTGATCCTCGCTGCATACTCATCCAACAGCTGCCAACCCAGCCCTAGTGTCTCCAGTATGCCGATCTGCATCGCCTGATAGTAGACAGAGTCAAGCTCATAGACCTCTCCCGCCACCACCTGCGCCTGCACTCGATCTAGCTCATCTTGGCTTACCAGCTCCTGTTGCAACAGCTCAACCTCTGCCTGGAGTGCCTGCTCCAACTCATCTACGGAGTGGTCCTGACTCGGTATACCACTCATACTCAACATACCGGAGAAACGGGAGAAGGCGCTATAACCAGCGCTCGCAGAGACAGCCACCTCCTGACCACGCATCAGCTTGCGACTCAATCGTGCGCTGGCACCACCATCCAGGATGGCCACCAACACCTCCAGGGCGTACGGCTCCCACTCCTCTGTGGCAGTCCCCACCACCGGAGTTTTATACCCCATAATCAGGTAGGGCTGACGCGCCGGGGCACGCACCACGCTACGCACTATCCCGCGCTGTGGCGGCTCCTGAAGCACCATGACCTTAGGCGTAGGTTCAGCTTTGAGCGGTCCAAAGTGTTTTCTGGCGAGGGCAAACACCGCTTGCGGTTCGACATCCCCTACGACCACCAGGATGGCATTGTTGGGCGCATACCAGAGGCGATACCACTCCTTCAGATCTGTAACCTGCATTCTCTCCAGATCGCTCATCCAGCCGACCACCGGATTGCGATATGGCAACACCTGGTACGCCACTGCATTGAACTGCTCATAGGTAAGCGCCGTGGGGCTATCTTCTGTCCGCAGTCGCCGCTCCTCCTTTATCACCTCGATCTCTTTGCTGAACTCATCGGCAGGCAGGGTCAGGTTGCGCATCCGATCGGCCTCCAACTCCAGGGCGATCTCCAGGCGCTCTTTTGCCAGCGTCTGATGATAGGCAGTGTAGTCACGGCTGGTAAAGGCGTTCTCCCGCCCCCCATTGGCCGCGATAATGCGGGAAAACTCCCCCTGCGGATGGGCCTTGGTTCCCTTGAACATCATATGCTCCAGGGCGTGAGAGATACCGGTGATACCATTTGGCTCATAGCTGGAGCCGACCCTGTACCACACCTGTGAAACCACGATAGGCGCCCGATGGTCCTCCTTGACGATCACCCGCATACCGTTGGAGAGGAGCTGCTCATGCACCGCCCCTGCCGCCTGAACGGCAGTAGAGGTAACAGTGAGCAGCAGTATTACTAAAATAGATCTCATTTTTACTCCATAGGAGATATTGTCACCATAGCGAAACTGTTAGAATCGTCCATGCAAGCCGGTGAGTGCATGGGGGCGGATTTTTTCAGAGTTGGGCATGGATGTCCAAGAGAAAGACCAATATAACAGCATGTGGTTCCATCTATCTGGATAAACAAGATATGTTTGGATTTGGCAAAAATAGAGAAAAGGCGACAGAACCAGCTGCCGCTGAGTCATCAGAACCACTACTCTCCCGCCTGCGGAGCGGACTGGGCCGTACTCGCAGTAATCTGGCCGGAGGACTGGCCAATCTCCTGCTAGGAAGAAAATCCATTGATGCCGATCTGCTGGAGGAGCTTGAGACCCTGCTACTGGTGGCAGATGTTGGGGTGGATGCCACCAGCCGCATCATCGCCGAGATCACCGAGCAGGTAAAACGCAACGAGTTGGACAACCCGGAGGCGTTGACCCAGGTACTAAAAGAGAGGCTGCTGCAGATCCTGCGTCCGTGTGACCGTCCGGTGAAGGAGCCACAGACAGGCAAGCCACAGGTGATCCTGATGGTAGGAGTCAACGGCGCCGGCAAGACCACCACCATTGGCAAGTTGGCCAAGCGGCTGCAACAGGGAGGAAAGAGCGTGATGCTGGCGGCAGGTGATACCTTCCGCGCAGCGGCGGTAGAGCAGCTCCAGAGTTGGGGGGAGCGCAACCAGGTGCCGGTTATCGCACAACACTCCGGGGCCGACTCCGCAGCAGTGATCTTTGATGCCCTACAGGCGGCCGCTGCTCGTAATATAGATGTGCTGATTGCCGATACCGCCGGACGGCTACACACCAAATCAAACCTGATGGAGGAGCTGGCAAAGGTTGCACGGGTGATGCAGAAGCTGGATCCTGACGCGCCCCATGAGGTGATGCTGGTGGTAGATGCCACCAGTGGGCAGAATGCGCTCAACCAGGCACTCCAGTTCAGCCAGAGCGTGGGGGTCAGCGGCATAACCCTCACCAAGATGGATGGTACTGCCAAAGGTGGCATCCTGTTCGCCATAGCCGAACGGCTGCAACTACCAATCCGCTTTATCGGGGTAGGTGAGGCAATTGATGACCTGCGTCCATTCGATGCCGAGGAATTTGTAGATGCGCTCTTTCACTAGCACTTAACAATGAACAATGATCTATCTAGACAACGTCACTAAGAGATACCCTGGCGGGCATGAGGGGCTAAGCGGGGTCAATCTGCACATTGAGCCGGGGGAGATGGTATTTCTCACCGGGCACTCCGGTGCGGGCAAGAGCACCATGCTCAAACTGCTTGGGCTGCTGGAGTGCGCCAGCAGGGGCCAGGTACGGGTTGGCGGACGCAATCTACAACGGCTAAAGGGACGGCAGATCTGCTACCACCGGCGCAATGTAGGGATGATCTTCCAGGACTACCGCCTGCTACTGGATCGCACCGTATTCGATAATGTGGCCATGCCGCTGATTGTATCGGGAGTCAGCTATGCCGAGACCGGTCGCAAGGTAAGGGCAGCCCTAGATAAGGTGGGCCTGCTACACAAGGAGAAGAGCTATCCCATATCCCTCTCCGGTGGTGAGCAGCAACGGGTGGGCATCGCCCGCGCCGTAGTCAACCGGCCCCCTCTGGTGCTGGCCGATGAGCCAACAGGCAACCTGGACCCAGAGCTATCACGCGAGATCATGCAGCTGTTTGAGCAGTTCAACCAAGTGGGGGTAACCCTACTCATAGCCAGCCATGACCTGGATCTTATCTCCCGCATGGATCGGCGGATACTAAGCCTGAGCAATGGAACCCTGGCCAACGACACTGCACCCAAAGCGGGGTTGGCATGAACCGCAACAGAACCGCCAAATGGCGGCAACGACCACGCATCTGGATCCTACGCCACCTACAGGCCGCCCTCTCCAGCCTGGGACGACTAAGCCGTACCCCACTGGCCGCACTGATGACGGTGGCAGTAATCGGTATAGCCATGGCGCTGCCTGCCGGACTCCATCTACTGCTGGATAACGTGCAGCAACTCAGTAACAGATGGGATAGCGCCGCCACCATCTCGCTGTTTATGCAGCAGGGGGTAGATGAAGCAAAGGCGGCTACTCTGGCCAAGCGTCTACGTAGCATGGACGATATCGCCACGGTCGCTATGATCAGCCGGAGTGAGGCGTTGGAGGAGTTCCGTCAGCTCAGTGGCTTTGCCGACGCCCTAGAGGCCCTAGATGAGAACCCGCTGCCGGTGGTACTAATAGTGCAACCGGCAATACAACACACCACAGCAGCAGCCGCAGGGGTACTGGTAAAGCGTCTGCAACGTGAGTCCGGGGTCGATTTTGCCCAGCTCGATATGGAGTGGATACAGCGCTTTCAGGCCATCGCCAGAATCGCCAGCCGCGGAGTAGTTGTTCTGGGCTCCATGCTAGCACTAGCCGTACTACTGATTGTCGGCAACACCATCCGTCTGGAGATCCAAAACCGCCACGCCGAAATTGAGATCACCAAGCTGATCGGAGGCACCGACGCCTTCATCCGCCGTCCCTTTCTCTACAGCGGCCTCTGGTACGGCCTGCTGGGCGGATGGTTGGCCTGGATCATGGTTAGCACCGCCCTGTGGATCCTCTCTGGCCCAGCAGAGGAGCTCGCCCTCCTCTACCATAGCGATTTTGGCCTCTCCAGCGTACCGATATCCACTATACTGATCCTGATGGCCGGTGGCGGCCTGCTCGGCCTGCTTGGATCATGGGTTGCAGTTGGGCGCCATCTGAGCGCCATAGAGCCCTCTTAGGGCCTGTTAACACTGCGAAATAGAGTGAACTAAAGTTGCTAGAATACATCTAAAAGTGCTAATATTATTCCATACAGAACAACTAGGTTATTATCTATGAGACAAGATCTGGCCATACCAGTAACGCTGCCTACAGGGAGTATCGACGCCTATATCAGCGCCGCCTATCAGCTACCCATGCTGACTCAGGAGGAGGAGCGTGATCTGGCCATCAGACTACAGGAAAATGGCGACCTGGACGCTGCCAGGGCGCTGGTCATGTCACATCTGCGCTTTGTCATCCGCGTGGCCCGCGGGTACTCCGGCTACGGTCTGGCCCTGCCAGATCTGATCCAGGAGGGAACCGTTGGCCTGATGAAGGCGGTACGCCGCTTTGATCCGAGTCATGGGGTACGCCTAGTATCTTTTGCCGTTCACTGGATCAAGGCGGAGATCCACGAATTTGTCCTGCGCAACTGGCGCATCGTCAAGGTTGCCACCACCAAGGCTCAACGCAAACTCTTCTTTAACCTGCGCGGCTCAAAGAAGCGGCTCGGCTGGTTTACCGAAGAGGAGATTGAGGGCGTAGCCAAGGATCTTGGGGTCAAACCGGAGACAGTACGGGAGATGGAAGGCCGCCTGAACAGATATGATGTCGCTTTTGATGCCGCCCCAGATGGTGATGATGAGGCCCCGGTAGCGCCTGCCGCTTACCTCCAGGATATGCGCATGGAACCAGCTAGCAGGCTGGAACACCTGGACTCTGAAGAGCACGGCAATGCTCAGCTCTACTCAGCCCTGGAAGATCTGGACGAGCGCAGCAAGAGCATACTCGAGGCACGCTGGCTGGCAGATAAAAAGGCCACCCTGCATGAGCTTGCAGATAAGTTTGGGGTCTCTGCCGAACGCATCCGCCAGATTGAGAAACAGGCGATGGGTAAGATGAAGGCGCAGCTGGCCGTATAAGAAACTAAGGCCTATTCGCCCCGGTTTCCAACTTTATTGAGAATTATCAATGCGGCAATATGCGCTGCTGTGGTCAACTAGGTGGGACGGTCAGTGGTTGACTAGCTTTAACTACTAACCGACATCTCCTCCTTTGGATAAGGCCGCTAAGTTTATACTTAGCGGCCTATTTTTTTTGTCCAGGGATGGCCGGAGCAGTGAATGTACAGGATGTACTCACTGAAAACTGCTCCTGCGTTTCCAGTATACCCGCCATCCCTGGCGGTAGTATGCCGCGGCTGGCCAGAGCGGCGAATGCACAGTCCCCTCCCCGCTAGCGGGGAGGGTTAGGGTGGGGAGTAAAAAGTGTACAGCGGTAATTAGTTTCGCAGCCCTTATCCTTCTAAGCATTTTTCATATCCCCAGCAGGGACTACGAGCCTATTTCTTTTACTTGTCTAAAAGAAATAGGCGAAAGAAAAAGACACTCCACGACTTGCCCTACGGGTACCCTCCGTTCCTCACCGCTCCAGCGGAGGGATATCCCTATCCCTCGCTGCAGGCGCCACTTCCCTGTGGCGCCCCTTTGGGCCTAATCCTGTATCGGTTCCGGTACTCGGCTGCGTCGCAGGAGTTTAGGGGTGGCATATCCTACACCACGTCATCCCGCGACTTGATCGCGGGATCCAGGATATTAGCCCTACCTAAACCTCTGCTTCTTTGATAACCTCACTAATGATAGGGAATACCCCCTTGGCAGGATGGGCCAAGCACAAGCTCATATCACTGCCCTCAGGGCGTTTCTTTGCTATATGTAAGTCTGTTTGTCGTCCATATAACTTATAAATGAACGAGCCAGTTGTGCAATAACACCATAGCTCTTAATAACATGGAGAATATATTCAAATGTCATTGGGTGCCGGCATAATCCTAATTGGTGTGATATGTATAGGGCTTGCAGTATTAACGTCATTATCAAGAAAAGTGTGGCCGAGGATTTTGAGTTTTATATTCATGCCATATCTGTGCGCCTATGCTCTTTATTGGGCAACAGCCTATATTGAGAGCGCTGGTAATCCTAGTAGCGAGTATTCAAGCTGGGAAGGCATGTGTGTGGAAATTTGGGCAATAGCAGGCTATCTAGCATTCGTTATTGCATTGATTGGAATTTATTGGCTCGATGCAAAACGTAAATTAACAGCTAGCCATCGACTGGGGGACGACGCACATAATATTAGCGAATTGCAGTTAGAAGGCTTGGTGCCGACCGTATGGATTTCGGCAAGTTACGCCGAAGATTGGTATAAAGATGCTGTTTCTGAAGTTTCAAATGATGCAAATCGACATAATAAAAGACGTGAAATTGTTTTTGCCGCGTGCTTTCTAGAATTTTATATATATGAATGGGTGCGTAACAAGGATATAGAGTTGTTACAAAAATTCTTTGGTAAGTGTGCAACTAATGCTAAAGGGAAATATTACTCAAAAAGTTTGAGGGAGAAGTGGAAATACATTCCACCAGATATGGTCAGTGTATTTAATGGTGATCCAAGTACCAAAATAGACCTATCTAACCTCGGCATTCTTATTGATTATCGGAACGGCTTAGTCCACGGTGGAGCTTCCAGGCCCTCGAATAGCGACTTAAGTCCCAAGCAACATCCTAAACCTATGCCTATGATAGATAGGTTGGATAAAATCAAATCCGGCTGGGCAGTCTGTGTTGCTACGGAAATCGTAGTTTCTTTACACAAAATCATGAAAACAGATGCACCAGAATATCTTGAAGTGACAATTGAGTGACATAAGTGGCATGACTCAAATAGGAAATAACTAGGGTCAGAGAACAATTGTTTCTAATATTAGAGAGTCAGTATATCAGCGTTAATTTCTCTCTGACCCTATTTATCTGAATATTTTAACAAGGAGTAAATAGTGCACAAGATTATTTTTACCCTCGTGCTTACGACAATACTGGCATCCTGCTCAAGTACACTACATAAAAATACTATATCATCTAAAGAAAGAAAGATTTCTATTATCGGTATATGGGCAATGCTGCCTCTTCGAAACGGGATTGCCAATGTAGTTGAATTTACAAAGGAAGGCAGAAGCAATTTGCATCCGTTTAACTGCAGGAAAAATACCTCGGGTGAAGTAGAATCATCCATATACACAATCAGTGATGATGGAATGAATGTGCGTCTTGATTCAGGCGGCGAGATTCAGAACTTAAGTATCATATCGATAAATAATGACACGATGTTTCTTGAGCAGAAGGCTGGAAACTTCTCGCTAAAATTTGCTTACGTCAGATCAGACCGCGTATCTCCCTTATGCTCTCTCTACAAGGAATCTAAGGAAGATGCATCTAAACGAACTGCATTTAATAAAACTGACTTTACTCACGACCCATGGGTTCCAGATAACCCAAATATATCTAGATACGCAGGTAAGTGGGCAGATGAAAATGGCGCAGTTCAAATTGAAGTAATTAAAGATGACAGCGGTAGATATAAAATCTACATGCATAATAATGAAAACTGGAATCATTTATATAACAATGTTCACTGGTCTGGGGTAGAGCTACGTTTTCAATCTTTTGCTTATTCCGACAAACATGACCTATTTGATCACCCATTCCATAAATCAGGTAGCATGATGATACTTACACCGGTTGATGACGCGAATAAGATTAAGTGGTCTTTTTATAGTGGTGCCAAACGATACGATTATATTTTGATCAGAAAATAGCTATACCAAGTATGCAAGACAAGCATCATGGAAACCCAGAATAACTAGGGTCAGATACAAATTAAAGG
Source organism: Sedimenticolaceae bacterium (assembly GCA_050304615.1). Classification (GTDB taxonomy): domain Bacteria; phylum Pseudomonadota; class Gammaproteobacteria; order Chromatiales; family Chromatiaceae; genus CBFDBF01. The sequence continues at coordinate 97,963 of JBNLDW010000003.1, forward strand.
GCTCTGACCCAATTTTCCTGTTTGGTTGGACTTCTGATGACTTAAACTGTTATGCCATATAGGCAAGGGAGAACATTATGAAGGATAGCAAGCATAAACCAGATTATAATCTTACAGAGCCTGTGAAAGTCGCAGAAAAGCAGATCTGGAAATTACAACCTCAAAAACCCTTTTGGGATTCTCAACCACGAATTCTTTCCTGCGACATATGCCTACCCGCAGCAGTCCCACAGGTACAAATTATCGCCAGCAAACGAGTCGTCCAGGTAGGCGAAACTTTCAGCATTAAGGTTATCGGCAGTTCTTCAGTCGGTTTAAAATCAGTCTGGTGGTTTGGCCGTGAAACGGGGATCGTGGAAATCGACAAGGCCCATTGGCACGATTTGTCTGGTGAGATGTATCACGAAGAGATATGGACAGATATAACTATAGATCAACCTGGTGTCTTCACATTTGGAGCGAATAGTCGTGACACTTTGTACGGGGACGAGTTGGGTGTACCCCACCAAGCCTCCGAAGGGGCTGGCATCTCTGAGTGTGTTATCGAGGTCAGGAACGACATTTCCTATGATGCGCAGGTAGACATTGTAAAGGCAGGGTACGGAAAGTCCAATGAGTGGGAGGTCTGGATGAAAAGCGCAGATGTGAGGGCGCGCTACGAGCCAGCATGGCAAAGATCCAGAAGCGTTCCAACAACTCTTAAACTTGCTTTTCGCTACGGTGGTACTCCGCTTTCCTACAATCCCCCCTGGGAAGATGAGAATCAGCATATGAACGTTTTTGACGAGATGGCCACGTTGGCTTACCCCGGACTGGACTTCGAGTTTCTTTTCGGTGCCGATCCGGCAACCACCGACATGCTGGTGGAGGTTGGAGGGATTGGGGCCACATCGCATGCAGGTGGCAATTACGCATACCTGTATTACGAAACCATCTTCGGGCATGAGTTTGGGCACATTCTCAATATCCCTCACCATTACCCAGGGGCGGATACCAGTACAACGATTTTTATGCCACCCGGGGAGGATCACTGCGTGATGGCACGAAACTCTAACCAATACTGTTCTGGTTGCAGAGCTGCGATGCATCTCAACCTTGATGCTGACACAAGTGTTGCACTTTCAGCAATTACTAGCGACATCTTAAGCCGCTATCCTTACTAACTTGTGGTCAACCGGGGCAGGAATAAGTGGGGTCAGATGAAACTTAAGTAAGTTGAATTCATCCAATACTCATCATAATGTTTCATCTGACCCCACTTATTTGGAGTACCGGAACCGATACAGGATTAGGCCCAAAGGACAAGTCGTGGAGTATCTTTTTCTTTCGCCCATAGAATCTAGACTCCCCTGCTAGCGGGGGAGGTAGTGTATGGAAGTAACGATAGAGGGCGTAGCCCGCTTAGCTTACCCGCTCCTTCAGCGGCTGCTCCAGCTTGTTACTCATATCGCGTAGCAGCTCTTCGGTATCTTCCCAGCCGATGCAGGCATCGGTCACTGAGACCCCATACTTCAGCTTGTTGAGGTCTGCGGGGATTGGTTGATTGCCTGCATGCAGACTGCTCTCCAGCATAATACCTATGATAGATTTATTGCCTGCCACTATCTGCTGGGTCACGCTCTCTCCTACCTTGAGCTGTAGCTCTGGCTGCTTGCTGGAGTTGCCGTGGCTACAATCGACCATGATATTCTCTGGCAGACCGGCCTTGCGCAGTGCCTCTTCACATTGGGCAATATGCTCGGCATCGTAGTTTGGTTGCTCTCCACCGCCACGCAATATTACATGGCCGCAGATATTCCCAGTGGTCTTCACTACCGTCACCTGACCCTGCTGGTTTATACCTAGAAAGTTGTGCGGTTGAGAGACAGAGTGGAGTGCATTGATAGCAACTGCCAGCCCTCCATCGGTGCCATTCTTGAACCCTACCGGCATGGAGAGGCCGCTGGCCATCTCCCGATGGGTCTGTGATTCGGTGGTACGTGCCCCGATAGCGGCCCAGGCAAACAGATCAGAGAGATACTGTGGGCTGATTGGATCCAACGCCTCGGTAGCCGCTGGTAACCCAAGTTCGGCCAACCACAACAACAGCTGACGCGCCTTGTGCAGACCCTCTTCAATGCGGAAGGAGTCATCCATGTAGGGGTCATTGATCAATCCCTTCCAACCAACCGTGGTACGCGGCTTCTCAAAATAGATCCGCATGACTATGTAGAGGCTGTCCGCTAGCTCTTCCCGTAGCCCCTGCAGCCGTTCAGCGTACTCTCGGGCAGCATCCACATCGTGGATTGAGCATGGCCCGGCAACCACCAGCAGGCGATGATCCTTACCGCTGAGAATGTTCTTGATGGTCTGGCGTGCCTGCCACACCGTATCTTCGCCCTTTGTAGAGTTTGGAAGATGGCGCTTTAGCTCCGCTGGCGCAATCAGAATGCGTTCAGCGGCAACATTGGTATTGTATAGTTCGTGTCTGCTCATAACGGTTTCTGGGGAGTGGAAAACCAAGTATTGTACGGCGTTTACTGGGGCAGAGAAAGTCTGGAGGCTATCGCAGCTGTGGTAACCGGCTCTAGGTAGGGGATTGTGCCGATACATGGGGCCTGGATATGCTGCTCCAAGGTGGCAATATTGCCCGCTATCTCCGCCATATCCGGGACGACCTGATTGGCTACCCAACCTGCCAGTTGCAGCCCGCTAGAGCAGATCGCTGTAGCACTCAACAGGGCATGATTGATACACCCAAGGCGTAGCCCAACCACCAAGATCACCGGTAGGCCGAGGGTGGATGCCAGCGCTGCCACATCCCCATCTGGCCCCAAGGGGACGCGCCACCCACCTACCCCTTCAACCAGCACCATATCTGCCTGGGAGACCAACTCCTGGTAGCAGGCATCTATCTGCTGGAACCGAATTTCCTCCCCCTGCTGCTGCGCCGCTAGATGGGGGGCTATGGCTGGGAGATAGGTATAGGGGTTGACCGTGGCATATGGTAGCTGCTGTGAACCAGCCTGCTGAATTCGTAGGGCATCATCGTTGCGCAGCCCCTGTGCCGTTTCGACTGCCCCTGAGGCGACCGGCTTCATCCCCAATATGGTTACGCCCTGCGCCTGTAGTAGCCGCATCAGACCGAGAGTGATCTCGGTCTTACCGCACCCGGTGTCGGTGCCGGTGATGAAGTAGCCTGCTGCCATAGGGTTACCTGATATCGTCCAGTGAGACCGTTACTGAGTTCTGCTGTGGGGCCCAGGCGTGACCATAGACCACCTCATAGCTGGCTGGCAGCACTCCATCCACTCGAAACTGCTCATAGGCATGCTGCATCGCCGCCATCCGCCCCTTGCCGGTGAGGCCGCGCTGTCGGTCGACAGTGACATTGTGCGCCCCTAGTACCTTTAGATCACGCATCAACCCTTCGACCCGATCGTAAGTGAGGGTCATGCGATCTACATCCATGACTGGCTCAGCAAAACCCGCCTGAACCAGCATATCCCCTATATTGTGCATATCGAGAAAGCTGCTGACATGGCTACCACCATCTACACTGCCCCACGCCGCCCGCAACTCCAGCAGGGTATCTGGTCCAAAGGTAGTGAACATCAGGAGTCCGCCCGGCCGTAGTATACGGCGGAGCTCACAGATGGTCTGTTCCAGGTCATTGCTCCACTGCAGGGCCAGGTTGGAGTAGATAAGATCAACCGTACTGTCTGCCAGGGGGGTCTGCTCAAGATCACCACAGATACGGCCTAGACCGTCCAGCTGCGGACGCTGCAGCATCGGCAGGGCGAAATCGAGGGCGATCACCTCCGCCTGCTGGTATTGATCGGCCAGGGCAACTGTAGCAACTCCGGTGCCCGCACCCAGGTCCAGTATCCGTGCCGGCACCATCTTTATCCACTGTAGCCGCTCGAGCATACGCCGTCCGACCTCCTGCTGCAGCACTGCCACATCATCGTAGCTATCGGCCGCCCTGGAGAAGGCGCGACGCGCCTGACGTTTGTCTATTTTTATACTAGGTTCACTCATATCAATACTCTTGAATTACTCCCCTTTGCACTCCCCCTCCTAGCCTCCCCCACCAGTGGGGGAGGGACGGTGGTATCCCATCCACACTAGTGCAAAGGGGGAACGATAGGACAACCACTGTACTGTCCCCTCCCCACTGGTGGGGAGGGTTAGGGTGGGGAGTCAATAAAACCAGCCACCTGCTCACGGCAATAATCTGGATGGGAGAGGAATGGGGTATGGGCCGCCCCCTCTACTATCTTGATCACACCATCCGCTAGCAGTCGCTGCAGCTCCTTGCCCAGCACCGCCGGTACCAAAGTGTCACGCTCACCCAGCAGCCAAAGCGACGGACAGGTAATCAATTGCAGTTGATCGCGCAGATCCACACTCAACAGCAATTGCAATCCGGTCTCCAGGGCAGCTGCGGATGGAACCGGCCGCTCGGCCAGTTGCTGGCGCAGGCCGCGCAGCAGACTGCGCGCCTCACTATCCCCCTGCAGCTGAAGTGCAAGGAAACGGCCCAGGGTCTGTTGGTGGTCCCGCTCCAACTCCTGGGCAAACTGCTGCAACACCTCTGCTGCAATGGCGCAATCCCAACCATCTGCACGAATAAATCTTGGCGTACCGGCAAGCGTCACCAGCCCGGAGAGCCGTTGCGGTGCCACCACTGCCGCCCGCTGTGCCAACATGGAACCGAGGGACCAGCCGATCCATACCGCCTGTTCCGGGGCCACCGCCAGCACCATCTCCACCCACTCATCCAGCGACGACATTTCGGGGGTGTAGTCGCTCTCACCGTGACCCGGGAGATCAACCAGTGTCACCCTGTACCCCTGCGCCAGAGAGTCGGCAAACGCGCCCCAGATGGCACTATTCATGCCCCACCCATGCAGTAGCAGCAGTTCCCTTCCCTCTCCACTGGTGGTGGTATGGAGTCTCATCTCTTGAGCTGCGTCAATGCCTGCAGCAGCCGCTCCAACTGTTCATCGCTATGGCTGCAAGAGAGGGTGATGCGCAGGCGGGCACTCCCCTCAGGGACGGTTGGAGGACGAATCGCCGTGGCCAATATCCCCTCATCCTGAAGCTGGCCGCTCCAGGCCAGCGCCTGCTCTGAACTACCGGCCACGATCGGCTGAATCGGGGTAGTCGACTCCATCAGTGGCAGGCCCAGTTGTTCCACTCCGGCACGAAAACGCTGGATCAACTCCTGCAGCCGCTCCCGCCGCCAGGACTCCTCTTGTACCAGCCGGAGAGAGACCCTGGTCGCTGCAGCAACTGCCGGCGGCATGGCCGTTGTATATATGTAGCTGCGAGCCTGCTGGATCAGGGTCTCGATCAACTCCTCAGAGCCGGCGACGAAGGCACCAAAGGTACCCAGTGCCTTGCCCAGGGTACCCATCAGGATCGGCACCTCATCTACCCCTAAAGAGAGATGTTCCAGGCTACCCGCCCCATTCTTTCCCAGCACACCAATGCCATGGGCATCATCCACCAGCAGCCATGCCGCCCTCTCTGCACAGATCTCGACCAGCTGCGTCAAAGGTGCAATATCTCCATCCATGCTAAAGACACCGTCCACCGCCACCATGGCCTCGCCGCTATCCTGAGACTCCATCTGCTGCGTCAAGGCCTCCATGTCAGAGTGGGCGAAGCGTTTGAAATTGGCCCGTGACAGTAATCCACCATCAATAAGAGATGCATGGTTGAGGCGGTCTTCATATATGCTGTCACCCCGTCCCAGCAGGGCCGTAACCACCCCCTGATTAGCCATATATCCGGTGGAAAACAGCAGCGCCCGTGGGCGCCCGGTAAACTCGGCCAACTCCTCCTCCAGGGCATGATGCACAGAGGTGTGGCCGCTAACCAGATGCGATGCACCGCTACCAACGCCCCAACGCTCTGCCCCCTGCTGTAGTGCCGCGATCACCTGCGGATGGTTGGCCAGACCAAGATAGTCGTTACTACAAAAGCCCAGCATCGGTCTGCCATCCACTATGAGCTCGGTGTCCTGAGCAGTGGACACAACCATGCGACGGCGATATAGATGTTCGCCCTTGCGCCTATCCAGCTCTGGTCGGAGTGGCTTCATAATATAGCTCCGACCGGTATCAGGCCTGGGTGCTATCTACACTGCTGCCAAGATTAAGGCTCGGATGCTTTTTCCGCTGTTCGAACTGTATCCCCAGACGCTCAAGCAGCTCACGATCTCTATCGGCATCTGGATTGTCGGTGGTAAGCAGGCGCTCACCATAGAAGATAGAGTTGGCACCGGCCAGAAAACAGAGCGCCTGCATCTGGTCGTTCATCTCGCTACGCCCAGCTGAGAGCCGCACATTGGATTTTGGCATCATGATACGGGCGACGGCGATCACCCGCACAAACTCGAACGGGTCTAACTCTGCGGCACCATACAGTGGGGTGCCCTCCACCTGTACCAACATATTTATAGGTACAGAGGTCGGGTGTCTGGGCAGATTGGCCAGCTCCCGCAGCATCGAGGCGCGGTCCCGGCGCGACTCACCCATGCCCAGGATACCGCCGCTACAGGTATTGATGCCTTGAGCACGCACATGCTCAAGAGTCTTTAAGCGATCCTGGTAGGTACGGGTGGTAACCACCTTACCGTAAAACTCGGGGGAGGTATCCAGATTGTGGTTGTAGTAGTTGAGTCCAACCTCCCCCAGGCGGGCGGCCTGCTCTGCGGTGAGCATGCCGAGGGTGACGCAACTCTCCATGTCGAGTTCATGCACCGCCTCGATCATCTCTATGACCCGCTCCAGATTATTATCGGTGGGATTGCGCCATGCCGCCCCCATGCAAAAACGGGTGGCACCTTTCTCTTTTGCTGCCTGGGCGGCCTTTACCACATCATCCAGCGGCAGCAGCCTCTCTGGCTCTAGATCGGCCGAGTGCTTGGCGCTCTGTGAGCAGTAGCCACAATCCTCCGCACAGGAGCCGGTCTTGATGCTGAGCAGAGAACTCACCTGGACGCTATTGGGGTCAAAATTCTCCCGGTGGATGGATTGGGCCTTGAATATCAGGTCATTGAAGGGCAGATCCAGTAGGTCCTCGATCTCACCTATCTCCCAGTCATGGCGTAGCTTCTGGTCACTCATAATATCTGGCCCTTGGATTCAAATCAGGTGTACACTCCCACCAACCCGCTAATAGTAAGGAAAGCGGCGCGCCTGTCAACCGAGAAGGATCTCTATGGTTTACAACTGGTCACAATTCATACAGCAAGCTATCTACCCATCCCGCTGTCTGCTATGTGGCGACGCAGGTGACATAGATATAGATCTCTGCCCCGCATGCCGGGAGGAGCTGCCGCACAACCGCAATCCCTGCTACCGTTGCGCCCTGCCCCTGCCACCCTCTGCACCGGCAGAGAGCCTCTGCGGCAAGTGCCAACAAAAGCCACCGCCGTTTGAGCGCTGTATTGCGCCATTTATCTACCACTACCCAATTGCCGAACTGGTGGGTGGCCTCAAATTTCACGCCAAACTGCAACATGGGCGAATGCTGGCGACACTGCTGCTGGAACATATTCTGACCGCTGCTCCGACACCACTGCCACAGCTGCTGATCCCGGTGCCGTTGCACCAAAAACGGCTCCAGGAAAGGGGCTACAACCAGGCAGTGGAGCTAGCCCGCCCGCTCAGCCAGCAGCTAGATATCCCGCTCGACCTCAGCAGTTGCCACAGGGTCAGGGATACATGCAGTCAGTCCTCCCTGCATGAGCGAGAGCGGCAGCGCAATGTGCGTGGTGCATTCAAGCTATCGGCAAAAATAGAGGCAGACCATGTAGCCCTGCTGGATGATGTAGTGACCACCGGCAGTACCGTGACCGCGCTGGCCAAGGAGCTACGCAGGGCAGGGGTTGGCCGGGTAGATGTGTGGGCGTTGGCCCGCACTCCTTAATCGAGCTCTGATAAATGCCATCCATGGCATTATCAGAGCACGGCAACAGAAAATGCGATTTCCTGTTTCCTTCATTTTCAATCACATATAGTGATCGAAAATGGCGGCACCTCCTTGTGCCGCTGGAACCTATGATTTAATCAGAGGTTCCTTAAAACTTTACTATTGCGGTTGGCAAAGCTTGGCAGAACACCGACAATAGCGTAATTGGAAAAATCAGAGGACACGGCATGCAGCAACTAAAACTGGGGGTACCCAAGGGAAGCCTTGAGAAGGCTACCATCTCACTCTTCTCCCAGGCCGGGTGGGAGATACAACCACGCTCCCGTAACTACTTTCCCCACATCAATGACTCAGAGATCAAGTGCGCCCTGGTGCGCTCTCAGGAGATGGCCCCATATGTGGCAAACGGCACTTTGGATCTTGGGCTGACCGGCCATGACTGGATCCTGGAGACTGAGGCAGAAGTGGAGGAGATTTGCGAGCTGGTATACTCCAAGAGTTCTGACCAGCCATGTCGCTGGGTGCTGGTAGTACCACAAGACTCCCCCATTCAGTCGGTAGAGGATCTACAGGGGAAGAAGATCGCCACAGAACTGGTGGGATTCACCACCCGTTATCTGCAAGAGCACGGCGTTGAAGCCACTGTAGAGTTCTCCTGGGGTGCCACCGAGGCGAAGGCGGTAGAGGGGTTGGTAGATGCAGTGGTGGAGATTACTGAGACCGGTAGCACCATCAAGGCCCACGGCCTACGCATCGTCTGTGACCTACTGCATACCGAGACCAGACTGATCAGTAACAAGGCGGCGCTGGCCGACCCATGGAAACGGGCAAAGATAGAACAGATTGCCCTAATGTTACAGGCGTCACTACAAGCGCGACAGAAGGTCGCACTGAAGATGAATGCCCCAGCAGCCAAGCTGGAGGAGATTATAGCCATGCTCCCCAGCCTGCATGCCCCCACCGTCAACCATCTGCATGACCAGGGCTGGCTGGCGATAGAGACAGTCGTTGACAGCAGCGAAGTGCGCAACCTAATACCGCGCCTTAAAAGTGCTGGTGCTGAGGGGATTTTAGAGTACGAATTACGTAAAATGGTGTAAACACCAGAGGAGTCATACCATGAAGAACAGTCTACTTATGCTACTACCGGTAGCAGTGCTGACAGCAACCGTTAGTGGCTGCAGCAGTGAACCGGAGTGGGTACCCGTATATGAGGATTGCAAGAGTAGCATCAACACCGCTGCTGAAGAGATGGAGAGCAATAACGCGGATTCTGGCGAACAGCACCCGATGGCCGAGGCGATGCAGAACATGGCCGTCTCCATGGGAATGGCAGCCTGTGAATCGATCAAGCAGGTATGCGAGAACGATCCTGAAGGTGGAGCCTGCCAGGCGATCGTCGCAGAGGCCAAACAGAGAAAGCAGGAACAATAGCGATACCTCTGCCCTTAGGTAAAGGAGAACTCCATACTGATGTCTCCAAACCTAATCACATCACTGGAGCAGAGGGGATAGATCTTGCGGCCGACCGGTTCGCCGTTGACCTGTACAGCGGCCTGGTCCGGCCCGCCAACCTCCAGTGGTACCAAGAAATAACCGTGTGACCTGCGGGTAATAGCTGCAATGCGCGTGCCCGAACGACTGATACCGGTAACATCCTTGACCAGAGAGAGCGCCTGACCTCTCTTGTTTCCGGAGATCAATGTAAGCTTACCGCAACGGCCACTGGGAGATTCAGCATATATCCTTGGGGCGTGCTCTTGAGGCTCCGGCTCTGCTACTGCTGTTACCGCACGTGGGGCCGGCTCTAAATCACCCTCCTCTGCGGTATCACTGTTGTCTGTAGTAACACTTGAGCCAAAATTCATGCTCTCTGCAGTTGTTACACCACCGTCAGTGTCGGTCAGTTGCTTCATCAAGAAGAGGCGGGTTTTATCATAGTCCTCTTTGTTCGCGGCAACATCTCCTGCCGTCGCAACATATTTCAGGTCGTGCCGACCTATGGTAATTACATCTCCATCTTGCAACGGACTTTTTTTGGTCAGACGTCGATTCAGCATCGTCCCATTGGCGCTGCCGAGGTCTTCCATAAAACAGTCTCCTAGGATGCAAATAATACGTATATGGTGCCGACTTACGGCGTCATCACTAATAGTAATATCATTATCTTGGGTACGCCCCAGAATGGTCTCGTGCGCCGTCAACTTATACTCTATCTGCGACTCCCCATCCCGCATTAATATCAATTTTGCCATGACATTCCCTCAGAAAAACCAGTCCAATATTTTCTTTCCCCAACTGCGCTCGGACGGATAAGCCGACACTATACGCACCAGAATAACAGATATGTTATCGTCCCCACCATTCTCGTTTGCCAAATCCACCAAACCTTGAGCAGTAGAGGCTAGATCGACGCCTCCCACAATTAGCTTCTCTATTTGACTATCATCTACAAGATTAGTTAGTCCATCAGAACATACAAGCAGAGTATCCCCTGGCATTACCGGCTCTTCCTGCAGGTCTATCTGCAGCTCATCCGCAACCCCAACAGCACGAGTAACGACGTTTCTGATGTCTGACTCGCGCGCCTGTTCTGGCGTATAGAAGCCATAACCAACCATCTCCTGAATCACCGTATGATCTTCAGTTATCTGCCGCAAACAACTATCCCGCATCAGGTACAGGCGCGAGTCTCCAACATGGCACACAGATACCTTATTGTCATAGAACAGCAACGTTACGCTGGTGGCCCCCATACCACTACATTGAGGCTGGTTGTCTGCGATACGCAAAACCACCTGGTTTGCTTTTAATAATGCACTGCGCAAAATTTGAGTGCCGCGACTATATCCCTGCCCTTCGACCTCCTCCTCCAGACCGGTACGCAGGCTCTCTATCTCTGCACGCACCTCGGTCAACATGGTCTCGACTACGATACTGCTGGCAATCTCTCCAGCCTTTGCCCCACCCATACCATCTGCCAGAGTGACAATACCGAACTCTTTATCCCAACCGATCCTATCCTCATTGTGACTCCGGCAACGACCAGTGTCGCTCACCCCGGCTATACGAATAGCGCGGCGCAGGTGCTGCCGCATCAGGCGGACATCTCTATACACATACGCAGATCAAGCGCCATCTCATTACCGGTCTGATAACGCTGCTCGCGATCTTTCTCCAACGCCTTATTGATTATTGGTCCGATGCATGGTGGCAGATCAGGACGCAGTTCAAAAATATCTACGTGATCCTGGTTCACTATCTGATTCATTAAAGTAGCCATAGAGTCTGAATGAAATGGGCGCTCCCCCGTTAACAAGAGATACCCCATGGCTGCAAGAGAAAACAGGTCGGAACGACCATCCACTTTTTTACCGCCAAGCTGCTCCGGTGACATATATGATGGCGTACCCAGCACCACTCCAGTCTTGGTATGGCTAGAATCGGTTATTCTGGCGATCCCAAAATCTGTCAACTTGACCTCGCCAGTGGATCGGTTATACATGATATTGGCTGGTTTGACATCGCGATGGATAACATTGTGACGGTGAGCATAACCCAAGGCATCGGCTGCAGCGGCTAGAATCTTAAGCACTGTAACAACGGGCAACAAGGTATCTGGCTTGGTGTAACGTGTCAGCTCCTGACCCTTTAAAAACTCCATAGCGATGTAGGCAAGATCATGCTCTTCGCCGGCATCGTAGATAGTAACAATGTGGGGATGATTGAGCCGTCCGGCGCTCTCTGCCTCGCGAAAGAATCTCTGCTTGGCGTCATCCAGCTCCTGCCCTTCAAACTCATCTGACAGGGCCAGGGTTTTGATGGCAACCTCGCGACCTATCTTTGGATCACGCCCCAGGTAGACCACCCCCATAGCACCCTTGCCCAACTCTGACTCCACAGCATAACGCCCCAGTTTTGGCTTCTCCACTCCGGTGGCGTTGAGTATCATGGTGCCACTGGACGACCTGCTGCCACCACCCAAAATCACTGTGGATTCCATATCTCGCGCCTGGTTGATGCGGGTTTTGATGTCCTTGTAATTAGAATCAAACTCCAGCATATGTTCATATACCGTCCGCGCCTTGGCGAAGTGGCGTTTACGCTCAAAGTCTAACCCCAGGTTATACAGTAGCCCCATAAGCTGATCGTCCAGTGGACAGCGCAGAAATTTTTCCAGCGCCATATCCAACTGCCCCTGCCCCTGAAACTGCAAGGCCAACATTTTATTACTCTCGACTGAATCCGCCTCCGTGCGCAGCTTGCTCTCCTCTGTCATAAGGAAGCGTTTGGTTGTAATCAGTATATGCCCGAAGAACAGCATGGCGGCAGGTGTCGCCAGTTGTAACCAGGTGGCGCTACTGGTCATTAGATATATATGCGTACCAGCAATGACCAGCAACAACAGAACTGTTACCAGTGCAGCAGGTCCTGCCCTGAAACGCGGCATTAGCAAAATGATATAGGCAGCAATCAGGATAAATATGGCGATCCGCGCCGACATCCCCCAATCTGGTTCGATGAAAAAATCTTCGCTCAAGATACTAGAGACGGAGTGCGCAAGAGTGACCACAGGAGGAGTGACTGGTGATATTGGTGTGACCTGCGCACTACCAATACCGGTGGCACTGGAACCTACCAGTACGATCTTATCTTTAAACTTGGAGGCTGGTATCCGCCCGCTGATCACATCGTAAAAAGAGTTTACAGGAAACGCCGATGCTCCATCTGGAGTGCTGTAAAAAAATGTATTCATCTGCAAGCTGGGATCGGTAAGGATATTCAGTCGACCCATCTTTACTCCACGACCCGGAAGTATCTGGATCTCCTGCGGATCGATATTGAGACTATAAGCAGCGGTAAGCAGTGCCAATGATGGAAAGTAGTGATCGTAGTACTGCAACACCAACGGCTCGGCACGCACAGCCCCATCCACGTCAGGGTTACTATTGAGATGACCTATGCCTTGCGCCATATCTCCTACCGTCTGAATAGGTGGCAAGATGCCATACGCCTGTAGAGGTGGCTCAGTGGCCGTGACCGCTGCCGCACCGGCCGCGCCAAAATTGAGGGTACTGCGAGTAACATATGGCTGCAGTTCGGCATCCATATTCCCTATCGGGTCTCCCAACATAAATGGTTCGGCTAGTAGCACCCTGCCGGAGCTAGCCACTGCCGTCGCCAGAATAGTATCCGCATCCATACTGGATTCAGCCTCTTCCAAGGAGTTGAGTATCGCCTCCACCCCCGGACCCCATGACTGGGAGAGCAAATCCGGTAGCTCATCCAGGATTGTCTGATCAAACTCGGCGCCCTTATTAGTTGCAACCTGTTGCCGCAGTTTATGGATGTCCTGCTTGAGTTGCAGTAGGCGTGCGTTCAGACCAGCGGATATATCTGGCAAGACCGCCAATCCGGATTGCGTCAGTTGCTCCTCCAGCTCTCGCACAAAGTCAGCCCCCGGATCCGGCTGTGGTTCCAGAAAAAACACCGTGTAGGCAATCTCTTTAGCGCCGGCCTCACTCAGTATCTGGATTAGTTGTGCATGTATATCCCGAGACCACGGCCAGCGCCCGATATTGGCAATGCTCTCGTCATCTATAGCAATAACCGCAATGTTTGGATCTGGATCTCTCTCGCTGGCGCGCACCCCAAAATCATACGCGACCCTTTCCAGACTCCGCATCTGAGTGCTAGGGGCTAGCAGGAGAAAAACCAGCACTACCAGCAGGCCAAAAAACCAGTCTGATTTGAAGAATGCGCTCTTCATTGATCACCGTCCGATTTCGGCTTGAATAACTGCGCCAATTTTTCCGGACTTTCAGACATGATTGTTGCATCAGGATTGCAGCACTCGTCACTCACCATAATGCCATCCATACTATCTGCGCCCTGCTCATACATAGAATTTTGTTTGATAAAAAGCGTTGCCAGGCAAGCTGGCAGATCTTTTGAGCTGAATGGTTTATTCAGGACATCTCTTCTAACGCGGTAGGCACGCGCAATATTGATTCGATACATACCGTAGAATTTATCCAGCACAGCAAGGTTACTTGCCGACAGCGGCGCTAGTAGCAGTTGGTAGCGCCCGTTGTCCCGCAAAATACGCACCGGACACAAATGCTCCTCGCGTAGCAGTGCATCCAGCATCACCTGCACCGAAGCACGCTGCACAAAAGAGCCTTCGCTATACTCCAGAATGGCAGATGGGTATTCAGGATAATCCTTATCCGCATCCATAAAAGAGGCCCTTGCCAGGCCTTTAGTATCATTAAAAAACTGTAGCAGGTCATGCCCACTAAGGAACTTTAGCAGCAGTTCAGGACGCAGCAAAACACTGGCGACACCCCCCTCCACCAGGTAACATTTATCGATAAATTGCTGGATTAAATCTGGCGACTGTTCCAATAGATTGTCCTTGTTATAACAACTAATAATATCCTGGCTCTTTCCGCGATTTAACTAAAAGGCACATGGTAATAACTATAGCATGGTGCAGTAACACACATTGTGTAGGCAAGGGTTACTGCTGCAGGCTATAAAGCCCGGTCAGGTTGGCCTGGTCCAGAATATGGCCCTCTATTGCCGCCAACACCTCAGGCCCACCAAATATCCCTCTCAATCCACACTGTTCGATATCTAGGGCATAGAGGGTAAAGATGTAGTGATGGGTAATGCTGTCATTCCAGGGAGGACAGGGGCCATCATAGCCAAAATAGTTGCCCTCCATATCGGCATCTCCAGCAAACCAATCGCTGAAACTGTTGCGTCCCCTGACGGCGCCATGCGGCCCCAGCATCTGCCTCTTACCGTGGGCGGTCACCATACTTGAGTCGGTACCGGCCTCTATGCAAGAGACCCCGCTAGGAATATCCACCAACACCCAGTGGTAAAATTCCACTCGCGGTAGATCTTGCGGAACGACACGCCCCTCCTGGTTGACATCATCCGCTTTGCTCGGCACATCCGGATCGTGGCAAATCAATACAAAGGAGCGCATCCCATGCGGCGCACCCTCCCAGGCAATCTGCGGGTTTCTGTTTTGACTTAAAGTTACCCGACTATCTGGATCTGGTCTGCAAAAAGCAAACTCCGCTGGAATAAGCTGCCCATGTTCAAAGCTGCTGCTGGAAACTTTCATGCGACTCTCCTTATGCCTACGCATATTTAGCCAACAAGATAATCTATAAACAGCCCGATAAATACCACCAACCCAAAAACATTATTGTTCAGAAATGCAGCAAAACAGCCGTGTGGTTCACGCTTACGTATCAAATACTGTTGATAGATGACACTAATAGATGCCGCGGCAATCCCTATATAGTAAAAAATCCCTAGCCCTGCCACCCTTCCAACTAACAGCAGCACCCCCAGCGTGAACAGCTGCAGCAAGCCAATCATCAACCGGTCATACTCACCAAACAGAATAGCCGTAGACTTTACCCCTATCTTGATATCATCCTCACGGTCCGCCATGGCGTACTCGGTATCATATACCAACGCCCAGATCACAGCGGCAATAAATAGCAACCAGCCAACCGGGGGCACACTCTCGGTAAGCGCCATAAAGGCCATTGGGACAGCCCAGCCGAAGGCCATACCTAAAACCACCTGCGGCAGATGAGTATAGCGTTTCATAAATGGATAGCTGGCCGCCAGCGCTACTGCAACCAGAGACATCCATACAGTCTGCCAGTTGAGTAGCAATACCAGCAGAAAGGAGCAAACAAGCAATAGCAGAAAAACCGCCAGCGCCTCCCACGGCCTAATCAGCCCTGCCACTAGTGGCCGCTCACGGGTGCGCTCTACATGACCATCAATACCACGGTCTGCGTAGTCATTAATGGCACAACCGGCAGAGCGCATAAATACCGACCCCAGCACAAATATCAGAACCACAACCCAGTCGGGACGGCCATCACCGGCAATCCACAAGGCCCAGAGCGCGGGCCACAGAAGCAACAGGATACCTATGGGACGATCCAGTCGCACCAGCACAGCATAGAGGCGAAGCCGCTCCTTAAGGGCTGCGACAATAGGGTTATCGCCAGGCTTATTAGTTTGTCTACTCATTGCTTTAATATGTTCGGTAGAAATATCTCATTAACCAACAGCGGCATACCAGCCAGATAGAAGACGGTTCTACGACCCCACAACTCCTCCGGACTATCTACCAGAGTGGCGGTTGCCGCAGCAAATAGTGCATGCCGCGGTTGCAGTCTGGCCACCTCTATTGGGCCCCGCCGCATGCGTGAATCGGAGAACAACACCTCTCCCAGCGGTTTAGTACCAAGCATACTCAACCGTCTGGCCGGACCACGCAGACTACTGGCAGGGATGATAGTACGGGCAAATACCAATGCCGCATCACCACACATCAGCTCCACTTCTCTGATGATTGCCACCTCGCCATGCCGCACGGTCAACAACCGCGCCTCGCTATAGAGGGGTCGCTCCCAACCCTGGCACAACAACCGCACGCTAAAGTCGGTACGGCATAACCTCTTCAACCTAGCAGTCAGCGAGCCTCTGTCCCGTAACCAGGCGGCCACAGCAGCCGGCATATCCGCCCGTCGCAGGCCCCGCATAGCGTTCCACGATGGCTCCATGTTTGTAGTAGTGGCGGCTAGACGATTCAATGGTTGCGCTTCCAAAAGTCCAAGCGATTATTATGCCACAGGTGACCTGTGGTCAGGCATTGATATAACGTTCACGGCTCCCGATCCAGCGCCTTAGTAGTGGCACCACCCGCTCTGGATAGTGTTGCAACAATAGCTCCGCAGCCCGCTGCACCGCTGGCAATAGCGGCTGGTCCCGCAACAGATCGGCAATGCGAAACTGCATCTCCCCGGTCTGGCGCGTACCCAACACCTCTCCCGGCCCCCGCAGCTCCAGATCCTTCTGTGCAATTACAAAGCCATCACTGCTCTCCCGGAGCACTGCCAGTCGATGTTTGGCATTATCCGATAGGGGCTGCTGATACATCAACACACAGTGACTCTCCACCGCCCCACGCCCTACCCTGCCACGTAGTTGATGCAGCTGGGCCAGCCCCAGGCGCTCCGGGTTTTCGATAATCATCAGGCTGGCATTAGGCACATCCACCCCCACCTCTATCACCGTGGTGGCCACCAGTAGATCAAGCTCTCCAGCCTTAAAGGCACCCATCACCGCCTCCTTCTGCGCCGCCTTGAGCCGCCCGTGCACCAGGCCGATACGCAGTTCCGGCAGGGCCTCATGCATAAAGGCGACAGTCTCCTCTGCAGCCTGACACTGCAGCACATCCGACTCCTCGATCAAGGTGCAAACCCAGTATGCCTGCCGCCCCTGGCCACAGGCGGAACGCACCCGCTTCAGCACCTCCGGCCTGCGGCTATCGGCAATCACTACAGTGGTTACCGGCTTGCGGCCTGGGGGAAGCTCATCAATCACTGAGATATCCAGATCGGCATAGGCGGTCATGGCCAGGGTTCGCGGAATAGGTGTCGCCGTCATGATGAGCTGATGGGGGATCTGCCTTTCACCCTTCCCCTTATCCCGCAGTGCCATACGCTGATGCACCCCAAAACGGTGCTGCTCATCAATAACCACCAACCCCAGAGAGTGAAACAGCACATCCTGCTGAAACAGGGCATGGGTACCCACAACCACCTTCGCCTGCCCCTCGGCGATGGCCGCCAAAATCTGTTCCCGCGCCCGGCCCTTGTGGCGTCCAGTCAACCAGGCCAACTCCACCCCCAAAGGCTCTAGCCAGGCGCTAAAACTATGCAGATGCTGCTCCGCCAAGAGTTCAGTCGGCGCCATCAACGCCACCTGACGACCCGCCTCCACCGCCTGCAAAGCGGCCAGTGCCGCTACTACCGTCTTGCCGGAACCAACATCCCCCTGTAGCAGCCGCATCATCGGGTGCCCCTGTCCCATATCCCGGCTAATCTCTGCCACCACTTGCTCCTGGGCGGCAGTCAGAGCAAAGGGAAGCTGCTGTCGCATGGGATTCAGCAGAGAGCCGTCGGCAGATAGTTGAGGGGCATCCAACTGCTGCTGCCGCTGGCGCAGTTTGCGCAGACTCAACTGTTGCGCCAACAGCTCCTCAAAGGCGAGCCGCTGTTGGGCCGGATGGCGCCCGCTCAGCAGGGCTGTCTGGTCAGCATCTACCGGGGGACGATGCAGCAAGATTAGCGCCTCTACCAGCTCCGGCATGCGCAGTTCCCGCAACAACTCCGATGGCAACAACTCTGCCAGCGCCTCCGGTTGCTGCCGCAAGATCCGCAACGCCTGCTCGGTCATACCGCGCCAGGTGAGCTGATGCATCCCCTCCGTAGTAGGGTAGATTGGGGTGAGGCTCTCTTCTACCTGCATCTCCTCACCCTTATTGAGTCGCTGATACTCTGGATGCACCATCTCCAGGGTAGAGGGGCCGTTGCGCACCTCTCCAAAACAGCGTAGACGGGCACCACGCGCAAGGGCCGCCTTCTGCAGAGAGCTGAAGTTGAAAAACCGCAGGGTTATGGCGCCGGTGCCATCTACCAGCCGCACCAACAAAGA
The DNA here is from genome assembly GCA_050304615.1 of Sedimenticolaceae bacterium. Classification (GTDB taxonomy): domain Bacteria; phylum Pseudomonadota; class Gammaproteobacteria; order Chromatiales; family Chromatiaceae; genus CBFDBF01. Next base: position 116,434 of record JBNLDW010000003.1, read on the forward strand.
GCGGCGCCGACCAAAACGGATATCTGCTATCTCGACAACCCCCTCGACCACCGCCTGGATACCTGGGCGCAGGGCGCCTAACGGCGTTATCCTGGTGCGATCCTGATAGCGAAACGGTAGATGAAACAGTACATCCTGCACCGTCTCCACCCCGATTTTAGCCAGCCGTTCAGCATTACGTGGGCCGACCCCCTTGAGCCGGGTCACCGGGGCCTGTGCCAACCCTTCTGTCTGCTGTTCTTGATTCAAATCAGACCTGTGTCTATCCCGTCACCCTAATTCCATTACCGCATCTATCTCTACCCCTGCCCCCTTGGGTAGAGAAGCGACACCTATAGCGACGCGAGCCGGATAGGGTTCACTAAAATATTCTGCCATCACCTGGTTGACCAGAGGAAAATTCTCCATATCCAGTAGGAAAACACTTAATTTGACTACATCTTTCAACCCACCTCCAGCGGCATGGGCCACCGCCTGTAGATTGGTAAATACTTGACGGATCTCTGCCTCTATACCATCCGTCACTATCTCCATGTTCTCTGGCAGCAGCGGGATCTGCCCGGACAGATAGACCGTGGTTCCAACCTTGACCGCCTGAGAGTAGCTGCCGATGGCCGCTGGCGCCAGGTCAGTGTGGATGATCTCTCGCTGCATGTGATCGCTACTCCTCTTAAATAATTATCCTGCCCACCCTCCACGAAAGCATGGGACGTCTACAGGGATATAGGCGGTATAGTAATGCAGGAGCGATTGCCGAGGCTAGGATGGGAGGTCTGAATGACGACAACATAGCTAACCCATGTGTCGAGATATATGCAGTACCGATGGTAGGGTACGCAGATTTTTAATTATCCGCGCCAGATGTTTACGATCTTTAACGCTTACTATGAACTTAAGAATGGAGGTCCTACCGTCACGATCCTCCATGGTCACATGTTCTATATCAGACTCCGCTCCGGCGATAGTAGCCGCCACCGTAGCCAACACCCCTAGCTTACTCCCCACCTCTACCAGCAGCTCCGCGCTAAACTCCCTGCTCGGCTCATCCTCCCAGCGCACATCCAGCCAGTGCTCACCCTGCTTTTGAAAATCACCAAGATTATGGCACTCATGGCGATGCACCACGATCCCCCGGCCGGTACTAAATACCGCTACAATGCCATCACCCGGGATCGGGCGGCAACATTTGGCAAACTTCACTACCATCCCCTCGGTCCCCTTGATCACCAGAGGGGTATTGGAGGCATCGTCATTATCGGCCTTTCTATCCGACTCGTCGTCACCGGCAATCCGACGGGCAACCAGCAACGACATCCGGTTACCCAGGCCAATCTCTGCCAACAGATCCTCCATAGTCTCCAAATTGAACTCCTGTAACAGTAGCTGCAACTGCTCTGCGTCCACCTGTTCCAGGGTTAGATCCAGCGCATCCAGCTGCTTCTCCAGCAGCCTGCGACCCAACTCCTCCGCCTCCTGTCTCTGCAAATTCTTCAAAAAGTTGCGTATATTTGAGCGCGCCTTACTTGTCACAACAAAGTTGAGCCAGGCCGGGCTCGGCCTCGATTCACTGGAGGTAATGATCTCCACGGTCTGGCCATTATTCAGTACGCTGCGCAGCGGCTCCATGCGGCGATTAACCCGCGCAGCCACGCACCGATCCCCGACATCAGTATGTACCGCATAGGCAAAATCAATCACCGTGGCCCCTTTAGGCAGCACCATAATCTTGCCATGCGGGGTGAACACATATACCTCGTTGGGAAACAGGTCTACCTTCACCTGTTCAAGAAACTCAACCGAATCGCCGGCGTCGCGCTGCAACTCAAGCAGGTTTTTCAGCCAGTCGTTGGCCCTGGTAGATGCGGTACCCTCCCCCATATCACCAGTCTTGTAAGACCAGTGAGCAGCAATCCCATCCTCTGCCACCCGGTGCATCTCCTGAGTCCTTATCTGAATCTCGATATGGATGCCGTATGGCCCAAACAAAACCGTGTGTAGTGATTGGTAGCCATTGGCCTTGGGGATAGCGATATAATCCTTGAACTTCTCTAATACCGGTTTGTATAGATTGTGCACCATACCCAGTGCACGGTAGCAGGTGTCCACCCGATCCACGATGATACGAAAGGCATAGACATCCACCACCTCCGCAAAGGATAGGTTTTTCTCCAGCATCTTTCGATAGATGCTGTATATGTGTTTCTCTCGGCCCTCTATCTCACCTTCCAACCCCTCCTGCTCCATCCGCTGACTCAGGGCTGTCTCAATATTACCCAGCACCTCTTTACGGTGTCCGCGCGCCTTCAGCAGCTCCTGTTTAAGCACCCGATAGCGCATTGGCCAATAGGAGGCGAAACAGAGATCCTCCAGCTCCAGGCGGATATGGTTCAGGCCGAGACGACCAGCGATGGGAGCATAGATCTCTAGGGTCTCACCGGCTATACGCCGCTTCTTATCTGGCGGCATCACACCGATAGTGCGCATGTTGTGCAATCTATCTCCAAGTTTAATCAGGATTACCCGAATATCCTTGGTCATAGCCAACAACATCTTGCGTAGATTGGCCGCCTGCTCCGCGGCATGGGAGTGAAAATCGATCTGCGTCAGCTTGCTTACACCATCTACCAGTGCAGCAATCTCTTCATCGAAGACCTCCTCAAGCTGTGCCCTGGCGGTAGCAGTATCTTCGATTACATCATGCAATATGGCCGCCATCAGACACTTATGATCAAGCTGCATATCCGCTAGAATGGCGGCCACTGCCAGAGGGTGCTGGATATATGGTTCACCCGACAGACGCAGCTGTCCAGCGTGGGCCTCTTCACCAAACAGGTAGGCGCGCCTCACCTCCTGAACATGCTCAGGTTCCAGATAGGATCCCAAACCTCTGCAAAAATCGTCGATCAGCAGACGTTCGCCTTCCACAGTGGTTGCCGCTTGCTTAGATTGTGCCGCCATCTACTACTCCGTTGAACCATACACTACAGTATCAACAGTATAGTAGCCTTGACGCAAGCAAAAATTTACTCGAATAGTAATGGGGAATGTGTGGTACTCAACCCCGAGAACCGGGGTGAGAACAGGGATACGCAGTTATACCGGCAGCAACTATGTACGATGCCGGACTCTGCCAGTCTATTCAGGCACTACCTGAGCCGCAGACTCTAGCTCATCGTCATCAGCAGCATCCATCTCGATAGCCGCCAGATCTTCTGCTGCCTGTGGCATCACTACCTGCTCATCAACCAACCCAGCAGCAATCTCACGCAGCGCCATCACGGTGGGCTTATCATTTTTCCACTCCAACAGCGGTGCCACTCCGTTCACTAGCTGACGGGCCCGCTTGGTGGCCAACAGCACCAGGTCAAACCGGTTATCCACATGATCCAGACAATCTTCAACGGTTACACGAGCCATTTACCCTACTCCAAAAATCTGTTTCAAAAGATGCGCTGAGCCAACCGCCAACGCCGCAAGGGGGTGAACTATATACTATTTTTACAGCGTAGGCCACGGGTTACTAATACGAATATAGAGCACAAACTCCCTGCCAGACCATATTGATCTAGGCAGACAACATCTGCGCAATCATCTCCTGGTGCAGTCTCGCCTGGATATTCAGACGCAGCCGCTGGCTGATGATGATTGTCCGCAGCTCATCTACCGCCCGGTCAAATACATCATTAATCACCAGGTAATCAAATTCACTGTAGTGAGAGATCTCGCCCTGAGCCTCTTCAGTACGGCGCGCAATCACCTCGGCGCTATCCTGTCCACGCTCGGTCAGACGCTCAATAAGGCTCTCCAGGCTGGGGGGCAAAATAAAGATATAGACCGCGTTGTCAATCCTGGAACGCACCTGCTGCGCACCCTGCCAATCTATCTCCAGAATTACATCCATCCCCTGGGCCAGCTCTCTCCGCACCGCATCTTCACTGGTACCATAATAGTTACCAAATACCGAGGCATGCTCTAAAAAGACCCCCTCGCCGACCATCTGCAGAAACTGCTCCTCATCCACAAAGTGGTAATCTACTCCGTCCATCTCACCCGGGCGCTTGGGACGAGTGGTGTGAGAGACTGCAATCCGAATATGCTCATCATGCCCAACCAGAGTACGCAGCAGACTGGTCTTGCCCGCCCCAGAAGGCGCAGTAACAATATATAAAGTACCTGTTGACATACTATCTCCCCGTGCCTCTACTCAATGTTTTGCACCTGCTCCCGCATCTGCTCAATCAGCACCTTCATCTCTACCGCAATGCGAGTCACCTCAACATCATTCGATTTTGAGCTGAGGGTGTTGGCCTCACGATTCAGCTCCTGCATCAGAAAATCCAGCCGCCGACCCACTGGCTCACTGCGCTGTAGCACCTGCAACACCTCCTCCAGGTGCGCCCCCAGACGATCCATCTCTTCATCCACATCCAGCCGCTGAGAAAGCAGCGCCATCTCCTGTTCCAGACGCCCTGCATCCAGCTCCCCCGCTACCTCATCCAGGCGTGCACGTAGCCGCTCTCTGACCCCTTGTAACACCCCAGGCATAAGCTCTTTGACCAGTGCCACCTGCTCCTGCATAGAACTACATCGCTGGACAATCATCTGCTCCAGCCGCTCCCCCTCTCGCTCCCTGGTCTCCACCAGGCTCTGTAGCGCCGTGTCGAGCAGCTCTTTGGCACTATTCTGCAGTGGGGTAAGATCCACCTTCTCCACCTCAACCACCCCGGGCCAGCGCAAGATATCCATGGGCCGAGGCAGTTCCGCCTCATGTAACAGCTCTGCCACGTCTCCGGCAGCAGCGATAATCTGTCCTGCCAGACGCGTATTCACCTTGACCCCGGCAGCAGAGCTGGCTGCTGGTTCAAACCGCAGACTACACTCCAACTTGCCACGCCCCAGATATCTGCCTGCCAGCTCACGCACTACCGGTTCCAGCACCCGAAAATCCTCCGGTAGACGGGGGGAGGCCTCCAGATAGCGATGGTTGACCGAACGCAACTCCCAGGTCAGCACCCCATCACTATCACGCTTCTCCTGGCGCGCGTACGCTGTCATACTACGAATCATAAACTATCCTCTAATAACGACTACACACCAATTACGTGTATGATAATGGGCCTGAATCGCCCTTGCACCAACTAAATATACATATCCGTCCAGACAATGGAAAATAAGCGCAAAAGCCTCCCTCAGGGCACTGTCATTGATTGCTATTCGATCATCAGGCTGGTCGGTAGTGGTGGCTTCAGCCTTATCTACCTAGCGGAAGATGAGGATACCCAGGATCAAGTTATAATCAAGGAGTACCTGCCGAGGACCCTGGCCACCCGTGGAGACACCCTGCATGTCAGAGTGGCCGGCAAGGATCAGCAAGATGCATTCAACAACGGGCGCAAGCTGTTCTACCAAGAGGCCAAGGCGCTGGCCACACTAAAACACCCAAATATCGTAAATGTACGCAACTTTTTTCTGGCCAACGATACCGCCTACCTGATTATGGACTATGAGCATGGAAAAAACCTGGGTCAATACATCAAACGGCGCAAAGGGAAGCTAAGTGCAACCTTTCTAAAGACAGTATTTCCACCAATCCTGGACGCACTAAGCCTGATCCATGCGGCGGGGCAACTGCACCTGGATATCAAACCCAACAACATCCATGTGCGCCCAGGCGGCTCCCCCCTGCTACTGGACTTTGGTGCCGTGCACCAGATCGCAACCACCCGTAGCCGCCAGGCATCACAGGTAGTCACCCCAGGATTTTCCCCGGTAGAACAGTATTATGCTTCTGGCTACGTAGGGCCGTGGAGTGATGTATATGCCATTGGGGCTACTATGTGGGCCTGCATTGAGGGGAAATCCCCCCCATCTTCGGTAAAAAGGCATGCCAATGACACCGCAGAGCCACTAACCCAAAAATACCAAGATAAATATCCGTCCTACCTGTTGGAGGTGATCGACTGGGCCATGGAGGTAGACCCCCTGTTACGACCACAAAATGCCGGCGAGATGTTAGATGCGATCGTAAACAAAACCGGACGGACGATAACTACAGAAAAGCCACCTGCTCTCCAGGAGGGGCCATAATGAATAATGAAGACTTTGAGATTGGGCAGGCCAGCCTGCTGGGTAATCGCAAGAGCAACCAGGATCGTTGCATCGCGGTCGAATCAGGAGAGGCGATCCTGCTAGGATTGGCGGATGGTATGGGTGGACACCCACGAGGAGATCGGGCGGCTGAAATTCTGACCGAGACCTGTGACCGTTTTTTCTATCAGGCAGAAAAACCGATTCGTAAACCAAGTGAATTCCTCACCCGTCTACTCCAAAAAAGCCATGAAAATATCACCGCCTTTGGCCTGGAGCAGTATCCAGCCATCGACCCGCGCACCACAGCAGTTGTGGCCCTGGTACAGAAAGGGGTTGTCCACTGGGCCCACGCCGGAGACAGCCGTTTCTATCTGTTCCGCGATGGTACCGCGTGCTACAAAACGGTAGATCACTCCTATGTGGCACGCCTGGAGGAGTTCGGCGTCATTTCAGCTGAGGAGCGTGAGCACCACCCCCAGCAGAACTACGTCACCCGCTGCCTAGGAGGAGAGATCTCGGTACCAGAGATAACTTTGGGAGAACCAATTCACCTACAGAATGGCGATACCATACTACTCTGTAGTGATGGACTTTGGTCGCATGTTGGAGAGAGCGAAATGGGTGATGCCCTGCAGGCGCCGACCCAACTCGCTGAGATCATACTTGATCTGGCGCAGCAAGCGGAGGCAGCGGCATTTCCTGAAAGCGACAACGTGACCGCAATCGGCCTACGTTGGAGCGGAGACAAGGCAGAACTTAATGATGCGCAGTCCCAGACAGTAGAGGCTACCGCAATAGACCCCGAGGATGAACTAAACCGTGCTATAGAAGAGCTGAAGCACGCAATTGAAGATTTTGAATCAAAGGAACAATCATGAGACCAAGCGGCCGCCAACCAGAACAACTACGCCAGATAAAACTGACTCGCAACTACACCAAGCACGCTGAAGGGTCGGTACTAGTGGAATTTGGTGATACCAAGGTGCTATGTAACGCCTCGGTAGAGGAGCGAGTACCACATTTTCTAAAGGGCAAGGGAGAGGGATGGATCACCGCGGAGTATGGCATGCTGCCCCGCTCCACCAACGAACGCATGGGACGCGAGGCGAGCCGGGGCAAACAGGGTGGGCGCACCCTAGAGATCCAGCGTCTGATTGGCCGCTCCCTGCGGGCAGCGGTGGATCGCACCCTGCTGGGCGAAAACACCATCACCCTCGATTGCGATGTAATTCAGGCCGATGGCGGCACTCGCACCGCCTCCATAACTGGCGCCTACGTGGCACTGTGTGATGCCATTGGCCAGCTGCGTGAGAGAGGGGTAATCGCCACCGATCCTGTACTGGGCCTAATAGCATCGGTATCGGTAGGCATATACGATGGCACCCCAGTGCTAGATCTGGATTATGCCGAAGACTCTAATGCCGAAACAGACATGAATGTTGTGATGAACGACCAGGGTGCATTCATTGAGGTTCAGGGAACAGCCGAAGGACACGCCTTTGATTCGGATGAACTAAATGCGATGTTGGGGCTTGCCCGCCAGGGGATAGATGAACTGTTTGCCGCCCAACGTGCCGCGCTATCCGGCTAATCCAGGCTTTATCCCGGCAGTGATATGACAGCGACCCAGATGGCGTAGCGTCGCCACAACCGGTCTACTCTTGATCGCGTTTTGACCCGGTACTCTGCTTACCATCCCGATACTCACTCAACCAATGCCCCAGCTCACCTACAGGCATCGGCCGTGCGAAGTGGGAACCCTGTAGATAGTCACAATCAGCGCGCTGCATAAACTCCAGTTGCTCCTTGGTCTCCACCCCCTCGGCTACTATCTTTAGCCCGAGGCTCTTGCCGATGGCAAGAATAGCCTCCACCAGTGAGGCGTCCTCAACATTATCTGGCAAATCACTGACGAAGCTACGATCAATCTTCAACATATCTACCGGAAACTGCTTTAGGTACCCAAGGGATGAATAACCAGTTCCAAAATCATCCACCGCAATAGAGACGCCAAGCTCCCTGAACCCATCCAGCCAAGCGACCACATTCCCACCTCTATCCATCAACAGGCTTTCGGTTATCTCCAAGGTAAGCATGTTGCCAGGTATCCCGGTATCCTTTAGTACTGCAGCCACCACCCAGGGGGAAAACTCCTTGCCCAGTTGGCGACTGGAGACATTCACTGACACCCCAATCTTCAGCCCTGAATCCAGCCACAACCTGGCCTGCATACACGCCCGACGTAATACCCATGCACCAATCGGCAGGATCAATCCGGTATCTTCCGCCACTGGGATAAAATCATCTGGCAGGATAATGCCACGCCGCGGATGGTGCCAGCGTAGCAGCGCCTCTACACTAACCATGGCGCCAGAGCGAGTGTCTACAATTGGCTGATAATAGAGCTCCAGCCGCTCCTGCTGTAATGCCAGCCGCAGGTCCTGCTCCATTTCAACCCGCTGTCTTACCTGCTGCTGCATGCCAACCGTAAAGAACTGGTAACAGTTACGCCCGCTCTCCTTGGCTCGATACATTGCCATATCCGCATTCCGCAGCATTGTCTCCGGACTCTCTGTATCGGTTGGGAAGATAGTAATCCCGACACTGGCCCCAACAAACAGCTCTTGATCTCCAGAATAAAATGGTGCCTCCATGGATGAAACAATCTTTTCAGCTATCACGGCCGCATCATTCACCTCTACCAGATCTTGCAACATCACCACAAACTCATCCCCACCAAACCGACTAACCGTGTCTGACTCGCGCACGCAATTCAACAGCCGATCGGCCACCTGCTGTAACACCTCATCCCCAACCACATGACCGCGAGTGTCGTTGATCGCCTTAAACCTATCTAGATCCAAAAACAGCAGGGCCATCATAGTATCTTCCCGGCGTGCCGCTATCACCGCCTGGGTCAGTCGATCAAAGAACAGAGAACGATTGGGCAGCCCGGTGAGGGCATCATAATGGGCCTGATGACGAATCTGCTCCTCATCCTGTTTACGTTGCGTGATATCGGAAAAGACCGCTACATACTCTGTTACCTCACCCTCATTGTTCTTCAGCACTACGATCGACATCCACTCCGGATAGACGCTGCCATCCTTGCGCCGGTTCCATATCTCCCCAGACCAGAAGCCAATGGTCTCTAGCTGCCACCACATATGGCGGTAGAATGCCCGGTCGTGCCGTCCAGAGCTAAGCACCCTAGGATTAAGGCCAACCACTTCTTCAATCTCATAGCCGGTGATCCTGGTAAATGCTGGATTGACCGACTTAATCTTGTTGTCGGCATCGGCCACCAGTATGCCTTCACTGACTGTATCGAACACCGTAGCGTTCATCCGCAACTGATCCTCGGCCTGCTTCCGCTCAGTGATATCCTCCTTGACGGCGAGGTAATTGGTAATCTCACCATCCTCTCCGTAGATAGCAGAAATAGAGGCCGCCTCCCAGTAGACGCTGCCATCCTTGCGCTTGTTATGGAAATGCCCGCGCCACTCCATACCCGCAGCTATGGTCTCCCACATCTCCCTGTAATCCTCCTCCGTTTTGTCACCCGACCGCAGGATACGGGGATTCTGTCCAATGGCCTCCTCCGCACTATAGCCTGAGATCTCCTCAAATTTAGGGTTGACGTATTCTATAGTTCCTTCCGTGTCGGTGATCACGATAGAGGCGGGGCTCTGCTCCATCGCCCGGCTCAACTTGCGCAGCTCCATATCCGCCTGTCTGGTACTGGTGATATCTACTCGCACACAGGCCATACCACCATCAGCGGTAATGCTGTCACTGGCAAGTAACCAGCGGCCATCCTGGATATGCTCAAGATGTCTTGACACCTTGCCATATGGCGCCTCGGCCAATTCGCTATCTCCAGTCAACGAACGGTACTCAATATGCGAGGCATTGGCATCCATGATATCCCCATGCCGTACATCCGATGCCAAACATCCACCCTGTTGCAGCCAGGGATAAAACTCACGAAACCTGCTATTGCACAGCATCAACTTATCTTCCGCATCAAACAGGGCAAAGCCATCAGAGAGACTCTCTACCGCGTCCTCTAGCCGCACCCGCGCCCGCTCTGCTGCATTGTGGGCCCGGTCGAGTCGGCGTAGTACCAGCCCCAACAGGGCCAACAGGGCCGCCGTTACAAATAGCAACCAGGCACTAAACTGCTCCGTCTGACGCATTGCACCGGCATGAAACGTCTGATAAGAGTTGTACAGAGCGCTGAATTTTTGTGTGGTCGGTATACCCAGGTAGCGCGTCTTGAGGCCAGCCAGGTCGTGCAGCCCCTTAAGATTGGCCCGCATGTGGAAAATTGCATCCTCTAGCAGTTTGCGCTGCCCCGGCTCCAAATTATCTCTGGTTCCAGCCAGGCTATCCAATGCCTGCTGAATACTCACCCGCTCATCATCGGTAGGAAAGAGGTTAAACAGGTAGAGCCGGTTCATCAGATCTGACAATAAATGGGAGTTAGAGCTCCCCTTTCGATGCAGCTCTGACACCACCCCTGGCAGGTATTGCAGGCCACTACGCACCACCGCCGCTTGAAACTTCACGCGCTCCAGTATAGAGATCTTCTGTTCCAGCCCCTGCAGAAACAGCTCAACGGCCTGCTCCACCTTGATGTCGGTTCCAGAATAAATCCCGTGTTGCGGATCACGCAGATCCTTGCCTAATTTATGTACCCTGAAAACAACCTGCAGTGTTGGATCATACTGCACCATTAGAAATGAGCTTATCTGTAGTACATCGCCATCCAGTCTGGAATCCAGATCCTTGAGTTCCAGCAGCGTCTCCATACGCAGTAGATGCTGCCTCTCATCAACAGACCTAGCCTGTATATACAGCGCCACCAGCATTACTGCTACAAACATCAGAAACAGATAGCGATATACAGGATGGCGTGATCTATTCATGGCTTCAGTCTTGGATGTTTGCCCACCAGACTTTCAAGAAAAGCTGTAATGCTAGTCACATCATCATCATTGATGCTCCGGCCCAGTTGGTAGCGTGCCATGGTCTGTATCGCTTCGGTCAAACTGGCCCTGCTTCCATCATGAAAAAAATGGGTCTGGCGCACAGCCAAACGCAGACTCGGCACCTTAAACATGTATCTATCTGCAGACTCTCCGGTAACGTTATAGCGGCCCAGATCGCTCTCTGTTATCTCGCCACCCCGTTCCGCAAAATAACCCCGCCCCATCGCCCCCATGGTAGCAAACATATTGCCGCCCACATTTTGTCCCTGATGGCAGCTAATACAGCCATATGATTTAAACAGTTGATATCCCTTCAACGCCTCATCGGTAAGTACTGAGTCATTACCCATAAGCCAGTGGTCGAAGGGTGAGTTCAAGGTAACCAGGGAGCGTTCAAAGGTGGCGATGGCATCCTGAATGTTGTCTGGAGTAATCCCATCAGAGTAGCTGGCGTTAAATGCCGCGACAACTGCAGGATCTTGTTGCAACTTGGTGATAACCTGACCCCAACTGGAGCCCATCTCCAAGGGATTGTGGATCGGCCCTGACACCTGCTCCTCTAGGGTAACTGCCCTACCATCCCAGAACTGTACAAAATTGAACCCGCTATTCCAGACCGTTGGCGCCTTGATCGGACCTACAGCACCGCCAACCCCCAACGAACTGGGGCGACTATCGGAACCGTTGATAGAGAGGATGTGGCAGCTGGAGCAGCTAACCGTATTATCGACCGATAACCGTTGGTCATGAAACAGCTCGCCACCCAAAGCGACCTTGGCAGAATCCAGGTCATCTACCTGCCGTAGCGGCTTGATTGGCTCATTTACACGCATCGGGCCAGATATGGCTGGCGGGGCCACAGATATGGTGCAGATGAGGGTGGCAACCACCCATAGCGATATAGGGGCCTGGCAAAAGGCTCTCTGCTTACACTTCATATTATTATCGTCGGAGGTCTACGTACCCGACTAAGTCTAGCAGAACGCCCTATTTTTGCTCAGATTGGCTCTTTGCTGGAAATTGCGATTGATGGGCAACTCCATGTAGGGGGAGCTATCTACCAGCCGCCCCACCCTCTAACTCGGTAATGAGTGCGCGTACCCTCTCCTCTGACTCTGGATCATCCTGCAGCAGTGGCAACAACTGCCGCCAGTGGGCCAGCGCCTGCTGGTTATTACCCGCTACCTTCTCCACCATACCAGCCAACCAAAGGGCGGTAGCACTATGCGGGGCCAGCTTCACCGCCTTGCGCACCAGCTCAGTTGGCCGTCCCGCCATATCCCCCTGACGAGAGAGGATCAGGGCATTTGCCAGGGCCAGCAGCACTGTTGGCTCCTCCCCCCCCACCAGCTCGTTGACCCGCTCGAAGGCATTGGCCGCCTGCTGGTACTGCTCAGTAGCCATGTAGGTGCGTCCCAGCATAAACCAGCCATCAGGATCATCTGGACTCTGCTTTAACCGCTGTTGCAGGGAGGTAATCATCTCCTCCATGGATTGAGGTGCCCCCGCCTGGTGCTCCCCTGACATATCAATAAGCCCGGGAGAGCCGACATAGAGGTATATCAGGGTGGTCAGTAGCGGTACCACGACAACAAGAGTCCATAGCGCCATACGTCCAGCCCGTATGGAGTCAGTAGCAACCATCTCCTTCTCTTTGCCCATCTCCAGATCAATCAACAGCTCCTGCTCCAACTCCTGCCTTGCCTGCAGATACTCCTCCTGGGATAGACTCCCCTGCTGTCGCGCTATATCCAGAGACGCCAACCGCTCACGGGCAACATCCACATTCTGCTCATCCCTATCAAGGGTGCGCAGCTCCCGCTGGTGCAACAGGGCTGGGGCCAGCGCCACCAAGGCCACGATGACCATGACAATCACTACTATCCAGAACAGCATCATGCGTCATCCTCTTGTTTCGTATCATCCAACAGTCTGCTGGCCAGTTCGTGCTCTACCTGGGATAGCCCTGCTACCGGCTCCCGGTTGCGCCGTCGGACAGCTATAAGCAGCACCACAACCCCGGCACCAAGAATAAAAAACGGGCCAATCCACAAAATGGCAGTGGAGCGGCGAAACGGTGGTCGATAGAGGACAAAATCGCCATAACGCTGCACCATAAAATCAGCCACCTCCTGTTTGCTCTTTCCCTCTCGCACCATATCGTAGGTGAGACGGCGCATATCCTGCGCTAGCTCCGCATTGGAGTCTGCCAGATTCTGATTCTGGCAGACCAGACAGCGCAGCTCTTCAATCAGCTGCTTGTAGCGTGTCTCTCTCACTGGGTCATCAAATCGATACGCCTCAATGGTGCTGGCGATGGAGAGCGTGGCAACGCTTAGCAGCAACAGTGCTAGTCCCAGATGTCTCATGGCTCCCCTTGTAGTTTGATATATAGTGGTCGCAGTTGCCCCTTCCAGACATCTGCATTCAAGCCACCGGTATATTTCCAGCGGATAAACCCCTTTTTGTCGATCAGAAATGTCTCCGGCGCACCGTAGACCCCGAAATTCATCACCGCCCGGCTATCAACATCAAACCCGACCATGACGAATGGATTACCCTTGCTGGCCAGCATCTGTTTGGCCGCATCCCTATCGTCCCTCCAATCTATCCCTAATATAGGAACCCCCTCCTCCTGTGCCAAATGGTTGATGAACGCATGCTCACGCCAACACTCCGGACACCAGGTTCCCCAGACATTTAGCAGCCAGACCTTGCCCTGCATACTGGATGAGTTAACCGTCTTGGTGGGATCGAACAGATCCGGCAGGGAGATCTCCGGGGCCTTTTTATTGATCAGGACGGATGGCACATCCCGCGGATTCAAGCTCAACCCGACATAGAGAAAGGCCAGCACCACAAAAAAGATCAGTAGCGGCACAAGGTGACGTAGCTTCATATGGCCTCTCCAGCCTCCACGGCAGCCAGCCTCGCCTTGCGGGCCAGCATGAAATAGCGTCGATCCATGGCAGCCAGCGTCCCGCCGAGTGCCATCAGCAGCCCACCAAGCCAGATCCAGCGAACAAATGGCTTATGATAGACTCGTATACTCCAGGCACCCGTATCCTCCAGCGGCTCACCTAAGGCTACGAATAGGTCGCGCCACAGACCAGCATCAATCCCCGCCTCGGTCATCGGCATGCCGCTCCGGTAGTTGCGTTTCTCAGGGTGGAGCACGGTTATCAGGTGGCCATCCTGTGATACCTCTACCAACCCTTGGGCGGCCACATAGTTTGCCTCCTTGATTTCACGTGCACCCTGGAACATAAAATCGTAACCCCCCAGGCTGTAGCTCTGGCCTGGATCCAGGCGGATATCCTTCTCCTGACTATATATAGAAGAGAGCGCAACCCCCAGCACAAATACAGCAATCCCAATGTGGCCCAGCACCATCCCCCAGCCACTTCGGGAGATGGGGCGCAGCCCCTTCTGCTCCAAGATCCAGGCCAGGGTGGTAAACATCACCCAGAGGGCAATGGCAACACTCGCTGCCGCCCACCAGCTAAAAGATGGTGCCAGCAACAGGATTAGAATCGGACCGGCCAGCAGGCTCAGCAGTAGCGAAACAAACAATTTGCGCGCCAACCCCCAAGCACTATCATCTCTCCAACGCACCAGTGGGCCTATCCCCATAAGCACAATCAGGGGAATTGATAGCGGCACGAATACACTATCAAAATATGGGGGGCCAACCGAAATCTTACCCACACCGAGGGCATCCAGAAGCAGTGGATATAAGGTTCCCAGCAGGATACTACAGGCGATCACCACCAGGATGACATTATTCAGCAGCAACCCCATCTCGCGGGACAGCGTGCCAAAGTGGACACTACTGCGAATCTGCGAAGCCCGCCAGGAGTAGAGCAGCAGGGAGCCGCCGATCACCGCCCCGAGAAACAGCAGGATAAAGACACCCCGGGTCGGGTCGGTGGCAAAGGCGTGCACCGAGGTAAGCACCCCGGAGCGCACCAGAAACGTCCCCAACAGGCTCAAAGAGAAGGCAAAGATCGCCAGCAACACCGTCCACGCCTTGAAGGCGCCCCGCTTCTCGGTCACTGCCAGGGAGTGGACCAGGGCGGTACCCACGATCCAGGGCATGAATGAGGCATTCTCCACCGGATCCCAGAACCACCAGCCACCCCAACCCAGTTCATAATAGGCCCACCAGCTCCCCAGGACGATACCGAGGGTGAGAAACACCCAGGCCACGTTGGTCCAGGGGCGAGACCAGCGCGCCCACGCCGCATCCAGCCGCCCACTCAGCATGGCGGCAATGGCAAAGGCGAAGGCGACCGAAAAGCCCACATACCCCATATAGAGCATCGGTGGATGCAGAGCTAACCCAGGATCCTGCAACAGTGGATTGAGGTCGCGCCCCTCCATGGGTGGATTGGGCAGACGGTCAAAGGGGTTGGAGGTAAACAGCATAAACAGCAGAAAACCCACACTCACCAGCCCCATCACCCCTACCACCCGGGCCACCATCACCTCTGGCACACTGCGGCTAAAGATGGTCACAGCGGTCGTCCACAGGGAGAGCGTGACCGCCCAGAATAGTAGCGACCCCTCATGCGCGCCCCACACCCCGGAGATCAGATAGAGGGTAGGCAGGGCCGTATTCGAATTGGTGGCCACATAGGTGACCGAAAAATCGTGCGCCAAAAAGGCGTAGGTTAGACAACCAAATGCGAGCAGCATAAAAAGCATCTGTGCCTGGGCCGCCGGTCTGGCCAGGAGCACCCAGGAGGTGATCCCCAAATGCGCCCCCAGGAGCGGTAGGATCGCCTGCACCAGCGCCAGAATCAGCGCCAGTACAAGTGCTACCTGCCCGATCTCCGGGATCACTCCTCCGCCCCCATCACCGCGGACTTGGATAGCTCCTGTAGCTTGGCATCATCCAGGGCCTCTGCCACCTCTGGTGGCATATAGTTTTCATCATGCTTGGCGAGCACCTGCTCTGCCACAAATACCCCATCTGGATTCAGCCGTCCCTGGGCAATCACCCCCTGCCCCTCAGCAAACAGATCCGGGAGGATGCCGGTATAAGCCACAGTTACATCATTCACCTTGTCGGTAACCACGAAACGGATGGTTAACTCCTTGCCACGCTCCAGGCTCCCCTCCTTAACCATGCCACCGAGGCGAAACAGATGCCCCTTGGGTGCCTTGTTTGCAGCCACATCAGCAGGAGAGAAAAAGTAGGAGAGATTACTCCCCAGGGCATTGAATACCAACCAGCTTACCAGTGCCAGTCCGGCCAGTCCGACCAGGAGAAAACCAAATCTTTTATGTCTTGCCTTCATCTACTCTTCTGCCTCTTTAATGCGTGCCATTCGAGCGATCCGTTGCAAGATATCCTGCCGCCGCCGCCGCAACAGCAGAGGCTCTATCACCATCAAAAGTGCAGTGGCCCCAAACGAGCCCCACACATAGAAGGCGTAACCGCCCATATCAAAAAACTCGGCCACGCTCATCTGACACCCCCATCCAGCTCATTGACCCAGGTGGTGTCTCGCTCCCGCTCCAGAATAATACAGCGTACCCGCGCCAACACTGCGGCAATGGCGTAGGCCCAGAAGCCAAAGGTCATAATCAGCATGGTGATCAACATGGTCTCTCCCATGCTGGAGCCACCACTCACACTAACTGATGCCCCCTGGTGTAGGGTGTTCCACCACTGCACCGAGTAGTAGATGATCGGTATATTCACTATCCCCACCAGGGCAAGTATGGCCCCAGCCCGATCGGCCCGGCGTGGATCATCAATTGCTGCCTGCAGGGCCATAAAACCGAGATAGAGAAACAGCAGGATTAGATCCGAGGTAAGGCGCGCATCCCACACCCACCAGGCACCCCACATCGGCTTACCCCACAGGGCGCCAGTCCAGAGCGCCAACGCGGTAAACATAGCACCAGTAGGCGCCAGCGCGGTTGCCATCATTGAAGAGAGCCGAGTATTAAACACCAGACCCATCCCGGCCCAGGCCGCCATCACCACATAGATAAACATAGACATCCAGGCGGCGGGGACATGCACAAAGATAATGCGATACCCCTCACCCTGTTTGTAATCGGTAGGTGCAACCAGCAGGCTCATGTAGAGCCCAACCGCCAACAGCAGCACCGCCACCACTATAGACCAGCGAGCGATACGACCGGCCAGCGGATAGAAGGTTACCGGCGATGAAAACCTGAACCAATTTATTAAACGTGAACTCATCTGGTTATCTTATTCCAAGTGGTATCTCTATGATGACCGCTGTAATCACAAGTTCCAACAGCCACTACCATATATATATAGTGGGAATGCACCAAGCCTCACTCCACTGAGATCCGCAATGCCGCTGCCGCTGCCAATGGCGCCAGTAGAAACGCCAGCACCACAATGGCAGCCAACATGAAAATATGGCCCTCACCTCCAAGCCCGGAGACCGTAGCCTCAACCGCCCCGGCGCCAAATATAAGTACCGGGATCATCAGCGGCAGCACCAGCAGTGAAACCAGTACCCCACCGCCACGCAGACCGAGGGTCAGGGCTGCACCAATGGCCCCGATCAGACTCAGTGCCGGCGTCCCCAGCAACAGGGTCTCAACCAACACCCACAACGCCTCGCTAGATAAATCATACTGCAGACCGAGCAGTGGTGATATCAGCACCAGCGGCAACCCGGTCACCAGCCAGTGGGCCATGATCTTACCCAGCACCAGCAGGGAAAGCGGCTGCGGTGTCAACAACATCTGCTCCAGGGCACCATCGGCAAAATCGACCGCAAATAGCCGCTCCAGCGCCAGCATTGAGGCCAACAGCGCCGCCACCCAGACCACCCCCGGCGCAATCAGCCGCAGGGTATCCAGCTCGGGACCTATCCCCAGCGGAAACAGGCTGACTACGATGACAAAAAAGAACAGGGTGGTAAAAATATCGGTCCGCCGACGCATGGCCAGCGTTAGATCCCGCCTGATGATAGTGAGCATGGCGCCAAACATCAGACCGCCCCACCCTGCCGACCGAGCTGCAGCCGTTTCACCTGTCCGCTGGTCAAACTCACCTCCTGGTGAGTAGTGAGGATAACCATACCACCACTATCCACATGCCCCTGGATCACTGTCTGCAACAGCTCTAGCGCCGCCTTGTCGAGGGCAGTAAATGGCTCATCCAGAACCCATAGCCTACAGCGGTTGACCAGTAGACGCGCCAGGGCAACACGCCGCTTCTGCCCCTGCGACAACACCCTGACCGGCAGATCCTCGCGCCCCTTCAACCCCATCTGCTCCAGGGCATCCCACGCCTGTTCCGAGGTGATCGGCACCCCATCCAGGCGTGAGGAGATCTGTAGATTCTCCAGCCCGGTCAGATCGTCCTTTATACCATTCAGGTGGCCGATATAGAGCAGATCGCGGCTGAACTCCTCCCGCAGGCTGCGGATACCCTCTCCGTCCCAGCGCACCTCACCCTCGGTCGGCTGAATCAGGCCACAAATAGTACGCAATAGGGTGGTCTTGCCACTCCCATTATGGCCGTGCAGGTAGAGTAACTCCCCCCGCTCCAGGGTAAAGCCGAGACCGCTAAACAGGCGGCAGTCACCCCGTTGACATTCAAGATTAAGGACTTCAAGCATCGACCAGGCGGCACCTGTGCAATAGAATTGGGTAATTGTACACGGCGGGCAAGTGGTTGCCCAACCTACACACCTAAGGAATATCAGAATATGTCACAGCAGCGCATCGTGCTCGCCAGCAATAATGCTGGCAAGGTCAGGGAGATCGGCCAGCTTCTGGCCACTCAGCAGATCGAGGTCATCCCGCAGCGGGAGTTTGCGATCGAGGATATCGAAGAGACCGGGCTTACCTTTGTGGAGAACGCTATCCTCAAGGCACGCCATGCCGCCCAGCATAGCGGCCTGCCAGCCATAGCCGATGACTCCGGGATTGAGGTAGATGCACTACAAGGGGCCCCTGGCATCTACTCCGCCCGCTACGCCGGAGAGCCTGGCGATGACCAGGCCAACAACCGCAAACTACTGGAGGAGCTAAAGGGGCTACCCGATGAGCAGCGCACTGCCCGCTTCCAGTGCCTGCTGGTCTATATGCGCCACGCTGCAGACCCCACCCCCCTAATCTGCCAAGGTACCTGGGAAGGACGCATCCTGCACGAACTACAGGGCGACAACGGCTTCGGTTATGACCCGCTGTTCTGGGTACCGACCGAGGGCTGCTCCTCTGCCGAGCTCGATCCTGAGGTGAAGAACCGCCTTAGCCATCGAGGCCAAGCACTACGCCTGCTGCTGGAGCGTATATCTCAAATGGGTTGAGGGAACTGTGGTCCTACACTCAAATCCACAATCCGTAGAAATCCGCTCCCGCGGGTGATGGTTGCTAACCTCGCAACTCGAGAAGCTTGGCGTGCGCTCCACCATTTGCAATGGTCTCTCGAGCCAAAGCGATACCAGCCTCTATAGTATCGGCGCGCCCCCCAAGTTGAATGCGTACCCCGGCATTGAACAGGATGGCGTCCAGATGGCTATCGTCTTGGCCGGCAAGTGCCGCCTCCACACGGGCAGCCGATTCAGCCGGCTTCTCGCAGGGGTGGTGCGCCTTTTCCGCAAGTCCGAAGTCGCTGGGCGCTAACGTATAACGCTCAATCTCCCCATCACGATATTCGGCGACAGCCGTTGGCGCCAGCGGCAGCTCATCACCACCATCGAGCCCACTAACCACCATCACTCGCTCCTGGCCGCGCTCGCCAGCTATTGCCGCAAAACGCTCGAGAAAATGATCATGTGCCGCACCAACCAAAGAGCGTTTGGCACCAGCGGGATTGAGCACGACCTCACAGGAGTGCAGGAATGAGCGAAAAAACATGGCTTGACGATGAGGCTTAAGGCGCTCGACGGCATGTAGATACCTGGCAGCATGGAGGTGGCCAAAACCCCTCTGTTCGATATCCCTCTCCACATCCTCTGGCTCCCTGGCAGCGGCAATCCCCATTGCCTCCAACATGCGGGCATTGGATACCCCATCTTTTGGTGGCAGTCCGGTATTGGAGTGCAGGACTACCGGCACACCAGCCGCAGCAGTCACAATTGCGGCGGGCACACTTAGGTTAAGGGCCTTCTTGCGCCCATCGTAGGGTCCATTGCAGTTAATGAGGTTTTCCACCTTGGGGTTGATCAGGGTTGCGGCCGCCTCCATGGCATCAAGAAACCCCTTCATCTCTTCAACTTTGGAACCCTTGAAGCGCATGGCTGTAAGAAAGGCACCTATCTGGATCGGGTGCGCTTCAGCCGAAAACAGAAAATTGAGCGCCTCGCTGGCCTGCTCACGGGTCATATCTTTAGAACCGTGACGGCCCTTGGCAGTAGCTATTAGACGGGTACGAAACTTGCGGCCAGCCTCACTGGGAAAATCCTGCATGGATGCGTCGCTCCTAACGAATCAACTGTTACCCGAAAAAACGAATGGTAGATCGGTGCTCTGTTTGTATTCTTCACCACCAACCACCCGCTCCGGTGCTATCTTCTTACGGGCCTCAATCAATGCATCGGCAATACGCCTATCCGTCAGATGGTAACGCGGCTCAAGCCCTATCCCATCGATATTGGGGCACTCTGCATCAAAGACATGACGATAGAGGTCGCTCATCATCCCATAGCGGCTCGACATCAGGGTATTGGTGGCCTGCTTGATCTGAGTCAACGCATCATTTTCATGATTAAAGAAGCTGGTGATCAACATTACAGAGATGGCGTGCAGCACGTCATACTGCACATGGGCAATAAGAACAATCAGATGCTTTTGTGTAACTTCGACCCCATTTTGCCAGGCCCAGCGGATTATCCCACCTAGCAGCAGACTGAAAAACTCGGGGACACCCCACTCCATACCCAGGCCAACAGAGGCCAGTGACTCAACCACAGTGAAATCTGGATGATCCGAAAGCAACCGCTGAGTCAGTACATTGTCAGCCACCCCCGGCAGCATAGGTATATCCTGCTGTTCAAACGGTATGCCCAACCCATCGAACATAAAACGGTACATGCCTATATGGGTGGTCGAATTCAGCACGCCATACATGTCCGGATAATCTTCTATAGTATGTGTCGCCACCCCATATTCATCCGCCAGCAGTTGCGCCAGGGCGATCTGCGCCAGCTCTGATACCCTCTCGTTCAGGCAGCCGTAGGGCAGCGGCATAAGGCCTGAAAAACGACCGAGGGAGAGTGCCACGCATTGGCGGGTATTCTTTATCTGGTTAAAATACTGCTTGGCAAACAGCTCCAGCTGCGCCTGGTTGAAATCACCCGCAAAAATCCGCAGGAAGAAGGGGTGCAGCCAGACAGGATGATCCATGACATGGTTATGTAGCTGCAGAAACAGCTCCCCCAGCGCCCCAGGACGAAACAGTTCCAGTTCGTTAAAACTATTCCCCTCCTCCTTTTCGGCGATGGCGCGGAGTTCGCCCAGCATCTGATTGAGAGGATTCCCAGGATTTTCCAGCTGCCCAACAACCTCAGAGAAATCCCTCTGCTGGCTAACCTTAAATTGCTTTAATACCTCTGCAGCATCCAGAGAGAGCAGATCAGGGAAGGGGTGGACACCGTCCAGTAGACGCGGTGTCCCATCAGGGCCAACAGTTAGGAGATCGGAGAATTGCATATCATTTCCAGAGGTCGGTTTTGATCCATTCACGCTGCAGCAAATATCCCGAGATCAGATAAATATAGCATTTTGCATGTACATGGGGATTGATTCAATGACA
This sequence comes from Sedimenticolaceae bacterium, assembly GCA_050304615.1. Classification (GTDB taxonomy): domain Bacteria; phylum Pseudomonadota; class Gammaproteobacteria; order Chromatiales; family Chromatiaceae; genus CBFDBF01. The sequence goes on from JBNLDW010000003.1 coordinate 138,277, forward strand.
ACGGGCAATCAAGGGGCGGGGGCCATTACTGACCGCTACGACCCCGCCCTCTTCCTAGAAGGAATCAATTCTAGGAGGTAAGCACAAGCTAACTCATTGTTTTATATATTAATAATAAAAGCAAAGTCACGTCCAAGGGTTCGGGGCGCATGCAATCATGACCGCAGTATTAGTAGATAACAGAAGGTGCGCTTTAGATTCAAAGCAACTTTATCCATATATATAGATTTAAGGAATCAATAATATTGGCCGATGATATAGACCATATCCGATCGATCTATCCGCCCAATCAAGGGCATCAAGGGAGAACCTGAATGAACAAGCTATCCATATTCTGGCGATTTGCGATTGCTACCGTGGCCTTGCTGGTACTAGTGGTTGCATTGATCGTTTTGGTAGCCAATGCGCGTATGGAAGATACCCTGCGGGAAGCAGAGCGTCATCAGCTGGATCAATTCCATGAAATACTCATGGGACGATTGAGCGCGGAAAAGTACCGAGCGCACTCAATGGCCCTGCTGGTCACATCCATCCCTAAGGTACGACAAGCCTTTGCCGCAGGCGATCGTGACACCCTAGTGCAGATGTTTGGACCAGGGTTCAAACAACTGAAATCTGAGCTTGCAGTCCGCCAGTTTCAATTCCATACACCTCCAGCAACGTCCTTCGTGCGGATACACAAACTAGAAAAATTTGGTGACGACCTCTCCTCTTTTCGCAAGACCGTGGTGGCAACCAATGACACAAAGGCACCGGTCAGCGGCTTAGAGGTCGGAGTTGCGGGGTTGGGTATTCGCGGCATCGTACCGGTGTCTAATGAAGGCAGGCATATCGGTTCGTTGGAATTTGGCATGTCCTTCGGCCAGGCATTCTTCGATGAATTTAAGAAGCAGTATAACGTTGACGTGGCATTACATCTAAAACGTGATGATAAATTTGAAACCTTTGGCACAACGCTGCAAGCAAAGACCTTACTGAGCACAGAACAGATGAACAACGCTATGAGCGGCGAGGTGGAATACCTGCAGGGTGAAACAGGTGGTGAGCCGGTAGCCATCCTGGCCGAGGTCATTAAAGACTACTCCGGCAACCCTATAGGTGTTGTGGAACTTGCGGTGGACCGCAGCTATTTCAGCGACGCGCTCTCTTCCATGCAAGGAATAATGTTAGGGCTTGGGTTATTGGGCATTCTTATCGGCATCGTTAGCAGCGCATTTATTGCGCGCGGGATCGCCGCTCCGCTCAAGCGCGTGGCTATATCCCTTGAGGAGATCGCAGAAGGTGACGGCAACCTTGATGTTCACCTGCAGGAAGAAGGCAGTGATGAGGCTGCCAGGCTCGGGCGCGCCTTTAACCGTTTTATCGATCGCATTCGCGACACGGTGGAACAGACCGCTCTGGCTGCAACCCATTTAGCACCGGTAGTGGAGCTTTTCTCCGCAAACGTGGAAAAGGCCCATCACGGTATGCAACAACAGCAGCGTGACATAGAGCAGATAGCTACAGCGGTAAACCAGATGTCCGCTACCGTACACGATGTGGCAAGCAATACCTCAATGGCAGCCGATGCAACCAAGCAGGCTGACGAGGACACCAGCAACGGCAAACAGATAGTAGCAAGTGCAATCAAGGCCATCAACGATGTGGCGGCCGAGATGGAGCACATCACCGAGGTTATTGCTCGAGTCAACAATGACAGTACGCGCATCGGTGGGGTACTTGATGTCATTGTAGGCATTGCCGAGCAGACCAATCTACTTGCTCTCAATGCCGCAATTGAGGCGGCTCGTGCCGGGGAGCAGGGACGCGGCTTTGCCGTAGTTGCCGATGAGGTACGCTCCCTGGCGCAACGCACCCAAAGCTCCACTGAAGAGATCAGGGGTATGATCGAAGGACTGCAAAGTGGGACCAGACAGGCAGTCGAAGTGATCGATAAAGGAAAGCAGAGCACCGTGCTATCGGTAGAACAATCGGGCAAGGCAGGCGAGGCCCTGGATGCCATCCTCAAGGCGGTGGATACTATCAATGCAATGAATACGCAGATTGCCACCGCATCTGAAGAGCAAAGTGTGGTAGCAGACGATATCAACCGAAATATCAGCCGCATCAACGAAGTCACAGCGCATAATACTGAGGGTGCCGCCGAGCTCACTCGTCAAAACGAATCGCTGATGAAATTAGCAGAAGATCTCCTGACAGTAGTCGGGCGCTTCAATCTTGGAGACAAACAACTCCCAATAGATCTAGAGCGAGCCAAGACTGCACACATGGCATGGAAAGTAAAACTACGCGGTTTCCTGGATGGGCGCGCCGCACTCACCCGCGAGCAGGCAGTTTCCGATCACGACTGCGCATTCGGGAAATGGTACTTCAGCCAAGGCCTGGAACGTTTCGGACACATTGCTGAAATGTTACAGGTACGTGATCCCCATGCTGAAATGCATAAACTGATTCGCGACATCATTGAGCTCAAAGAACAGGGAAAAATAGAGGAGGCGGAGAAAATATATCAAAATGTCGAACCGCTGTCCGAGCACATAGTTGAGTTGATCAATAAGATCAAACATCACATTGAATGATATGGAGGCGAATAAGCCAGGCCCCAATCAAGTTACCGAGGCGGCCTGTAGCTGCTGCGGTTAGCGCCTGGACTGCACCCCTTCTGAATCATGCATAAGGCTATAGTTTATTGTCACAGCACCTACATCCATCGTAGTCTACAATAGCCCGCATGCACTGGCTTCTACTCGCATTGATCAGCGCGATCAGCCTGGCCTCGGCCGACGCTGCGACCAAACATTGGCTGCGAGATTACGATGTCAGAGAGCTGATCCTGATCCGCCTTACCCTATCCGGGTTACTCCTTAGCCCCCTGCTACTAGCACAACCATTTCCCGAACTACCGCTTGAGTTCTGGGGCTGGATCGCTCTATTGATGCCGCTTGAGATCATAGCCCTACTACTCTACATAAAGGCGATTCGTGACTACCCACTGTGGCAAACCCTACCCTATCTATCCTTTACTCCAGTGTTTGTGACACTCACTGGCTGGGTGCTGTTGGCTGAGAAGGTTTCATTGCCGGGTTTTGCTGGCATCTTTCTAATATTTGCCGGGGCATGGATTCTAAACATCAAAACCGATGAAAATAATGGGAGGCATGGCCTGCTCACACCATTAGCAGCAATCCTACAGAGCCGTGGCTCCAAACTAATGCTGGTGGTAGCGGTCATCTACAGCATAACCTCTGTTGGCGGCAAGGCGGCCATGCAATATATGCCGGCAGATCTGTTCGCCCCATTCTATTTTGTGTTGCTTGGTTCTCTGACCTTTCTCCTGTTTTTGCTACATAAGCCCAAGATGTTACACGCGCTATATCGACGACCCACCCCGAACATCATGATAGCTCTGTTCATGGCGGTTATGGTGATCACTCACTTCCTGGCTATACAGCAGATAGAGGCTGCCTACATGATTGCGGTCAAACGCAGCAGCATGCTGTTCGGCATACTCTTCGGTGTCATCTTATTCAATGAGAAAGAGCTAAGAGCCCACATGGTTGGTGGAGGACTCATGCTTGCTGGGGTTGCCTTGATTGCGCTGGGTAGTCGGTAGAAACTCCGCTTAAAATCATTGGAATCGTGGATGTCCTGTCTTTCTTCCTGTCTTTCTAGCGTGAAAAAGAGGGAAAAGGGGCAATGCCATTAGAGGGCTTCCACCATTTTTCGATTGACAATTGTCAATCTGTGTAATAATTCTATTATACTACCCCTACCGTGCATACCGGCCGCCTAGCACCAAAAGATACTAGAGCCTGTCTACAGGCCAGGAAAATTCGAGGAGATACAATGATTACCAGCAAACCAGAGTACGATGTCGACCATGCTCAAATGAAACTGGCCACCATCCCCCACGACATCCTGCTGTTCAACCTCATCGGCAACCATATCCTGATCCAGGTGCTGGTGGGCGGCCTGGCCAAGACTTTCCCATTTCTGCTGCTCGTCACGCCAGCGATCTCCCTCTCCCTAATCTGGTACAATAAGTGGGGTCAGAGTAAACTTTTCCGGCCAACCTCACTCCCTGCCACCTTTTTCGGACGCCCCATCTTTGCCGGCCGCACTCGCCGATTTAGATTTCTTTCTATCTCGTCCTTGAATCGCTCCGAACCCAAGACCAACCCTTTATTCACTGCATCCCGAATATCTTTAATCATTACGCCATCTATGTGCGCAGTAAACAACGCCATATATGCTTCACACCGTTGATCATTTGTAGTCCCCAGACTTCTATATTCCGGATGCCAAGTCAGGCCCTTCTCTTGCTGGGATAAAGCATTACTGCGATAACTCGACCATCTGTAGTTTGCAGGATCATCCACCATCCCAGCTCTAACAGGATTCAACTCAATATAACGATAACACTCCATCAAGTAATTCTCATTTTGAACCAATGAGGACTTATAACGACCTTCCCACAGCGTTCCGCTACGCCTATAAACATGATTAAAATAACGGACATATTTACGGCCAAGGGATTGCATGGTCTTGGGGATACTTACTTCATGCTTCGGCGTAGCCAATATATGAACATGATTCGTCATTAAGACATAAGCGTGAATGGCCATCTCATGCTTTCCTGCATACTCCATTAACCAATCACGATAAACCAGATAATCCTGAGAGCTGGAAAAGCAGATTTGACGATTATTCCCTCTCTGAATAATGTGTTGCGCAACACCCAGCAGGTTCATACGCGGCAATCTAGCCATTGACTTAACATCCATGTTCCTTCAACAACTCATATTATCCCATAAAGTTTACTCTGACCCCACTTATTCCATGGTCATTTAAATCCTTCGTGATGGCCGCCTCTTCATGAAGAACATCTTCCTCCATATGTCACGTCCATAAAGGGCATGGATGATCACCGCTCCAACATGAATTACCAGATAGGCTGGCACCAGTGTCTCACCTACCTCATGGATCTCCTTGATAAAGTGCATAAAGCCACCTGCGCGCTTGCCAGGTTCGAGGAAGAAGAAAATAAGGCTGCCAGTCACCGCCATCCAGGTAAAGATGATTAGGCCAGACACATTGATCAGCCCGGCAATCCCCTGATGGGCCGGGCGCCTTGGTTTTTTGTATAGAAAAACAGACATTAGACCCTCGCGCGCGAGGCGGAGCCGCTCCTTGGTGTAGGGAACCCAGCTAGAAAAACGGGCAGTCTGCGCCCCGATTAGGCCGTAGACAATCCGCAGGAGGATAGATAAGGAGAGCCCCATACCTAACCATTTGTGCAAGGTATACCCAGAATATTCCAGCTTCTTATAGTCGTCTGCACCGTCTCCAGTTAAATAGGCCGTCAGTGCAAAGACCATAATACCTATATGGATCATCCTGGTTGGTATATCTATTTTGCCAGTTTTAAACACAGCTTCTTTTTTACCCATTGAACTATCCACTGTATTTGTAATTTGCGTACCGCAATTCATGTTTTATATCTCTTGGTCAAGTTTCGGGTATATTTTAAACTCCCAATGCTTAAACCAAGCTGAAATTAAGGAGCTTATGCAAAGGGCTTTGTTTGGCGCCAAAGAGAGGACTTGAACTACTGAAATCAGGATAAGTGGTGGAATAAGTGGGGTCAGAGTAAACTTTATGGGATAAAGAGTTAAGTGGGTTCAGAGTGAAGCACCCCACTTATTTTTCTTATTGGGAAAAGTTTACTCTGACCCCACTTATTCTTCAAAATCAAATCCTTCCGGCAAGCCAGCCGACACCAGCGCCTTCTCAAGATGACTGTTACTAAGAAAAGACAAAATAGTCGTATCGCTATGGCTGACGCATTTATGAAAGACGCTTTCGAATATCCTGCGGGCTTCGTCCATATCTTGAACTTCTTGAAAACGTCGAG
>JBNLDW010000004.1:0-133257 GCA_050304615.1 Sedimenticolaceae bacterium
GATAGAGTATGCCTCGGAGAAGCTGTCAGCATCGTTAGCGACAGCGGTGGTAGCAAGGCCAGTGTCCATGCCAGGCTGCACGATAGCAGCAGCAATGGTCAGACCGTTCATGTTCGGGCTGATGTAGGCCATAGCCTGGTCGACACGCAGATCAACAAAACCAAGACCCTGCAAGCTCAGCAGAGGTAAAGCTCCGGAGCCAGCACCAATCAGCTCATCATCAGCGCCATTGCTGTTGTAGTCAGCAATAGTGTCACCGAATAAGTCCAGCGCACCAGTCGAGATCTTCAGCGGGGTGTCGTGACGACCGACAACCGCGGTACCCCAACCACCGGTAAGACCGATGAAGCTATTGCGGTAACCGATGGTGTCGGCACCCGTAGCGCCGTCAATAGTGTTGTTGCTGTTGTCAGTCGGCTGTACCGCCAGCTCAAGCTGCCATACAGCGGTCAGACCGTTGCCCAGGGCCTCAGTACCCTTGAAACCGAGGCGCGAGGCGTGGCTGGAGATATCCCAACCATCAGCAGTATCAATATCACCATCATAGCTGCTAGTAGCGATATGCATCTGGCCGTAGATGGTGACGTCACCAGCCATAGCGGCTGGGGCAGTCAGTGCAGCGGCAACCGCTGCTGTAAGAAGCTTTTTGTTCATTTAGAACTCCTGCTTGTAGTTGATAAAAGTTATACAGCGTGGGAAATAATAGACCCATGCCTAACTGTTTGCAAGCTTTTTTCAACAAAATACTGACATCTAAATATTTGTCGTTATTTTACCACAACAACCCAGTTATAAATGTCAATAATATTCGAATATTTACTATTTATTCAATATGTTAGATGGATTTACCGCAAACCTATGATTGCTCTCATAACAACGGATCAGATGCTACATATATACCCTCTACATGAAAAAATAATACACAATATTGAGGTTATCACCCCTTCTCCGATTGCAACTGAAAAAAATAACCGTAAATCAGGGCGAAAAAGTCCAGGGATATATGACTGTTGGTCGGTAGATATCAACTACCAATCCTAATTAGTAATAAATCACATAAAACCCACTAAAGCATAGGGACACAACGACCGATACTTTACTGGTATGGAGACAAAAGTTTGTGAAGGTTTATTAATGAGACATATATTTACACTTGCTTGCGCTATTTATCTGCTAACATTCTCCCCGTACCTGTTGGCTAACCAGACGCTGATCATCGGCCCCGGCTACCACGGTACTGATTACATGCTGGCTGGCCCAGCGTTTAAAAGTATTGCGGCCAAGCCTGCCACTATGGAAAAATTAAGAAGTATTATTAGTAGCCACTAAGCGTAGGTAGGAGGATATTGTGGGGAAGAAAAAGAACCCTGAGGTGTCATCTAAAAAGGCCTCGAAAGAAAAGACTACGAAAGAAAAGGCCATAAAGAAAAAGGCCGTGAAGAAAAAGATCACGAAAAAGAAGGCTATTAAGGATAAGGAACCACAGAGCAAACCGGTAGAGACAGCTGAGTCAGGCGGGATAAATCGGGAGCAGCGTCTGGAGCTGATCCGCACCGCTGCCTATCATCTGGCCGAACAGCGCGGCTTTCACCCAGGCCTAGAGATGGATGATTGGCTGTTGGCCGAGCAGGATATCGAAGAGGTCTTTTTTCTGGATGATGATGAGTAGAGATGTCTGGCAGTTTGGCCGCTAAAAACCATGCCTGGCTTTAATCAGAACGGTTACGCAGCCGCACCAGACTCTGTATAAGGGCCGACTCCAGGGTCTTATAGGTATGCATCTGGGCCTTTTGATAGGCCGTCATTGGCTCCTCTTCCAACAGGGATAGACGGGCATCAAAATAGGCGATATCGGCCTCCAGCCCGCTTACGCTGGGTCTAGCCCATTTGTCCTCCTGTTCTACCGCATCGCCCATTTTATGAATGTACCCTCAACTCCACTGCCTCTACACATATTAGCATCTGAGCAGTAATGAAATCACTTCTAATCATCTACTCTGCTCCTGGTTAGCGGCAGTAGCAGGCCTAAACTGCAGTTATTCGGTATAATGCCGAGTCTAAAAGAGCCGTCCAAATCAAATAACACGGGAAACAGCTATGAGCACCATCCAACAGGAAGATTTTATCCAGAGTATTGCCGACGCCCTGCAATACATCTCTTACTACCACCCTGCAGACTATATTAAGTCTCTTACCGCAGCGTGGGAGAAGGAGGAGTCACCCGCAGCCAAGGATGCAATGGCCCAGATTCTGGTCAACTCCAGGATGTGCGCCGAGGGAAAACGGCCAATCTGTCAGGATACCGGTATGGTAGTTGTGTTTCTGAAGATCGGTATGGATGTCCGCTGGGATGCAGAGATGGGGATAGAAGAGATGGCCAACGAGGGGGTGCGTCGGGGCTACACCAATCCTGATAACGTACTACGCGCCTCGATGGTGGCTGACCCTGCCGGGACACGCACCAACACGAAGGACAACACCCCGGCAGTAGTCCATATGGAGCTAGTCCCTGGTGATTGCGTTGAGGTGGGACTTGCCGCCAAGGGGGGCGGCTCTGAGAACAAGGCTAAGTTTGCCGTACTAAACCCTTCGGCCAGTGTAGTAGATTGGGTGCTGGAGACGGTACCAACCATGGGTGCCGGCTGGTGCCCTCCTGGGATGCTGGGTATCGGCATCGGCGGCTCTGCCGAAAAGGCAATGCTAATGGCCAAGGAGTCGCTACTGGAACATATCGATATCCATGAGCTAAAGGCCCGTGGACCACAAAACCGAGCCGAGGAGCTACGGCTGGAGCTGCACACCAAGGTAAACGCCCTCGGCATCGGCGCCCAGGGGCTGGGGGGGCTGACCACGGTGCTGGACGTCAAGGTCAAAGATTACCCTACCCATGCCGCATCCCTGCCTGTGGCGATGATCCCCAACTGCGCCGCCACCCGCCATGTAGAGTTCACCCTGGATGGCACTGGCCCGGCAGACCTTAAGCCGCCCAGTCTGGATGTCTGGCCTGATATAACCCTGGAGGGGGCAGACAGTGCCCGCCGGGTCAATCTTGATACTATAAGTAGAGAGGAGATCGCCAGCTGGAAGGCGGGAGAGAGAATACTGCTATCAGGCAAGCTGCTGACCGGTCGTGATGCGGCCCACAACCGGGTAAAGGGTCTGCTGGACAGAGGCGAACCCATGCCGGACGGGGTGGACTTCAAAGGCCGCTTTATCTACTACGTGGGACCAGTGGATCCGGTGAGAGATGAGGTGGTCGGCCCGGCTGGCCCAACCACCGCCACCCGCATGGATGGGTTTACCGACATGATGCTGGGAGAGACCGGACTGATCGGCATGATAGGCAAGGCTGAGCGTGGTGCGGCCACGATTGAATCGATCAAAAAACATGGCGCAGTCTATCTTATGGCCGTGGGTGGCGCCGCCTATCTGGTGGCAAAGGCGATCCGTTCCGCCCGCATTGTGGCCTTCGAGGATTTGGGGATGGAGGCTATCCGTGAATTTGTAGTAGATGATATGCCGGTCACCGTGGCGGTAGACAGCCGGGGCAACTCGGTGCACCAGAGCGGCCCTGCTGAGTGGCGGGTAAAAATAGAAGATATCATGTAGAGGTCGCTCCACGAGACTTCGATGCTCGGCGGAACAAACGATATTGGGGTGGCCACCCCATATCCGTTCGACGCAGGACGTATTCTCTCATTTTGCATCGGTAACTATTTTCGCAACCTTAGGATTCTGTTGTCTTAACTTGCACCAATATCAGGCTACGAGCCTATTTCTTTTGCTTGCCCAAAAGAAATAGGCGAAAGAAAAGGGCAACCGAGTATTCCACCCTACGGGTGCCATGCGCTTCTCGTTGCCAGCGGGGCTGTCCATACGGGGCATCCCTGCCCCGCTGGACAGGGCCGACATCCCTGCCGCTTTCCTAAAGGTCTATTCCCGCTTGCGCCTGCGATGCTCGGCGGAACACACAGTTTTTAGATGCCCACCCAAAACCCGTTCGACGCAGCCAAGCACCGCAACGCTTGAAGGATTAGGCCCAAAGGGGCGCCACAGGGAAGTGGCGCCTCCATCGCGAGCAAGGGATTGCTCGTCGATGGAGCCCCTGAAGGCGTGAGGAGCGCTGGGTACCCGCGAAGCGGGCAAGTCGTCGGGCACGTTTTTCTTTCGTCCCTTTCTTTTACGTGCATAAAAGAAAGGGACTCGCAGCCTGACGCTAAGGCAGGGAAATGGCTTTGTTCTAGATGGGCTGCGAAACTGGTTACCGGCAATATTAGCCCCCCACCCCTCAAGGGGGTACCGAGGTCCCTAGGGGGAGAGGGGATATATGTGGGGCTACGAAACTTACTACCAATTCCTAAATGGAAAGATAGAGTAATTGCGGGGGCTACAAAACTAACCACCGGGATTGCTAAGAACCTCCTTACACCACCAGATCCAGTTGCTGAATGGTCCCAACACTCCCCTCTTCCCGCAGGAAGACTCCACTGTCCCGAACCACCCCCAGGGTCTCATTGGCGCTGTCCTTCAGCAGAAATGGGGTCTCGATATGCCCCAGATAGATTGCGCCAATGCCCTGTTCACCCAGGGCCATCAGCCGATCATTACCCTCTGCATCCTTTGACCATATACGCAGCCCTGCATAGATAGCATCGTTCTCATCGATCCACTGGTTGCCGTCCTCATCATAGGTGGCCAGTTCATCAAAACCCGCGCCGGTTTGAGGCCCAAACAGTTCACTGCCATCGTTGATCTCACCATCACCGTTCTTATCCAGCGCAAGAAAGCCGCTACCAGGCTTTACAAAGGCAATCTGATCGACCCGACCATCGGCATCGAGATCAAAGCTGAACTCCCGTTGGGTAAGCTCTGCCGCGGTTCCATCAAAGTTGATCACCAATGGATCCTTCAGGGCATCTCCGGCCCGGATATTGATCTGCTGTGCGCTAAAGAACTCCCGACTCATATTAAGATTAATCTTGAAATCGATCTCCCTACCATCTGCGGTGTGCACTACACCTTCAGCAGAGAATGAGGTTGATTCCGCTTCATAATGGGATTCGTAGTAATCATAGACCAGACCCCAGCCTTCCAGCTCAGGCGCCTCTACTTCTGCGGCTGCCTCGCCTGTCTCCGGCTCCATCCCACAACTCTCGATATCACAGGGACGCACGAGCTTGATCTCCTTACCGGTAAACCGCTCCACGATGAGCTGCAAGAGACTAAATTTAAAATCCCCCATAAGATCCTCTTCCTGAGTGTCCGGGACCAAAGCCTTCATCGGCTGCAGGGATTGCGCTTGATTTGACAGGGAGAGTTGCACGGAATGAACCTGGAGGGTTACCGCCAGCGCCCCTACACCGTTACGGCCACCTTCCACTGATACGGCTCTCGGCTCCCGACCGTCTTGCCAAACCGTCAGGGACTCCCGCCTCTCATGCCTGGTTTCTGCGGTGCGGTCGCTCATCATCTGGATATTGGATTCAGCGATCTTCATGGTTACCACCCACCGGCCGCGCTCGGCTCATGTCGTTTACTCACAAAAAGATACGTCCACTGCTACCTTAAGTAAGCGGCAGAAAGGACCATCACTTGAGTAAAAAGCAGGGAAAATTATTCCTAACTCATTGGGAACAAAAGGTTTTTTTGCCGACAACGCCAAACCGAACGGAGATGGTCAAGGCAGCAAAAGAGGCGTAATCCGATCCCAGGATGACATTGCCAGCTACCGTAAGCTGTGTGTTTACAGCTCCCTAGTAGCAGCAAACCTCACTTCCGGCCAGCGCTCAATGGTCAAGTCCAGATTCACCCTGGTGGGTGCAAGATAGACCAGCTGCCCATCACCATCCTCGGCCAGATTGTCATGTGCCTTGGTCTTAAACTGCTCCAGCATCTTGGGATCATCACACTGCACCCAGCGGGCGGTAGCCACATTGATCGGCTCTACCACCGCCTCCACGCCGTACTCCCCCTTCAGCCTATGGGCCGCCACATCAAACTGCAGGATACCCACTGCCCCCAGTATCATGTCGTTATTCCTGAGGGGACGAAACAGCTGGGTGGCACCCTCTTCACATAGCTGCAACACCCCTTTCTGTAGCGCCTTCATCCGTAACGGGTCCTTCAGTACCACGCGGCGGAAAAGCTCCGGGGCAAAATATGGAATGCCCTCATATTTCAACTCTTCCCCCTCGCTGAAGGTGTCACCAATCTGGATGGTACCGTGGTTATGCAGGCCGATGATGTCCCCCGGCCACGCCTCTTCCACATGGCGCCGTTCATCGGCCTGAAAGGTGATGGCATTGCTAATCTGAATACTCTTGCCAATACGCACATGGCGCATCTTCATTCCCTTTTTATAAGAGCCAGAGCAGACCCGAAGAAAGGCGATCCGGTCGCGGTGGGCTGGGTCCATGTTGGCCTGAATCTTAAACACGAAGCCAGAAAACTTGTTCTCAGACGGATCTACCAGACGCTGTCTAGTGTCCCGTGGCTGTGGCGCCGGGGCGTATTTAACAAAGGCGTCCAGCAGTTCCTTGACCCCAAAATTGTTGATGGCGGAACCAAAGAAGACAGGCGTTAGCTCGCCCCGCAGATAGGCATCTATATCCAGCTCATGGCTGGCGCCACGTATCAGCTCAATCTCTAAACGCAGCTCATCGGCCTGCCCCCCCAGCAGCTCATCCAGCCGTGGGTTATCCAGCCCAGCGACAACCTCGCCCTGCTGGATCTTGCCGCCATGGGTGGCAGAATATAAATGAGTCGTCTCGGTGCGCAGGTCAAATACCCCCTTGAAGCGCTTACCCATACCGATTGGCCAGGTGATAGGGGCACAGTTGATCTTGAGTACACTCTCTACCTCATCAATCAGCTCTGTCGGATCCCTCCCCTCCCTATCCAGCTTGTTGATAAAGGTGAGAATTGGGGTATTCCGCAGCCGGCACACCTCCATCAGTTTGATGGTGCGTGACTCCACACCCTTGGCCACGTCTATTACCATCAGTGCGGAATCCACCGCCGTCAAGGTGCGGTAGGTATCCTCAGAGAAATCCTCATGCCCTGGGGTGTCCAGCAGGTTGATAATCTCATCGTCATAGGGAAACTGCATCACCGAAGAGGTAACCGAGATACCGCGCTGCTTCTCCATCTCCATCCAGTCGGAGGTGGCATGGCGTGCCGCCTTGCGCCCCTTCACCGTCCCCGCCATCTGAATGGCGCCTCCATAGAGCAGCAGTTTTTCCGTAAGCGTAGTCTTACCCGCATCTGGATGCGATATTATGGCGAAGGTGCGCCGTCGCCGTAATTGTGTGAGCAGTTCTGACATCAGGGCTAAATTGATCCTGGAGAAAACAGGTGATTATACAGCATTGGGGCAACAATCAGAGGCTCCTTGTATAATAGCATTGAGACTACAGACCTGTTCTGCTATCGTGGCTAAGGTAAGCGGATAATTACAGGGGGTATAGATATGACTACTGCCAAAAAGAGTACCGAGAAAAAAGTTGAGCCGGTGGCCACAGAAAAAGAGGATGAGGCGATTTCTGAGAAGATACATAGAGCCACAGATAAGGGGCTGGAGATCTTTGACCCTATCACCGATACGGTGCGCGAGATCGTACTGAAGTTTGGTGAGATCATCCTTACGGTATCTATCATAATCGGCCTGGGAAGCGCCGTGATTGGTGGCCTGACCACCATGGGTAATGTGGGATTCTTCACCGGCCTAAACGCCATGTTCTCAGATAGCGTCAAGGTAATAATGGGGGCGCTGGTGATCTTTCTACTATTTGCAATCCACAAGAACACTAAGAGCTAATTTCAAGACTGGAGGTTCTGCCGGGTCAGATTATGGCCCGACAGACCTACTGGTCTGTATTCCGCCTGCGTCATAGCGTGAAGGCCAGGATGATTGCATCCTCCCGCCCATTCTCTGCCGGATAGTAACCCCACCGTACTCCAAGCTCATTGAAACCGCTGCTCTCATAAAGGGAACGGGCACGCCTGTTGGAGGCACGAACCTCTAGAAAGACGCTGCCTGCATGGCAGGATCTGGCCTCACTCAATAGATGCTGTAAAAGACTGCGGCCCAACCCCTGGCCCTGTAGATCAGGATCGATACAGAGACTAAGTATCTGCGCCTCATCCGCACCTACCGCCATAATACCGTAGCCTATGATGCGCTCATCCAGATGGTACACGGGGCAGTAGTAGCCTGAACGTATACAATCCAGAAAATTACCTCTACTCCAGGGGAATGGATAGGCCCTCCGTTCCAATTCCATGACGACAGCCATGTCCTCCGCCTGCATGGAACGGATCTGCAACAGAGGGTCTTGAAGGATTGCACTCATCGAAACTCTCGACATTCAAAACGATCATAAACGATAAAACACAGTGATTAAACGCAAAGAGCGCTAGGGTACAAATATTATTAACACAGACACTAACTCGAGTTTCCTCTGCGCCTTAGCGCCTCAGCGTTATATCCAAGTTTCTGATAGTACGGTACCTGTGGTTAAGCCACGGTACTCAGCTATCTCTTTGCAATACCCTGACCACCATCTGCAGGTCCTGCCATGCCTTGCCCTTCTGCTCCGGAGAACGCAACAGATAGGCGGGATGGTAGGTAACGATCAGCGGAATCGCCCCATCTCCAAACTGATGCTCACGGCCACGCAACTTCCCTACCGCCTCATGCGAATGGAGCAGATTCTGGGCAGCTATCCGCCCCACTGCCAGGATCAGTTTAGGCTGCAGCAACTTAATCTGTCGCTGTAGAAAGGGCTCGCACTGCGCAACCTCATCTGGTTTCGGATCACGGTTTCCCGGTGGCCTGCACTTAAGAATATTGGCGATAAAGACCTGTTTACGCTCAAGACCTATGGCCTGCAGCATGGCGTTGAGCAACTGCCCGGCTCGGCCGACAAATGGCTCTCCTTGCTGATCCTCATCCGCACCTGGAGCCTCACCAATCACCAGCAGATCGGCGCACCTGTCACCCACTCCAAACACGGTGTTAGTGCGCGTCTGATGTAACTCACAGGAGATACAGGAGCCCACCATTGCCTCTACCCCGTCCCAGTCAAGGGTAGATACAACGCTGTTAGACTGAGCCACCACCTCTGTCTGGCGCAGTGGTTCTGCCATGGCAGCTGGGGGCTCCTGTGCCTCTAGATCCGGCACGACGGCATCTCTGGGCATCCAGTTCTGAATGCCCATCGCATCTAGATATTGCCGTCTAAGCCTTTCGTCCATCATCTTCTCAAACATCACCCATCTGCGGATGCGCCCGGTTTGGTGGCGACATGATCTTGTTGCAGGCATTCAGGTACGCCTTGGCCGAGGCGATAACAATATCGGTATCCGCCCCCTGACCGTTAACGACCCGTCCACCATGCGACAACCGCACCGTCACCTCACCCTGGGCATCGGTACCACCGGTAATGGCATGCACCGAATAGAGCTGCAGTTCGGTACCGCTACTGATAATGCCCTCAATGGCCTTGAAGGAGGCATCCACCGGTCCGCTACCCGTGGCAGCACCAGACTCCTCCTTACCGTCCACCACCAGAACGATAGCCGCCTGCGGCGTCTCCCCGGTTTCGGAACAGACCTTAAGAGAAACCAGCTTCACCCGCTCGTTCTCCGCATCGATACCTACATCTGTAGCCAACGCCTGGAGATCCTCATCGAAGATCTCATGCTTCTTGTCAGCCAGATCCTTAAACCGGCGGAAGGCGTCGTTCAACTCCTCCTCCGACTCAAACATTATACCAATCTCATCCAGACGGGCACGGAAGGCATTACGACCGGAGTGTTTACCCAGGACCATGCGGTTCTGGCTCCAACCAACATCCTCAGCCCGCATGATCTCATAGGTCTCGCGGCTCTTGAGCACACCGTCTTGATGGATGCCTGATTCATGCGCAAATGCGTTGGCCCCAACGATCGCCTTGTTCGGCTGTACCGGAAACCCAGTTATGTTGGAGACCAGACGCGAACAGTTGACGATCTGGGTAGTATCCAGACCGGTGTCACAGCTGAAGATGTCGCGTCGCGTACGCACCGTCATCACCACCTCTTCCAACGAGGCGTTGCCCGCCCGCTCGCCAAGGCCATTAATGGTGCATTCAACCTGACGTGCACCATTCAACACCGCCGAAAGCGAATTGCCGGTAGCAAGCCCCAAATCATTGTGACAGTGCACTGAGAAGATCGCCTTGTCAGAGTTTGGCACCCGTTCGATCAGGGTTCGGATGGTCTCACCAAACTGGTGCGGCAGATTGTAGCCGACCGTATCCGGGATATTGATGGTGGATGCCCCTGCGTCTATTGCCGCCTCCACTATACGGCAGAGGAAGTCGATATCCGAGCGACCCGCATCTTCGGCAGAAAACTCTACGTCATCCGTATACCGAAGCGCACGTTTTACCGAGCGCACCGCCTGCTCTACCACCTGATCAGGGGTCATCCGCAACTTCTGCTCCATATGCAACTTAGAAGTGGCGATAAAGGTATGAATACGTCCCGAAGCGGCGCCTTTCAAGGCCTCGCCCGCCCGGTCTATATCCTTATCCAGGGCGCGGGCAAGGCCACATACGGTACTCTCCTTAATAGCGCTGGCCACAGCCTGCACCGCCTCAAAGTCACCTACACTGGCTATTGGAAAGCCCGCCTCAATAACATCCACCCGCAACTTCTCCAGCGCCTTGGCGATACGGATCTTCTCATCCCTCGTCATAGAGGCGCCGGGACTCTGCTCACCATCCCGCAAGGTGGTATCAAAAATAATCAATCTGTCTGCGCTTTTCATGCTTTGCTCCTACACCGCCCGAATATTCCACTCAATCCGGATGATGAGATAAAAATAAAATTAGTTGATATAGCGTACAGTGCGAGCCCTCGCCAGGGCGTATGTTTATATGCCCCTCAGGGCAGCAGTCGCAGCAGAGCAAGAGAGAGGCTAGAAGGGGCAAGACGCACAGAACCGATCCCGCTGATGCAGGTCGCCTCAATACCAAACTGTGCGTTGATAGGATTCATCCTTTAAATATAACTCAAGATATCCGACTTGCCAAGAATTCTATTAAATTGAATAGTTCTGTTCGCTTAAAACATGACCTACGATTTGCGTCTCTCGGCCCGGCGTTGCCGCAGTTTAAACAGGGTAAACAGGGGCCCGGATATGGCGTATGCCATAAAGATTATGAACAGGGTCAGGGATGGATGCCCGAGGATTATGGCAAACCCAAGCATCACCACCACCAGGACCATAAAAGGCACCTTGCCGCGAATATCCAGCTCCTTGAAGCTGTGATAGCGAACATTGCTGACCATGAGCAGACCAACCGTCACCATCAGTAGCCCACCCACCCAGGCTAGATCACTCCCCAGCAACTCGTAATCCACTGCCACCCAGACGCTACCGGCTATGATTGCCGCCGCCGCTGGGCTGGGCAACCCCTGGAAATAGCGTTTGTCACTACTCCCGACCTGCGTATTGAAACGGGCCAAACGCAGGGCGGTACCAGCTGTATAGATAAAGGCAGCAAACCAACCAAGCTTGCCGAGATTGAACAGCGACCAGGCATATAGCACCAGTGCCGGGGCCAGACCGAATGCCACCATATCAGAGAGGCTGTCGTACTCCGCGCCAAAGTCGGTCTGGGTATTGGTCATACGAGCGACCCGCCCATCCAACCCATCCATCAGCATGGCCACAAAGATGGCAATAGCGGCTGGTTCGAAGCGTCCATCCATCGACGCCAGCACCGCATAGAAGCCAGCAAACAGGGCCGCGGTGGTAAACAGGTTTGGCAGCAGATAGATACCACGCCTGGGTTTTGGGTTGTCGTTAGATGGACTCATTGATCACACTTTGATTATCCCCTCCCCACTAATGGGGGTCACTGCAGCTTCCCCCAACTTATGGGATAACGCACTTCCTCCCCCACTAGTGGGGGAGGTTAGGAGGGGGAGTAAAAAACAGCGGTATATCAATTTACACTCCCCTCCCTAACCCTCCCCGCTTGCGGGGAGGGGAAATGCACTTAGTTTTTGGACTTGTCGATGATCTTTTTAATCCAAGGCATCATACTACGCAACCGTTCTCCCACCTGCTCTATCTGATGGGCCGCGTTTAGGCGACGATAGGCGGTCATCTCTGGATAGCCACTCTGTCCCTCCAGGATGAAACGCTTGGCATACTCACCGGTCTGGATCTGGTGTAGCGCCTCTTTCATAGCCCAGCGGCTCTCTTCGTTAATGACCTTGGGACCAGTCACATACTCACCATACTCCGCATTGTTGGATATGGAGTAGTTCATGTTGGCGATACCGCCCTCATACATCAGATCCACAATCAACTTGAGCTCATGCAGACACTCAAAGTAGGCCATCTCTGGGGCATAACCGGCCTCTACCAGGGTCTCAAACCCGGCCTTCACCAACTCTACCGCACCACCACATAGCACTGCTTGCTCACCAAACAGGTCAGTCTCGGTCTCATCCTTGAAGCTGGTCTCAATGATGCCAGTACGACCACCACCAATAGCAGAGGCGTACGAAAGGGCAATATCTTTGGCCTTACCAGACGCATCCTGATGGACAGCGATCAGATCAGGGATACCACCGCCATTCTCAAACTCACTGCGCACGGTATGACCAGGCGCCTTGGGTGCAATCATGATCACATCCAGATCCTCCCGTGGCACGATCTGGTTGTAGTGGATGGCAAAACCGTGGGCGAAGGCGAGGATGCCGCCCTGCTTGATATTCGGCTCTATCTGGTCGCGGTAGAGCTGAAACTGAAACTCATCAGGGGTTAGAACCATCACCAGATCAGCCCACTGCACCGCCTCTTCAACTGACTTAACACTCAAGCCACAACTCTCCGCCTTAACAGCAGAGCCAGAACCGGAACGCAGGCCAACGGTAACATCGACCCCCGAATCCTTAAGGTTATTGGCATGGGCATGGCCCTGGGAGCCATAGCCAAGAATAGCAACCTTCTTACCCTTGATTATGGAAAGATCGGCGTCTTTATCGTAATAGATGTTCAGTGACATGAATGTTTTTCCTTGCTGTTTTCTTTAAATCTACAGGCCAAACTACAGCCGAATATTAAGTTGTTATAGACGCAGCCCTTTGGCACCACGCGCAATACCTGAAGGACCTGTGCGCACCACCTCTACGATCAGATCATCATGTATGGCCTGAATAAAGGCATCAAGTTTCTCTACCGTACCGGTTAACTCCACAATGTAGCTACTATCAGTAACATCGATAATGTTACCGCGGAAGATCTCTACCATGCGCTTCACCTCATCCCGCTGCCCCTGCTCTGCCCGTAGCTTGATCATCATAAGCTCACGCTCAATATGCGGGCCATCGGTAAGATCGAGTAGCTTTACCACATCCACCAACTTATTCAGATGCTTGGTGATCTGCTCTATGATGTCCTCGCTACCGCTGGTCACCAGGGTCATTCGTGATAGTGACGGATCTTCGGTTGGCGCCACTGTAAGCGACTCAATATTATAACCACGAGCCGAGAACAGGCCGGCCACCCGAGAGAGTGCGCCTGACTCATTTTCCATTAGGATCGAAATAATATGTCGCATAGTTACACCAACTCGCTTGCCGGAGAGAAGTACATCTCATGATGCCCCTTACCGGCCTGAATCATCGGATATACGTTCTCTGCGGGATCGACGATTATATCCATAAACACCAACCGATCTTTCATCGCAAACGCTTCCTGCATGGCCCCTTCCAGCTTAGCTGGATCTGTGACCTGCATGCCAACATGACCGAAGCTCTCGGCTAGTTTGACGAAATCCGGCAACGCCTCCACATAAGAGTGTGAATAGCGGCTCTCATAGAATAACTCCTGCCACTGCCGCACCATACCCATGTAGCCGTTATTCAGCAAAAGAATCTTCAGCGGAAGATCGTGTTGGGCACAGGTCGCCAACTCCTGGATACACATCTGGATACTGGCCTCACCGGTCACTAATGCAACCTCAGCATCTGGGTGCGCAACCTGCACCCCTACAGCGGCAGGCAGCCCAAACCCCATGGTACCGAGACCACCAGAAGTGAGCCAACGACGCGGCTTATCGAAACCGTAGAACTGGGCAGCAAACATCTGGTGCTGCCCCACATCGGTACAGATATAGGCATCGCCTTTGGTCACCTTATGCAGGGTCTCTATAGCAAACTGCGGTTTGATCAGACTGCTCTTCCGGTCATATTGCAGGCACTTCCGCTTGCGCCACCCATCTATCTGCTCCCACCACTCCTGCAGCGCCTCCTTCTGAGGCTCTTTCTTGCTCTCCTTGAGCATCTTATCCATGCTCTGCAGCACATCCATGACCGACCCCACTATAGGCACATCCACCCGCACATTCTTACTGATAGAGGATGGATCGATATCGATATGGATGATCTTGGCATTAGGGCAGAATTGCGCCACATGGCCAGTTATCCGGTCATCAAACCGCGCCCCAACAGCAATCAGCACATCGGTCTCATGCATGGCCATATTGGCCTCATAGGTACCGTGCATACCAAGCATGCCGAGAAACTGTTTGTCACTGGCAGGATAGGCCCCCAGACCCATCAGGGTACTGGTAATCGGAAATCCCAACTGCTGCACTATATCGGTCAGATACTTGGATGCATTGTCGATGACCACCCCGCCACCCGTATAGAATACAGGCCGCTTGGCTGCAAGCATAAGCTTGATAGCACGCTTGATCTGCCCCTGGTGTCCCTTGGTGACAGGATTATACGAACGCATCGAAATATCTTTCTGATATTTGTATGGGATCTTGATATTTGGATCCACTACATCCTTGGGGATATCCACGACCACCGGACCGGGGCGACCGGTAGTGGCAATGTAGAATGCCTTCTTAATAGTATCCGCAATATCGCGCACATCCTTGATAAGGAAATTGTGTTTCACGCATGGACGGGTAATACCAACGGTATCAACCTCCTGAAAGGCGTCGCTACCGATAAACGGAGTAGCAACCTGACCGGTCAGCACCACCATTGGAATAGAGTCCATATAAGCTGTAGCAATGCCAGTAACCGCATTGGTAGAACCTGGGCCTGATGTCACCAAAGCCACGCCCGGCTTACCGGTCGAGCGCGCATAGCCATCCGCCGCATGAGTCGCACCCTGCTCGTGTCGGACCAATACATGCTTGACGTCATCCTGCTGAAAAAGCGCATCATAGATATGCAGAACAGCACCGCCTGGATAACCAAACAGATGTTCCACACCCTCATCCTTCAAACAGCGGATGACAATCTCAGCACCACTCAATTCCACGTCAGAGGCCTCCAAAAGCGGTAAATCTTAGAAAATTCAGAGAAAATATCGTAACTGTCTAAATTACTGATATTACAGTGGAAGGTCAAGAAGATCAGATGGATAGAGAGATAGTTTAATCAATGTAGATACTACGGTTTCCCAGCGGCTGCTACGCCGCAATCTGCCAGGCACAACTCTTCATCCAGACTTATGTAGCAAAAAAACGTTCAACATCAGCGAGTTCACGGGTTCGCGTCATGGCCGGCATACTATCCAGAAAGTTATGGCCATAACCCTTCTTTAGTAGTCTGGGATCACACAACACCAATACCCCGCGATCGGTGGCATCCCGAATCAAGCGTCCGGCCCCCTGCTTCAGCGCAATGGCCGCCTGCGGCACCTGTAGCTCCATAAAGGGGTTGCCTCCGCTCTTTTTAACGGCATCGATCCGGGCCTGGAGTACTGGATCACCAGGGGAGGCGAACGGCAGCTTGTCTATGATCACACAGGAGAGGGCCTCACCTCTAACATCCACCCCCTCCCAGAAACTGGCGGTACCCAGCAGTACTGCGTTACCAAGTTGGCGAAATCTCTCCAACAGTTCGCCCTTGGGTCTACTCCCCTGCACCAGTAGCGGATACTCCAGGCGTGACTCTAGGGCAGCAGCGGCAATCCGCAGCGCCCTATGGCTGGTAAAGAGTAGAAAGGCGCGACCCCGGCTCGCCTCCACCACCGGCACAACCACATCCAGGACGGCGTCGATATAGTCGGCACTACTGGGTTCCGGCATCCCCTTGGGAACATACCAGAGGGCCTGACCAGGATAATCAAAGGGGCTCTCCCAACGGGCGGTCTCCGCCTCTGCTAGCCCCAACCGATCCTGGAAGTGGCGAAAACTGTCTCCCACAGCGAGGGTTGCCGAGGTGAAGATCCAACTTGCGGGATGGCTCTCCATCTGGGCACGAAACAGTGTGTTGATCTCCAGCGGGGTACGGTTCAGACGAAAGGTCTGGCGGAAGGTCTCAAACCAGCGGATATCCGTGTCATCCCCCTCACTACAGAGACTCTCCAAATCTTCGAGCAACCGGGAGCAGCGGGAGCAGCAGCTTGCCAGACCCTTGCCCCGTTCCTTCAAACTATCAAGCCCCGCGGCCAACTCCGCTAGGGTTGCCTGCAATCGCTCCAGCCCCAGAGTGATCTGCCGGTCGGCGCTGATCTCTGACCAGGCACCACGCCGCATATCCACCCCAAACGCCAGTCGCATATCACGGGTAGCCTTGCTCAGGGCCTCTATTAATTCCAGAAACTCAGGCACATCCCCGGCCTCGCACCGATACTCCATCTCTGTATCCCGAGCCAACTCTAGCAGTTGCCGACCGCTCAACCCTAGGCCAAAAAAATTGCTGGCGGTCTCTGCCAACTGGTGCGCCTCATCGACGATAAAACAGTCAACCGCCGGTAGCAGCTCGCCGAACCCCTCCTCTTTGAGGGCAAAGTCGGCACATAACAGATGGTGGTTAATGACTACGACATCCGCCTCCTGGGCGCGGCGGCGCGCCTCTGCCAGGTGGCATTCACTATAGACCGGGCACTCCGCACCGAGACAGTTATCCGTGGTAGAGGTAACCAGCGGCCATACCCCAGAATCCTCTGGGACATCGGTCAGCTCGGCGATATCACCACTGGTAGTAGTTGCAGACCAGCTCTTAACAGAGGTTAGGTGCTCTGCGATCTCGCGTGAGCGCAACCGCCCCTCCTGCAGGGCAACCTCCATCCTATGGGGACACAGATAGTTGGCGCGGCCCTTGAGCAACGCCACCTGCACCGGATGGGCCAAGGCCTCTTGTACCAGTGGAAGGTCACGATGAAACAGCTGATCCTGCAGATTTTTGGTTCCGGTAGAGATGATTACCTTGCGCCCTGAAAGTAGCGTCGGCACCAGATATGCAAAGGTCTTGCCGGTACCGGTGCCAGCCTCGGTGATGAGCACCTCACCACTCTCCATAGTGGAAGCGACCAACTCCGCCATAGCCAGTTGCTGGGAGCGAAAGGAGAAGCCATCTATATGACGTGCGAGCAGGCCATCAGGCCCCAGGACTTCAGCTATCGTCAACTTGATTGCTCCAGACCTCTGCGTCCAATCCACCATCCCTGGCCCAGACCAGGCTGCCTATAATCTTGAAACGAGCCACCGAGAGCGCCCCCCGTTTGACCCGGCCACTGCTTGATTTATCCATATATTCCAACAGCTCTTCCCGCTCCGCCTCGTAGATCTCGTAAGGCTCATAGTCCTCATCCATGAGCACCAACACCAAACTATCCCACTCCTTATCTACCTTGATCTGGCCGATGCGCTGGCCAGATTTGCTCTCCTCAAAGATGGTGCGACTCTTGATCTGGATCTTTTTCCCCTGCCGGGCTGGATCGATGGCATCAAAACCGCCTACGGCCGCATCCGCCGGCTGTAACTGGAGTAACCGAATAGCATCGTGGTTGGCAATCTCGTTGCTGATACCGGGCAATGGTTTGCCCATACTACGTCGATACTCGGCAGCGAGTCGCCGTGCCTGGCTTATCAGTCTATCTTCGGCATACAGTCCCATGCCGCTCTACCTCTAGCGCTATCCCCGTAGATCTTAATGCAGCAGGCGCGCCTTCTCTTCTGCGCTGCGTGCCCCCTCGTCATTACCAACTGCCCGCTGCCCTTCTGCTATCAATCTCCAGTTATCGCGCTGTAAATCCAGATCGCCAGTAGCCAGAGTTTTTGACTTAGTGGCAAGATCAATCGCCTGGGCCGTCATCCCCTGCTCCATACGTATATGGGCCAACCTGTTCCATATATAGGCGTTACGCGGTTCAATCCCCAGGGCACGTTCCAGCGTCACGGCAGCCTCTAACAGTTGGCCAGCCTCCCGCTGTTGCTGCGCCTGCTGCAACAATCCCATCACGGCGGCACTGTATAGTGGGGCCGCAGCCATTTGGGTTGGGGCCTGGTAGGCGGTGACCTCCGCCCCCCCCGAATCAGACTCTACCTCACTAAAGCCAGGGACATGCATACTGCCACAGCCGGTTAGCAATAAAAGTAGTACAAAGGCAATAAAAATCAATCTGTTAGTCATTAAATAAGCCCTGGAATAGGTTATCTAGCGCCCCCGTACCACAAGAGCCGTAGGCGGTTGGAGCGGAGCCTATTATAAACGGATAATTCCGTGCTGTATCGCACCAACGACCGGCCCGCAATCCGGTGGCCGGATCAATGGCGACCGTCTCCACCTGTTCTGGCAGTGCCAAGACAAGTGGCTCAGGCCGGATTGACCGCATCATCTCGCCCCACACCTTGAGCGCCCCAGAGGCACCGGTAAGGGCAGCAGGCTGGTTATCATCCCGTCCCACCCATACTACTGCCACCTTGTCACCGCTAAACCCGGCAAACCAGCTATCGCGCAGATCATCTGTGGTCCCGGTCTTCCCAGCAATATGGAGCTCTGGAGACAAAAAGTATTTCAACCCTCCTGCCGTCCCCCGCCGTACCACCTCCTGTAGATTACTGTTCAGCAGGTAGACCGGCGCAGGTGGCACCACCTGATCAAGTGTCAATGGGTAGCGCTGTAACGACTCGCCACTACTATCCTGAACCGCACGAATAGCGCGTATCGGAGAGTAAAACCCACCTGCAGCCAAGGTCTGGTAGAGTTGTGCTACCTCCAGTGGAGAGAGTGCGATCGCCCCCAGAAGCATTGATGGAAATGCGTTAAATGGGCGTGCCACCCCCATACTGCGTATAGTTTCTGCTACCCGCTCCAGCCCCACACTCATCCCCAGGTTTACTGTTGCCAGATTGTAAGAGCGGGTAAGTGCCTCGTGTAGCAGTACCGTACCGTGACTCTGTTTGTCGTAGTTATTCGGACTCCAGACAGAGCCATCCCTGCCTTTGATCGAGATGGGTTCATCCTCCAGCGGGGTAACCAGGGACCACCGCTCTGGCTCCATCAGCGCTGTAAGATAGACCACCGGCTTCACCAGGGAGCCGATTGGGCGCACCGCATCCAGCGCCCGGTTAAACCCGGCAAAACCAGGGGCCCTGTCCCCCGCTACAGCCAACACCTCACCACCATCAGCACCGACCACAACCGCCGCCGCCTGGAGTTCGTCTTCAGCTAGACCGTACTGCTCCTCCAGTTTTGGCAGCCGACCTGAAAGCGCAGACTCAACCTGTGTCTGCACCCATGGATCCAGGGTAGTAAAAATGCGCAACCCCTCTGAGGTAAGATCCTCCTCCTTGTAATCACGATGCAACTGGCGCCGTACAAGATCGATAAACGCAGGGTAACTACTCCCGCCGCGACTACCCTTGGCAGCAATCCCCAAAGGTGCGCCTGACGCCAACCGCTCCTGCTCGGCAGTCAAATGGCCCTGCTCTAGCAGGATCTGCAACACCATATTGCGCCGTTTTGTCGCCCTTTCAGGATGGCGTCTTGGGTCATAGTAAGATGGCCCCCGCACCAGGGCCACCAATAGCGCCATCTTGGGCAGATCCAGTTCATTCAGGGGGCGATTAAAATAGAAGTGGCTGGCGAGACCAAATCCGTGAATCGCCCGGCTACCGTCCTGACCAAGATAGATCTCGTTGGCATAGGCCTGCAGGATGGCATCCTTTGAATAGTGCGACTCCAGCAGCAGGGCCATCACCGCCTCGTTGATCTTGCGCCACAGGGTTTGCTCACGGTTAAGATAGAAATTTTTCACCAGCTGCTGAGTCAGGGTACTACCGCCCTGAACCACACTGCCGGCCCGAATATTTGCCCACAGTGCCCGTAAAATAGCCTTGGGATCCACCCCATAATGGCTGTTGAAAGAGCGATCCTCCACCTCGATCAACGCCTGTACCATTATCCCTGGTAACTCACTCCGCTGTACCAGCACTCGATCCTCATTATGCGATGGATAGATGCTGCCGATCTCAGGCGCCTCCAGCTGCACCAGTGTCAAGCCTCCCCCGGAACCATCCATGAGTGTGCTCACTCTGCCGTCAGCAAAGTTAATATCTACAGTCCGGCTGACCTGTGTGCCATCCTGAGCGCTAAACGGGCGGGTACGCAGAACAAAACGGTTTCCATTGCGTGACCAGGTGGCATCCATGTCGACCTGCGGCACCTTGCGATACCCAAGCCTCAGCAGTTCTGCCTGTAACTGCTGGGGAGAGACATTGGCACCCGAATAGAGCTCTAGTGGCCGCCCAAATACCCGTGCCGGTACTGCCCAGTGCTTACCATCAAATTTTACTGTGACGGCGTGGTTTAGATAGAGGACGTAGACCATCCCGACTAACCCAATAAGGAATAACACCGGTAAAAGGCGAGACCACAACCACCTCTTGCTCTTACGCACAACCCTCTTCTTGCCGCTTCGACGCGCACTCTTGCGGCTACCTGAGCGTGGAGATTTACCTGCCATTACAAAAACCCATACCTTCTCACAAAATATCTGCTTATTTTAAACACTACTTTCTATTTAAAGTTCAAATTGAAACCGCAATACCACCCATCATGTTCGGTAACGGCAACAGACGGCAGATTCCACCCTTCACTGTTGTAATTCCCATCATAACACCTATAACTATAACCTGAACCTGTAGAAAATAATTAGGTTTATTCATGAGTTAGCAAGGGCTCCATGATGGTGCCCAAAAGGCCTCTGGTTGATCCAGCGGTTCCAGTAGCGGATGGATCTGCTGCCATTGTTTATGGTAATAAACCATTGAAAATAAAGAAGATGGAAAGTAGCATTTTTTATTTACGTGCTATAAATTAGGGGTATGGATAGCGCTAACCAGGGCTGCCTTAAAATATGGAACATTTTGTAGGCGAAAACCGCCGCCAACATAAGCGTCTGGAGACAGATCACCCAGCCGAGCTGTTGCTGGATGGAGATTTTTTTGCCCAATGCAGGGTACAAAATTACTCCCATGGCGGCCTCTACCTGCAACTCTCCAGCGAGGACATTGAGAGGCTAAGACCACACGCCAAAGAGTCAGAGTACCACTCTATATCTGCCTACATTCGCATCCCAAACCAGCAGGACGAAAAGGCCCCGCCATTCAATATACCCGCGCACATCACCTTTACCGCAGCACATGGTATAGGTGCGGCCTTTATGCTTACCTCTAAAGAGGTGGTTGAATACCTGGCCAAATATAACCGTACAAAATCCACCAACAAACAGACCACAGCAGCTACACCCACATCAAACAGAATTAGCAGCGACCATGCGCAGACATTGGCCGCCATCGGGCAGCTACTATCTGACTTTATCCAGGCTTCCTACCCGCCCATGCAACATGCGGTACTGGAGAGTCTGGCAGAACACGCTGATAAGGCAGCGCAAACAGAGCAGACCGAGCTACTATCCGCCCGCACCGTACTGGAGAACAAAAAAGATGAGTTGTACGAGCGGTTCTTCACCACCGTCATGGACAGCTGGGATAAATTAGGAGAGGCACAACCAAGAGACGAGGAGAGAGAGAGAAAGGAGGACATGGAGTTGGTGAACCAGGATGAGTTTGACCAGTGGACAACCGTGGTCAGAGTCTCCCGCCGGATAGAATCGCAACTCTCTAGCAAGCCACATGATATAGCACAATGCCTCGCCTATCTGGCAAAACGACCTATCAACAGTGAAAGTAGCCCGCTATCACCTTATAACCTGCTCTGGTCATGCAAGCGAACACTGGACTCGGTCAATGTCGGCAGTGCCGCCAAGGAGATCATCTATAACGTTCTGGGGGATATGCTGCTGGTCAAGATCGGGCCACTGCTCAAACATATTTACACCATCCTGGAGAGAGATGGCATCGCCGCCAAGGCCAATGCTGCCCATAGTGCCCCAGCCGCAAAACAAGAAGTTAAAGAGAGCAACCCCAAGCCACAGCGTAAACCACGCACTCTGCTTAATACACTGGCATCTACTTTTTTTAGTGGCGCAGCAGTAACAGAAGAGCCTGCAAGCGACAGCGACCAAAACGCTGTCTCCCAAGCTATGGAGGGGATGGTACATAAGAATCTACGTCAGCTGTCCGACTGGGTGGATCAGCAGTTAGGAGAGGATGCCACGCCAGAGGAACGGTTAATGCTCAGCACCGGGAGTCGTCAAGTCATTGATGCTACCGGGCAACTGCTAGGAGCCGCACAGCAAGATCCACGTCACGGCAAGATGACACGCCAACTGCTGCAACAGATTCAACTACCTCTTGCCAAAGCGGCAATTCAGGACCCCGAAATCCTGAATGATGAGAACCAACCTACGCGCAAACTACTGAATGATATTGACGAGTTGGCACTGCTATCACCAGCGGATCATGATGGCCCACTACAGTCAGTGCTTGATGAACTCACCGCAGCCGGTGGCAACGCCGATCTGCAACAGCTTACTGACAAGATCGCGCAGTTGTTGGAGCAGCGCAAAACTAACTTCTCTAACAACCTGGTTCAGGTGGTGGCCGGCTGTGATACAGACCAGCAAGAACAGAAGTCCCTCTTACAAACCAGGGAGTTTTTGCGTCAGGAGCTGGGAGAAACCATAGCCGCCCCGGTTGATCAGATGCTTAAACTTGGGTGGGCCAGCCTGCTGGTAGAAACCGCCACTCAAGGAGAGGCCAAAGCCAAAAGATTACAGAACTACAAAAGGGCGATAATTCTACTGGTCAAGGCGTTCCAATCAAAACACAGCAGCGTCAATCTACAAGCGGACAAACTACAGCAATTGGTCAAGCTTCTTCGCCTGGGATTCAGGTGCTATCCACTCTACCAGGATGATTCAGAGGAGCTTATCGCGCAACTGGATGAAGCTTTGACCAAAAACAAGGAACTGTTCCAACAGCTAAACAGCGAACGCACCGTGGTCACTGCTGAGTATATAGAGCAACTACTGCCACTTAAGGGGCCATCACCTGCCGATCAGACTATAAGCGTATACCCAGAATGGCAGAAGCAGATTGCCGCAATCAAGATCGGCGACTGGATTACTGACCGCCACGAGCATGGCAAAGTAAGACTGTTAAGTCTGGCTTGGCGCAACGAAAATAACAGTCGCCTGGTGTTTGTCAATGGTAGCGGCATAAAAACCATGGACTGCAGCAGTAATGATCTTGCCTCAGGACTACATGAAGGGCGTTTCAACCTGATTGAAGATGGTGGCCTGCCAATGGTAGAGCGGGCAGTCAACCGGGCACTCAAACAGAACTTTGAAAGACTGCGCCATGAGAGTGACCTTGATGAACTTACTGGTCTAAACAACCGTCGCGCCTATCAGCGCGAACTACAGCGGCTGGTAACAAATAGCGAATTGGAACAGAGCCAGCACATATTGATCTTTATGGATATCGATAAATTCTCTCTGGTCAACGACATCTGTGGCGACCAAGGTGGCGACCAGATGCTAGCCAGTATCGCCAACATCTGCCGTAGCTACCTCACCAGACCAGGCATGTTGGCAAGAACCGGGAGCGATGAGTTCAGCATCCTGGTTGAACACTGCACCCCAAATGAGGGCTTTCGTATAGCAGAGAATCAACGTCAGGCGATCGAGAATTATCGCTTCTCCTGGGGCGGCAAAGAGGTATCAGTAACCGCCAGCGTTGGCCTTACCGAAATCAACTCGGATGGCAGGCAACCAGACGAAATCACCCAAGCCGCCCACACAGCATGCATTCATGCAAAAAAGGCTGGGCAGAATTGCTGTCGCCGGTATCAACCAGACAAGGAAGAGTTCAAACAACATGATCGTATGGTCAAGTCGATCCCGCTAATTGAGCAGGCACTAGCCGAAAACCGACTTGAACTTCACGCCCAGCTCATCAGCCCCACATTTATCGGGGATGGACTAGTGGATCACCATGAAATTTTGCTACGCCCATTGGATGAGAAGGGCGAGCCTTCCAGTCCGGTGGAGTTTATCCAGGCGGCCGAACAGTATGGACGCATGGTGACGGTGGATAGATGGGTAGTACAATCCTTTATGCGTTGGGCCACAGAAGCGGCCAAGCAACACGGCGCAGAAAACATGGGTGCCTTTAGTATCAATCTATCCGGGCAATCTATTATGGATGAAAATTTCAGCAGGTTTCTGCTCGAACAGATAGAGAACTCACCTATACCGCCAAAGCAACTTGCATTTGAAATCACAGAGACCGTAATGGTAAACCAGACCAACCGAGTCAGAAAAGTAATGGATGCGGTACACAACATGGGCTGCACATTCTTCCTTGATGACTTTGGATCTGGCTACGCCTCCTACTCTTTCCTCAAGGATTTCCCGGTAGACGTAGTAAAGATCGACGGGATTTTTGTCAAAGACATACTCAATGATAAAACCAGCCGCGCCATGGTTAAATCAATCACCGAAGTAGCCCACAACATGAACAAACTGGTAGTGGCTGAATTTGTAGAGAGTGAAGGGATACTAGTTGTACTACGCGAACTTGAGGTCGACTATGCGCAGGGTTACGGCATAGGCTACCCCTCACCACTGCAGACCCTGACACTCTAACAGTACGGGCAGACCACTACCGTCCCACATACACCTACTGCTTTATCCCCACCCCATGCCGCAACAAATAGAGACTGAAGGTAGTCAGGCTGACAATAAATAGCAGAATAATCGCCAACGCCAGCCCTATCTGAATATCAGAGCTCCCCAACAACCCATAGCGAAAGGCATTCACCATATAGAGTACCGGATTGGCCCGTGAGAGCTGCTGCCAGAACTCTGGCAACATATGGATAGAGTAAAACACGCCACCCAGATAAGTGAGCGGAGTAAGCACAAAGGTGGGGACTATAGAGATATCATCAAAACTATTGGCATAGACCGCATTAATAAACCCGGCCAGGGCAAAGAGGATTGAGGTCAACACAAATACCGCCAGGGTCCAACCGTAGCTGTGGATATTAAGATCGGTAAAAAACAGTGACACCCCTGTCACCGCAATCCCCACCACAACCCCACGGGCCACTCCACCGGATACATAACCACCGAGTATCACCCAATCAGGCACTGGTGCTATCAGCAGCTCCTCTACATATCCCTGAAACTTACTGCTATAAAACGAAGAGACCACATTGGCATAAGAGTTGGTAATCACCGCCATCAGGATCAGACCGGGTACAATAAAATCGATATAGCGAAAACCATCCATCTCGCCGATACGCTCACCGATCAGAGTGCCAAAGATAATAAAATAGAGCATGGTAGTGATAACCGGTGGCAGCACCGTCTGCAACCATATCCGCATAAAGCGGCGGATCTCCTTGGCGGTCAGAGTGTAATACGCAACCCAGTAACGACCAGCACGGCTCATCTTGCTACTCCATTGCGGTCTGCATCCACCATATCTATAAAGAGCTGCTCCAGCCGGTTCTGCTTGTTACGCATACTGATCACCTCAATACCACTACGTGACAGCGCTGCAAACAGTCTGTTCACCCCCTGGTCACGGCTGACCTCGACCTCCAAGGTACACTCATCCAGCCGTTCCAGCCGATAGCCATCCAGCTCTGGTAGCACCTCAAAGCCAGGCCTTAGATTCAACACAAAAGTCTCCGTACGTAGCTGATAGAGCAACTCATCCATCCCCCGCTGCTCCACAATCTGCCCCCGGTTGATGATGGCGATATTGCGACACAACCGCTCCGCCTCCTCCAGATAGTGAGTGGTGAGAATGATCGTAGTGCCCTGCCGATTAAGATCCTGCAACAGCTTCCACATGGCGTGACGAACCTCCACATCCACCCCGGCCGTCGGCTCATCCAGAATCAGCAGTCGTGGTCGGTGCGCCAGGGCGCGTGCAATCATCAAGCGCCGCTTCATCCCCCCCGACAATTCACGGGCAATCTTCCTGCTTTTATCCCCCAGACCCATCCGCTCCAGGCTATCCATCGCCAGCGGGTACGCCTCTCTACGCGGTATACCGTAATAACCGGCCTGGTTGATCACCACCTCCACCAGCGGCTCAAACTGATTGCAGTTAAACTCCTGCGGCACCAGCCCAATACTGCTCTTTACCGCATTCGGCTCCCTATCCAGATCATGCCCAAACACCTCCACCCGCCCAGAGCTTTTGTTCACCAGCGAACTGACAATACCGATAGCGGTGGATTTACCGGCACCATTAGGGCCAAGCAAGGCAAAAAAATCACCCTGCTCCACCTCCAGGTCAATACCCTTCAGGGCCTCCAGGCCATTGCTGTAGGTCTTGTGCAGATTGTGTATGGAAAGTGCGCTCATAGGGTGAATGATACACCGTTTCGGGCCGATAGAATCGATCTAGATTACGCGTAAACAGTAGGGGAAAACATCAAATGGTGTGTAGTGCGCCTCTTCCCCCGCTTGTGGTGGATGCCTACAGGGATGTAGGCGAGTGGCGTGAGCTTGGAGCAGCAGCTTTGCCGAGGTTGGGAGGGGGAGTCTGTATAAAACAAATGGGTAAACCAATTATTCCAACTAACGCTCTCTAAGGCCCTCCTTCCAATGTTGCAAGAGTGGAGCCATAAAAAACTCCATCAATCTACGCTTGCCGGTTTTAATCTCAAATGTACGAATCAAATAGCCTCGTCCATTACGCCATCTTTCCGTTCATACAGCTCATTTCTGAGAATAATGACATCATCTGGGGCTTTGATACTAATGCTGACTTGGTTACGGTGAATATTCTGCACAATGACTTCAATGTCATCATCAATCATGAGAGATTCGCCAATACGGCGGGATACGGTAAGCATGGCCTGCACTCCTTTGCTGTGGTTAAAAATAGTGGCAATCCTCTCTGGCCTAATCACTGTCACATTATTCTACAATAATAAGTGGTTTGTCCATGACGCAGTGGTCTCAATTGTGCCCAGAGCGGTCCTTAAGGTTTTACTAATATATTGTTTTTGCTCCGGAGTCGGCGCTTAAGACTTTTCAATCTAGTCTGACCCCTTCAATCTCCCACTATTGTGTCAGCAGCTAGTAATCTTCCGCTTAATCATCATATTCTACAAACTCTTCTAAGAACTCTGAAGTGACCCATGATGACATAATTTCGTACGGCCCTGTCCTATATGATTGGAAATATTTATCTTTGAACGAATTTAATGCGGTTTCAAATTGGACCATGATTAGCACAGCATCACTGGTTTGAGGTAAGTTATCATCGTCTAAAAGATCAAGAAACTTTCCTTCTGGCTCACAGTCTAAAAATAGTTTTAAGTCTTCTAAGACACGATTGATTATTGTGACTTTTCCTGCGCTCATTATTGCATCAGGCTTCTTCTTAGAGAGTTCCCTAATTTCTTTCATAAGCCCCAAAAAAATGTCATTAGTCGCCTGATATACAGCGACAGATTCTTCGGTTGTTACTCTGGTCTCATCAATCATTTTCTTCCCACCTTGCTTGGAGGGCCTGATCTAATTTCGCTAACTTTTCCATTAACAAGATAATACCAATGGCCGCGTGCTGTAATGACATTATCTGACCTGTATCTTTCAGCTTCTTCCATGTACTGAGCTAACACCATGGTAACGTCACTATTGCTTGGGAGTTCATCCTCTTCAAACTGTTTGAAATCATCAAAAGGCTTGTATTTTTTTCCAAGAACTTCATTTGAACTTTGTAAAACCTTGTTAATCATTTTCAGCTTGAAGGAATTCAACATATCACTTGGAGATTTCTTCGCTAAAACCGTAATCTCTGAATGAGCTGCTTGAAGTTGTCCAATTACTTTTTCAAGCCTTTCAATCTCTTCAATTGTATCCATCTAATTTCTCCTCAAGGGCATTGTCGCCGGAACAACACATAGCTTCTAATAAGAAGATCAATTGGGTGTCTCTGTTTGCTATCAAAGACTTCAACCATTTGCCCTATGTCCGCATCTGTTAGAGTCACTATTGACTTACGCTGACCGGACCATAAGTTAATAGTACGTTTTAATTCTGCTTTCTTTAATGGATTACGAGTTATAAACACGCCGAACTTTCCTAGATCATCTTGAAGATAGCGATTTAGCTGATCAACATGTGTTCGATTAATCTTCTCGACATTTTTTATTTCGAATGTAATCTGTCTTGACCCATAGTCATCCATAATTTCTTTTAAAAAGTCATGATTTCGACTGTTGTAAAAAATCAAATCTCGGATACTAACACCGTCGTCAGTTCGAGCTTGCTCTTGGGCAAAGTCTAGAAATGGATAGAGTAAAGAAGGTAGTAACTCTCCAACAGAGCGCTCGTACTTAATATCAGCGCCTTCATCCTTGCCTGTAGGAAGTTTTCGTATTTGTGCGAATTTGCGTCGAGCAGAGATAATTGGAATTTGGGTGAAAAGAGGATCACATTCGCAGTCATCTACCGTTCTCTCTTTCTCCTTAACAAATGAGTCTATCAGGCCATAATTTTCTCTGTTATACGTTAGTACTTTAACCTTATCTAGTTTTCCGCCTTCGTGTGCAATGTCATCCTGAGGACAATGGTCTCGAAAATATGAATCGTAATTAATCCATGGAACATGTCGTAACCAGCGCTTTGGTACCAGTAGTAATGGTTTTTCTGTCTCTGGATGAACAGGTAATTCCGCTTGAACATTTTCGAATTTACGTTCGCTATGGTTAAAAACAGAGCCTACTATTCCAATCCTCATCGCGATTCCTAATTCAGTACATTCTTGATGAGTGTAATCAATAAGAAAGCTCTTCATGAAATTACACGCGATATCACTCACTCGATCCTTTCCAATATCATCAACAAATAGCTGAATTTCTTCGAAATGTCTAAATCCATTCTCCATATAGTAAGGAATACCCTGAAAAAGCGATAAAACATCTTTAGCGCATTTTTCTCCAATGCGTTTTCCATGACGAGTTGCAGAATTACCTAGACCGACCTCATCGCATTCGGAAGCAGTAATTAACTGATTGACCGCTTCATCGAACTTTCCATCTCTAACCAACGTGCCAAGGTTATTAAATGCAGCGAGTATCATCTGGTGAATTCCTTTGTCTGCTAAAGATGGGCTTTTCCAAATTAAAAAAGGATCAACAAATAAAGGGATGTCTTCGTTTAAAAATGGTATTGCAAAGTCCAGATCATGCTGAGGAATAAATACATCGTTATACTCAGTAAATCTTGGTCTAATTATCATTTTGTGTTTCCGGTAACATCAGGTTTGGTCTATTCCAAATCTTTTCTATGAGTCGTATAGGAAATGCTGGCCCCATAACGCTCAAGCTGTGGGGCGCGCAGCGAAGCAAGCGCACCACACGAGCGCCTTGTTACGTGTTTTACAATGCTCGCTGAATGCCGCCATTTTTTACCTTTTCCATATAATCAGAATCAGGGATCATTTCCCTATTTGCATTAACGGATTTCTCGATCAATTCAATTGCATGCTTTGCGCTTGACGTGCGAAAGAAAAGGAACTGCCACCCATGCACATAGCTTTTTAGCCTAGGGAGTACTGCATCACGAACAAACAGCATTACCCTGTTAGATTCGTGCTCTAAGCTGTCAAGAATATCCCAATAAGTATTCAGGACATCGTTTCTTTTCTCATTACTCATGGACAAGAAGTGACCCATGCTTTTTAGGTTTCCCTTTACGAAATCAGTTAAATGTAACCTATTTTCATCTGACTCATATAAATACACTAGCGTGTCAAATACTTGAACCAATTCAATGTCATCGTAACCTACCAACGATTTGTGATCGTTCGAGAGATGCGAATAATTCATTGACTTTGCATTCAAAATATCAAACTCATCCGACAACAGCATTTTTTCAAGAAGATCTTCATCTCCTTTCATGATTTGTTTGGTTGCTTCGATATGTGGAATGATGGTGTGCTGCTTTACTACCAATGTCGATGCCAAGATACGATAAGCCACATCTAACATATATGTTGCGACGTAAACTCGCTGCTTTTGTTCTTTTTCGTACCGGGCCAATGCTTGAACTGCAAGAACCGCAAATGATGCACCTACAGTTGCAAGGAACGGGATAAGTACTTTGTCCTGTAAGAGAAACTCCATCTTTTCCTACGCTCTTCTTTTACACACGAAATATTTGGGGTCAGTGTAAAAACCTCAATATAGTTACTGGCGAAACTAGTTTTTACACTGACCCCAAACAACCCTTATTAAGTTTCATCTGACACCACTTATTGGTGACCAATGCATTATTGAGATATATCTGAAACCGTACCAGGTTGCGAAGACTTAGCTTGATCCACTTTCAGCGCTACACCTCGTAACTCGCCACTCTCAGTCTGAACACACACCCTCAAGGTGCAAGGTCCATCGAATTGAATCGGTGAAAATACCAACATGAATTGCGCAACCATAGCCTTCTCCTCAGTCTTCTCCTCTATTGAGTCAGAAGCTTCGGCCAATTGCTCCTTTTCTAGCTCAATTTCCTGTAAGGTATCATCATCCTTAAATACTACTAATTTTAACTCCTGAAGCGGCTGCTCAGCTGGTGTAACTATTTTTACTGACAGACACAGCTTTGGTAGTGTGGCTGGAAATGATGGAACGAATAACCAGCTAGAATATACACCTATAAATGAAATCTTCCCATTGATCTCATGGCGAATGTCGTCACAAAATAAAGTCTCTACGTGGCGCACAATCATTTCTGTTTAGCCCGCGTAATAATTTCCTGTCGTTCAAGTGCTTGGTCCAGCGTATTCAAGTCGATGCCAAGTGCCTTGGAGAGTTTGCGACAAGTTCCAATGGCTAGATTTTCAGTACCTCGTTCAATACGGGCAACATGGGGCTGACTGGTTGCTAACTCTTCAGCGAGTCTTGCCTGAGACCATCCTTTACGCAGTCTAAGGGAGCGCACCGTATCGCCATCTTTACCATAAAAGTTATCAGCTACCCATTGACGCCCCTCCTCCAGAACGGCACGACCAGCGGTATCCTGTTCAAATATATCCACCAATTGGCCTATGGAGGAATGTTTGGTTGGAACTTCCAGCGCGGCAGTTGAGTAAGCCTCGAAGGTGAAGACTTGGCAGTGCGTACGACTCGTTGCTTCTCCTGCTCCACCAACAACTTTCTCAAAGCTCTTCGTAGGCACGGATGATGCGCCTGCTGATGAGGTGGTTCTTGTCATAATTGAACTCCCGTGGTGCAATTGCCAGTACGTGGTAATGATGCGTTCTTGGTTCGAAGGCATAGATAACCCGAAAACGAGTTCCTGTAT
The DNA here is from genome assembly GCA_050304615.1 of Sedimenticolaceae bacterium. Lineage (GTDB taxonomy): Bacteria > Pseudomonadota > Gammaproteobacteria > Chromatiales > Chromatiaceae > CBFDBF01. Next base: position 31,559 of record JBNLDW010000004.1, read on the forward strand.
TCTCTAGATCCCATACCTTTAATCTCCACAAATCCCGCCCTTTTCGGTATTGTTCTTGCCACTTGCTAACATGAAAATCTTCTGATTCGTAAGCACCGTAGTCATGCTGTGTTAACCGGTCCATAAGATCTAGATCGCCTTGCAACTGCTCCAAAAGCGCCATAATCCGCCCAGCTGCCTTGGGGTCGCTCCTTCTCAGGGCCAACAGGTCGGCTGTGGCATCATTATGGATAAAAAGGGCGATCAATATATCTACCTAGGTATAATTTAGCAAGTAAAAAATCAAACGCAAGAAAAATAATTATATCTAACAATCACCTATAACCTCATTTAATGAGATCAATGCGCTCAGACTCGATTGGTTCCATCAAAGATAAATCCCTTTATGGAGAAATGCATCCTGCCTTATCGTTTTACCCTACATTTTACAGAGAATATCAGCCCAACAACCTTGCTATAAAGCCCTTTCCTTAAACAATAGGGGTCAGACCACGATTTCTCACTATTATCTACTACTGTAACGGTTTGCATCTGTTCCTTGCGTCCTCAATGGCGGTGGATGCATTATCAAGACCAAACTCCAGATCATCTATGATCGCCTTGCCGTCTGATATCACGGACAACTTAAACCCCTTCTCGTCCTTAAAGGTAGTTGCCAGGGTATCAAACTCATCCCCGTTCACCAGAAACTCGTAGATATATTGATTGGCTGGATAGGCCATATATTCCATACTCTTCCCCGCAGAAAATGCAAATACGGCTTTATCTTTTATCTTCCCGGGCTCGCCTTCAAATCTCTGCGGACCGATACTCTTTAATACGATCGATGGCATGCAGTCTCCATCAGGAGTGAACGCGATCCAAAGCAGCATATTGCTGTCTTTGCTTTTGGTCGTTGCCAGATATTCCGGCACACCCTCTCCTACCGTGTCTCCTTCTACGACCCATTGCCCGTACACTGGATAATTTAGGGGTTGTTGATCGCCCTCTGCTGATACCGCACATTGCGCCATCAACAATCCTATAAGAGCAACTATCGCGCGAGTTGGAACATATCTATTTTTTATCATTGCATGGCCTTCCTCTCTATTATTGAACCTATACAGCGCTATATCTTACCTTTACATTGAGATTAAATTGGTCAGAACCATTTAACTTTGCAACACGTTCTCCTTGCTATCTCTATAGCAACCCGCCACCTGCCTGCCGATACCGATACCCAGTCGATACCAAACGGTGTTTATTAACTGGTCAGCGCCCTTTAATCTAGACTATAAACAGGTTCTCACTGGCCTGGTTTTTCTAGCACCTATTCTTTACTAATCGTTACCGATACAGTCCCTCTGTTTTTGCCTTTTTCCCATCTATACGGCAGATCCCACTCAGGTAGAAGACCAAATACGGCGTCGTTGACGTATAGAAACAGCTCGCCATTTGAGCGTGCTGTATAGGTAAACGATCCAACACCAAGAGGAAAGGTTTCATAACCTGCGTCATCGATTTTGCCATGCAGTTTGAACCAGGGTTCACCCAGGTGGCGTCTAAACGGCACACAGACAAAGAGTTCTTTTGATGTATAACCATCCTGGTTTGCCTTGTTGTCTCCATCTTTCAAGGTGGCATCAGGCACGATGAAACTATAGGTCTCACCTTTTTCCATATTGATACCGGTCGCTAAACAGGCATTACTCACATCCAGATTGACTGTCGCCGGTAATGAGACGGTTTGCGATGGCTCAGAGCCGTCACACAAGGTGCCAGTGGTATACCGCAGATGAAATGCGACGCCATTTACGGCAGCAATCAGCAGATACAGAATCAGCACAAACGCCCAAAAGGCACCGAACCAGACGGTGAATGTCTTGAAGTGAGTCTGTCCCAACCCTCTTAACCTGCTGGTTAATGTTGGCTTCCATGTGGGAGGTGTACTAACCTGGAGCAGGGATGACCAGGCATATGTGGCTGCCGTACTTGTTGCTTCTGCTGCCTTGTATCGCAACCAGAATAACACGCCAAAGGCAAAAACAAAGCCCCATAACCATGCTGGATGCTGTCGTAGCGCATCAAACCAGGCCACAATAAAGTCGGGGAGAGTATTGATGATCAGCTTTAATACAGGATCAATCGCACAGGCAGTGCCAATACAGATACCGCCCTTATCCCAGTCGAGGAAAAAACGCGATGCAATCAGCAGCAGCGTAGTGAAAAGCAGTGCTATATAGATCCCCCGGCGCCATAAGATAATATCCCACGCATAGTTGAGTGAAGCGTCACGTCTGCTTGCCTGATCAGCGGTTTCATATTTATGATCTTTGCCATCGGTCGCAATAACTTCATAGTTTGCCGGTATACCTGTAGGTGCATACGGCAGACAGTGATCTCTAATACGCTCGAGTACACTACGGTGTATCTTTGGTGATGCAATCGTCACACCAGCCTGCTTATCGTTACATAAATGCTCAATATTGCGAGGCTTATAGCGGTAATAGACCGCTAAACCAGAACGTGAATCATGCTGTGGCCCATTCCAGTCTGATTGGCTGGTGTAGAGATTACGCAGTGATTCGACAAACACCAATCCTTTACTCGTCTCATTTGCCTCGACACGACTAATCATCCAATCCAGCGTCACCAGTGACAGACTATCGTTAGGATAACCACCGCCCACATCAGTGTGCACACCGGGAAACCAGACCTGTTCTATGCGATTACTATCTTTAACATTCTCATTCCACAGAAGAGGATGAAAGGACTGTCGCTCATCATCCACCGAGACAGCATGACAGGCTTGTAGTACTTTAGAAGAAAGGTTTTGATCACAAAAACGGAGGGGAGATATCAGTATATCCCAGAGCGTCGCAATCTCGTCAATCGGAAACCCATAGGCATCCACGGTATCCCAGACGCCCAGGAAAGTAATCTTCGGTTCATAGTCTGAGTGTTTTACCGGTGTCTTACAGAACAGCCAACACCAGAGTCGACTCAGTAAACCGCGTATTTTGCATCTGCGTTGATTGCTGCTGTTATTATCGCGGTTGCTTCTGCGGTAGTAGCGGTAATTTTCGTGCGCAAACTTATCCAGTTGCTTTTCATCCTTGTAATATGTGCAAAGCCCGACATTAGCAACAAAATCGGCCAACACGCGTACCGTAAAGGCACCACGACTGAAACCGAACATGTAGATTTTGTCGTCCTCTTCTGGCGGCAGCGCTTGCGCTTGACTGTCGGCATTAGCATTATTCTGATTTGCGGCGGCATCGATGAAGTTGCGACAGAGGTATTTATACATCTCAATAACATTGCGCTTCATCCCGTACCCGAATGCACCACCCAGCGCCTTGAGAACCGCATTCTTCTGCGTACCGACCCCATCGTCATACAGGGCGATCTGGTTATCATCGTGCAAATCCAACGTCTGATACAGACGCCAAACGTTTGTTTTATTCTTTTTTGCTGCACTGTTACCTGTGCCATCCGAGAGTAAAACAATATTTTTCATATTTGTATCTCCCTTACTTACACTCTGCTGTTACAAACAATAGGGGTCAGACCACGATTTCTCATCCTTGCCTACTAAACAAATCCATAGATTCTGGAGTTGCCTGCTTTCGTGGCCGTCTTGGCATATTGCTACTCCCTTCCTTGGGTATCTGTTTCAATTAATAATCTAAAATCGTGGTCTGTCCCCTATTCCCCATTTCAACTGCCATCCACTAGATGAATTCGCATTCTTCTCCACATGACAGAGATGAAGACGGCTCGTAATCTTTGGTAGGTGGGTATGAAATTGGTTCGTCTGGCTTCATGACTCCCCCTAGGCAAGGTTTGTTCGAGTCTAATAGTCAGTTGTAAAACACACGCCAATATAGAAATATTCAACTAGCGCTGATATTGCAATATGCAGCGTCGGTAGTAATTTGCGCCTGGGACCGGGCTAAGGATGGTTTCCTTTGGAGGGGAGAGCATCCTGCCTCAATCTTATATTCCCTTACTTCATGGTAGAAAATAACAGACTATTAGCCCTGGAGCAACGTCTGACGTAGAGCGTGCGAGGGCTATCTGAGCATATGATACTCCCCTCGGCACCTGCTCCTGCGTTGCTTTCGATATGGGCTCGTAGCGCCTACATCCCTGTAGGCGTCCCCACTAGTGGGGAGGGAATGCTCTATTTGTTTTGGACTCCCCCACCTAGCCTCCCCCGCTAGCGTGGGAGGAACTGATTAGGGGATATCAATACTCCCAATCTTTAGGTTTTAGCTGATCCGGCCTGATCGGGGCGTTGAAGTATTCATCTGAGCTGTCCAGATCTACTCTGCTGCTCTGCTTGTCATGTAGCGGTTGTTCGTAGTCGTTCCAGCCACGCAGGCCAGTCTTGAGGGAGGTGACGTTTTTATACCCCATCTCCTGCATCGCCCTGGCGGCCAGTACGCTGCGGTAGCCGGAGCGGCAGACCACTACGATCTCATTTTCTCTTGCCCGCACCAGCTCGGGGATGGTCTCTTCATACTCCCACTCGCAGGCGGTCTCTAGAACCCCGCGCGGGACCGCCATGGAGCCGGGGATATGCATCAAGTCGTACTCGTATGGCTCGCGCACATCGATGATCAGCAGGTCGGGATTCTCTTGCAGGCGCTCTTCCAGATCCCACGGCATCATCTCGGGGACATGTTCAAGACAGCGTTGCACCATATCCATATATTTCATGTTGTATACCCTGATTAAGTTAGGGGTTAATGGCCATGCCAGATGGCTTGCAGGTTCTTTTCCTGATCTGACTTTTCCGGTACTGTACACCTTATTAATAGATTCATACACACTACAAAGGTAGGAATATTATATGGGTTTTCTACAAGACAAAAAGATCCTTGTTACCGGGGTTGCCAGTAACCGCTCTATCGCTTGGGGTATCGCTCAGGCCATGCACCGTGAAGGGGCGCAACTGGCCTTCTCTTACCAGGGTGAGAAGCTAAAGAAACGGGCCGAGGAGTTTGCCGCTCAGTGTGGTTCCGATATTGTTTTGCCACTGGATGTATCCAGTGATGATGAGATTGCCGGAGCTTTTAAAGAGCTGGGCAACGCTTGGGACGGTCTGGATAGTATTGTTCACTCTATCGCCTTTGCCCCGCGTGAAGAGCTGGAAGGTGGCTATATTGATGCGGTCACCCGCGAGGGGTTTGCTATGGCCCACGATATTAGTGCCTACAGCTTTGCCGCCCTGGCCAAGGCCGGGCGCGAGATGATGCAGGGGCGCAACGGCTCTCTGGTCACGATGACCTATCTGGGCGCGGTACGCACGGTTCCCAACTACAATGTTATGGGGGTTGCCAAGGCCAGCCTTGAGGCCAATGTGCGTTATCTGGCTGACTCTATGGGGCCGGATGGGATTCGGGTCAACGCGGTATCTGCAGGCCCGATACGCACCCTGGCTGCAGCCGGTATCAGTAACTTCCGCGGGATGTTGGAGGAGGCCGAGGCCAAGACTCCGCTCCGCCGTAACGTCACCATCGATGAGGTAGGTAACGCCGCTGCGTTTCTCTGCTCTGATCTAGCCTCTGGTATTACCGGTGATGTGTTGTATGTGGATTCTGGCTACCACATCCTGGCGATGGCCTGATTCCAGGACTTGGCTTCAGGGCCTGTTGAAATATCCTTTTACTCCCCACCCTAACCCTCCCCGCTTGCGGGGAGGGGAAGATAGGTTGATATCTACATTTCTTGCGGGGAGGGAAAGATAGGTAGATATCCACACTTCTTGCTGAGTGAAGCAAAGCGGTACTCCCCCAGGTATGTGGGAGTGGCTAGACTCTCCTATTCAGGTGTTCCCTGCCCTGTGGCTCCATCGATCTCAATCTTAGCGCTATCTCGCAGGTTTTCGATCAGGTGTGAGATATGGCCGTTGCCGTTGCGCTCGCTCAGAGCGTTCAGCAAGTTATGCCTATCCTGCATAGTTACGCCTTCCATGTTACCGTCGGTTATCTCTTGCAGAGCGATTATGGCATAGTCTCCGCTTTCGAGCTCAACCCCGGCAAAGACCGGCTTCTCTTCCGCTGGACGTGGCATCCGAAACAGGCTGCGCATTATCTCTATTGGCAGCTCTCTGTTGTCGCGATTAACGGCATCTTTCTGTTGCAGTGATACCCCCTCGGCAGAGGCGGCCTGGCGTAAAGATTTACCACCAGATTCAAGCTGCCCAAGCAGCTGCTGACCTCTCTCTCTAGCCTTCTCTGATGCCTGCTGCATGCGTAGCTGTTGTTCAATCTCCGGCTGCACCTTATCCAGTGGCTTAAGGCTCGCATCCTCATGCTCTACTGCCCGTAGAACCAGCAGGTGTTCTGCCCCCAGTTCGATAATTTCACTATTACGCCCATCAAGCAGCACATCATCACTGAATGCTGCCGCAGTAACCTTGGGGGATGCCAAGACTCCACTGCCTCCATCCCTGGTTATCCATTCACTCTTCTGCACTTCTATCTTTAGGGCATGCGCCGCCGGCTCCAGGCTGTCTTGCTCCTCATAGGTTAAATTGGCGACCTGCGTTGAGTAGTCATAAAACAGCCGCACTGCCTCAGACTCCAGGTAATCCTTCTTTACCTGTTCCTGCACCTCTATAAAAGGTGGCGCTACCACCGGGCGAATGTCAGTGAGCTTAATGATATGAAATCCGAATGGGGTCTGTACCACTCCGCTGATCTCACCTTTGGCCAGCTTAAAAACAGCATCCTCGAAGCTCTTATCCATTACACCAGCTTCAAAGAAATCGAGATCACCACCAGCATCCTTGGAGCCTGGATCCTGGGATAGCTCTTTGGCTACGGCAGCAAATGACTCTCCAGCCTGCACTCTCTTCAGGGCCGTTTCTGCCTTCTCACGCGCCACTGCAATATCATCCGCTGACGCGTCATCAGTAGTGGCAATCAGTATATGGCTAGCACGACGTTGTTCACGGGACGCATAATCGCTCTTATGACCCTCATAATAACCACGCAAGGTCTCTTCATCGGCATTCAGGGTAGCTGCTATATTTTTAATATCAAGCTCAATGTACTCCAGGCGCACCCGCTCTGGTGACATAAACCTGTCCTGATGCTGTTGGTAATACTCCTCAATGGCCGCAGCTTCAACCAACACCTTATCCGTAAAATGTTTGGCTGGAATAGTGATGTATTCGATCTTGCGCTGCTGCCAACGCAGACGAACGTTTTCTTCTAACTCGGTTGTGGTAAGCATGGCACTGTCGCTGATGGCCCGCTGCAACTGCTCATTCAACATGGCCGTGCGTACCTGCTCAACAAACTCTGCCTCACTCATACCCTGTCTCTGCAGAGCAAGCTCATAGCGTTCTATATCAAACTGTCCATCTACCTGAAACGCCGGTTGTTGGCGGATAAACTCCTGCACCACCTGGTCTCCCACTCTCATCCCCAACCTGGTTGCAAATTGGCGCATCAGATCACTGGATATCATTGCGCCTAGCACCTCTTTTCTCAGCAGTTCGTCATCGATCATCTCAGGCCGATAGTCACTACCCATCCGCCGCTTTAGGTTGGCCCTATACTGACGATAACTGTCCTCAAACTCACGCTTGGTGATCTTATGGTCGTTCACCGATGCCGCTACCGGTGGACCACCGATACCCAGATACTCCTGGATTCCCCAGAGGGCAAACGGAATAGTAATGAGGATGACAATAACCCAGGCTATCCATCCCTGAGCACGATCTCTAATAGCTTGCAGCATGATTATTAAATCCGTGAAAGTAGAAGGCTAATCAATCTATCCAGTAACATAATATCTGATTACTTTTTTCCCCACCTTTTTACGAGGGGACAAACACAGGCAATCATAACTTTCCTAAAAAAAACGGGGTATCACAATGATACCCCGTTTTCTCGGACGCTGGCGGAGTGGACGGGACTCGAACCCGCGACCACCGGCGTGACAGGCCGGTATTCTAACCAACTGAACTACCACTCCAGATTCCATGGTGGGTGCTGCAGGGATCGAACCTGCGACCCTCGCCTTGTAAGGGCGATGCTCTCCCAGCTGAGCTAAGCACCCCAGGAAAAGCGCGCTAGTTTACGGCATCCTTAAGCGCTTTTCCAGCCTTAAAAGCAGGAGTTTTTGAAGCTTTGATCTGAATAGCGGCCCCAGTCTGTGGATTACGACCCATACGGGCAGCACGCTCACGTACGGTGAAAGAGCCAAAACCTACCAGTGAAACAGTATCACCTTTCTTCAGGGCAGCTGTAATAGAGTCAATCATGCCATCCAGGGCACGGCCTGCAGCCGCCTTGGAAATATCAGCGGTATCTGCAATTGCATCGATTATGTCCGATTTATTCATGAAAATTATTCTCCCTTCTGGTCGGAATCACGCCCTTTGGCAGCGCGAAAATATTATAAAAATTCAGGTTTATGAAAACCCCAAAACGCCGACAATTTATACCAAGCTGGCGGAATGACTGTCAAGCTAAACAGCAGTTAAATGCACTATTTTTCGCATAGTAGTGCGGTTTTCAGCGGGATCAAGACAATACCCCGTATACCTGTGGTTAAGTTACATTACTTCTGCAAAATCACACGTCTACACCAGCTGTCTCAATAGACACTTAACACTGGTTGCATGTATGACAACATACATGCGATTACACTGTTACAAATAAAACCGATGCAATATCAGCCTGTTGCATCAGTGGCGTATGAGGCCACCCCTCTTCTGTCTGGTATCATCCGAAGATGTGACATCCGTCTTACCATCCTGGCTGCCATCATCTTCTTTTGCGCCAACCTTTGGTTCCGGCATTCTAACCAAGGCAATCTCCAGCACTTCATCAATCCAGCGGACCGGTTTGATATCAAGATCCTGTTTTATATTCCGCGGGATCTCAACCAGATCACGCTCGTTCTCTAACGGAATAATAACGGTCTCTATACCACCACGATGGGCCGCCAGCAGCTTCTCTTTCAGTCCACCTATGGGCAGCACCTCCCCCCGCAGGGTGATCTCCCCGGTCATAGCGACAGAGGAGCGTACAGGGATTCGTGTAAGGGCTGAGACCAGGCTGATACACATACCGATACCGGCACTCGGCCCATCCTTTGGTGTAGCACCCTCTGGTACGTGGATATGAATATCGTTTTTCTGGTAGAAGTCTCTGTCCAGACCCAACAGGTCGGCGCGGCTGCGCACCACGGTCATTGCGGCCTGAATCGACTCTTGCATTACATCACCCAGCTGCCCGGTGTAACTGAACTTGCCCTTGCCGGGAACCAGAGCCCCCTCAATTCGTAGCAGTTCGCCGCCAACCTCGGTCCACGCCAGCCCGGTGACCTGACCAATCTGGTCAAACTCGTCGGCGCGACCATAACGGAACCGCTGCACTCCAAGATACTTCTCCAGACTCTTGGGAGTGACTGTTATCTTGTTAGAAGCACCTTTGAGCAGTATCTTCTTTACCACCTTGCGGCAGATCTTGGAGATCTCCCGCTCCAGGTTACGCACCCCGGCCTCTCGCGTGTAGTAGCGAATGATGTCACGAATGGCGCTCTCCCTGATCTGCAACTCATCATCTTTCAGGCCATTGTTCTCCATCTGTTTAGGAACCAGATAGCGAGTGGCAATATTGACCTTCTCTGCCTCGGTATATCCTGAGAGACGAATTACCTCCATTCGATCCAGCAGCGCTGCCGGTATATCGAGTGAGTTGGCGGTGGCCACAAACATCACCTCGGAGAGATCAAAATCGACCTCCATATAGTGATCCACAAAGGTGTGGTTCTGCTCCGGGTCAAGTACCTCAAGCAGCGCAGAGGCTGGGTCACCACGAAAATCCATCGCCATCTTGTCAATCTCATCAAGCAGGAACAGCGGATTTCTGCTCTTAATCTTGGAGAGATTCTGGATGATCTTACCCGGCATGGCCCCGATATAGGTACGGCGATGACCACGAATCTCGGCCTCATCCCGCACTCCGCCCAACGCCATGCGGATAAATTTACGGTTGGTAGCGCGTGCAATAGACTGCCCAACCGAGGTCTTACCTACCCCAGGCGGCCCTACCAGACAGAGTATAGGTCCCTTGAGCTTGCGCACCCGCTGCTGCACCGCTAAGTACTCAATGATACGCTCTTTAACTTTATGCAGGCCATAGTGATCATCTTCCAGCACATCTTCGGCCACGCTTAGGTCTTTCTCCACCTTGGAGCGCTGTTTCCATGGAACATTCGTCAAGGTGTCGATGTAATTGCGCACTACCGTCGCCTCGGCTGACATGGGCGACATTAGTTTCAGCTTATTGAGTTCGGCAGTTGCCTTACTCTTGGCCTCTTTGGTCATCCCGGCCTTTTCAATTTTGTTATGTAGATCTTCGAGCTCGTTCGGCACATCATCCATCTCGCCCAGCTCTTTCTGAATCGCCTTCATCTGCTCATTCAGATAGTACTCCCGCTGGTTCTTCTCCATCTGCCGCTTGACCCGATTACGAATCACCTTCTCCATCTGCAACAGATCATTCTCTGACTCCATCAATGCCATCAGATGCTCAATCCGCTGCTGCACATCAGCCATCTCCAGAACCTTCTGCTTCTCCTCCAGCTTCAGGGTCATATGGGCCGCCATGGTATCGGCCAGTCTGCTTGGCTCGTCAATACTTGAGAGTGATGTCAGCACCTCAGGCGGAATCTTCTTGTTCAGCTTCACATACTGCTCAAACAGGGCGGAGGCAGAACGTACCAAGACCTCCATCTCCTTCTCATCCAGCGTCACAATGTCTTGAATCGGCGCCAGTTCAGCAACAATATGGTCATCGCTAGCAACAAGCTGGAGTATATGTACCCGCTCACCACCCTCCACCAACACCTTGACGGTGCCATCCGGTAGCTTCAACATCTGCAGAATAGTAGCCAGGGTACCAATCTGCTGTATATCTCCCACCCCTGGATCATCAATGCTGGCACTGGTCTGCGCTACTAGAAGGATCTGGTTGTTATCACCCATAGCCGCATCCAGCGCATTTATAGACTTATCCCGCCCTACAAATAGTGGGATAACCATATGCGGATATACCACCACATCACGCAGTGGTAGTACCGGTACGGTAGTAGTGAAATCTGTCGTCGGTGGGGAAACCATATCTTCTTGGCCCATGATGGGTTGTCCTCTGGCTGCGTAAGCCTAATAATCTACTCAGAGTTTCCAAAACCCCGAGGCTTTAGTATCGGAGAAGGGAAATATCAGCAGGCGTCTGACAATGCCGCTACATGCTCATAAGGTGTGGGTTACAACAGGGATTTCAACCCACTGCCCTGCCGCAAAATACGTCTAATGGTTACTCTATTCTGATGAGGAGGCAGAGGCAGTCTGTTTGTCGCCGCTATCAAATAGGACGTATGGGGCCTTCTCACCCATAATAACCGCCTCATCGATAACCACCTTGCTAACCTCTTCCATGGAAGGAAGGTCATACATGGTATCCAGTAGCACCTGCTCCATAATGGTACGCAGGCCACGGGCACCAGTCTTGCGCTCCTTCGCCTTTCTGGCTATGGCACGCAGTGCATCCTCGCGAAACTCCAGCTCACAGTCTTCCATCTCAAATAGACGGTTATACTGTTTGACCAGGGCATTTTTTGGCTCGGTAAGGATCTGCACCAGGGCGTCCTCATCCAGCTCCTCCAGTGTAGCTACCACAGGTAGCCGCCCAACAAACTCTGGGATCAATCCATATTTAATAAGATCTTCCGGCTCTACCCCGCGCAATATCTCTCCCATTTTGCTCACTTCATCCTTACTCCGCACCTCGGCAGAGAAACCGATACCACCCTTCTCTGAACGATCGCGAATCACCTTGTCGAGACCGGCAAAGGCGCCGCCGACAATAAACAGGATGTTGCCGGTGTCCACCTGCAGGAACTCCTGTTGTGGATGCTTACGACCGCCCTGGGGGGGAACCGAAGCTATGGTCCCTTCAATCAGCTTGAGCAGCGCCTGCTGTACCCCTTCGCCTGAGACATCACGAGTTATGGATGGATTGTCGGATTTACGAGAAATCTTATCTATCTCATCAATATATACGATCCCGTTCTGAGCCTTGTCTACGTCATAGTCACACTTCTGCAGCAACTTCTGAATGATGTTCTCAACATCCTCACCGACATATCCAGCCTCGGTCAGGGTGGTCGCGTCTGCAATGGTAAACGGCACCTCAAGGATACGCGCCAGGGTCTCAGCCAGCAGGGTCTTACCGGAGCCGGTAGGGCCGATCAGCAGGACATTACTTTTGGATATCTCAACCTCATCTTTCTTATGGCCAGCATCCAGCCGCTTGTAGTGGTTATAAACGGCAACTGATAACACCTTTTTGGCCTGGGCCTGACCAATTACATATTGATCCAGCAGCTCATAGATCTCTTTAGGCTTAGGCAGGGCAGCACCACCGGCAGCTCCGCCATCATGCATCTCCTCGCGAATAATATCGTTACATAGCTCGACACACTCATCACAGACAAAGACGGACGGCCCCGCAATCAGTTTGCGCACCTCATGCTGGCTCTTACCGCAAAAAGAGCAGTACAGCAATTTGCTGTCGTCACCTTTACCTTTGTTTTTGTCACCCATGCTGCACCTCTGCTATTCCTTCTCGATGGTCGCTCTTTTTGACAGAACCTGATCTATCAGACCATACTTTACCGCATCTTCACCACTCATGAAATTATCCCGATCCGTGTCATCTGAGACGCTCTCGATCGACTGCCCTGTATGTTTTGACATAATCTGGTTCAGACGATCCCTCAGTAGCAGGATTTCTCTGGCATGGATCTCTATGTCAGTAGCCTGGCCCTGAAAACCACCTAGCGGCTGGTGGATCATCATCCGCGAGTGCGGTAGGCAGAAACGCTTGCCCTTTTCACCACCAGTCAGTAGCAGGGCGCCCATACTGGCGGCCTGTCCTACGCACATAGTGCTGATATGGGGGCGAATAAACTGCATGGTGTCATATATTGCCAAGCCGGCACTAACCGAACCACCAGGTGAATTGATATAGATGTGGATATCCTTGTCTGGATTATCCGACTCAAGAAACAGCAATTGAGCAACTACCAGGTTGGCAACATTGTCATCTATCGGACCGACCAGGAAGATCACTCGCTCCTTGAGTAGCCGGGAGTAGATATCATAGGAGCGTTCACCCCGCGCCGTCTGTTCCACGACGATTGGCACCAATCCCAGGTTAGTTGTCTCTAGTGCACCCATAGCGTTTCTATCGGTCATATATAGTAAATCCTTTAGCTCTCATCATCTGATGGATTCACCAGGGCATCAAACGCAGTTACCTGCTCCTCTACCTTGGCCTGCCCCACCACCCAATCTACAACCTGCTCCTCGATCACGATATTCTGCACTGCAGACAGATGTTGCTCATTAGAATAGTAGTAATCTACCACCTCTTGTGGCTCATCATAACCCTGCGCAACCTCATCCACCCTGGCCCGAACACGCTCTTCATCCAGCTTGATCCCGCTGGTTTTTACCAGCTCGGAGACGATCAGCCCCAGAGAGACGCGGCGTCTGGCCTGCTCTTCAAACAGGCTCAGGGGTAGATCCAGCTTGCTGCTGTCACGGCCGCCCTGCGCCATATTGGCCTTGGTCTGCTCCAGCATCGCAGCCGATTCCTGTTTTACCATAGATTCAGGGATTACGATCGGATTTGTCTCCAATAGTGCATCCATAACCTGCTTTTTAAGTATATTACGGATCTTGTCATCCCGCTCACGCTCCAGGTTGGCACGAACCTCCTGCCTAAACTCATCTACGTCGCCACTTGTAACCCCATAGGCCTGGGCAAACTCCGTGTCCACCTCTGGTAGCACCGGCTCAGCTACCGCGGTAATCTCCACCTCGAAGGTTGCCATCTTTCCGGCCAGCGTATCAACCTGGTATTCATCTGGGAATTTCAGCTCCAGGGTGCGGTTGTCACCAGCAGAGCCCCCTACCAAGCCATCTTCAAAGCCATCAATCATCGATTTGGAGCCCAGCACTAATGCAATATCATCGGCAGAGCCACCAGCAAAGGCCTCTCCATCGATGAAGCCCTTGAAGTTGATAGTAACCTGATCCCCGATCTTGGCGGCCCGCTCTACCTTATTCCAGGTGACTCGCTGTCCACGTAGCCTCTCGATCATCTGTTCCAGGTCCGCATCCGTAACCTCAACCACCGGCCGCTTAATAGTAATCCCGGTGAGATCGTTCAGAGTGATCTCGGGCATAACCTCGAATATTGCGGTGTATGCCATACCCTGCTCTGGATCTCTCTCTAGAGGTTCGATGCTGGGATGGCCAGCTGGCATAAGCTTTTCGCTGCTGAGGGCCTCAAAATAGCTCGACTGCACCAGCTCGCCAAAGACCTCCTGTCGCACCTGATCCTGATAACGCTCACGCACCACTGAAAATGGCACCTTGCCCGGACGAAAGCCATCCATCTTGGTGGTTTTGGCTATCTGTTTGAGACGCTGTACAACCTTCTCATCTACCTTCTCAGCAGGTAGCTCAACGGTCATTCTGCGCTCTAATCCCTCACCTGATTCAACTGAAACTTGCATAAAAAACCTCTCGGGCAGATAGTGCTGCCTCTCCTCGATTACAAAATTAAAATAATCTTTTCCTCCCCAACCAACGGGGAAAACCACGATAGCATCCCCTCCCCGCTGGCGGGGAGGGTGAGGGTGGGGAGTAAAAAAGCAGTTAGCTTAAATCTATACTCCCCCTCCCTGCCTCGGCTTGTGCTTCCTGCGTCGCCCTACCTCCTCCATCCATGGAGTCGTCCCCCACTAGTGGGGGAGGAGCTGTATTGTGCTACCCCACTAGTGCTGTATTGTGCTACCCCACTAGTAAGGGTGGAACTGTATTGTGCTCTCCCACTAGCGGGGGAGGTGTTGTACTGTGCTAACCCACTAGTAGATTAGGATTATTTATAACACCGTAATTTGGTGCGAAAGGGGAGACTTGAACTCCCACGGGTTGCCCCACTGGAACCTAAATCCAGCGCGTCTACCAATTCCGCCACTTTCGCAATATTTTGTACCCGGTCATAGCTGACCCTCCTGCTCCGCCCCTTCTACCTCTGGCGCCATCAGATCTGCCTTGCTGATACCGAGCATCAGAACAGCAGTACTGGCAACGTAGATGGATGAGTAGGTACCAACAACCACACCTATGATCAGTGCAGTAGCAAAACCATGAATGATCTCCCCACCCAGAAAGAACAGCGCCAACAACACCAGCAGGGTGGTCAACGAGGTGACCAGGGTGCGTGACAGGGTCTGGTTCAAAGATGTATTGATGATCTCACGCGGCGAGCCCTTGCGTATCTTGCGGAAGTTCTCACGAATCCGGTCATATACCACAATGGTATCATTTAGCGAGTAACCGATTACCGCCAACACCGCTGCCAACACTGGCAGGTCAAACTCTATTTGAAGAAGCGCGAAGATCCCGATAGTAACTATCACGTCATGTACCAACGCGATAATCGAGCCTATGGCAAAACGATACTCGAACCGGAGGGCAACATATACCAGAATACCGAGCAAAGCATAAAGCATTGCCAAACCACCATCCTCAGTCAGCTCCTCTCCCACCTGTGGCCCGACAAACTCAACCCGCCGCAGTTCGGCATGGCCAGCTGGGGTGGAATTCAGTGCGGTAACGGCGCGATCACTCAACTCCGCGTTACTGATGTCATCCCTTGGAGCCAAGCGCACCAGCACGTCACGCGGGGTTCCAAAGTACTGCACCGTGGTATCCGTAAATCCATCGGCCGCCAGGGCATCACGTATCATCGATAATTCCACTGCCTGCTGGTAGCCCTGCTCAACCAAGGTACCACCGGTAAAATCGATCCCGAAGCTCAGACCACGCAGCGCCACCGCGCTAAGCGCAACCAGAATAGCAACGATCGAAAGCAACAGTGCAAACTTGCGCTGGCCCATGAAATCGATTTTAGTTTCAGTGTTAAATATACGCATGACAGCTCTTTATATAATTGGCCGGTTTAAACCGCCAGCTTCTCAATCCTTCTACCGCCGTAAATCAGGTTGATCACCGCTCTGGTACCAATAATAGCGGTAAACATGGAGGTGAGAATACCCAGTGCCAGGGTCACGGCAAAACCCTTGATCGGGCCAGTGCCAAAACCATACAACACCACAGCAGCGATAAAAGTGGTTATATTCGCATCCACAATGGTAGAGAGGGCCCTATCATAACCGAGATGTATACTGGCCTGCGGCGTGTTTCCGATACTCAGCTCTTCACGTATCCGCTCAAATATGAGCACATTGGCATCCACCGCCATACCCACGGTAAGCACAATACCGGCAATACCTGGGAGTGTCAGGGTGGCCTGGATGGCAGATAACAGGGCAACCACCAGCACCAGATTCATAGCCAGGGCCAGATCAGCCACCAGACCGAATACCCGATAGTAGATGGCCATAAAGAGCATCACCACCGAAAGGCCAATCACCACCGAAAGGAAGCCCTGATCTATATTCTCCTGTCCCAGGCTGGGGCCAATCGTCCGTTCCTCCACTATCTCGATAGGCGCAGCCAGGGCACCGGCACGCAGCAACAGCGCCAGATCGTGGGCCTCGCCGGGGCTATCCAGGCCAGTGGTCTGAAAGCGGCGACCAAACGGCTCCAGGATGTTGGCCACACTGATCACCTCTTCCACAAGGATCTTCTTTTTGACCAACTTGCCATCGACCAGGTTGGTCTCTGTCCTGGTCTCTATAAAGACCACGGCCATCGGCTTATTAACATTTTCGGTGGTCACATTGAGCATCCTGCTACCACCCTGTGCATCCAGCCGTACCGTTACCGATGGTCGGTTGTTACGAGAATCAAAGCCAGAGGAGGCGTCTACAATCCGGTTACCGGTAACAATTATCGACTTCTTCAGCAGAATCGGTTGCCCATTGCGCCGATAGTAGAGCTTGGAGCCAGCCGGAACCCTGCCCGCCACTGCATCCTCGACACTATGTTCGATATCTTCCAGGCGATACTCCAGAGTGGCTGTCGCCCCCAGAATCTCCTTGAGCTTACCTGGATCCTGTGCCCCCGGCAGCTGCACCACAATACGCCGCTGACCCTGCTGCTGAATAATCGGCTCAGATACGCCGAGGGCGTTGACCCGGTTGCGCAGTGTAGTGATATTCTGAGTTAGGGCAGACTTGCGAATCTCCTGCTGTTTGGCCTTACTGATAGACGCTGCAACAACGTACAGTTCGCCCTCATCTCTTGTGTCGACGACCAGATCAGCGTAATTATCGGAGATCAGATCGGCGGCCTTGTCCCGCTCCTTAATATCCTTGAAACTGACCTCAACGGCTGTCGGCAGCTTAGTGACCTTGAGGTAGCGCAACTTATCCTTACGCATCAGTGGACGCATATCGCCCTCAAACCCCTCCACCGCCTTATCTATAGCCGCATCCATATCGACATCTATCAACACATGAACGCCGCCCCTGAGATCCAGCCCCAAATACATAGGTTCCGCGCCAATCCAGCGTAACCAGTTGGGCAGATCTGGAGAGAGCGTCAGGGCCTGGAGATAATCGCCCGCCAGAGCCACTGCCAGAGCATCATTCGCAAGCAGCTGATTTTCAGATGTCTTAAAGCGGACAAGGAGTTTTTTCTCGACCCGTTCAATCGCCTTAAATGGGATTCCCGCGTCCTTCAGCGCCTCTTCCACCTTGGTCACAGTCGTTGCATCCACCTGCGCACGGCGGGTAGAGGAGACCTCAATAGATGGATCCTGATCAAATATATTGGGGAGCGCAAACAGCATCCCGACCAATACTACGAACAGGATAAGCAGGTTTTTCCACAGTGGGTAGCGGTTCATCATGATTGTAATTGGCCGTTTGTTGAGAGAGGGTAAAAACGTCTGCCCTGCATCTTACTGGTCAGCCATGGTCCCTTTTGGCAGCACCGCGGCCACGGCGAGACGCCGCACCTTTATCTTGACCCCATCGGCAATCTCAAGGGTGACGGCATCATCGCCAATAGAGGTGATCTTGCCCATGATTCCAGCCTCCAACATCACCTCATCCCCCTTGGCTAGGCTCTCTACGAGCTTTTTATGCTCCTTCTGTCGCTTCATCTGCGGGCGGATCATTATAAAATAGAGCAGCACAATCAGGCCCACAGGGAAAAGCATTTGCATCAGATCCCCACCCTGCGCCGGTGCGTCTGCTGCCAGTGCATCAGAAATAAAGAAACTCATGGTATCGCGACCTGTTAGGTTGTTATCAAAGTTGCGCATTATTACATAATTAGTACCCCTCCAGAAAGGGATAAATCTATGTAAATACTGCGCCCTAGCCGTGGCAGCTATTCCATATCCCCGTTGAGGAGGTGGTAATTAGTTTCGTAGCCCTCCGCTACTATCTCCTCTCCCCTTTGGGGGAGAGGCCTATGGTGGGGGGCTGTAGTTTTGGTAATTAATTTCGTAGTCCTCAACTACAGAGCATCTTTCATACTTTCAGCAGGGGCTGCGAGCCTATTTCTTTTGGACGTTAAAAGAAAGTAACTCGCAACCATTGTGATGAGATTTAAAATAAAGAATGGGACGGTTAAGGTTGCGAAACTAATTACCGATACTGCTAGAAGTCCCCCTAACCCTAGCCTCTCCCGGTGGGAGAAGGGATAGCAGCGGAGGGCTACGAAATTTACTACCAATGTCTAAAAACTACCCCCCATCAAGGGGATACCAAGGTCCCCCTAGAAGCTCCGATTCAGGTATAATCCAGCTTTTTTCACCCGAACCACTCATGCGCATACACCTAAACACCATCGGCTGCCGCCTGAACGAGGCGGAACTGGAGAGCTGGTCTCGAGGTTTTCTCGCCCAGGGACACCAGTTGACAACAGAACTGGCAGAGGCAGATCTGGTGGTGGTGAACAGCTGTGCGGTAACCGGTGAGGCGGCCCGTAAATCGCGCAAACTGATTAACCGGATAAGACGCACCAATCCCCAGGCTAGTCTGGTGGTGAGTGGCTGTTACGCCTCGCTGGAGCCGGTCGAGGTTAAGGATATCTCCGGGGTAGATCTGGTAATAAGCAACCAGGACAAGGATCGGTTGGTGGATATTGCCAGCCACCAGCTTAATTCCAACCGTTTGCTGTACGGCAGCCCCGGAATAGATGGCGATCTACCACTTCCCGATGGGCGACAGCGGGCCTTTATCAAGGTACAGGATGGGTGTCGTCACAGCTGCACCTTCTGCATTGTCACCACCGCCCGTGGAGAAGAGAGGAGCCGGCCAATCTCCGAAATTGTGGCAGAGATCAACCAGTTACACGATGCAGGGGTGCAGGAGGCAATCCTGACCGGCGTCCATATCGGCGGCTACGGCAGCGATCTGGGCTGTGATCTATCCGAATTGATAGAGCGGGTGCTGGCGGAGAGCGATATCCCCCGTCTGCGGCTTGGGGCCGTGGAGCCGTGGGATCTGCCATCGAGATTCTGGACGCTGTTTTCAAACCCCCGGCTTATGCCCCACCTCCACCTGCCACTACAGAGCGGCTCTGATGCAGTGTTAAAACGGATGGCGCGCCGTTGCAAGGGAGAGGAATTTGCCACACTGGTAGCGCAGGCCAGGGAACAAATCCCGGATTTCAATATCACCACCGACATCATCGTCGGGTTTCCCGGCGAAACTGCAGATGAGTGGGGGCAAACTGTTGCCCTGGTGGAGCAGATCGGCTTTGGCCATCTCCACATCTTCGGTTTCTCCCCGCGCAGCGGTACGCTCGCTGCAGATATGCCCAACCAGGTTGCGCCAGATATAATCAGGCAGCGAAGCCAGGAACTACACCTGCTGGGGGAGCAGATAAAGCGTGCCACTATGGAGCAGTATCTGGGCCGCACCCTCCCGGTATTGATTGAAGGCAACGGGCAACCCGGGGCCGGTGGTACCAGGGTATGGCGTGGTTACACTCCAAACTTCCTCCGGGTGGAGACGACTGTAGCGGAGGATATAGATCTACATAACAGGATCATAGAGCTACGTATGACCGCACTGACTTCGGCCGGGGATGCCCTGGTGGCGACCCCGGTAGAGAACTGACTATGCAACAAGAGTATCGCTGGCACTCCATCGCCCTCCTATGCGCCAATCTACTGGCCATACTGCTGTTTGCGAGCTGGCTGTTGGAACCGACCCGCACCCTCTGGCTGGCGCTGGATGATAGTGTGTTCTGGGCTGCCAACCGCTCACTCGCGGATAGTGAGCTGTGGCGTCAGACCTGGGCAGTGGCCAACCACCGCGCCTTTGATCTGGTCGCGGCACTGTCGATGCTGCTGCTATTTGGCCACTACGCCCTGCTACGGGATCGTCAAAACCTGACCCGTTACATCGCAATTGGTCTGCTCCTGACTGTAACTATCACCATGTTGTTACAGGGTAGCAAGTTAATCCCGATTGAGCGCAACAGTGCCACCATGCTCTATCCCGAAGCCCTGCGGCTATCTGAACTTGTCCCCTACATCACCACCAAGGACATCTCTGGCGATACCTTTCCCGGGGATCACGGTCTGGTGCTGCTGCTATTTGCCGGGTTCATCTTTTACAACATGCCACGGGCCTATGGGGTAATCGCCCTGCTGTTCGCGTTTATCTTCACCGTGCCGCGGCTGATGAGTGGCGCCCACTGGCTCTCAGATGAGCTGGTTGGGGCTATAGGTCTGGGCTGTCTGGGGCTTGGCTGGATCCTGGCTACCCCGTTGCACGATCGGGTGGTCGACTGGCTGGAGAGGCGGCTATCCAAGATATTGCGCCGGTAATTAGTTTCTCAGCCTATCCAGATAGGGATACCCCTTATTGGTTTCGGTAGTTAGTTTCACAGCCTATCCAGATCGGGATACCCCTTATTGGTTTCGGTAGTTAATTTCACAGCCCTTAACCTACAGAGCCTTTCTATTCTTCCCAGCAGGGGCTGCGAGCCTATTTCTTTTGCCTGCCCAAAAGAAATAGGCGAAAGAAAAGGGCAACCGAGTTTTCCGCCCTGCGGGTACCCTGCGCTTCTCGTCAAAATCGGGGCTGTCCATACGGGGCATCCCTGCCCCGCTGGACAGGAGCGACATCCCTGTCGCTCCCCTAAAGGGCTATTCCCGGTTTCTCCTGCGATGCTCGGCGGAACACACGGTATTCAGGTGGTCACCCAAAACCCGTGCGACGCAGCCGAGCACCGCAACGCTTGAAGGAGAAGGCCCGCAGGGGCGCCACAGGGAAGTGGCGCCTCCAGCGAGGGATATGGATATCCCTTCGCTGGAGCCCCTGAAGGCGTGAGGAGCACAGGGTACCCGTAGGGCAAGTCGTCGGGCACGTTTTTCTTTCGTCCCTTTCTTTTACGTGCATAAAAGAAAGGGACTCGCAGCCTGATAATTGAAGTAAAAATAATCCGTCGAGGCATTTAGGCTGTGAAAATGATTACCCGAGCCTATAAGAAAAGAAATCAAATATGGATAGGTTGAGAAACAAATTACCTAAACAAATTACCGATGCGACAAAAAACAACGCCCTGTGGGCTAAACAGGGCCAAGCGGATCGGCCCCGATAGTACCAACCAGCCCCTCTAGATACTCTGCTGCCTGCACCTGCTGTAACCGCTCCCGAGCCAACTCCAGCCGCCCGGTAATATCCATCCTTTCCGCCATATCGGCATGGCTGGAGAGATCCAAAAACTGCTGGAGACTATCGATATGCCTCTGCCACAGCGCAGTCTCGCGCTGCTGTTTCACCATTAGACGCTGACGATACCACTCTGAATCCAGCAGGTACTCGCGGCTAAACATACGGCGTATTTCTGGGTGATGCACATCCTTCCCCTGGTAGTTGCCATGCGCCATGATATTGAGTAACGCCTTGAGTGGAGGTGCCGCCTCCTCAATGCTACCGTCATCCAGGTACTGTTGAGCCACCCGTTGCTGCGCCTCGACTATGTTGTTGATCCCATCTACAAACACCTCCATGTCCTGACTCTCCGGCTGCAGGATTTCAGCGGTGAACACGGTATCTGGATTATCAAATATCTTGCCGAGGAAACTACGTACAAACCGTGCGGTAATGCGATAGCCAAGACGGCTAGCAAGGACCTGCTGACCGTTGTGTGCAAAATCCTGCAGCGGCTCCAGATAGCCATGCTTGATCATGTATGCGGCATCTCGCTCCTTCGGTAAGAGCCGTGTCCAGATCTCCGGGATTAGCAGACTTATGTCATGATCCACCCGCATATCAACACCGATAAATCCAGCCGAACTGGAGAAACCGTTATAGCCGGTCAGGATAAACGAGACCAGCGCACTATTCAGATCCGCAGTGGCCCGCAGGGCGTTGAATGGCCCCTTGGTAAGCGCTCCCTCGCTCCCGGCACCGGTAGTAGACGGTGATTTTCCGGTGAGGCTACAGATAAAGTCCATAAACAGCTCTGGCAGTTCCTGGTAGTGGATCGGATTGAATACCGCCAGCGGCCGCACACCAGGCTCAGGTGGATTGTTGCGGCGTCCAGCTAACACCGCATCTACCGGATGAGAGACCGCCTCATGCAGCGGCTGCTTGCGGTGAAAGCGGGTACTCATATCTGCCACATAGCTACGCACCGGATTGGCTAGATCGTGGCGCGTCTGTAGATAGCGCGGATTCCTTGATGGTTTGCCATCCACCATCCTGGGGTGGGCCGAAGAGACCACGTAGCCGCTCTGCTCCTGGTAAGCGTCCTGAATCAGCTGCCGCATCGGTGGGGTAAAGCGGTCGAGGTTCAATACATCCTCTGCCACCTCTGCCAACTGCTCGCCCCCAAGTGGTTCATAGTTGGCAAGGAAATTATTCGGCTCAGCCATATCACTCTCGCTCTGCCGATCAAAACCTGGATTGATCGCATCATCTGGGCGCTGGAACAGCCGATATTCGCAGTTCTGTACCAGTTTCAGGCTGTGCCCTGAGGTAGATATACCATCTAGCGTGGCCGGGGGCACAACCACAGAGACGCTAATATCATCCTCCATCTGAATCTTCTCAGCGGAGATAAAATCCTGCCGCAGTTTAAAGGTACGCCACTTACCACCACGGTCGAAACCTACCCGCAGGTATGAGGCGACCATCAGCCTGTCAAACAGTTTAACCTCATGCCCAGGGGCACCATCCACCTCATCCACCGAGAGGAGCCGCCGCCAGTTGCCGCCCCACTCCGGACGAAAGAACCGTTTAATCAGAAAGGCCAGCGCCGCAATCCGTGGCGGTATGGTCTGTAGCCACTGATTAAACTCATCCCGGTAGAGGGACGAGGGGGTCAATAATTTAATCATCGAACCGAGGCTACGTTCAGGGCTCAACGGTTTACGATCCGGCCGCCGATCCTTATCCCTATACTCCGGCTTGAAACGGTCAGAGTAGTCCCGATCAAATATCTCCTGCACCCGATCCAGATCCTTTTCCAGATCATCGACAAACAGCGGACCGTAGATGACGGCATCATCCAGATCCTTGGATATCTCTGACTTGCCACCGCCAGAGACAGTACTCGGCTTATGGCAGAAGACCCCCTCCGGGTCGGTGCCGATCAGGCGCCAGGATGGGGCTCCCGGGTGCTTGACCATCTCCACCTTATAGCCGTTTGGCTGCATGTAGATCTTGCCTGGCTGCAGACGGATGCCCTGGAGCTCACCATCCCTCCTCCATTTGATGTTCTGACGGTTCAGATCCATCTGCAGATCCTGCGGCAGATAGATCACATCAGGAAAATTGACATCAATCGCATGGCCCTCCGGCTGCAACTCCATTACCTCTCCATAGCACTGCAGCATATCCTGAAAATTGTAACCCGCCTCTACTGTCTGACTGTCGACCCCGAATTCATCACCGTGGCTACGACGCTCAAAGACCAAGGCACCACCGGAGTGCTCCTCCTCAGCCAGACCAAAAAGATTGGTGGCATAGCTGATCTGGGTCTTTACCTCTTTCTTGCAGTAACCGAAGTAATTATCCGCAATCAGGGTCACGATAACCCCGCTCTCATCCCGGGCGGTTATCTTGAATGAGTCGCCGTCGTTGTAGAGCTCATCCTCTGACTGCCAGCACATACCCTCCTGGCGCTGACGCTCGGATGCATCGTTATAGTGCGGCAGACCCAGCTCACTTTTGCGCAGTGTCGCCAGATGGGGGGCCAGGATGACACAACCGGTATGGCCACTCCAATGTTCCACATCGAGACTGGCATCAAACTCGGCCAAACAGGGGTTACCACCATTACCAAAAATGCTCTCCACAAAATCTAGATTGCTCACCAGATTGCCGGGGGCAAAGAAGCGGATCTCCATTTTCTTCTCCGCCTCCCTGCCTGGAATCTCTGGGCAGATAATGGGGTGCAGCAGCAGTGATACCATCATCTGTGCAGGCTGCTGCTGGTTGCTAGTAAAGGGGATGGTCAACAGTTCGTCTGGTGGATTGAGTGCCTGCTCCAGCAGGTTGGCAAATACAATCTTGGGGACCGCACTCTTGTCTCCGGGAATAGGCAGGCCGCCCTCGGCAATATGAAAAGAGCCTGCAGTGGTGCGCCGGTCACTGGCTGGATTATGCAGTATCCCCTGACGCACCCGATAGCTGGAGATTATATCGGAGTGAAACTCATCCTCCCCCATCGGCAGAGATAGCTCGCGCGCAACACCGTGACGATCAAGTACAAAGGTATTGGTAGGTAGCCGTGGCGCCTGCTTCAACCCTAGATCGTGCAGATAACGATCAATAAAATCCTGGATTCTCCGGTCCACCGGACAGTGATACAGAGAAAGCAATCGGCCCTTCTCGCGGAATGCCTTGAGCAGATCCTGAGCGGTAGTCATAAACTCCGCCGAGTTCGCATCATTACAGATTGGCTGACCGGAAGCTGCCAGCTTCAGATTTATGTAGAGGTAAAGTTGCCTACGCCCCTCCTCGGAATCGCCTGCGACCGCACGCATCCCCAGGGCACGCTCAAAATCCATACTCTCCTCCATAATTGGGCCGACCACTCAGTATCATTAAAGCATTAAAAAAGGGGGCATAAGCCCCCTTCTAATAATACTACATGGTGATCTGTTTAGCTGCTTAGGCAGGCACTCCGGTAGCGGTCTGACGCCGCCTCCCTAGACCCAGCAAACCTAGCAGGGCGGAACCAAACAGCCACGCGGCTGCGGGTAGAGGAACAGGCGCGACATCTTGCACACCAACCAGGGTTCTCCACGCCGGGTCATGACCACTAAAATCTATTCCTAATCCAACATCAGAAACCATGGCAGACCCAATAGGGGCACCTGAGTCATAGAATATGCTGAATATATCAGCAGCTGCATCACTGAAATATATATCGTTTGCATCGGTGGACAGTACAGCGCCGGCATAGAACTGTATAAAGAAACCAAAAGTAGTGCCCATCGCACCACTATCAATTTGAGACGCCGCATTACCGGCAATCTTGTCGAATGTTATTGTAGCTAAAGCGTTGGAGCCTGGCACTATCCCCTTAGAATCAAGAACATTCAGTTTGTCACCGGTAACAGGATCAAAAATACCGAGAACAAAATCCCCGCTGCCTGTCGGAAGGGGGGCTGCACCTGTCGTAATCATAAAGACTGAGTCGTTCGCAGTATCTGCCAAAGTGACGTACTGCGCCCCGGTGTCGCTTAAGGCTGCATCTGCTAGCGTCGCGCCCGGGTTGAAATCCCCCAGCGTCAAAGCACTGGAGGCCACCGAGAAGGTCAGCGCCGCTAGTGTTGCCATTCCTAAAAGTAATTTTTTCATGACTCCTGTTACCCCAAAATCAAACGCTATGCCTTATTGAGACATAATCATTATTGATCGAGTGGATTGACGCAGGATGTAGCAGACTTGGTGACATCCTTGATCAAACCGTTCGTGGAGTAGCCCGGCCATCTGGAGATACGCCAGATCCGTGGCTTTCCGAACCTACCTCGCGGCAGGTGTGGCTTTGTTCGCTAGTCCCAATTTGAGACAATGCACATCTAACCATAAAAGCACGCGTGTCGCAAATATTTTGGTGCTGCGTCACAGTTACTATTTTAATGCTATGTAATCAATTGGTTAGCGCATGGATTATCACCTCTACCTCACACATGATCAGACTGTTCCTCATAATTACTCCTCAGGGGTACCGAGGAGACGGAGATAGGTGGTTGCTGCCTGAAAAAAATCATTCCGCGGCTGCTCTTCACAGTGCTGCTGCAGGCGGTGCATAGCGTCCTGAACATCTGCCCCGTTTAGTATATTTTTTCCGGTGGCCAGCGATAGCCCGGTAACCAACCCGGAAAACCACTCCTGAAAACGGAGGTATTCCACAATCGCCCTCTTATCCCCAGCTTCCGACTCTTTACTCGCGACAGTAAAATCAGCGCATGACCTTACACCATAACCCCATACCTTGGGGGTTCCAGGCGCTACAGAGGTGGTCGCTAGCAGGGGCGAAGAGAGCAGGATCGTACATACCAATATCACCACTCCACGGCCATACAATTTATGCTTGAACATTTGGTTTCTACTCCATGGTTCGAAGGAACCTCTGATTAATACCGTATAGCCCCCCGCAAGCGGGGGAGAAATTAATCAGAGATTCCCTAAGAATTATCCTACAGCATCTACAGACATATCTTACTGTATTTTCTATGCGGATAGAGATAATGGGATGCAGATGCTAAAGGAAGCGGTCCTAGATTAAGGCGCACGGAAGCGTACAAGGGATGGATCCCGTGCCGAGTGGACCCGGCATCCAAACCCCACCGATATGGATATTGGCGGGGTTTTCTTTTGGTTGCTAGTTATGAAACCTCTGATCACTACCGCTTAACCATCCCTCTCCCGTGGTGAGAGGGTTAGGGTGAGGGGATCTAAAAAAGATAATGCTGTGATTTTATTTACCCCCTCATCCTGACCTTCCACCCTCCGGGTACCGAGGTCCCGTAGGGACCTAGGTACCCCCTTGAGGGGTGGAAGGGACTATATCTCTTAACCCCACTGCTGACCCACATAATCCCCCTCTCCCTCAGGGAGAGGGTTAGGGTGAGGGGGGAAGGGGATATCTACTGGGCTGTAGCAGGCGCGCTAGCAATGCTGGCTAGTGTCTGCTCGGCCTCATCACGTCCGATATAGGTGGCATCCTTCTCAGCCAAGGCCTTGGTCAATGCCTGCTTGGCCTGCTCCATCTTACCGCTCTTGTAGTAGGCCATACCTAGGTGATACTGGATCTCCTGCACCTTTTCACCCTTGCGGATGGCCCTTTCCAGGATGGTCACCGCATCTTCCAACTCACCACGTTTGTAGTGAACCCAACCAAGGGTATCAAGGTAGATTGGATTTTCAGTAATAGAGAACCCCTTAACCAGGTCTATCGCCTGATCCAGGGCAGCCTGCTGCGGCTCATCCCGCGTCAGAATCATGGCAAGGTTATTGGCAGCCATGGCCAGGTCTGGGCGGCTGGACAATAGCTCTTCGTAGAGGGCTATCGCCTTTTGGGTTTCACCCTTACGATCATATATAGAAGCCACTTCCAGCCCCAATCCTGCATCTTTGCTCTTCTCATAACCCTGTAGTAAAGCCGCCATAGCCTCTGCCGGCTTCTTCTGTACCGCACGAATCTTTGCAAGATTACGGTATGGAACAGGCCACTCCGGCTTTTGCTCAATCACCTTATTGAATGTTACGGCCGCCGCATCCAGCTTCTCCTGTCGTAGCTGAATCTCCCCTTTCAGATTAAGGGCAAGGAAGTGCTCAGGGTTACGAATAACCACTTTCTCTACCCGCTCAAGCGCCTTATCAATCTGATTTAGGGCCACATAGCTACGGGCCAGGGCGATCAACGGCTCTACCCCATCTGGAGCACGCTTCAGGGACTCCTCGAAAGAGAGAATGCTCTCTGCATACTTCTCCTCACCCTGCTGCACCAGCCCCTGGTAGTAGTAGCCCAGAGGGCTGGTTGGATATTTCTCCTGGATACGCTGGGCCAGTGGGGCAACCTCTTCCCATTTCTGCTGGCGAATACGGATCTGCGACATGCTCTGCAGCACCCCAAGATGGTCAGGGGCAAACTTCAGTAACTTATCCAACACCTGTACCGCCTCGTCTGCCTCGCCACTTTGCACCAGCAGTTTGGCCAACTCAAAGTTGGCTGCTATCTCCTGGGGCTGTGCCTGGATTGCGTTCTCCAGACTCTCTCTGGCCAGGGCGACCTCTCCCTTTTCCAGGTGAGCCCGCGCCTTGAGTCGATGCGCCTTTACGTGGCCTGGATCCTCATTCAGGATGGTACGCAGATCTGCTATGCCCTTGTCGGCATCCTTATTAGACATGGATATAGCAGCCCTGATCAACAGCGCCTCTGTATTCTTTGGATCATCTTTTAGTACCTCTTCCAGCAGAGCCGATGACTGTTCAATATCTTTATCCAGCATCAATACCGCAGCTAACTTTATCCTGCCCTTGTTGCCGTCCAGACCACGGCCATCTTGCTCGATAACACTGCGGTAGATCTCTTCAGCCTCGTTTTTACGCCCAGAAGCAAGATAAAGCGTGGCCAATTCGAACTGTAATTCATACTGCTCAGGGGCCGCGGCAATAAAGCCAGTCAGCTCCATCTCGGCCTCCTCCTGTTTTTTCTCCCGGAAGAGAAACTCAAGCAGGGCCTTCTTGGCCTGCACACTGTCGGGAACAGTAGCTATACTGGTGCGCAGGACCTTCTCCGCCGCCTCTTTATCGCCCTTACTGTAGTGGTAGACCGCGAGACGGTTATAGGATGCAACATTTTCCGGCTGCAGCTTGACCAGCTTCTCCAACAGATCGACAGTACCCGCAGTATCTCCAGTCTTTTCATACAAACTTGCCAACAGCAGATGAGTACTGACATCTTCAGGATGGCTCTCCAGCCCCTGCTTGGCCAGCTCAATGGCCTTATCAAAGTCTTTCTGATCGGCATAGAGCGCGGCCAAAAGTGATATCGCATCAAGGTTGTCAGGATCGACCTTGATCGCAGCCTTTACCTCTTGAATGGCCGCATCTTTCTCCCCCATACGCGCCTTGGCCAACCCCTTCAGCACCATCGCTGCCGGGTCACCCGGTTTGGCCTGAAGCACAACCTCAGCCGACTCCAGTGCCTTTTCTGGTGTACCACTCATGGCATAAAGGCGCCCCAGATGCAGCTGTGCCCCGACATGTTTGGGATCCAGCTCAACTGCCCGCATGAACAGAGCGTACGCCTTACGCCAGTTCTGATCCTTCTCCTCCAACTGCCCGTACATGTACAGCCCCTCAACATCCTTGGGGTCAATCTGCAATACGTTCTTGAACTCTAGCCGGGCCTTTACGTAGTTGCCCTCGTTGTATAGCTCCATGCCACTCTCAAAATACTTTGCCTTACGGTCTTCTGCGCCACCACATGAGATCAGCATGGAGGTCATACCCAGTAGCAGAGCAAGCGAGAGCACTTTAATATGTATATTCCTTAACATCTGTTCACCTATCTGTTTGATTGATTGCAGTACTTGCAGACAGCAAATATTCCAATACGTTCGCTATCAACGTTATCCATGAGAGCACTATGATATCACTAATACGGTATCCTTTGATCCCCCTCCTCACTTCCACGCTTGCGGGGATGGTTTGGGTGGGGAGTAAAAAAAGCAGTTAGCTTGCATTGAGACTCCCCCTCCTAACCTCCCCCGCTTGCGGGGGAGGGATTTACTTTAGGTTCCTGAGGACAAATGGGGGTGGAACCAACAATCTGCCCCCCAGCTTGCGAGTAAGGGATTAAAGGCGTCCCCCGCAAGTTAGTGAGTAATTAACCAGAGGTTCCTTAAAGTAAAATGGCCTTGGCCCCTATTATCAACAGGGATGCCACCATACTACCCATAACCAACTTTTCCCTCCGTTCCTGCCGGTTGAATAGAATATTTACGGCATAAAACAGGACCATGATCTCAATGATCACATAGCCGGCAACCCCACCCAGCTCTCCTGACTTGAAGAAAAAGGAGATGATCAGAGCCACCGTCAGCAACAGAAAGTCCAGAGCAGAGAACTCTACCCCACCACCACCTGCCAGACGAATAATCAAGGCGACAGATACAAAAATCGTAAAAACCACCAGGTGAAACCAGATTCCCCACCACGCCCCGGCATACAGGTTCAACTCTATAAAATAGACAATAAATGCCACACTAGCATATAGGCAGAATCGGGCCACAATTCCAGTGACCTGAGTATATTTGATCATTGGCACCAGCATCAGGCCCAGCATCACCGGTATCAGCATACTGAAATCTGCGGGAACGTCTTCCAGATATAGCGCACCGACAATCAGAATGGCACTCAACAGATAGCGCAACACCTGAAAGGCCGCCTTGCGATAATTGCCCAAACCACTACCCACACCAAGCCTGACAAGTACTACTTTTACCCTTCTTACAAAGCTGACGCCCTTCTCCCGCCCGGCATGTCTATTCGACAAGGCCCACAACAACAACGCGCAAAACAGCACATACACAACCAGAATGAGCGTGTCTGTTGCGTAGCGCAGATTAAAGGCCAGTAGCACCAGCAGTATCTGCAACAGATAGATGATGTAGACCGCCTCCCGGTGGGAGAAGCCGATATCGAGAAAACGGTGGTGGATATGGTTTCTGTCCGGCGAGAAGGGAGAGCGCCCTGAGGCCACCCTCCTGGCCATCACCAGTGTCGTATCCAGCACCGGCAGCCCAAGCACCAACAGCGGCAGCATTAGACTAATAGCAGTATTACTCTGCTGCGACACCAGGATGCAGACCAGCCCTGAGGCAAAACCCAAAATTTGACTGCCGGCATCACCCATAAACACCTGGGCCGGATAGGTATTAAAACGCAGAAAGCCAAGTGTTGCCCCAACCATGGAGACACCAAATATCATTACCAACATGTCCTCGGCCATACTGGCGATAATAGTCATGCAGCCTATGGCCAGCAGGCTGATACCGCCGGCCAGGCCATCCAGCCCGTCTGACATGTTTACCGCGTTGGTTACAGCTACCAGCATGACAATGGTGACTATCTGGCAGATATATGGTGGCAGATCCATACCGGATATCAACGGAAGATGATAGACAGTGGCATCACCCCAGATGACCACGAGTGATGCCGCTAGAACCTGGCCAAAGAACTTCCAGCGATAACTGATGTTATTCCTGTCGTCCCATACCCCGAACAACAACAGGATAGTTAGGGCGATCAGGATCGACGTCAATAACTGAGAGCCTGGCAACCACACCAGCATAGGGACTACGCTACCCACAAAGATGGCAATCCCTCCCACCCTCGGAATCGCATGCTGGTGTACCTTGCGCTCATCTGGATGGTCCAGCAGACCAAGCTCTGGTGCCAGATGGATCAACAGCGGTATCAATATCATCGCTAGTGATATCGCCATCAAAAATATAATCAAACCGCTAGTCAACATCGCATCCATCCAGTTAGCTTAAAAACTCCATCACAACACCCCTCCCCCACTAGTGGGTAACGCCTACATGGATGTAGGCGCTAGAGCAACGCAGGAGCAGTTGCCGAGACTGGGAGGGAGAGTCAAAATAAAACCAAGCCCTCGCCTCACTCCGGTATATACCGCTCCAGCTGCGGGCCAACATCCCGTGCAAACTCCTCTAGAGTCCGATCGGCCTCTGCTATATCCATATTGGCTGGCACCACTATGGTCAGGCGCACCAAGGCCCCGTCGGTACGGTTCTTGGTCAACGCATCCCAGAACAGGAACCACTTCACCAGATATTCATTGGTCATTACCCGACCACGCTGCTGAAACCAGTAGTAGACCAGCTGACGGGTATCTCCCAGCTGAATCAGAAGACGGTTCACCTTTAGCGGCTGGGCTCCAATCTGCACACCCTCCACCGTATGGATGGAGTGCGACTGTATCTCCCAACCACCACCGGGAATACAGGTGCGGGGTGAGTGGATCGAGGCCCCCTTACGCTGTGAAGCATAATAGGCCACATACAGATTGACCGCTGCGCTGTCAGGATGGACGTAGTCGGCGATCATGTAATCATCAAACTTCAGCGCATCAATAAACTTCTGTTCCATTGTGCCGGGGCGACCATGCCACTGCTCAACCTCCATTGGAAAACTGGCGTAGCTTGGTAGATCCGGCAGAGACTCCTCCCGCTGAGTAATAAATTGGGAGCCGATAAGCGCCAGCGCCAATACCACAATCGAGGCGATAAATGGCTTCGAGACAGGCCGGGCACCGATATCTGCACTCTCTGGTAACGGCTCTGGGTACTCCACACCAAACACCTCAGAGAACGGCCGCCTCTCCTTGCCGATCTTGGACAGAAGCCACATCTCCAGCAGTAGAACAACAGAGCAGGCCATAAACACCACCCAGCCTTCAAAGTCGTGAATGAACCCCTCTGCCATCGACCGTCCCCAGTTATCCACCAGGACACCAATCACCCCGATACGGAAACTGTTCATAAAGACAGTAATAGGAATGGTCGAGAGAAACACAACAGCCCGCTTCCAGAACGCTGCATCAAACAGATAGGCAGCGATAAAACCGAGAGACATAAGTGGAAACAGGTAGCGCAGACCACTGCACGCCTCAACCACCTGTAGTTTCATATCCCCCAGATCAATCACATTGCCTTCCAGAAAGACCGTGATCCCGAACATCCGAATAAACTCAACGCCAAGCTTGGAAGAGATAAGCTGAAGGGCAGAAGAGAGGTTATTATAGAGAAAATCAGGCAGGGGCACGGTAAACAGCAGCAGTAAGAATGGCACCCAGATAAGCCTGAATCCACGCCACCCCATCAACGCCAGAAACAGGCCGCCGAGGGTAAGCAGAAAGGCGTACTGCACAATGGTATAAAGCGTGCCCAGCTCACCCATAAAGTACGCAATAACACCCAGTACCACGACCGCCAAACCGGGCCAGAAATCACCAAACTCTACCTTGGCGATATCGGTCGATTTTTGCCATATAAAAAAGGCAGTAACTATTGGCAGGAGATAACCGTGGCTATACTCTTCTTTTTCCCACTCACCAACCATCTGCACCAGGCCGTCAAAAAACAGCGCTACCAACAGAAGCGTAGCAAGCCCAAGCGGCAATAGCGCAGCAATAGGGAACTGCCAATACTTATCTTTCCTATTCATTGTGTTATCCATTTGTTACACCGACCCAACCAACTATATAGAAAAATCAGCTATCATGTTGATCCATCGCCTGCTGTAGCAGGAGACAGCGTACCGATAACCCTATCACCATCATCAACCAGTTCTCTATTAGGTAACACAAATCAATGCGATGCGACCATACAAATGCCTTTTAGGTTACCAATATGACCGTTAATACTCTACCGGACATATTGCGCTGGGTAGTTGATTGTAGAAATAAATATTATAGATAGATTACCGTTAATCGTTACTTAAGCGTCATTGTACGCACGGCCTTATGATCGATGTTATTTACAGCCTCCGATAAACTAATAAACTCATATTCAGAAAGCAATTTGACCAGTTTATCCATTGAAGAAGACAGTCCATAGTATGACTTAAATCTCCTGAATAAACTCAATCCAGGGACGATTGGTTGATCCTTATCAAAATCTCTTGGGTGAAAATATGTCATCACATACTCAGATTTATTCATCATTTTCCGTATAAACCAGTACGGAAACAGGCGAAAATAACCGCCGCCTGAAAACACAACATTTCTTCCAAATAATGGAACAACATTCATTGGAAACTCTAACAGCATTCCAGCATTGGTTTCAATTAACACAGGCTCATCTTTCCCGAACTCTGGGAAACCCCCATGTGCACGCGGGGCCGGAAATACCGAACAATCTACTTCGATTCCATTTTCAACCAGGCACTCAAAAACCCAGGTATTGTGTTTTGTTACTGAGAATCCTGGTGCACGGTAAAATTTGACGCCCTTACCGGATATATCTTCCAGTATCTTAATTGAACGAACAAGATCACGGCTAAATTCCTTCTCATCTTGAAGATAGGCAAGTTGATGAGCATATGAGTGACTGCCTATCTGATGCCCAGCATCTATTATCCTGCGGACAACATGTGGGTGATGTTCCGCTATCCAGCCTAAACAAAAAAACGTAGCTTTAATATCCAGCTCGGCTAATAACTCCAAGAGCTGCCCCACCCCCAGGTCAATACGTGAATCAAAACGCTTCCACTCTTGTTGGGTTTTCGTGGTGCTATTATCTAGAATATGAAACCAGTCTTCAATATCGAAACTTAGTATATTCATCGGAAAAATCGCTTCCCTGCACGCTTGAATGCTCTTACATCATCTCTTGTTGGAAACGTATAGTAACTCATACGATCATCATCATTATCAATGAGAGTGTAGTCATCGTTGTGTATAAGATTGAGAGCCTCAATGATCGCCTCCATGCCCAGTTTTTTTGTTTCGATAATCAGCTCTTCCTGACTTTTATCTCCAATGGGTAACTCTTTTTGGACCAGGATTGGTCCGCTATCAATACCCTGATCCACAAAGAAAACTGAAACGCCAGTATTGCTTTCACCGTTCTTTAACACCCAGAATGAAGGCATAAGTCCGCGATATTTAGGAAGCAAGGCAGTATGCAGGTTCAGTGTTCCAATTTTAGGAAGATCAATGAGTGGCTGCTTGAAAATCTGGTTGCCTGCAATACTGACAAGAAGATCAGGTTTATACTCACGTAAAACAGCCAATGAATCCTCCGAATTGATCGAATCAGTTAGCTGTATAATTGGGACTTGATGCACACTCAGGACGTTTATTACATCCTTCCCCATTAGTTTACATTTCACGTAATCCCAGGCATACCTCAAGAAAAATGCTACCCCGAATATCTTTAGCGTGCTTATTGCTTTTTGCGCAAAATTCAGGCGCTTACCATAAGGAGAAACATTTAGAACCACAGCGCCTACAATTTTGGAGTGGCTTGGAGTGCTGTTAATCAAATATCTAAGCGCATCCGGCAAATAGAAAACATCATTTTGCGTAATTAAAACAACTCTCATGATAACAACTCACACATACCCAATAACTACCTTTGCAGCAACGTCAGTTTTTGTAAAAAAACCATCAGGGTGAACTTTATATATACTAATTGACGAAATATTCGTTTTGGTTGCATCATCAGCCTGTAGAACCACTCCAAATGCATACGCTGGAAAAAGACGGGCGCTCGCTTTACTTTACCTGCTATCACATCAAACGTGCCGCCGACTCCCTGGCAAACCTTGATATTCAATTGTGGCAGATACTCTTCCATCCATAACTCTTGACGGGGGCTACCCAAAGCAACAAATAGAACATCTGCTCCGGATTCATTAATCCGCTCGATCAAACCTGGTATATCATCAGACGAATAATAGCCATGTTGACTACCAACGATACTGATACCCTGATACTCCGCTTTTAATACTTCCACCGCCTTATCGTTTACATCAGGCGCAGCACCAAGCAAGAAAAGCTTATACCCTTTTGACACTGATTGCTTACATATTTCAGGCATCAATTCTGCGCCTGGTACTCGTGATATTGACTTACCATATAGCACTTTCGCGGCTATAACTGCGCCTATACCATCAGGTATAAGTAATCCTGCATTCTTGAGCAAATTTAGTAATTTTGGATCATGCCTGGCCTTCATGATCTTTTCTGGATTTATTGCTATTACAGTCTGCGCCCGATCACCCTGAATCATAGAGTCAACAGCTTCTAGTGATTGCTTCATATCCACGCAATCAATTGGAACGCCCAAGATTTCAACTCGTTCTGATTCCATTAATCCAAGCCGCCCATGAAATGTGAAACACCCAACCTACAATAAGGATCATATCGCCAATATCAGGCGCTAAACTCCCAAGATCTTGCCCTGTCTATATAATTTGCAAGTCCACTTCTACTAATACTACTGCCATTCAATTCAATAGTTGTCACAAACTCGCAGGGTAGCTTCCCATTGTAGCTTTTTCTGACCGTCGTAATCGGCTCGCGGATCCCGTAGTTTGGCGATCTCCAACCACATATTGGATTAGTCTCACCCCGGTGAAGTGAGAAATCGCCACCCCACAACCTCATTAATACTGTCTGGCCATAACCATCAAAGCTTAAAGTTTCGCCATCAACCAGCGGTTCTAAAGCCAGATGCCAATTAAGATCAAGCTTATGCTGCCCCTGCCCTTCAATCTGGTCAAACACAATAATCAACTCTTCCGGAACAATAACAGTACAGCGCACATGCTCTATACCCAAGCTGGCATAACCATTATGTCGCGCCCGCAGATATATGACGCCATCGTCCATGACGTGCGATCCAGCAAGTTCAGCCATATACGGCTTTGACCACTGAAACGCTGTTGTCTGCTGGGCTTGATCAAGACCATCTATACAGACCGTATTGTGAGCACGTGTACTTCTGAAATAGCTACGCCATTCAGGTTCTCCAGTATAGCTAAAGGTTCCAGTATCAACCAACAACTCTTGCCCATTAATCATTATGACCAATGAGAGGGCATCAGCATGTCCATGACCATAAGAAGGCTCCATTCCGAGGGGACCATGGTCAAGTAATAACCGTCCCGATCTATCGCTACTAAGAGCCACACTTGTAATACCATAATCTGGAAATGTGCTCACTTGCTCGCTCTCTAGCGAATCACTCAACGGAAAATGAAGATATGGAGAAAGCGCATAACCGTCATCCGCATCCCCCTGCCTCGGTAGTCCTGCTGGTGATTGTGCAAATACTGCAGTAAATCTACGCCCCCTCTTAACTGCCGCAGTTATCTCTACCGGCACATCCTTACCCTTGAACCTGCACACCTCATCTACCAAGCCTAAAAGATCAAGGACAAACTGATGGTACCAGGGTGAACGCTCAATACCACCACCATCAGCAAGTACCTGGCGCCCGGCCTCCTCACGCAGAATGGAGATGCCTGTTTCCAGCCAATCTCCAGACCCCTTCATCTCAGGAAAGAGCAATCCTGCATATACCAATCCTGCACACTCAGCAATTGTATGATTCCCCGATGATGAGTGTAGCGAAAGTCGCTGACGAATAAGATCTGCATGGGAAGATACGATGATTGTTGCCGCATGCCATGTCGCCGCTGAATCACCAAGGTATGGCCGTGCAATATCCAGTGCATGACATACAGCAATAAGCCTTAACCCGCACTCCATAACCGAAATATAGTGTATCCCGCAACCTGGAGGATTAGCCCGCACCCATGACTCAAGCTGGCGCGTTAAAAGCAAAATCGCCCGCTCGCGATCAGTTTCACTATTACTGGCAATCAGCGCTAACTCAACAAGCTGTTGCAGTCGCGAAGGCTCCCAGACAACCCTGACATCCCCATATGGATTTCCCTGACGATAGTCAATTCGATCAAAAAAAAGCCTCGGCCAAAGACGGCCGGTGTCCGGTGATTTGTGCCAGTCTAAATCATCTTCTGTCCAGCTCCACTGAAATCCCAGGGCTGGATGCTTGCCAGCAAGCCTTTCTTGAATTAAATCACTGGTTAAATCAAAGGATAGCGGTAGAGAAGGTAATTGAGCATCATCAGAAATACAGAATCTGTAATCACCATGCTCCAGCCGATTGTGTCGGCCTCCATAAAAGCCAAGCAGGTAGCTGATATGAAGCCATTTAACCCGCGCCAGCTCAAGAACCCTATGCAGCACTTCTCGTGGCCGCATGACGCTCAAGCGTCTCAAATACCACTGCATCTTACCCATGATCAGATACGACTAAGGTAAATAAACCCGAATTAATCTCGAACAGGAAGTCCATCTATCGATACCGCCTGGCCTTGTCGTAGTGATTCCAGCACCTTAAAGGTCACAAGAGTAGATGCGTAGGTATCACTCAGTGAAATTGGGCAATCTATTTCCCCCTTAACCGCCTGTACAAATTTCTCCACCATTACTTTCTGCCCTTTATTTTGGTTAAGCAGTTTCTTACGTACTGGTTTCTTTGTGCCAAAGATTTCTAGCTCTTTAAAATCCCTAAGAATCGCTGTTGTCCCGCCTTTGTAAACCTCAACATACTCTTTCGCCAGTGATTTTGAACCATTAGCAAAGTAGCATATGGTTCCGATAGAGCCATTACTAAAAGCAAGATTTATATTGAGAGTATCACCTAATTTTTCCATATCCTTTAAAGCTACAGCATGCACCTGTGTAGGCAATGAGCCGTTCATATAGATCATAAAGTCGATAAAATGACAGACCTCACCAATCACCCGGCCGCCGCCTAATTCATCATCCTGAATCCATGTATTAGAAGGTATCTCCCCAGCATTGATCCGGTAGATCATGGCCATGCTGCCATCTCCTACCGCTGTCTTTATCTGTTGCGCCAACGGAGAGAAACGTCGATTAAAGCCAACCATCAGTAGTGGTTTGTGAGTATTCCAGGAAGAGACAATGCCGTTCAGTTCATCCTGATTAAGGCAGAGCGGCTTCTCAACAAAGACATTCTTGCCGGCAGAAATTACCCTATTTACATACTCAGCGTGAGTGTCGTGGCGTGTAGCAACAAAAACAGTACTAGTCGCCGCATCATTTAAAACGTCGTCTACAGAAGAAGCGCAGTATGAAAACCCGAACTTCTCTGCGACGGAACGTGAGCTGGTACCTGAAGATGTCGTAACACCAGTCATACTGACACTGCCATCGCTAGGTAAATTTGGCAACAGATGGCTCATCGCATAACTGCCTGCCCCGATAAAGCCTATTCCTGGCACTCCAGGCACTGTACTTGCAGAATCCGTGTTATCGATAAACACCGGATCATGTGTAACCACCTTGCTTGTATCATATTCAAGAATGATCCCTAGAAACTCCTCGGACTTTTCGAGGATCAGATCATAGGCCTTAGGTGCATCATTGAGAGAGAAACGATGCGAAGTCAAATAGCCTATATCAATCTTGCCTGTGTGGATGAGATCCTGAAAGGCCTGCATGTTCCGGTTTTCTGTCCAGCGCACATAACCTGCAGGGTAGTCTATTCCCTTTTCTTCATAGTCTATGTCATAGCGGCCTGGCCCATAGGAGCATGACATCTTCAACGAAAGCTCTTTCTTATAATAATCTGGCTCACGATCGAAACCGGTTGGGACATCACCCACCACCACTACGGTACCGCGCTTTCTTAGCAGAGTTCCGGCAAAATTAATCGGTTGGATGCTACTTGTTGCAGCTGTGATAATGACTGCATCAGCGCCTATTCCACCGCTCAGTTCACCGACAGCATCAGCAATACCCACAGAATCCATTTCAAAACCCAAGTCGATACAGTGCTGCCTGGCAATCTCTAAAGCGCGAGCATTTATGTCAAGTCCAATTACTTTTATACCGCTGGCCTTCAGTATGAGCCCTGTTAACTGCCCAAGTAACCCAAGACCGATTACTACACAGGTTTCACCAACCCTCAGATCCGCCTGACGGACTCCCTGTAGCGCAATAGCACCAAGCGTGTTGTATGCTGCCAGCGCAAGATCAGCACTGCCAGGTAGCTTTACGCAAAGATTTACGGGGACTGCAATTATCTCAGCATGGTTAGCGTAACCAGCACCTGCGCAAGCTACGCGATCCCCTACTGAAAACCCTTTTACATCTGGCGCAACATCCACCACCACACCTGCAGAGCTATATCCCAGAGGGGAGTACGAATCCAGCTTTTTCATTACTGCTCGATAGGTCTGCACAGGGCCTTGTTGTTTCAAGGTATCAATCACCTGCTTAACCTGTTGTGGACGCTCCTTGGCTTTACCAATAAGGCCTTTACGTGCTGTAGATGCTGTCCCGCCTTCTGTCCCTGCACTAATAAGAGAATAGTAATTCTGTACAAGCACCATTCCATTACCGACGATAGGCACAGCCACATCAAGCACATCCATGGCACCATCTTTTAATTTCTGGGTTAGTTGCTTCATTACGAATACCCTTCCGCGTCAATTTAACCCGGTATTAAATAGACCATAGCATTAGATACAGGTGCGGGTACATACCGGAAGATATATGGACGGTAATACCTTGAATGTATTTTGGCTCAGTGTCCTAGATAATAATAGGTACCTAATATAATTCTTGCGCATGGTTAATAGAAGTTAAAAAAGTAGCTTCATTGCTTTTATTATCATTACGTTCGCATCCATAAGTGCAGCGTCCAATTGTGAATTCTTAAATGACCAATTAGCTATTTTTTGCTATTTTCATATTCTTTTCTGACTGCCAATCTATACCCCGCAGGGCCAATCCAATAAACCCCCACACATACCACTGGTATCCAGGATATATGCCTGGAGTAAGGCCAATTGTGTCAATCATCCACATCACAAAAATCATCAGCGCCATGATATTAATCGGCTCAGGTGAGAGAAGAGCCTTCTTAAATACTCGTATACCTATAACGATTAAAAGCATAATGTACGTTAATAACGCGATTATACCTCCAGAAATCGTGACTCTCAGGAAATCATTATGACTGCTCCCCCCTGACTTACCCATGCCAAATAATTGATTAAATACATCTGCCTCATACCATTCTTCAAATGCAGGGCCCCAAATATGTGCACGTCCACCCAGCACGCGCTTTTCATCTCCCACCCCCTCCAGCGCAGCAGTTTCCTTACTAAAAAGCGTCTCCACCTCAGATAATATTGCGTTGTGAAAAAAAACACCAACAATCGATACTAGCACTGTAACTAAAATCAAGGCATGAAAACGTTTGCGAAAAATCGACCAGATAGTAAGCCAAACACCAGCGATAACAATTGCAGCTTTAGAATACACCTTAAATATCACTGTACCGATCATAGCTCCATAGAGCAGTAAGATGATCTTAGCTTGCATTGTTCTTGCAAAATATATGGAATATAGAATTACGCCAGCTAATGATAAATATCCGTACGATCGCATTGCAAACACATCATGATATATACCAACATTACGCAGTAGCCCAACCGTATGCCGATAACTCCATACGTGTCCAGTAATAGCCTGATAAATACCAAACATTGTCGGCACCATTCCCGCGATAATCAAGGCTATCAATAGGTGCTTAAAATCCCGTTCTGTACGTATAAATGGGTGCAACATGTAATAACCAGCAAACCCATTCAATACTCTAAAGAACATTTCGATCGCACTATAAGCCTTACCGGAGGCAAGCATAATCGCGAAACCTACTATATTTGCAACAACAAATAGCGCCCACGCAAGGCCACCAGGAACTCGTCTAAACTCATAGGGTCTCTGTAGAATAAGGATGCCTAACACTACTATCGGAACTGCAACACCATTCAACTCCAACGCACTAATTCCACCTGCAGC
The DNA here is from genome assembly GCA_050304615.1 of Sedimenticolaceae bacterium. Classification (GTDB taxonomy): domain Bacteria; phylum Pseudomonadota; class Gammaproteobacteria; order Chromatiales; family Chromatiaceae; genus CBFDBF01. Next base: position 73,008 of record JBNLDW010000004.1, read on the forward strand.
AGTATTCCATGCCGTATCGATTGCTGGTTTAGTGGCGATAGTAAATAACACGCCAATGCGTGGACGACGAATCAGTAATATTATAGCGATACAAACTAAGCCATAAGCTAATAATGCGTGCATATTTACATTAAACCTTTTTTTTGCTTACTGATCTAACTCACATTGCCTGTTTGATTAACTACGGCATCAGGATTCTTAAATCGATCTATTTCCCTTATCACCCGCGATGGATTTCCTGCAACAACCACTCCTGATGGTACATTTTTTGCGACTACAGCCCCAGCACCAATAACGCTGTTATCACCAATTGTTACTCCGGGAAGTATTACAGCATTAACCCCTACAAAAACACCATTGCCTATCCTAACATCACCCTGACCAGGGTCGCCAAGATGTATATGCATCCTCGCACGATCGTGACTAAGTATTACTGAACCATATGTAATAAAACAGTCATCTCCTATCACAATATTCCCTCTCCTGAGGTCTATCTTTGCCCCCATGCTTATCATCGTCCCATTACCTACTTTCACACCAGATGCCTTTAAAAATATCATTCTTATTGCTCTAATGAGGTTTCCTAATGCATGCACACACCACCTAACCACATTAGCAGTAATTTTCTTCACTTCAACACCTCCATAATGTACTCGCATAGCTTTACCGAAATTATGTCAGAGGAAAACTCGTTTTTTGCGTAATTAGTATTCCTGATACCAATTTGTCTACTTTTAGAAGCATTATTTAATAGCTCAACCAAAGCAGCAGCTAACTTATCCACACTCCCTGTAGGTACTATCAAACCATGTTTTTGATCTTCAATTATCTCTGAATGAGACCCTACAGGAGTAACAACCACCGGCTTTCCACACGCCATGGCTTCCAAAACAGACCTTGACATCCCCTCAGAATAACTTGGCAGTGTAAAAACATGGCACCCCATAAGTAAACTAACTTTTTCATCGCCTTTGACTATACCACGGTAATCATAATGATCACGTAAGGGACCGCTCAACGTGGACTTGTGTATCTTATATGGATCCTCATAAATAAGTGGCTTACCAGTGCTTTGGTCAAAAAATACCCCCCTCTCTCCTTTCCGCAATGTTCCGCATACTTGAAATATAACTTCTGGTATTTGTTTAACAACTATAGGGAGTGCTCTCATTAAATCGACATACCCCTTCGCTTGGGTCATATGACCTAGGAAAAGGATAGTTGGCTTATCGGCGATTTCTATTTTTGATGAGCTTTTGAATTCACTCAAATCAATAGCATTATATAAGACACCTATTTTCTCCTGATCAACAAGATCACGAAACTGATCTTTAAGGCAATGCGCCTGTACTAATGCCATCGATACTTTATTACAAGACAATTTCACAAGACGCTTAACAATATAACTAAAACTGTTGTAATTTAATCTTAGGTGACTCCCACGTAAATGGATAATAACTTTTGCTCGAAACAATCTTGCAAGAAGTATTGTCCAAACATCACGACCGATCCACCCAATCTGTGTTGGAGTTACTGGATAGTAAACCAGTTGTGGCGAGACCTTCCATAAAGCAATAATCAACCTGCGAAAATAAGAGAAGAAAGCTACTATCATGCTTATATCCAGTTTGCCTTTTTCCTTATTAGTAACTCTATGGTTGGTTTGAATATGAGTTATATCAATATTTTCTCTAAGGATGGCTGATTCAAGAAACACTTTCATCCCTAATTCTGGACCAGAGTATGGTGGAGGGTATGGGCCGACGAATAATACTCTTGTTGAATTACTGATTGATTTCATTATTCGTATAAAGTCCGATAACACAGTATATATAATAATTCATAAAGCTACCTGATTAGATATTTTTGTGACAATGCATTTTTCAAGTTACTCATACACCATGGTATAATATGTGCAAAAAGTCAGTTGGCATTCTTGATTAGATAACTTTCTCCGTATGCATTAAGAGCAAGCATGGCGAAGTATATTGTTTCATTTCAAATGCATAAACTAGCTACTGCCTCCATTGACTTGCAGTACATTCAGAATAACATTCATAGGGAATATAGTGCTGCATTGACTTGATTACACCAGTGCTCAATCGACAACTTCTTGGATGTTAAATACGCATTGCATGAATATGTAACCAATAGCTCCTTGCTCTGTAATAAATGCGCCAATCTACTAACATCGTTTTTCATATTGCCTTCTAAAATAAGCCCGTTATATCCATCTTGCAGATATGCCAATTCAGGTCCATGATTTTCATTATCTATCGTTACAAATGGCCTGCCATAAGAGAATGCATGTACTATTGACAACCCTGATAATCCAGGCAAGAACACAATTTGAGCAGCTCGCATTTCATCAGATATTATAGCTTCTTCAACAACAGCACCTTTGTATATGATATCGCCATCCTTCTCTTGCTCTTTTATTATTTGCTCCGATTCCGGACCATCGCCGATAATGACTAATTTTAATAATGGGATCTGCTTTTTAATCTCCCCATAATATCTCATCAGCAAGTCTACTCTTTTGCTAGGAATCAGCCTGCCTATAAACAGTATTCTTGGCTCATCTGGCGGCAAACTATATTCATATACCTCATTTATAGCATCGGTATCTAGAGTGTTATTAGCATATGCTGCCTTACGCTTAGGTAATAATCCGCATTCAACAGCACGCTGCATGGCCTGCTGAGTGTAAAATATGATCCGATCATATAGACCAAACAGAGCTTTAGTTAACAACCTGTTTATGTACTTATACTTCAATCCTCGTGAACGCATGAGAGGATGTGTATATGTAACAAGCATAAACGGGTAAATTCTGCGTATTACTGACAAATACAGAATCACAAATAGATGCTTTTTTTCACATGGCATTAGCACCACATCAGGCATATCTTTTCTAATGGTACGCCATAAAGAGGCATAAACAGCCGGACTACTTTGGAATGTTGATTTGGTGGCTGATAAACGCGTGATTTTAAGTTTGATATTATCCATCTTTTGGGTTTTATGCCCAAGCTCACTCTCCTCGGCACCAGCAATCACTATAATATCAAAGAAGTTACCATGCAGCTTCTCCAGGAACCGTATTTTATAATGGTTCAAATTCGGTGCAACCCAGAGTATCTTACGCATAACCATATCATCCACCTCTTGCACCATTTAATAAAGAAGTAAAATACCATAGAGCAACAGCATGTTTCTGAGACCCATAACGAGTCAAACCTATACAGAGACGGATGAATATGGAGCCAAATAGACTATTTCCACCTAGCACTACTCCTTATGTTCTTTCCAGACACTGTAAATACACTTCATCAAACGCTTTTGCCATGCCATCAACATTAAAGCATTGCGCTCTTTCTTTGCGTGCTGTCATTTGCACCGGATCGATAAGCTTTCCCTTTTCCCAAAGATTTAGATAATTTTCCAATCGATATGCAAGTCCCTCTATCCCGTTCACCACATCCTCCGGTTCGAGTGGTTGAATAATTTCTGTGATACCGCCACCATCCTGCAAGACTACTGTTGGTTTTCCTAATGCCAATGTTTCTACTGCAACCAGCCCAAAGGGTTCGCCGCTAGATGGAAAGACACAGACATCCATCACACCTTGATATGCGCGTGCATTCGGCTGATAACCAGTAAATATTACCAGCTTACTTATCCCAAGTTCTGCAGCTAATTTTTCGTAATCGTGTCGTAGCGGTCCATCGCCTACAAGTAGCAGACGACAGTCATCACGATTACGCACCAATGCAAACGCTTCTATAAGTCGATCAACCCTTTTAAAACCGACAAATCTGCTTGTAGTCCCGACCACAAAGAAGGAGTCCAAATCTTCCCGCAGTTCCAGTAGCTGTTTCTTTTCTGGAACTGAGGGAACATCTTGATTTATACCATTGTAAATAACCTTGCTTGGTATCTGCTGAAGCGAAAAATATTGTTCCGTCAGATCCTTGGTAAATTGTGAGTTAAACGTCATATAGTTGACATGATGCTTAATAAAACGTGACCGCATCACCATTTTGATTTTATCGCGCCAATTACGCCTATGACCAAGACCATAATTACCATGATTTGTATAAACTATAGCTCGCCCTGATTTCTTGGCCCAGCTAACAAGTGTAGGCGTAAAGATATGAATATGGACAATATCTGCACGCTGTAATTCATCTTTGATTATGCCTCCTCTCAACCATCCTGGATCAAAACCGCTCCTTAATTCTGCATTAAATACAGGTATATTTTCTGCCTCAAACTGTGGCTTCATTCTTCCTTTTGCACGGCCTACGATGACGCCCACTTCGTGCCCTATTTTACGCTGAGCCACACAAAGATCTAACACCAATCGCTCAATCCCACCAAACTCCAAAGACCACATAATATGGAGTATATTCATTGGTTCAGGACCAGACTTGAGGTTAACGGCATAAAATGTGGTAGGTGGCTACTGTTATAATTATGCGCTCTTGCAGTGTAAGCAAATGCATCTGCAATCAATTCCGGAGTGTTTGTAGTCTTGAATGGTACCTCAATTGTGAACTTATTTACGCGATGCTGTATGGAGATTAACTTGCGTGCAAGATATGTTGGCGCCCACTTTAATTTCGGTCCATGTGATGACGCGCTTACTTGAGCAGCTGGGCGAATCTCGATATTTCGTCCAATCTTAAAGCTTGGCTTATTCGGCAGGAATAGTGGTTCAACTCGCAAATGCGAGTCCAAATATTCGGTCAATACTTCCCACAGCGTTTTCAACAACTGGAGAATATCCTTATTGCTGGGACGCATTTTGAACCACTCCTTGCGCCATTGTGTAATTTGCTCCAAACATGACGATAGCTGCGGTGCATCTGCACCAAGAAACTCTAAGTCATAGAGCAACCCTCTGGCGTGCAGCAATAAGCCGCGTATTTTATAGATGCCGTATTCTCGCTCCACAGCCATGTTAATAAGCATTCGCACAAGGAATTCACGTGCCCATTGTGCTTTTAAAACAGAGATCTCATCGGGAACACTTGTAATGCATGTTTCAAATTGATCTTCTCCATACAACAAATGGTAGTTATGAAAGAATGTAACGTGTCTGCTCTCCTCAAATAATGACTTCGACGTACCAAACAATCTATGCACAAAGAGATAACGCGCCAAGTCTGTTATCCCAGATCTTGGATCATGAAGGAATTGTGCTTCGTCATTGAATATAACCACCAAATCTATATCGGATATACCAGGGGCAGATAAGCCACCAATCTGGTAAACTGAAAGAACGTCCTGATTCTTACTAAAATAATGAGTCATTTGATCAATACAACCCTCATACTCTCCTATTGAAACTAATTTAGGCTCATCTATAAAGATCATTTAATCATTCCATTTGCTTCCGCAGGCTCTTTTAGTCGAAGTCTCATTGCATTAATCAATCTCATCAATCCAACGCTACTCTGCTCCCCATACTGCAATCGCAGCGAGGAAGGCACCGGCCGACTATGATAACGGCGATGCAGATTTCCAATCAACCCAGGGCGCTGGGAGAAAAAGCATGGAAAAACGCATTGGATATTAGGCCAATCCTCTCTTATGGCAGATGCTGTATTAACCACCTCCCAGTCGTCTGGTGAAAAATCAACCATCGCAGATATAAAGCTGTCTTTCTTAAACACACCAATGCCATCACGTGATTGAACATATAGCGCTGGCAACAGAAGCGCCTTACTGAGCATCGCCTTAAATCGGTAGATATTGGTGAAACAGGATCCGGTACTCAATTCATTTTCTATACTGTCGGCCAACTTATGGAATTGCGCCAAGCTGCGGTTGCGATCCATGACTGGATTTATATGCAGTTCTTGCATCTCTGATGATGTTAGTTGGCAAGCATGGTTAAGCACTTCCACTGGCAGGTAATCTTCAGGCCAGGCGTTTACAGCCTGTTCTGGCAACACAAACCAACCATGATGCTGTAATGGATCCTGCTCATACATAAAACGGCGAGCTTCAAATAGCCTTTGCCCTACATAAGCAAGTCTCACGGCATCATTTAGAACCTTATCTCTCACAACCACCAGCACATCAAAATCTGAATATGGCACAACTTCACTAGACCCTAAACTACCGTGTAACACCACCGCATACAGATCGTTAACCAAATATTGCTGCAGCCATGCAATCAGGCGTGCTACACTAGCCGTAGGTTTTCGGCATGGTGGAATACAAACCTTTACATGCGAATCGCTGCGATTGTGTTCTGGAAGTAGAACATGTCCGCAACGCTGAACAAATGCATTAGCTGTAATTCTAAATGCTGTTTCAGGCGCGAACTCTGCCAAAAGACGCATCTTCAGTGATGCAAAATCCCCATTGACCAAAGAGATCAATTCCGCATGCCACACTCGCCATGCGCCTAAATTGATTTGTGCATGCGTTTCTTTCACTCAGCACCTGGGCTACCAGCCCTATCAATTTTAGATGTCTTTGACTCCACAGAATCGCTGGAATATAGTGAATTCCGAGCCACCATTGAAACAATAAGGTACTGCGCACTAGTGCCAATAACCACCGCCCATGCCATGCCTGCTGCATGCCAAGCAGGCGCGAGTAGCATACCGGCAGCAACCATTACACACAACCCAACAGCATGCGCGATCATCTGCATTCTAACGCGTCGCAGATTTAGCATGAGAGAATTACCCCAAAAGAACAATAGATAAAGCAGACTGGATATTGTCAGTATCCAGAATATCGGTGCAGCATCAGCATAAGTCTCCCCATAAACAAATACAATGAGTGGTTGTCCAATATACCAAATCACCAATAACACGAATGTTGAAAATGGAATACCTAATATCACTAACCGACTCAGCATGATACGCAGCTCATCATAGTGTCCGGCCACAATTGCAGAAGCAATCTGCGGAAAAACTGCTAACGCCAATGCATCACGCGCCAGCAGTATAAAACGCGATAACTTTTTACCAATGTCGTAGATACCGACAGCGGCCGGGGATGCAACAGCAGCCAACAGTAACACATCTCCTCTAAGCATTGCCCTGCGCGCAGACATTGCTAATGAATTACCGACAGCTAGGCGCAGCATTGGGCGATAATCTCCGGCTAGTTGCATTAAGTTCGCTCTCTTCCATCCTGATGCCTTTTTACTAATCTCACGCCAGGCCATAACAATGCTAACCGTGCCACTTAGCACAAGGCAGATTGATGCCCCGTAAATAGCGTTAGCTGGAATCGCAGGCACCAATTGCAAAAATACAAACATGAACACCATGCTGATAATTGCAACCACTACATCCATTAAGCAACTTACCTTAAACCGATCCAGAAGCCGGAGAGCTGACTTATTAACCTGATCAACTAGGTTAAATGCTGCAGCAAATCCCAATACCACCACTGGAACATACAGTCCCGCGTATTCAATAAAGATACTATAAGAAAAGCCTAAAACCACAGCGACTATCAAGCCGGCAGCAACCGCGATTACTATAGTAGCCAGGTATGTGACTTTGAATAGTGCTTTAAGATTAGTACTGCGGCTATCATGCAGATATCGCGCGCCATAGGTCATAACGACAGCACCAAGGTTAAGATTTGCCAACTCGATAGCAAATCCTACAAATGCCAAAGCTACCGCATAGGCTGCAAAACCTTCCAACGGGAGCAATCGTGCCACGATAATCGAACGAACTAATGCCTCTAAAGTGCGCGCCCCCTTTGCCAACCCCATCCAGCCGCTATTTCCGAGCAACTTTAGCAACCAAGATCTGAGATGGAGCGAAGCGGATGCTTTTCCTTGTGGTGTATTATTCACTTTTCACCGTGATTAATGGTTATTTGGAACTAATCTTTTTATAACCAAGTTCTGCTAGCAAGCTTTCACACTCATCATCAATTATACGATAATCATCTTCACTCAATCGTTGATGAGAATAATAATTCATATTCTTTATAGGCTGCTCTCTCTCATGAATCTTCCATTCATGATTTTCTGATAATAACCCACATTCTTCTATGCCAATGAATTTAGCTATTTTGTTAATTGTTTTATTCGAATCATCACTAAGCTCTTCATAAGTAATGATTAGCTTATTACTTATCTCTTTTAGATCGTCTAGCATTATCCGATTACTCACACACCACTGTTTTGCTGCATCAGCCAAACTATGCCCCTGCTTTCTTCTTATACCTTCTGAAACAGCATAACCATCTCGCACAATTGCAATAAAATATGCATTATCGAAATTCTTTTGCAGCCATTTCATCCTCCCCGCATTTATTGGCGTCTTTTCTATTAATATATCACGCGATAAATCGTTAAAAGCACCTCCCCATTGACGCTTGAGTTTATCCAGATCAATATCAGTTTTCTCATTGCCGCTCAGGATGAAACGCTCAGGTTCTAAAGCCCATAACCTAGACAGACCATAATGAGCTGGAATAGGAAGCTGGTCTTGATAAAACTGCCCCTCCCATGGCATAGATCCGATTCTCTCATTGCTTGCCAATATCTCATGGAGCAGTGTTGTACCAGAATTATAACATCCTACTATAAAAACCCATTTCATTGGATTTGGCAATGAACCATATTTCCCATAGTAATAGCAATGAGCCTTCCATTTTAATTTATTTTTGTTTCTTCTTAATGACTCCCATATCTTTCCCCCAATCAGTTTCCTTATAATATTTTTTACAAATGAAGACATATAATATATTCATCCTATAACAAATGACCTTGATTAATGATTTCATAATCCCCATACATTCTTAACACCTGACCCACCCAATATACCTAACATACCTTCCTAATATTGACTCACATCCTCCAATACATGTGATAAAGTACAGCAGATGTTATTGCATTCATGTATTAACTATATGGAAACTAATGCCATTCACTCATCACCACAAATGCTGTGCTTATAGCTCCACCTTATGGGCCTGGGGCAAATTTACTGTACCATGTGATGTCTGCGCCTAGATGCTTAATATAATCTTTGTTAGTTATTTTAAAGTCAGCTGGATTTTCGTATTGGCCGCTATTATTGCTGAACAAAGGCTCTCTAGTGATTGAGGTTGGATCAAAGACGCAACCATCACATGCTCGCCTCCTCCATTCAAACAGCCTATATTCACGCGCCCCGAGTCTAAATATTTTGCCGGATACAGGAAAATAGATACTCTCATCAATGTTTAGCAAATAATCATCTGCGCCACTGTACCAGTTAACGTGATATCCAGACGAGTGTAAAAAGATATTGCCACGCGCAAACGCGCGCGCGCCTTTTCCATTGTAATTTCTACTTGACTCAAGGCCATACTTATTCCTAAAAGATATATTATTGCGTAAATTTTGAATATCCTCGAACTGAAGGCGGTAACCAATAGTAGAATTGACTACAATGTTGTCGTGTATATCAACACCATGCTTGTCGGATAATGAATCATTATTACACATAGTCCCAACACCAAGGCCAAGAGCGCTGCCAAGATTATGCGTATTTGTAATGTAATTCTGTCGCACAACCGTGTTGGTCAAACGCTGATTCTTAAACGCGTATAGCATTGGACCAGTGCCAACATTTTTTATAAAGTTCTTTTCTATTACGCCGCCCGTTCCACCTTGCACCCCAATTGCATGGGCATCACTATTTTGTAGGATTTCTCTAACGCCAATATCATAAATGTAGTTACCGCTGATCAGATAATTACTTGGTGAATTATTTGTCGTACTAATGAGGTATATCCCGTTAGATGCTTGCGTCAAAACACTATTTGTAATCTGCACACCATAGCTGCCATCGTAAAATGCTAATAAGCTGTGTTCGCCATAGGCAAAATAGCAATGATCCCACGTTATATTAGCTGGACCACGTTTCGTATTCCACTTCATGTTCATAAAATATAGATTCTTAAATGTAATGTATGAACTCTTTCCTAATACAAATTCATAACCAAACCTGTTGGCATATATCCGTCCAGCTGGATTAACATTACCTACTGTACTTACATATAACTTAGTCTTACGTTTATAGCTTTCACTGAAGTGTGAGCCTGGATGTTGGCGCACTCCACCAACACTCACCTGCTTTTTCAACACGGTATATGCTTTTGAATCAGATTTCCCTATATCCTGAAAAAACCAATCTGGGTAGGCATTACCGGGCAACATGATACTCCACACACCACCACCCTCATCTCTCCAACTATCATGCCCCATCAGGAATGCGCCCCAGACAACACCAGCATCACCGTTTGGGCAATCGCCTCTAATCGTCACCCGCATATTATCAGAGGATCCAGAGGCCACCTTAATATCCGCCTGTGTTGCTACATTATGCAAAGTATCTATTTCATACACATGAAGCCCACAAACGTATAAATTATCTCCAGGGGAAACTCCATCTACCCCCCACTTAACGTTATGCAATCCTTCCCATGCATCCTCGTAACTCGTTCCATCATTAGAGCCTTGCGCTTCACCTTCAGGTAGGACAAACCAATCTTTGGACCAGGATGTAGAGCTGCCGAACAAGATTATGAGTACAATAATGTTTTGGAGTGTTCTCACTTCTATCTAGCTCCCCTTTGGCTGTCGCATGTTCAGCAATATTGGCTAGACTCAAACCAATACTCAGAAAGGCGCAGTTACTCTCTTCAACAAACCCAACAACCTCTCTGCCGCCTTGCCATCCCACATCTCTGGTAGCTTCATTTCAGATTGCGCACTATCTGTAATATTTATGCCCGCCTCTATTATTCGTTCGGGTGATGCTCCAACCAGTACATTTGTACCTTTATCAATAGTTATTGGCCGCTCTGTATTCTCTCGCATGGTTATGCATGGTATCCCCAGCGCTGTGGTCTCTTCTTGAATACCACCACTATCGGTCAAGACCACTTTGGCATCCTTGAATAGATTGAGAAAATCCATATAAGGCATGGGTTCTGTCAAAACTATTGTATCTGGCGTCTGGATATTAAATGCATCCATAGTTTTTTTGGTACGCGGGTGGATGGGAAATATAAGGGGCAAATCTCTGCTTATCTCTGACAGAGCATGGATGATTCCTGCAAGTGTAGACTTATCATCAACGTTAGATGGCCGGTGCAGGGTTATAACTCCGTACTCGGGATATTTCTGCTTTATCTCTGTTGATGCCAGTTCGTTGCCATCTATAGTCTTTAGCTTTTCTACTTGGTAGAAGAGGTTGTCTATCATTACGTTGCCGATCAAGAATATATTCTCTTCCGATTTACCCTCTGCCCGCAGATTGTCCATGCCGCTCTTCTCGGTGACAAAGAAATAGTCTGTTATGGAGTCAGTAACTATACGGTTGACCTCTTCTGGCATCTCCATGTCGCCGCTGCGCAGTCCGGCCTCTACGTGGATTACCTTTTTACCAAGTTTCTTGGCTACGATGGAGCATGCCAGGGTGGAGTTTACATCACCAACTACCAGTACAAGGTCTGGGTTCTGTTCAATACAGACAGTCTCATAGCGGGTCATGATGTTGGCGGTCTGTACGGCGTGTGAGCCGCTGCCTACCTCTAGATGATAGTCTGGTGTTGGGATGCCAAGCTCATCAAAAAAAACATCGCTCATAGCATTGTCGTAATGCTGACCGGTGTGGATCAGTTGGTAATCAAAGCTCTCTTTATCTCTTTTGAATGCCCGAATAATTGGGGCTATCTTCATGAAATTTGGGCGAGCACCGGCGATTATATGGATAAGGGTGCGGGCTTTTGTTTTGCTTGTTGTCATAGTAACTGCTCTGCTCCTTTAATGGTGGTGGCATTGTACCCCTCACCCTAACCCTAAGCTTTGGCCTTCTAGTTTTGACTCCCCCTCCTCTCCTCGGCAAGCTAGTTTTAACTCCCCCTCCCAACCTCGGCAATTGCTCCTGCATTTCTCTAGCACCTACTTCCATGTAGGCGTCCCCTACTCGTGGGGCATCCTGCTATAACGCTTTAGGTCCGATATGGATGTTCTTCTTACTCAAATGCAGCCTGATCTTGGATGCCTCTGCATCCTCTTCGGTGCGCATTGGGAAGATGCCGCCCTGTTGCTTGTCTTTAATCACATCTATGACCAACTCTGTATTCACCCTCTGCCTGTCTTCAGCAAAGGCGTAGACCAGAGAGAAATCACACAGGGTGTTGATCAGACGCGGAACACCACGGCTATAGTAGTGGATGACAGCGCAGGCATCCTTGGTAAACAGGCTCTTATTACTGCCAACGTGATCAAGCCTGGCTTGGATGTATTCCATTGTTTCATCCAGTTTCAGGTGCTTGATGTGGTAGTCCACAGATACCCGCTGCGCCAGTTGTCGCAGTTCCGGACGCTTCATGGTATCCAGTAGCTCTGGCTGGCCAACCAGGATTAGTTGCAGCACCATATGTTTGCCGCTATTGATATTGGAGAGCATGCGCAGCTCTTCCAGGGTAGCGGCATCAAAGTTCTGCGCCTCATCAATAATCAGTACGGTGCGCCTGTTCTGGGCGTACTGTTCGATAAGAAAGTCGCTAAACAGGTGATACAGTTCAGTCTTACTTTTATTGCGGTAATCCAGATCGTAGGCCATCAGCACCCACTCCAGTAGCTCACCAAATGAGCTATGGGTGTTGGAGATAAGGCCTACGGTGACATCATCACCCAGGTGGTCTAGTACATGCCGGATCAGCGTGGTCTTGCCGGAGCCTACTTCACCGCTGATCACAGTGATACCCACCTCGCTGCTCACCCCATAGTTGAGCATGGCCAACGCCTTGCTGTGCACCTTCCCCAGGTAGAGGAAAGATGGGTCCGGTGTTAGCGAGAATGGTCTCTCGGTTAGTCCAAAGTGAGATTCGTACATTTAATTAATATGGCGACTGTTCGGGCTTATGGGCCTTATTGTAGACGGTACCCAACAGGTTGGAGTTCTCCAGCAGATGCAGACACTGCTTTATTTCACCGGGGGTGTTCACCCCCTCCTCCACCACCAGGAGGCTGGACTGCACATGGGGCAGGAACATCAGTGCATCATCTATGTGTAGCAGTGGTGGTAGATCAAAAATAATAATACGGGAGTTGTAGCGGCCACAGATATCTTTCAGCAGGTGAGCCATTTTGTCGGTAGAGAGTAGCTCTGATGAGAACTTTACCGGCTTGCCTGCCGGCAGTAGTACCAGCCGCTCCATGTCAGGGTTAATCAACAGGGATGACAGCTCTATTTCGTCATTGGTGAGATAATCAGAGAGTCCTGATTCCGGCTCAAACCCAAAGTACTTGTGGATCGATGGGCGGCGTAGATCCAAATCAACCAGAAGTACCGTGTAATTTTTATCCATGGCCAGGCTCATGGCAAGGTTGGCGGCGATCATGGATTTGCCGCCCCCCTGGTTAGGACTGGTTATGGCAATAGTGTTAATGCTGTCCTGCTGCATCTTAAACAGGATTTTTGTCCGTAGCACCCGGAAGATATCTACCAGGGGATCACCCTTGACCCCGGCTACCAGGCGATTTCCCCTCAGTACATCCTGCGGGACCGGGATGGTACGGGTTTGTGAGTATTCGATGCCGTCTGGACTGACCTCTTGATATGGTGTCGCCCGGTTCCCCGCCCTGGATCGTGGGGGCTGCCCACCGCCCACTTTGCGACGTTGCTCTTCTGCCTTGTTCAGGGCCTCTTGAATTCTGTCCATTTTATTTCTCTATCTGTATTCCTACTTTGTGGTTTTCTAATTAGAACTATCTTAGTTCATCTTATCGGGTTCTCTCCTCCCCGCTTGCGGGGGAGGAAGCACATTAGGATAAACCTAAGCGTCGCATCAGGATAAACCAGGTCACATCGAGCGGTTTCACAAAAAAGTGAAACAGTATTATGACTATGGGTATGGCCGCCACAGCACCTATAATCAGTTTTTGTTTGAGCTCTTCATAGCGTTGTATCTCGGCATCTGTCTGAATATATGGAACCACAGCCAGTGGTGGTGCCCCGGTGATATTCACCAGTTCTTTGGTACTGGAGACTGCATCGCTCAGGCTCTCTGCCACTACAACGGTTCCAACCCCCCCAGCCAGGGAGAAGATAAAACCGAGAAACAGTATCGCCATACGATTGGGCTTGGCCGGCTTCTCAGGCACGGCGGGTGGTTCAATCAGGGAGAAACGCTCACCCTTCTTATCTCGCTCCAGGGCCTCTGCCATATCCGCCTGTAGTTGCTTGGCCCTGATCTCCTGATACTTGGCCGTGACATTCTCATACTCCCGACTAAGCTCACGGTACTCGCGCTCAACCTGGGGACTCTTCAGCAGGCGCTCTTCAAAGTCGGCCATCTTCTTTTTGAGCTCTTCCTGCGACTCTTTTAGAGAGACCAGCTCTCCTTCAGATGCCTCGAGTTGTGCTTGCAGCTGGATGTAGGCCGGGTTGTCTGGTTTGGTACCTGTGGCTTCAAGCTGCTCCTGCTTGTCGTTTTGCAATGCCTTGTCCAACTCTGCCTGGGTGGCATCTATGGCGCTCTGTAGTTTTTTTACATCCGGATGCTGTTTAGAGTAACGCTCTTGCAGGGTGACCAACTCCCCCTTCATCTCTTTCAGCTTCGTACGCAACTCTGTTGCATCCCCGCTGGAACCAACTTCCTTCTCCAGCGCCTTTATCTCCCGGCGCATCTTTATTATATCTGGGTGGGTATCGGCATAGCGGGTAGAGAGGGTTACAAGCTCTGCCCGCAGTGCCTTCAGCCGGTCTTCCGATCCAAGGATGCGCTGACCATCTGCCCCGTACATGGTGCTGTTTGGGCTGAGTTGGGCCAACTCAGAACGCAGATAGACAATGCGCTCATCCAGGTTACGAATCTGCGACTCTACATCATTGATCTCCCGCTCGGTCCGATCCATCATCTGCATATTTAGCTGTCGCAGCTCCGGCAGGTTGTTGACGTTCTCCTCCTTGAAGGTAGCAAGTTTTTTCTCGTACTCTGCCACCTTCTTTTGTAGCTTGGCCGTCTCCGTCGCCAGAAAGCCTGAGGTCTCTACCGCCGATTCGGTACGGCGTTTCATATTCTCATTGAGATATAGGGAGACCAATTCACTGGCCACCTTCTGCGCCTTGCCTGGATTTTTATGACTGAATGAGAGCTTGAAGGCGATAGTGGCGCTGGTTGGACGGCCACTGCGTGGATCTACCACATCTGCACTGATCATCTCCAGCCCGATATCAGCTCGCATCTCTTCTGCGATGACGGTCATACTGGTGTTCTTGCGCTCATTCTCATACAGCTTGTACTGATCGATAATCTTGCTCAGGTTATTGGTGGTCATCACCCGCTGGCTGATCATCTGGATGCGCTCACCCGCGTAGGAGGTAACCGTGGAGCGCACCAGGTCAGGCGGGATCTCCTGCTGTTCGATCAGTATAGTGCCCTCAGACCTGTAGACCGAGGGCAGAGCAAGGGCCAGCACGATGCTCAGCAACATAATGATCAGCGCCGGGATTATGAACTGTTTTTTTCTTCTTGTCAGGATGGCCAGATAGTCGCCAAGTCCTTTGATATCTTCTTCTTCCATTCTGTTCTATACCGTTTTTTAGTTGATTGGACTATTTATCGTATGCCGTAGCAGGTAAAAATCGTCTCTATTCTACACCACATTACCCTATCAAATCCGGGTTAAAACTCTTGCCAAGCCCCCAGGCTCTCACGCGGCCAAACATAGGCTATATTGAAAAAAATGGCATTTGATCGTGCAATACCAGCGTCTGAAGCGGTGTACTCCTGTGCCCGATAGCGGTAAGAGGTGGATAGGGTCCACCAACGGGTAGCCTTCCAGCTCAGACGTGGTTCAAAGTTGACATAGCGGCGGTCGTCACTATCATCATCCAGGCCACCACCACTACTATTCTGCACCAGGCTGGTATTAATACCCAGTGTAGTGCGAGGTGACAGCTTCCGGCTGTAGCCAATCCCCAGCTTGGTGGAATGCAATACACCGTCACCGCTTGGACTCTCTGACATGCTTAGGGTTCCACTCAGGGAGGATATCTCCCAACGCTTCTGCAGACTAAGATCCAGGGTCAGGCCGGTATTGCTGGTTGACTCTTTAACCCCGCCAGCACCGGTATATCTGGAGCTGCTGCGATCCATCCCTACGGAGAGATTGGTGCTCAATGTCTCTGAGAGCTGGCTGGCTAAGCCAAGGCGCAGGCCACGGCTATCGTACTCCATGTCCGTCCTTTCGGACTCATAGGCAGAGGCGATAGCAGTCACACTAACCTGGCTAAGTTCTGTCAGTCGGTACGAAAGGGCTGCGAACAGGCTGTCGTAGCGGTAACCGGATAGCCCCGTCAGCTCGGCATCTTCATAGGTTACATCGGTGTAGCTGTATCCCAGTTGGGTAGAGGCGCGCTCGGTAAGGTCATAACTCCAGGATGGGCTCAGACTCTGTTTGATTCGACGTTTATGTGTCTGCACAAATCCGGTGGTCTCCAGTTCACTGGTGAGGGTGCTATCCACTTCGTAGGCACCATTAAGCCGGAATAGATTACGCCCCAGTTTGTAGGCAGAGTTGAGATTTAGCAGCTGACCACTGTTGTCCTTTTCGCTGTGATCTCTGAAGTTGCTGTCGTCAAAGCGCAAGGTAAACTTGACGTCACTCAACTCAGTGCGAAAACCGAAGGCGGCATCGGCGCTGAGGTAGCGAACCAGATCATCCTCTTCGTTATCCACGGTGAAGTTAATATTGTCGTCATAGCGCAGACGCATGGAGACAGATGGCTCGAAGAACCACCTCTCTGCGGACACTGTTGTAGAGAGAAGAAGTCCGCAGAATATAAGGAAAGATCTAATAGAGTTAAGGGACAACGACCACATCGCCTGGCCGCAGGATAATATTCTGCTCCAGATCCCTGCCACTCTCCACATCATCATAGTCAAAAGGGATGGATTGCTGGACACCATCCACGCGCCGCAGGATGGTTATCTCATCACCCTGGCCAAATGGGTTGATCCCACCTGCCATACTAAGGGCCTGCATAACATCTACATTTCGTATGATCGGGAACTCTCCTGGCTTGTTCACCTTACCGATCACGTATATACGGTTACCCATCATCTGCTTCAGGCTGGCGGTAACTACCGGATCAGGGATATATGTGGAGATACGCTTTTTGATCACCGTAGCCAAGCTATTCACTGAAAGGCCGGTGGTATCGACATCCCCAACCAGCGGAAAAGAGATACCGCCATCCGGGCGTACCAACACCTCTCTCTGTAGATCTGGCTCTTTCCATACCGAGATCTCAAGGATATCACCTGGTTGCAGGGTATAGCCTTCTGGTACCGGCGGGGAGGCGACCGCAACACTGCACAGTGAGACCCCGACGAGCAATATAACTATCTGTAACGCTTTCATCATGAATATGTCCAAAATAGCCTTAATCAACTGCGTACAATACACCATAAAAGCAGAAGGGGGCAAAATATGCCCCCCCCGCTATAACTTTATAATAGTTAATCTAAAATCTTGGACTTAGCCCAATCCGCTCTACCCCTCAGACCGCCTGCGTCCAAAGAAACCAAAGCCGGCAAGTGCTGAACCAAAGAGCAGCAGTGCCGCTGGTAGTGGTACTGCTGAGGATGTAGCGCTGAAACCATATGCACCGTTTCCGGGTAGCGCACCATCAGACTGCATACGGATAGTGTAGGTTCCAGGTAACAGTGAATCTACAAAGCTCACGGCTCCAGTTGGCGATGATATGATTGCATTGAACAGTTGGGTAGCACCTTGCATGACCCAAACTTCAGTGTCTTGTACCCCAGAATCCGACAGACCACCAGATAAATAGGTAGCAAAGGTAATATCCATATTCAATGTTGTTGTCAGATCGATCTCCCATGAAGTGTCAAATGGGACATTTGAAAAAGCTGGATCGATATCACCCCAACCTTGTCCAGGAGCAGTGAAAGTGTAATCAGCGGCATGAACCCCACCAACCAGGAACAACCCCAGTGCCATAAGACCAACAAACCGTTTAATCGCCTTCATGATAGTGCCACCTCAATGGTTATCTATTCCAAAATAGGCCTACGTGCAGCGCACGCAACACCTCCATGTACCCGGCCCTGACTACAACTCACGCAGCACCGTACGGCCTGCATACTACCCAGCACCGGTTGCGCATGCAACCAAATGCGGTTAAATTTTTGCTACAACTTCAATATCTTAGACGCCGTTCTTAAATATCTTTGACGCCGTTCGCATTATATTGCGCTTTTCCAATTATATTATAATTTAGACGTATGCACGATGTTTTTGTGATGAATATCACGCTTTTCTTGATTCTTACAGGAAATATAGCATTTATTCACCGATTCTGGCGCTCCAAGGCCTATCGCACCCCATATAACAGGCCTGCCCCTCCCCCGCCGCTCAACAAAAAACAGCAGCACTTACAAGCAAAAGAGGGGCAAAATGCCCCTCTGTGTCAGGATGGTACTACGACAGTGGTAACTGTCAGGACGTTGCTCTTACCCTTCTTCTGCCGACCAGTCCAAGCAGCCCTGATCCGAACAGCCATACCGCTGCGGGTATAGGTGTGTGTATCAACTGATCCTGGAAATCCTCACTATGGGCGACCATATAGTGATCCAGCCCTGTAAAGTCAGTAGCCCCAGCAAGCCCCGTAAGATAGGTGTTAGCATTGGTGAAAACGTCTCCACTGCTATTTAATTCGAAAGCGCCATTCATAAGATCGTGGCTGCCGTTATCGTAGACCACTTCCCAGATTGCAACCTGCAGACCGGCCATCTCAGCAGCTGTGCTAACAGTTGAGGAGTATGTCTCCATCAGCCATGCGGCATTGCGATAGTTATCACCCATGCCCACTGCCGACAGCAGATCGACATCATATCTCTGCCCATTGGTCGTATGCTGCAACAGATCGACACAGTAGGAGATGGTCGTATAGTCTGGGGTCCAGGTGCTGGAGTCGTTGTCGAAGTCTAGATAGACAGGGGAGAACTGCAGCGCCCAGCCAACTTGGCTATTCCCATTTATGGTGTAGTCGACCGTCTGCCCATTGGCAGTCGAAAAATGCATCTCGATGGTTGCAGCAGAGACAAACCCGCTAAGAAGCAGCAGGACAGCTGCCGATAACAGATGGTGCTTTTTCATAATCTAGCTCCCTCTAAATATTAAATATTGTCACAAGAATTCTGTTAAAAACACGACCCATACACGAACATCTGAGTCTACATTTCCCCCATATTCGTGCTGGGATGTGAATTATATTCACAATTATAGAGATATGTACATACTTTTTGTGATGAATGTCACTGTTATTTTGTGCCACATTTGCCTAATTATGGCGAACATTCATGCCACCCCGCCCATATTCACCGATTTTGGCGCTCCAGGACCTGCTGCAGCTCATATAGCAGCTCATTCTGCTCCCACTGCTCCGGCAACAACATTTTGCAGGAATCAATCCGGGCGTGGCTTCGTAGCAGTACCCCGCGAACCACGTGCCCTGCCCCGCGTACACCGCTTATCCGCAGCGGTATGATGGGTGCCCCGGTCAGCTGGGCTAGACGTACCGCTCCAGGTTTGATCCGGCGAGGCGGATCACTGTCAAGATGGATTGCGCCATGGGGGAAGAGGGCTACAACGTGGCCCTCGTTGAGTGCCGTCAACGCCATACGTAGCGCCTGCTCCGGCCTGTGCTCCCGGTCTACCGGAATACACTGGATGGCCCGAAACAGCCAGTTGAGACCGAAGCGCTGGTACTCTTCCCGGGCGATAAGAAACCGAATGGGCCGCCGCGCCGAGGCGATCATGAGCATAGGGTCAAGACCAGAGATGTGATTGGCCACCAATACTGCCGGACCGGATTGGGGCAGCCTCAGACCGATCACATTTAGGCGATGGTAGCGGTAACAGAACAGCCGGTTGAGACCATCCAACAGGTTCATCCAGCCACGCCCCCAATCCACCCGGTTGGCCTGACGACAGGCCCGTAGCAGGAGGTATGACTGCCAGAGCATGAACAGCAGTATGGCCAGCAACAGAAACCACCACCAAGATAGAGAACCCATAGGATATGCTGTTTCCTTGAAATCAACCTGCAGATACGTGCTGTATCAGCATACCATTGCAGCCGGTGAATCGGTCGTTCACACCAAAAAAATGGGTAATGACTGATTTATCGATTAACGTAGACAACATTAAAACTCTTTGCGTCTCTGCGCCTTTGTGTACTGTGCGTTTATTTCCTGTCTTTAGGCCTTCACCAATCACGGTTAATCAGTTCCACGCTGGAGTGTGGAAACCAGATTTAATTGGTAAATTCCGCTTAAAAAAAAGAGGGGCAAAATGCCCCTCCGTGTGCCTGCTTCATACTAACCCCTGATAACCGTCAAGGCGCCGATTTTATTCTGCTCATGTGGCTAAATCCAAGCAGCCCTATCATGCCTGATCCGAACAGCCATACCGCAGTAGGTATGGGGGTGGCAACAAGCAAATCCTGTTTGTTTACACTAATGGCAACCATATATCTATCCAACCCTGCAACCGCGGATACATCGGGAACCAGGGCGAGTGCATCCAGATAGCTCTTTGCGTTGGCGTAGATATCGCTACCGGTGCTCTGCACACTGAACCTGCCACTGTCGAGATCCACAGATGTGGTGGCGCTATCGTATACCGCCTCCCAGATAGCAACCTGTAGGCCGGCCTTCTTGGCAGCTGTGTTAGCCGTGGGGGAGAACTGATTCATCAGCCATGCGGCATTCCGATAGTTGTCACCCTTTGCCACAGCCGACTGCAGCTCAACCTCATATCTGTTGCCATTGCCTACACCCTGAAACAGATCGACACAGTAGGCGATGGTTGTAAGATCAGGGGTCCAGGTGCTGGTGTCGCTGTCGAAATCCAGCTGGACCGGGGTGAACTCCAGTGCCCAGCTATTGGTCTTAACGTTTCCGTCTATGGTGTAGTCAATTTTCTGCCCATTAGCGGTACTGAATTTCACATCTAACGTAGCAGCAGAGAGGGGGCCACTAACCAGTAGCAACAGTGCTGCAAATAGCCCGCAGTATCCACACTGTTTTTTGTTTTGCTTAGTACTCATTTACGCAGATTCTCCTCTGCTACAACCTACCCAACCGCCCGATTAGGGCTATAACTGGATGAAAAATATGTTGTTATGCGGCATGCCGCCTGATCTTGAGGATAATTAAAGCAGTCCACTCTCTACCCAGCATCACCTGTTTGGGTAATAAATCACCCTTTTTTAAAGCATAGTTCACATTTGTCGGGAATTTGGTTCCTTGTTGGCCTAAGCAGCAGGTTAATGTGGATGCTCTATATGTATAGAGTCTCTGGGATTTATATCGTTCGGCGCATTCCCCACGAGCGGGGGTGCGGGGGGGAGTTAATCAGATGTCTGGTAGACCTTGCGTCGAAACAGGTCGGTACGCCGACTCACTACCCGGTCGACAAAGAGTATGCCGTCGAGGTGATCCAGCTCATGCTGCAGGGCACGCGCCTCAAATCCCTCCATCTCAAACTCCAGTGGGTTGCCGTGGGGATCTTGGGCTGTGAGTTTTATCTGGGTGGCTCGGATCACGTTGCCGGTGTAATCGGGGACAGAGAGACACCCTTCCCTCCCCATCTCAAACCCGTCCCACTCTGTGATCTCCGGATTTACCAACACCAGATGGCCATGATTTGGCACCGGTTTCCTGTTGTTGGATACATCTACGATGATGATCCGCTGCTGGCGTCCGACCTGAGGCGCAGCAATACCCACCGCCCCCGGTCCTGCCTGGCGGGTCTCTTCCAGATCGGCGATGAAGGAGCGCAGCTCATCATCAAACCGCTCTACCGGAGTGGAGAGCTGCTTTAGCCGCTCGTCTGGGATTTTCAGAATATCCAGCAGCATCAGTGCACTTTAGCCAATCATGGTCTCAATGGCGGATACCTGCACATTGACCCCCTGTCCATCCAACTCCTTCAGTGCCTGCTGCAGTGACTCAACCGTTTTGTCGCTCTCTCCCTGAATGTTCATGATGTAGACCGGATCATCTACCGATCCGGCGACATCAGACTCCAGCTCCAGGATATTGAGCCCGGACTGCGCCAGGGCTGCCGTAACCTGAGCGACAATACCGGCGCGGTCGGCACCGGTAACCCGAATCTGGACATTGGGGATCTTGTGTCGATGCAGTCCACCCTCACTTGGGTCTACGTGTAGCCGTAGCCCCATCCCGGTGGCGACCGGTTGTACTGTAGCCAGCAGATCTCCCTCACCAGAGACCATCATCATGATGCTGAAATTGCCCCCCAGCCGAAGCATGGATGCCTCTCCCAGGGTCCAGCCGTTCTGGTACAGGGCATCGGTTACCGCAGCCACGATGCCCGGTCTGTCGGCACCTACCAGGGTCAATATTTGCCAGTTATTCATAGTCATCTTCTTTCAACTCCTCAAAGGCACGCATTAAGGATAGGATGAGGGGAGTAGATAAAACAAGTATTTAGCCTTAATTAGATCACTTAACCCTCCCCACAATAGAGGAGAGGATACTCCATCCCTCCCACACTAGTGTGGGACGCCTAAAGGTGAGTAGGCGAGGTGTGCGAGCATGGAGCGGAAGCTTGGCCGAGGCGCGGTTATCCTGTGCAATCTTCGCCTACAGGGATGTAGGCGAGGGGATGTGAGCAGTAGCGGGTGCTTTGCGCCTCTGCGTTGTATCTCCCAAGCCTTATCTAAAGAAAGGTGATTCAGGTAGCCACCATTTTCTATTCGTCGATCCAGATCAGAGATGCCATTCTCCCGGTACGCCCATCTCGGCGATAGGAGAAGAACCACTCCGGTTGGGACACTGTGCAGTAGTCGCCACCTCCGACGAAACCGATATTGTGTTGCCTAAGTCTGTTACGTGCCAGAGCGTAGATGTCTGCCAGCCAGTGGCCCGGACGATTTGCCACAAAGGCTGACTCATCCTCTGGATTGGCTGCAGTGAAGGCATCCCGCACCTCTGTACCAACCTCAAAAGCGTTGGGGCCGATCGCCGGGCCCAACCAGGCCATCAGATCCTCTCCACTATCGGAAAAACCGGCCACACTCTCCTCAATCACACCAGCCAGCAGACCGCGCCAGCCGGCGTGCACCGCCGCCACTCTGCTACCGGATCGATTACACAGCAGAATCGGCAGGCAGTCGGCAGTCAGTACGGCACACACCTGCCCAGACTCCGTTGTGGTGACCGCATCGGCGCGGCAACCACTCTGCTGATGTCCAGATATCTCTACCATGTCGCAGCCATGCACCTGATCCAGCCAGATGGGCTCATGTTTGAGGCCAAGCCTCTCCCGCAATAGCGCCCGGTTTTTAGCGACACTCTCCGCATCATCGCCCACATGGAATGCTAGATTAAAGCTGTCAAACGGGGCTCTACTAAGCCCACCCTGGCGGCTGGTTACTCTCGCCCGCACCTGTTTTGGGGCAGGCCAGTCTGGAACTATCCACTTATACACCTGCTGCATCCTCGCGTAGCGCAGTCAGTAGTTGCTGCATATCGTCAGGGATCTCTGCCTCCCACTCCATCCAGTCGCCAGTCGTGGGGTGAGCCAATCCCAATACCCTGGCGTGCAGGGCCTGGCGCCTGAAGTTCTGTAACTGCTCCCGCAGCTCGGTGGATGTTCCGGCAGGGATACGCAGCCGGCCACCATATAATGGATCACCCAGCAGCGGGTAATGCAGATGTGCCATGTGAACCCGTATCTGATGGGTGCGACCACTCTCCAGGTTTACCCGTAGATAGCTGTGGGCCCGAAACCGCTCCAGCACCCGGTAGTGGGTAATTGCCTCCTTGCCCGCGGCCGTCACCGCCATGCGTATCCGATTGACCGGGTGGCGACCAAGCGGCTGGTCCACTGTACCCCCAGCGGTCAGCACTCCACAGACCAGCGCACGATACTCGCGCTTGATCTCTCTTGCCTGGAGCTGCTCAACCAGAGAGCGGTGTGCATTCAGGCTACGTGCCACTACCAGGATCCCACTGGTATCTTTGTCCAGCCGATGGATAATCCCAGCACGTGGCAGGTTACGCAGTGTCTCATCGTAGTGCAGCAACGCATTCAGCATGGTGCCATCGTGGTTACCGGCGGCCGGGTGTACTACCATCCCGGCAGGCTTATTGATCACCAATAGATCCTGATCTGTATATAGCATCTCCAGCGGGATGTCCTGAGGCAGGTCCTCTAACTGCTCCTCCATCCGGGCAAGCAGCTCTACCCGCTCACCACCCAGCACCTTGTCTCGTGGTCGCCGCTGCTCTCCGTCCACCTTAACCTGCCCTCCCCTGATCCACTCCTGCAGGCGGCTGCGCGAATATTCCGGGAACAGCTTAGGCATGACCTGGTCGAGCCTCTGTCCCGCATACTCCGGCTTGATAGTGGTATTTACCGGCTCATGGTCAGAGTTCATATATCCCCTTTTATCACTACCTTACCCCTCCATCTCTACATCTCTATAGGGTATACTGCCACCCTTATCTCAACCTTAATTATTACAAAATGAATATGAATATTACTCGCCTTTTACCTGCTCTGCTGCTGTTGCTGCTACTCACCTCCTGCGGACTCCTGCCGGAGGTAGCCGATGAAACCAAGGGCTGGAGCGCCAGTAAGTTCTACTCTGAAGCATCTGCCGCTCTAGCAGAGGGCGACTATGAGACCGCCATCAAATACTATGAACAACTGGAGGCACGTTATCCATTTGGCCGCTATGCGATGCAGTCCCAGCTGGATGTTGCCTACGCCTACTACCGGTTCGAAGAGCCGGAGTCGGCCTTAGCTGCCGCTGATCGATTTATCAAGCTACATCCAACAAACCCCTATGTCGATTATGCCTATTACATTAAGGGGATTGTTAATTTTAACCGCAGTATCGGCTTCTTTGACCGTTTTATACCTATCGACTCATCACAGCGCGACCCTGGAGCGGCGGCCGAATCATTCAAGGATTTTTCGACCCTGATACGCAAATTCCCCGATAGCAAATACTCGGAAGATGCGAGAAAACGGGTGATTCATCTACACAACAACATGGCGAAGTATCAGGTTCATGTGGCCCGTTATTACATGAAACGCGGGGCCTACCTGGCCGCTGCCAACCGCTGTAAAGAGGTTATTGAAAAGTACCAGCGCTCCACTGCGGTACGCGATGCCCTGGTGGTTATGATTGAGGCCTACGATGCACTGGAGCTGGAAGAGCTATCCAAAGATGCCCAGCGGGTACTGGCCCTCAACGATGCCCAGGGCACATTCCAGCTGGATGAGCCTGAGGAGGTCAAACCACTGGGTAGACAGCTTTGGGACTATTTAGAGCTGGATAAAAACTGAGCAGGCCGCTGCTGCCTACTACTATATCGCAGCTGCGTCCTCCTCTCCGGTACGGATGCGGACTACCTTCTCTACCGTAGTCACAAAGATCTTGCCGTCGCCAATCTTGCCGGTGCGGGCAGCGCTAGTGATGGCGTCAATACAGCCATCCAACTGCTCATTATTGATCACCACCTCAATCTTTAGCTTGGGCAGAAAATCAACCACATACTCCGCCCCACGATAGAGCTCAGTATGGCCCTTCTGCCGACCAAACCCCTTTACCTCAGTGGCAGTCATACCGGTGATTCCCATAGCTGACAGTGCTTCACGGACATCATCCAGCTTGAAAGGCTTGATAATCACATCAATTTTTTTCATTTTATCTCCCTAGCATTCGGCAACGTAGATAAGCTGTAAGTACAGTAGCCCCGGCGTAGACCGAAGTGTTATAGAATTATTAATTTACTCTGTTCCGGCCTACAACGGAACGATTAGTTTCTCTTTATTCTAACTCATTAAACGCGCAAATTCAGAACCCATTGGTCAATGGATAGCGCCGATCCCGCCCAAATGCCCGCTGGGTAATCTTGACCCCTGGCGGTGCCTGGCGGCGTTTGTACTCATTACGATCCACCATCCGCACCACTTTTCGCACTGCGGCGGCATCAAACCCGGCAGCGATGATTTCATCCACGCTCTGATCCCGCTCGACATGCCGCGCCAGGATCTCATCCAGTATATCGTACGGCGGCAGGGAGTCTGAGTCCTGCTGATCAGGCGCCAACTCGGCGGATGGAGGACGATCTATCACCCGTTGCGGGATGATCTCCCGCTCCCGATTACAGTAGGCAGCAAGCCTATAGACCATCTGTTTGGGCACATCCTTGATCGGGGCAAAACCGCCGGCCATATCTCCATACAGGGTGGCATAACCTACCGCCATCTCACTCTTGTTGCCGGTGGTGAGTAGGATCTTACCCTTTTTATTGCTTATCGCCATGAGGATAACCCCCCGACAGCGGGCCTGGATGTTCTCCTCTGTGGTATCTAGCTCACTCCCAGCAAACTCCTCTGCCAACATATCCAGAAATGCGTTAAATGCCGGTTCGATCGGGATGACGCTATACTCTACGCCAAGCGCCTCGGCCTCTTTGATTGCATCAGCATTGCTCATATCCGCGGTATAGCGCGATGGCATTAGCACCACCTCTACCCTGTCTGCCCCCAGGGCATCCACTGCAATGGCCAGGGTAAGGGCTGAATCAATGCCACCAGAGAGCCCCAGTACTGCGCCATCAAAACCGTTCTTGGTTACATAATCCCGTACCCCAAGCACCAGGGCGTTGTAGATCAGCTCTTCTTCTGCTGCTACCGGGATAATCTCTGCAGCAACCGGCTCATTATCGACAAATTCAACCAACATCTGCTGTTCACGGTAGAAGTTTGCCCGTTGCGTCAGTTCACCGCTGGAATTCACTACACAGGAGCCACCATCAAACACCAGCTCATCCTGACCGCCAACCAGATTAGCATAGGCAATGGCCAGCCCATTTTCTCGCGCCCGCTGGCGTAGCAGCCCCTCGCGCTCCTTGGCCTTATCCACGTGGAACGGTGAGGCATTGAGGTTTAGTAGCAGCTGAGCTCCAGCCGCTGCGGCTGCCGCGGCCGGCCCTGGAAACCAGATATCTTCACAGATAGTAAGCCCCACCGACACCCCGGCGATAGTGACCACACAGGGGCCTTCTCCCGGTTCAAAATAGCGTTTCTCATCAAACACGCTGTAGTTTGGAAGCAGTGATTTATGGTGCTCGGCTATGATCTTGCCGTTACGGATCACCCCGGCCGCATTGTAGAGCTTGCCATCTATCTGCCGGGGATAACCGATTATCAGGTCGATTCCGTCCACGGCGTTACACAAACGTTCGAGGGAGCGCTCTACCCGCTTTAGAAACTCTGGGCGCAGCAGCAGATCTTCCGGTGGATAGCCGGTCAGGGTCAGCTCCGGGAAAAGAACAGCATCGGCCTGCTGTTCATCCCGGGCTTTTTTGGCGACCGCAATCACCCGCTCACAGTTGGCGTCTACCGCGCCGACCAGCAGATTGATTTGGGCCAGTAAGACTCTCAGAGTCACATTGGTGAGTCCGCTGACAGCGCCTTAACCCAACAGCTCCAACATCTTCTTGCCGAGGTCAGAGGGGGAGCGCACGGTGGCAACACCGGCCGCTTCCAGGGCCGCAAACTTGCTGTCTGCTGTACCCTTGCCGCCACTGACGATGGCCCCGGCATGCCCCATACGCTTGCCCGCAGGCGCAGTCACGCCAGCGATATAACTGACCACCGGCTTGTCGACGTTGGCCTGGATGTATTCGGCCGCGTCCTCTTCGGCAGTACCGCCAATCTCACCTACCATGATCATGCCTTCGGTCTGTGGATCTGCCTGGAACAGCTCAAGACAATCGATGAAGTTCATACCATGAATGGGATCACCACCTATGCCAACACAGGTGCTCTGGCCCAGTCCGGCATTGGTGGTTTGAAACACCGCCTCATAGGTCAAGGTACCGGAGCGTGAGACGATGCCGATCTTGCCAGGTTTATGAATCATCCCCGGCATGATGCCTATCTTAGATTCCCCAGGGGTAATAATTCCGGGGCAGTTAGGACCGATAAGTTTGGCATCGTATCCCTCTAGGGCCGCCTTGACCTTGAGCATATCCAGTACTGGAATCCCCTCGGAAATACAGACTATAACCTTGATGCCGGCATCTGCCGCCTCCAGGATCGCGTCCGCTGCAAAGGCTGGCGGTACATAGATCATTGTGGCATCGGCGCCGGTCTCGTTGACCGCGTCAGCTACGGTGTTAAACACCGGCAGATCGAGATGGGTCTGCCCACCCTTGCCTGGCGTAACCCCGCCTACCACATTGGTACCGTAGGCAATCGCCTGTTCGGTATGGAATGTGCCCTGCTGGCCAGTGAAGCCCTGACAGATAACCTTGGTGTTCTTATCTACTAAAATACTCATATTCTTAATCCTCTGCCTTGACCAGGGCTACGATCTTCTCGGCTGCCTCGTTCAAATCCGCCGCTGTAGTAATCGCCAGACCGCTATGGGCCAGGATCTCTAACCCCTGTGGCGCATTGGTGCCCTCCAGACGCACCACCAGTGGTACCTTGATATCCACCTCTTTCACCGCGGCAATAATGCCCTCAGCAATGAGGTCACAGCGGACGATGCCTCCAAAGATGTTTACCAGGACACCCTCTACCTTCTCATCCGAGAGGATCAGCTTAAAGGCCTCGGCTACACGCTCGGCAGTGGTACCACCACCCACATCCAGAAAGTTTGCCGGGGTGCCGCCCTTGAGCTGCACCAGATCCATGGTGGCCATGGCCAGACCAGCGCCGTTCACCATGCAACCGATGTTGCCATCCAGGGTAATGTAGTTGAGATCGTGCTCCGCAGCAGCCGCCTCACGCGCATCCTCCTGGCTGATGTCACGCATCGCCAGGATCTCCGGCTGGCGGTAGGTGGCGTTGCTGTCGATGTTGATCTTGGCATCCAGCGCAATCAGGTTGCCCGCCTCGGTAACCACCAGGGGGTTGATCTCCACCAGACTTGCGTCGCTATGGATAAACAGGTTGTAGAGGCCGTTCATAAACTTCTGAAATTCACGGATCTGAGTACCTTCCAGACCCAGGGCAAAGGCCAGTTTACGACACTGATAGCCCTGCAGGCCGGCTGCCGGATCGATGGTGATGGTATGGATCTGCTCGGGGGTCTCCTCTGCCACCTCTTCGATATTCATACCGCCAGCGGGAGAGGCCATGAACAACACTCGGCGAGTAGCGCGATCTACCAGTACACTCAAGTAGAGCTCACGCGCAATGGCTGTGGGTTCCTCTACCAGTACGATATTGATCGGTAGCCCAGGTTCGCCGGTCTGTTTGGTTACCAGCATGCTGCCTAGCAGGCGCTCGGCCTCGGCCTCCACTCGATCCAGGCTATCAACCAGGACAACACCCCCGACCTTGCCACGTCCGCCAGCGTGTACCTGGGCCTTTACCACCCAACGGCCACCGCCCAGAGACTGCGCTGCGCGCTTTGCTTCTGCTACAGAAGAGGCTGGATGACCCTGTGATACCGGGATGCCATACTTCTCGAATAGCTGTTTTGATTGGTATTCGTGTAAATTCATTTTTGCTGTAACCTGTTAGGCCAAAAAGGGCTATTATTTTCTAAATTGGCTAAATACGCAAAATTTTGGAGAATATCTGGGTAATGGGTATACGGGTACTACTATTAGGAATAGCCGTCTGGCTACTTTTTCTGAGTGGCAGAAGACTGTTGCGCAGACTAAAATCCAGGCAAGCTGGGAGACATCCAACAACCCCGATAGTCAACATGGTCTCTTGTCACTACTGTGGGTTGCACCTACCACAGGGCGAGGCGCTGGAAAACAATTCTCGCTACTACTGTTGTCATGAACATATGCAGGCAGATGATGTTTGATCAGGATGAAGAAAAACTACCAGCTGCTGGGGGAAATCCCGGAATCCACCACTGGAGGATGCTGTGGTACTTTTCCAGTTACCGGCTAATCCTCTCCGTCCTGCTGCTCACTATTTTCTATAGCAACATTAGCCCTTCTCTGCTTGGCTATAATAACTCACTACTGTTTACCATAGTGGGCATAGGCTATTTCTTTGCCGCCCTTGCCAGCGGCTCATTTCTCTATCTGCGACACTCTGACAACCAACAACACGCCTACCTGATGGTGTTTATAGATATCGCTGCCATCACCGCTATGATGCATGCCAGCGGTGGTGTCACTACTGGACTTGGGATGCTGCTGGTGGTCTCCATCGCCTTTGGTAGCGCCGTTATCAAGCAGCGCATCACTCTAACATTTGCCGCCATCGCATCACTCTGCATTCTGGCAGAACAGGTGTACAGCCAGGTCTACAATATATTCCCCGTTACCTCCTATACCCACGCTGGGATGTTGGGCGCGAGTTTTTTCGCCATAGCCATACTCACAGACGCCCTCTCCCACCGGCTACAGGAGTCGGAGCAGTTGGCCAGTCAACGGGGACTGGATCTGGCAAATCTGGAGCAGCTCAACGACTACGTGATTCAACACATGCAGGCCGGGGTTATTGTGGTAGATGATCGGGCACACATCAGGTTGATGAATGATGCTGCCTGGCACCTGCTAGACATGCCAGACGCCAAGGCAGGAGAGCCGCTAGAACAGGCGTCTCATGCCCTGAACCAACAGCTACAACTCTGGAAACACCAAAAAAAATACTCCCAAACGTTTCGCTCTGCACCTGGAGGGCGTGAGCTACAGGCCGGATTTACCTGTCTTGGCCAGCAGCAGCAGGCAGGGACCATGATCCTGATCGAAGATGCCGGCAGTGTGACCCAGCGGGCCCAGGAGATGAAACTGACCTCGCTGGGCCGCCTGACCGCCAGCATCGCCCATGAGATTCGTAACCCCCTGGGGGCCATCAGTCACGCCGAACAACTGCTACAAGAGTCTCCCAATATAGACGCCGCAGACAGAAAGCTGACTTCGATAATACGCACCAATTCTGGCCGAGTGAATGCGATCATTGAGAATGTCTTGCAGCTCTCACGCAGACAGCCATCTCGCCCCGAGAAAGCGCTACTGAAGGAGTGTATAGAGGGCTTCGTGACAGAGTTTAGGGCCACCAACTCCCTTCCAGAAACAGCGCTGAAAATGCAGATCCGGCCAGATAATACCGTCGTGCACGTAGACACTAGTCAACTGCGGCAAATCCTATCCAATCTGTGTGACAACTCGATACACCACTTTGACCGCGCACCAGAGAAGCTACGTATCCGTATAGGTGGAGGCATAACTCTGGAGTCAGGTGGCCCTTTCCTGGAGATTATAGATAACGGGCCGGGAATCAGGATCGAGGTTGCCCGTCAAATGTTTGAACCTTTTTTTACCACCCGCAATGTAGGTAGCGGCCTGGGGCTATATATCGCCAAGGAGCTGTGCGAGGCCAACCGTCTAACACTGAAACATATCTCCCCACCAATGGGTGGCTGTGGTTTCAGGATCAGCTTCCCGACACTCTCCAGATCAGGGTAGAATGGGCAGTTAGCAACAATAGAATCCAATGAATAGACCGCGCGCCCTTATAATTGATGATGAGCCTGATATCCGGGAACTGCTGGAGATCACTCTGGGCCGGATGGATATAGAGACCATGGCGGCAGATGACCTGACCGCTGCTAGAAAGCTCATGTCCAAAAATGATTTTGATCTCTGCCTCACAGATATGCGTCTCCCAGACGGTGATGGTATCGATCTGGTAAAGGAGATTAGCAAAGTATATCCCCAGCTGCCGGTTGCTGTTATCACTGCCCATGGCAACGTAGAGAGCGCCACCCAGGCACTCAAGGCCGGGGCCTTTGACTTTGTCTCAAAACCGGTTGATCTAAAGATCCTCAGAAAACTGGTGACAACAGCACTAAAACTGCGCAATTACCCGGCCACAACAGCTACCGATAGCCCTGCCGCCAAAGGAAATGAAACACCCCAACTACTTGGCAAATCCAGCTCCATTGAGGCCACCCGCCAGATGATCGCCAAACTGGCCAGGAGTCAGGCGCCGGTCTATATAAGCGGCGAATCAGGCACCGGCAAAGAGCTGGCGGCCCGACTGATCCATCAGCAAGGGCTACGAGCCGATCAACCTTTTGTGCCCGTCAACTGTGGCGCCATCCCTAGAGAGCTGATGGAGAGCGAATTCTTCGGCCACAAAAAGGGGAGTTTTACCGGCGCCATAGCCGACAAGGATGGTCTGTTTCAGGCAGCTGATGGCGGCATCCTATTTCTGGATGAGGTAGCTGATCTGCCACTGGATATGCAGGTAAAACTACTGCGTGCTATCCAGGAGAAGTCGATCCGTCCTGTCGGCGGGCAACAGGAGTTGACTGTAGATGTAAGGATTATCAGCGCCACGCATAAGGATCTGGCTATGTTGGTCGAGCGCGGGGAGTTTCGGCAAGACCTGTTTTACCGCATAAATGTGATCGAACTGAACATACCTCCGTTACGGGAGCGCCGCGAGGATATACCTGTGCTGGTAGACAATATCCTCAATCGGCTGGCAACGGAAAACGGCAAACCAAAGCCGCGCCTCGACCGGGATGCCCTGGAGAAACTCTACAAACATCCACTACTGGGCAACGTGCGGGAGTTGGAGAATATCCTGGAGCGGGCGATCACTATGTGTGAAAACGATCGGATTGGGGTGGATGAGCTGCTGCTACCTACACCATCACAGGAAGATATGCCGCTTGATGCCGAGCTGCCCCTGGAGCAGTACCTGGAACAGATTGAGCGCCAAAAGATAGAGCAGGCTCTGGAAGAGACCCGCTGGAACCGCACTGCTGCAGCGAAAAAACTGGGACTCAGCTTCCGCGCCCTGCGTTATAGGCTAAACAAGCTGGGGATCGATTAACCGGCGGTTAAATGTCGTCCTCTGACTACCGTTGCCGCAGCGGGCACTGACTGCGGTCATACTCATCGCCCAGAGAGTCCCAGACATAGTCCAGTGCCTGCTGAGTGTAGGCGAAGAAATGATCCTCTTGCAGATACTCAATCAAGCGGGTACGTCGGATAACATCCATAAACTGCTTCTTCATCCCAGATACCACAAGCTCAATATTGTTGGCATTCAACCGCTCTGCCAGGTGGTGTAGCACCTCCTCTCCTGTGGCATCCAGCTGATTGATGGCAGAGGCATCCACGATGATATAACGTAGATCTGGCTTGGAGGCCATCTCCTCCAGGATCTTGTCCTCGAAATAACCGGCATTGGCAAAATAGAGAGAGCCGTCAAAACGAATCAATGAGATTACATCACTGGTTGGCAGTGGGTGGACCGATATGTCTCGCATCGAGCCATCCTTGTAACGGGAGAGCACAGCGACCCGGGGACGCATGGAGCGAACTATGAATAGCAGCAGGGAGAGTACAACACCAGTAAGAATTCCACCCTCCAGGTGCGGTGCCAGATAGAGGGTCAGAAAAAAGGTGACCATTAACACAACGGCATCTTGCGGCTGTGCCTTCCAGGCGTGAATCACCGGAGCCACCTTGATCAAGTTGATCACCGCCAAAATAATCACTACGCCCAGAGTGGCGGTAGGCAGATGGTACAGTAGCGGGGTTAATAACAGCAGGGTGATACCCACCACTGCACCGGTAACTACCGAGGAGAATCCGGTGATAGCCCCAGCCTCTATATTGACCGCGGAGCGAGAGAATGAGCCAGAGACCGGATAGCCACCAAATATGCCAGAGACCACATTACTCAGCCCCTGCCCTACCAGCTCCTGATTGGTATCCAGGCGCTGCCTGGTCTTAGCTGCCATGGCCTTGGCAATTGCGATCGCCTCCATAAAGCCGATCAGGGCAATCACCACCGCACTGGTTATAAGCTGCTTGATCATATCCACATTGATGACCGGCATGGCGAAGGCCGGTAGACCCTGTGGAATAGCCCCAACGACGGCCCCACCGTTGGACTCAAAACCGATCAGCCAGGAGACCATAGTCGTCACCACCACTGCCGCCAACACGCCAGGCAACCTGGGGAAAAACCGTTTGAGACCAAGCATAATAACAATAGATGCGATAGCCATCGCCAGGGTGGGTATATGGGTGTGTTCCATGGCGGCCAACACCGTATTCTGCACCTCTTCATAGTGGTGTTCCGCGTCCGGCACGCTAATACCAAACAGCTTACCCAATTGAGAGGTGGCGATAATCAGGGCGCCAGCATTAGTAAAACCAACCACCACCGGATGTGACAATAGATCCACCAGCACGCCAAGACGCAGCAGACCGATCGACAGTTGAAACAGCCCCACCAGGATCGCCAGAGTCATGGCATAGATGAGATAGCCATCAGGATTGGTTGAGGCCAGCGGCCCCAGCGCTGCCGCAGTCATCAATGAGACTACTGCCACTGGCCCGGTAGCCAACTGGCGCGATGAACCAAAAAATGCCGCCACCATAGATGGCAGAAATGAGGCGTACAGACCGACATATGGCGACAACCCTGCAAGCTGCGCATACGCCATAGATTGAGGGACAAGCACCAGTGCCACAGTAACACCAGCCACTATATCGGCCCGCCTGGTCTCGGCGTCACGTACTTCTCTAACCCACTCTAAAAATGGGATAAAACGTCCCGGCATACTACCTAGAAGATCTATAATCCAAGCCATTATTAGACCCCTCTGCGCATATTATAGATGTGCTAGAAACCAGCCTATTACTTGCGTATCAGCATATCATTAATAACCACTATGATCGAATGTGTATGGCTATATGCTTTCCAATCTGTACGGTTTTCATATACGCTTGGGCCGGAACTATTTTTGAGTAGTATCTGGTTGCTACACGGCAAAACGAAGTCTGCCAAAAAGGGCAGTTTAAATATTATAAATCGTTGCTATTATGCCTGCCTAATCCCTAAGGGACGAACCCAGGGATAAATGAGGCAAGATGAAGTTGGGGGCCAAAGCAGGAGATTAACAATATTACCCGAACAGTCAGCATAAGGCATGTGGGGTAATAAATAATGGTGCTTAAGTTGCGAGTATGAACTAAATGAATCGACAATCTATTTTTCTGCTTACCCTGCTGCTGCTTATACCAGGCGTGGCCCTGGCCTCCGCTGGTAACGACCATCCTGCTCTTACGGGACATTGGGTGGGCATCGCCTCTCTCACTATTTTCGCTATCGCCTATCTACTGGTAATGGCAGAGGAGTTCACCCACCTACGCAAATCAAAACCGGTAATCCTGGCGGCTGGTATCATCTGGGCGCTGATTGCCTGGGTCATCTCCGGCATGGAGGGATTTGCCAAGGATGCGGCGGAACAGGCGGTTAAACACAACCTGCTGGAGTATGCGGAACTGATGCTGTTCCTGCTGGTGGCCATGACATACATAAACGCCATGGATGAACGCAGCGTATTCGAACGTCTGCGCTCCTGGCTGGTGCAAAAAGGATTTGGTTTCCGCCAACTGTTCTGGATTACCGGTATCCTCGCTTTCTTTATCTCGCCAGTAGCGGACAACCTGACCACCGCCCTGCTTATGTGTGCCGTTGTATTGGCGGTAGGCGGTAGCAATACCAAATTTATTCTGCTGTCCTGTATAAACATTGTTGTGGCGGCCAACGCCGGCGGTGCCTTCAGCCCCTTCGGTGATATCACCACCCTCATGGTATGGCAGAAAGGGATCGTCACCCCCCGTGGCGCGGTGGACTTCTGGGCCTTCTTCGCCCTGTTTATCCCATCCCTGGTCAACTGGCTGGTGCCGGCCGCAATCATGCACTTTGCCGTTCCTCACGAACAGCCTGACGGCGGCGGCGAGTCCGTGGATTTGAAGCGGGGCGCCAAGCGTATCATTGGCCTGTTCCTGCTCACCATATTTACCGCGGTCAGCTTCCACAACTTTCTGCATCTGCCTCCGGTGATCGGCATGCTGACTGGCTTGGCCTATCTGCAGTTCTTCGGTTTTTTTCTCAAGAAGACCGCGGGCAAGCACAACCACCGCAAGTCAGATGACCATGAGCACGAGGGCCAGATGGGCGACCCGATAGCTTTTGATGTCTTCAGCAAGATAGCCCGCGCGGAGTGGGACACCCTGCTATTCTTTTACGGTGTGGTGCTCTGTGTCGGCGGCCTGGGATTTATAGGTTATCTAGGCCTGGCCGCAGAATTGATGTACGTGGATATGGGAGCCACAACTGCCAACGTAATCGTCGGCATACTCTCTGCAATTGTCGACAATATCCCGGTTATGTTTGCCGTACTTACCATGATGCCCGACATGTCTATGGGGCAGTGGCTACTGGTAACCCTGACCGCCGGGGTCGGCGGCTCTCTACTCTCCATCGGCTCCGCGGCCGGTGTGGCGTTGATGGGTCAGGCGCGTGGCAAATACACATTCTTTGGCCACCTGAAGTGGATGCCGGTGATCGCGTTGGGCTACGCCGCATCCATCGTGACCCATATTTGGATTAATTCTGGGATTTTCTAAACTAATAACAAACCGCTGGGGCGATGCTGGCTATACCGTCACTATCGCCCCGCAATGGAACCTGATATGGCGAAACATATCACAACACCGTTCCTGCTGATCCCGGTGCTGTTTCTCTTCCCGGCTGCCACCTTTGCCGTGGATATGACCAGCTACCACGCCGACTACACCACCCACTGGGTGGGGCTGGTCAGTATCACACTTTTTGTCTGTGCGCTCCTGCTAGTAGCGGTGGAGGAGTTCATCCATCTACGGAAATCCAAGCCTGTACTCATCTCCTCTGGAGTCATCTGGGCGCTTATTGCCTGGGCGGAACAATCTACCACTGGCTCTCCGGCTATAGCCGCGGAGACGGCCGTCCGGTACAGCCTGTTACGATACGTGGAACTTATGCTAGTCATACTGGTGGTGATGACCTACGTCAATGCCATGAGTGAACGCCAAGTATTTGCCACCCTGAGCGAATATATACGCTCCCGGGCCTACAGTTACCGGCAGCTTTTCTGGGCATCTGGCCTGATCACCTTCTTTCTCTCCCCCTTCATTGACAACCTGGCGACCGCCCTGGTGGCTGGGGCCATCATCGTGGCAATCGGAGGCAACAACGGCCGCTTCATCGCCCTGGCCTGCACCAACATCGTAATAGCCGCTAACGCTGGGGGCGCCTTCAGCCCGTTCGGTGACCTCACCACCCTGATGGTATGGCAGGAGGGGGTGGTGGCAACCGATGGCACTTTGGGTTTCTGGTCGTTCTTCAAGCTGCTGCCAGCCTCAATGGTTAGCTATCTGGTCCCCACTACGATCATGCATTTTGCGGTCCCCAAGAAGAGACCAAAATCGGTTGCCTCCAACGTACATATGCGGCGTGGCGCCAAACGAGTCATCCTGCTGTTCCTGGCCACCATCGCTACTGCGGTCTTTTTCCGCGGCATACTGGAGCTGCCGGCCGCAGTCGGTATGCTGACGGGGCTCTCCTACCTGCAGTTCTTCGGCTACTACCTGAAGCGGACCCATGGCAGAACCGAGCCGGCCACCAGCGACGAGGAGGGTATGGGCGGTCCTGTGGCACTGGACAGCGAGAATCCATTCGATATCTTTACCCGCATAGCACGCTCGGAGTGGGACACCCTGTTTTTTCTCTACGGTATCGCCATGTCCGTAGGTGGCCTGGCCTATCTCGGTTATCTCCAGCTGGCCTCCGACCTACTCTATGGTCAGATGGGAGCGACCACAGCAAACATCTCTCTCGGCCTGATGACCCCACTGCTGGAAGATATTCCGGTAATGTACGGCGTTCTGGCCATGATGCCTGATATGTCCCAGGCCCAGTGGCTGCTGGTCACCCTGGCCGTTGGCACCGGTGGATCCATCATTGCGATAGGCTCCGCCGCCGGGGTGGCGTTGATGGGGCAGGCACGGGCGCATTACACCTTCTTCTATCACCTGCGCTGGACGCCGGCAATCCTTCTCGGATACGCCTGCGGCGTGATCGTCCACCTCTTACTGAATCCTGGTCTCTAGCCATAATGGCCTTTACTTGAAGTTGAGCAAGCCGCGAAGAACCGCAATCACCACAAATATCGCAAATACTTTTATTGGGTAATCTAATATTTTGTTACGTGGACAGGCGGCTCTCGCTTATAGTGGGGATTCTGTTAAGATGCCCCGGTTTGTATTTTACTCACTAAATCTGGCGACCATGAATCTCATAAACGGCTTACACTTCAATAACATCCGCGGTGATATATATGGCGGTATAACTGCGGCGGTAGTTGCACTTCCCCTGGCCCTGGCCATGGGTGTAGCGTCCGGTGCCGGACCCATCGCCGGCATGTATGGTGCCATTTTTGTCGGTTTCTTTGCCGCCCTCTTTGGCGGTACACCGGCCCAGGTATCCGGCCCCACCGGCCCCATGACCGTGGTCCTGGCCGCAATCTTCACCCAGTACACCTCTATGTTCCCGCAGGACCCGGCCCATGCTGCGGCAATTGCCTTTACCGTGGTCGTCATGGGCGGCCTGTTTCAGATCATGTTTGGTATCTTAAAGATAGGCAAGTTCATTGAGCTGGTTCCACACCCTGTAGTATCCGGTTTTATGAGCGGGATCGGTGTAATTATTATTCTGCTACAGCTACCACCACTGCTTGGGTTTGCCGCTCAATCAGGCCCTATGGCATCGGCCGCTGTATTGCCTGCGGCATTAGATAATATGGTGCTGGATGCCGTTATCCTTGGCCTGATATCACTGGCCATTGTTTATCTTATGCCGCACAGGCTTAACCGGCTTATCCCCTCACCCCTGATGGCCCTAATCGTTGGCACCCTCACCTATGTATTCTTTATGGCCGATGGCAATGCCTCTATCCTGGGTGATATCCCCACCGGCCTACCACACCTGCAGTTGCCAACCATTGAGCTTGCCTTGCTGCCAAAGATGATTAAATCTGCTCTCGCCCTGGCCGCCCTGGGTACTATCGACTCTCTATTGACCTCGCTGGTGGCCGACAATGTGACCCGAACCTATCATAAATCTGATCGTGAACTGATCGGTCAGGGTATCGGCAACACCATTGCCGGTTTTTTTGGTGGTCTGCCAGGTGCCGGCGCAACCATGCGTACCGTGGTCAACGTAAAAGCGGGCGGCCTGACCCCCATCTCTGGTTCCCTCCATGCCGTTGTGCTACTGGCCATTGTCCTGGGGGCCGGTTCAGTGGCTCAGTACATCCCCCATGCGGTACTGGCCGGGATACTGATCAAGGTTGGGACCGATATCATCGACTGGGATTATCTGAAACGCCTGCACATCGCCCCCAAGGCAGGCGTCATCACTATGGCGGTTGTGCTCTTCATGACCGTCTTTATTGATCTAATCATCGCAGTTGCTATCGGCATGGCCATGGCTGGTATGGTCTTTATGAACCGGATGGTAGAGCTACAACTGAACAGCATCAGTACCATCCGCGATGTGGATGAAGATACCCCCCTCTCAAGAGATGAGGCGGAGGTCTTGGCGGAAGCAAAGGGACGGATCCTGCTATTCCACCTGGGTGGCCCCATGAGCTTTGGTGCAGCCAAAGGGATGACGCGGAAACTTGCCCAGTTTGATGAGTATGATGCACTAATCCTTGAATTCACCGATGTGCCTCAGATCGACTTCACCTCTACCCGCGCCCTGTTCGATATAGTCAACAATGCCCAGGAAGCGGGGCGCATCGTGTTTATGGTGGGCTGCCGCAAACAGGTATGCGATATGATGCGCAAGCATGGCGTGACCACCCAGGTACCAGAAGAGAACCTAGTTGGAGAGCGTCTCGATGCCCTGCATTTTGCCCTGCGGATGATACGGGAGAAGCAGGAAGCGCAAGGTATGATGTAATTGTTTCGCTGGATTTAATCAGACAACAGTACTATCTCTGCCGCTGTGTATTAGATATGACCGATCTTCTGTTCGCCAGCAACATCACTGTTGTCGAACGCATTGATCGCACGAGTGATGCCAGCACTATCCAGACCGCATTCGACCAGTTGCTCGGATGCTGAGGCGTGTTCTATAAAGCGATCTGGTAGCCCAAGGTTGAGTATCCGTACCTGGTGATCCAACCGTGCCAGCAACTCATTTACCGCAGAACCAGCTCCGCCAAGCACTACACCCTCTTCTACCGTCACTAGTAAGTCATGACTTGCGGCCAAGGTGTCGATCAGCCCCTCATCCAATGGCTTTACAAAACGCATATTGGCCAGCGTGGCATCCATTGACTCCGCCACCTCCAGTGCCGGGGCCAACATACTGCCAAAGGCGAGAATGGCTATGCGCTGCCCCTGGCGTTTGATCTCACCCTTGCCTATGGGTAGGGTGGTCAACTCGTCCTCCACAGCAACCTCTGAACCGCTACCCCGCGGGTAACGCACCAGGGCTGGCCCAACATACTCCAGTGCAGTCTGTAGCATCTGCCGACACTCGCGCTCATCGGCGGGCGCCATCACTACCATATTGGGTAGCGCCCGTGCATAGCTAAGATCAAAACTACCGGCATGGGTTGGACCATCCGCGCCTACCTGGCCGGCACGATCTACGGCAAAGGTGACATCCAGATTCTGCAGCGCTATATCATGCGCCAACTGATCATAGGCCCGTTGCAGAAAGGTGGAATAGATCGCTACCACCGGCTTCATCCCCTCACACGCCATACCGGCGGCAAAGGTGAGGGCATGTTCCTCGGCTATGCCTACATCAAAATAGCGTTGTGGATAGAGCGCGGCAAAACTGTTCAGTCCCGAGCCTTCACACATCGCCGGGGTGATAGCGATCAACTCCTGGTGTTGCGCCGCTGCCGCACACAGCCACTCACCAAAGATCTCAGTGTAGGTGGTTTTAGCAGGCCGCTCTACCATCTTGCCGGTCTCTGGATCGAATGGCGTCACCCCGTGATAGAAACAGGGATTGCCCTCTGCAGGCTCATATCCCTTCCCCTTCTGGGTCGCAACATGCAGCAAACGCGGACCGTGCATCGCCTTCATGTTTTTTAGGGTACGCACCAGGATATTCGTGTCGTGGCCATCGATTGGGCCGATGTAGTTAAAACCCAGCTCTTCAAACATAGTTCCAGGCATCACCATACCCTTGGTGTGCTCTTCCCAACGCTCTATAAAGCGACTTAGGTGGGGTAGATTTTTTAAGGCTGATTTTCCGCCCTCACGCACCTTGGTGTAAAACTTACCAGAGAGCAGACGTGCCAGGTGATTACGAAACGCACCCACGCTAGCAGAGATGGACATATCGTTATCGTTGAGGATTACCAGCAGATCCAGATCCAGGGCGCCAGCGTGGTTGAGGGCCTCGAAGGCCATGCCGCTACTCATGGCGGCATCCCCGATGATTGCCACCACCTGCCGCTCCTCACCCCGCTGTTTGGCCGCTGCAGCCATGCCCAAAGCGGCACTGATAGAGGTGCTGGCGTGACCAGCCCCGAAGGCGTCATACGGGCTCTCCTGACGACTTGGAAAGCCGGCAAGCCCACCCTTCTGCCGCAGAGTCGCCATGCGTTCACGCCGTCCGGTTAGAATCTTGTGAGGATAGGCCTGATGCCCAACATCCCAGACCAAACGATCATCGGGGGTATCGAATACATAGTGCAGGGCGATCGTCAGCTCGACCACTCCCAGGCCTGCGGCCAAATGGCCTCCTGTCTGAGAGACTGTTTCGATCAAAAAATGACGTAACTCATCTGCTAGCGGGGCAAGCTGATGCTGTTCCAGCAGCCGCAAATCTGCCGGTAGATCAATGCCGCTCAATAGTGAATAATCTTGCCCAGCCATTTTCCTAGAAACCGTAGTTGGTCAGGCTGAAGGGTGCATCCAAGAGGGTGCAGAGCAAGGCGCAACGACGCGGAATAGTGATTCTATTCCAAGGAGTTGCAACACCGCTATGCGCCGTCAGAGGCGTGCCATTTGGCCTGTAGCGTAATTCACCCAATAGGTGAACCATTGTATTATCTAAACAAACTGGCGTCATATC
The DNA here is from genome assembly GCA_050304615.1 of Sedimenticolaceae bacterium. GTDB lineage: Bacteria > Pseudomonadota > Gammaproteobacteria > Chromatiales > Chromatiaceae > CBFDBF01. The sequence goes on from JBNLDW010000004.1 coordinate 115,024, forward strand.
CTCACGTTACTTTCAGTATGGGGCGATCAACTGCGGTTTTTAGGAGTGTCGCTTGTGTACCGCCAGAATTTAGTTAAAGTCACTACCCTATTCTACCTTATCAGCACAAACCACGCTTACAAATTCCCGAAATAGCACCGATTTATCCTATAATCGAGACACTTAATTTGGGATATAGAATCATCATGACTCACCAAACAGACGACCTACGAATCCGTGAAATCAAGGAGCTACTCTCGCCAGAGAAGATAATCCAGGAGAGTCCCATCACGGAGACCGCCGCCACCACTGTATACCTGGCCAGAGAGGCGATCCATCGAATCTTGAATGACGAAGATGACCGCCTGCTGGTGGTCATTGGGCCATGCTCTGCGCACGACCCGGATGCCACCCGCGAATATGCCAGCAAACTGCGGCCCATAGTTACAGAGCTACAGGATGATCTGTTATTGGTAATGCGGGTCTATTTTGAGAAACCCCGTACCATCGTTGGCTGGAAGGGGCTGATCAATGATCCTGATCTCGATGGGACGTTCCATATCAACCGGGGTCTCCGGTTGGCCCGCCAGCTGCTGTTGGATATCAATAACATGGGCATACCGGCAGGTACCGAGTATCTGGATCCAATTAGCCCGCAATATATAGCCGATCTGATCAGTTGGGGAGCCATCGGGGCCCGCACTACCGAGAGCCAGGTACACCGCGAGCTGGCATCAGGGCTATCCTGCCCGGTTGGCTTCAAGAATGCCACTAACGGCAGTCTGCAGGTTGCCCTGGATGCGATCAGGTCTGCCTCTCAGCCACACCACTTTTTGTCTGTTACAAAACAGGGGCGCTCGGCAATCTTTTCCACCAGCGGCAATAGTGACTGCCATGTTATCCTGCGCGGCGGTATCCGTCCAAACTATGATACCGAGAGCGTCAATATCGCTGCCGAGGAGATGGAGGCGGCGGGGCTAACACCCCGCATGATGATAGATTTTAGCCACTCTAATAGCCGGAAAAAGCACATGAAACAGCTAGATGTAGGACGGGATGTGGCAAGTCAGATTTCCCGTGGGGATGAGCGCATCATCGGCAGCATGATAGAGAGCAACCTGGTGGCCGGTAATCAGGAGTGGAGTAGTGAGCTGGAGCTGACCTACGGCCAGAGCATCACCGATGCCTGTATAGATTGGCAAGATAGCGAACCCCTGCTGCGAACGCTTGCAGCGGCGGTCAGGGAGCGGCGCAAACATAGGTCATATTGAGCGTAGGCCAGCGCGCCTTTACAGCTATTCAAATATACAACTTTTCTGGAGTTTACCGTAAATAGCGTTAAAATCCCGCCTTTTCGTACCACATTTTCGCCTTTTCCAGATCCTGCTCCACCCCGCGCCCCTCTTCATACAGCATCGCCAGGGTGGTCTGGGAGCCGCTCATCCCCTGCTCTGCCGCCTTGGTGAACCACTCCACCGCCTGGGTAAAGTCCTGCCCGACACACTCACCCTCAAGGTACATAAAACCCAGACCGTGCTGGGCCAGGGCAAGGCCAGCCTCAGCCGCAGCCCGCATGTTTTTGTAGGCCATCAACTCATTCTGCACCATACCCAGACCATTCTGCGCCATTATCGCCATGCGATACTGAGCCTCTGGCTCCCCCTGGTCGGCCAGCGGATATAGCAGCTTTACTGCATCCCCGAAATATTTGGCCTCATAGGCGGCTATCCCGCTACCTAGCTCCATCTTACGATTTTCTATATCACTACTCATTGACTCATCTCCGCTGTAGGGCACCATTAACGAAACAACATGGTGGTAACCGCGCAACTAATCAAGGTAGCACGATAGGTAGACTATATAGCATAATCAAACCACACTCGCCTGGAGACGAAAGAAATTGAACCATAGAATATGGGGCCGCTACCTTGGATGCTGCCTGCTAATACTGCCACTGCAACCATCTGCCGCCGATATGGACAGCAACGCCATCCAGCGCGACACCTTTCTGTCCGCCGAAAGTGCATTCAAAAAAGGTGATAACAGCCACTATCTGGCACTCAAGGCAAAGCTCAAAGAGTATCCACTGCTGCCATATCTGGAGTACATGGAACTACGGCAGCAGTTAAAAACCGTGAGCGATACCCAAATAAACAGCTACCTGGAGAACAACCAAGATCTTCCTCTCAACCGGCTCCTACGCAATGCCTGGCTGGATCAGCTCGCAAAACAGGGCCGCTGGGAGAGCTACCTAAAATTTTACTTGCCAGATAGCAACACCAGACGCCGCTGTAACTATCTCCAGGCACAGCTACAGACTGGGCAGGCCAACCAAGCACTGCCACAGGTAGAGGAGCTCTGGCTGCACGGTAACTCGCAACCAGATGCATGCGACCCCGTGTTCGCGGCCTGGCGTAACGCCGGTCAACTTACCACCGAACTGGTATGGCAACGGATCGAGCTGGCTATGCAAGCCCGCCGGGTCGAGCTTGCCCGTCATCTGCGCAGCCTTCTTCCAGCCGCGCAACAACCCTGGCTTGATCGCTGGCTCCAGCTCCACCGCAACCCAGAGGAGATTGAGCTCATCAGCGAGCTGAACATCCCCTCACCGCTAGAAGAGCAGATTCTGCTACACGGTATCCGGCAGCTGGCCCGCGAAGATGGTGTACGGGCCCGATTGAGCTGGCAAAGACTAGCAAAAAAACACCCCTTCAGCGTCAAGCAGCAACGTATGGCTGAATTCTATCTGGTCTACGCCATGATACGAGATAAACAACCAGATCTGCTCGCCACACTAGACGAGATCAAGCCTGACAACGAGGATACCAGACTTGCAGAGGCACGTATCCGTGCCGCCCTGCTCCATCGTGACTGGGAACGGGTTCAGCGCTGGATATCTGCCCTGCCGTCAGAGCTAAGGCAGACTGAGACATGGCAATATTGGGATGCGCGGGCCAGATATGAGCAGGGCGATAGCGCTACAGCGCAAGCCATCTGGAAGAAACTGGCAAAAGAGCGGAGCTATCATGGCTTCCTGGCCGCTGACCGTCTGCAGAGCGCATATCAGTTTGGCCATGTCGCCTTGACAGCAGACAATGCAAAACTCAAGTGGCTATCTGAGTTACCTGGAATAAGGCGGGCTAGAGAGCTGTACCTCCTTGAGCGCATACAGGATGCACGCAGGGAGTGGACGTATGTCGTCCGTGATCTGGAGGGAGAGAAATTAAAGGCTGCAGCGCAACTCGCTCACGACTGGGGTTGGCATGAACGCGCCATCTTCGCCCTTGCACAGGGCAAACAGTGGCAGGACATGGAGATGCGCTTTCCACTGGAACACCGCCCAGAGATAGAGACCATGGCGCAACAACAGCAACTGGACACTGCCTGGGTATTTGCAGTAATTCGACAGGAAAGCGCCTTTATGCGCGACGCCCACTCGCCGGTAGGAGCACAGGGTCTGATGCAGCTGATGCCAAAGACCGCCCGTGCCGAAGCAAAGAAACTTGGACTGCGCCCACCACGAGGAGAGGCCGTGCTACAACCAGAGTTGAATATAAAGCTTGGCAGTGCACACCTGCGTAGAGCCATGGATCAACTAGAGCAGAATCAGGTTCTTGCTACCGCCGCATACAATGCCGGGGTACACAGAGTAAACGCCTGGATGCCGGATGAAACTATGGAGGCAGAGCTGTGGGTAGCCTTGGTACCATTCAAAGAGACTAGGCTCTATCTCCAGCGAGTGCTGGCCTACAGCATCATATACCAACAACGCTTAGGGCTAGAGCAACAACGTCTAGCCAGCAGAATGGCGCCGATTAAGCCCTTGGATACCCCCTGGCCACCACTCCTGAAGTGAGAGCTGCTCAGCGGCAGCCGCTTATCGTAAAATGGATGGAGCTAACCCAGGTATCGCGCCCTGCTTAGTGGAGAAAAGGTGAATCATCTGAGAGATCTGTATCAACTGAGTCATGGTGCTCACTCCTCGATGCGAACTTCTGTTTGATCGTAGTAATCGCCTCTTGGTCGGTGATCACTTCATAGAAGCGACGACCCCACTCCTCCTCATCACTGATACCATTGTCGATCCAGAGACAAACCGGCGACTCCCGCACTACCAACCAACGCATCGTCCCCTTACGATCTGGATAACGCCCTGCATAAAAAATACTCTTGCTGCTGTAGCCCTCCACAGAGACACCGGCACGACGCATAGCCAGCTCATTTTTCAGCTTCAGAAAGGCCATTACATCTAGCTCAATACCATTAACGTTATACCGGAGCGTACAGTCTGTAGTCTGCTTTTGTGAAATATCCTGTTCCATAGGGATAACCACTTCAACACCACGCTTTATCTGTGTGGCAAGAGAACTATTACGTAAATTATATGAGCATGATGATAGCTGGTCAGCACGATTGATAGCCGGAGAAATCATGATCTCATGGTCACCATCATATAGAAATGCTGGTGCTTCATCATTGAATGATATGCCAATCCCCAGCTCCAAATCCGGCAACCCAAATTTCCGGTTCTGCACATTCTGTGCATCCACCACCTGCAGTATTTTTTGCGCCACGCCGCAAGCATGGGCGACACAGAGCCACCTATGCGGGGCATCCTCATACTCAAAGATACTCAGAATCACCGCGTCTCCTTCCACAAACACCTTTTTAGCCCCAAAATTATCTAGCAGCCCGGTTATTGGCTGGAAGAAATTACGACTAAAATGCGAGGCTGGATTAAGGTTGCGTTCCCGCAGTTGCGCAGTAATTGTGGTTGAACCCCTGACGTCTGCTTTGATAATTACATGATTACGGATACGGCGCTGCTGCAACCGCTGTTCGGTATGCAGTACAAACTCTTGCAGGGTTCCATTACTGCGTGACAGCTCCACCTCATCATCTCGCGTCAGAATACGAATATGATCCATTATGCGGTAAGTCTGATACGCCAACTTGAGATCGCGTCGCAACACGGCAAAATCTTTCAGGAAGTGCAACAGTATCCTGCGCGCCCGTCTCTTGGGCATGCGCTTAATCCTGGCGGCGGCGGCATCCATAACTCGCCGCACTTCATCTGGTGATAGCATGGATCTGATACTAGACAGCCTGCGCATCAACTTCCGGCGAGAGACGATACCTGCCAAGTAGTGGTAGATTAGCCGTGCCGGCACTACACCATGCAACTCTGCATAGACCGTCGACACCTCTCGCGCTGCCAACACCTTGCGCAGAAGATGCGCGCGGTACAACTGGCGGTATATATCGGATAAAAAATGGTGCCAATTATCACTCTCTGACAACCCTGGCGGCCGACCCCGCTGCTGACTTATGACCCCTGTCTTACTGGCCCAGCTATCTTGCAGGATGAGGTCAAAATTATCCGGCCGGTCCAGCCAGGAAGAGCGCTCTTGCCGATACTCTTTTTCCTGCAGGGCGCGCCCAAGCAGAAACTCCATCTCAAAAAAACTATCCAAAAGACCCTGATCACCGCGCTGTCGTAGCATCTGCGCCACATCGCCACCATGACCACCTTTATCTACCGCAACTCCTGCAGTCGGCTGTCCCCAATCCGGTAGATACTCCTCAAACAGTCCTGTCACAAGACGATTTATTTGTTCAAATCCTTCGGGATCGTCCCTGTCCAGGAGGGCCAGTGAGTAGTGCTTCATCATCTGTTCATCGACCCACACGCTGGATATCTGCAGGATAGGATTAAACAGCATCTCTTTGGGAACAGGCCAGGAACTACTCAGTACAGATTTGCGCAACTTGCGCAGGGCTGTATTCTCCAGCTTATAGATGTGCTGGAACAGTTTACGGGTAATGCGATAACGTAGCTCCGCCTCATCTTTAGCCAGCGCTACAAGACGCTCATGAAACTCCAACTCCCGCCCGGAATCCCCCCAACTATCAGAACGTCCATGTTGCAGCTGACTACGATAGATTTCCAGTTCGCTGCCAACCACCTGCAATAAGAACTTCATGGCGGCAAGCTGGAGCAACTGCACCTGACCGGGACGAGCGCTCTTCCGCACTAGGTTCACCCCGGTCTCCATCATCCCTGTATATGCTGCCTCGAAGGCGCGTATATCTGCAACTGGAGGTGGCGAGGACGCCTTCCCCCAGCTGTCATCCCCCAACTCATACAGCAACATACGCTGCACCAGAGAACGGGCCAGGCCGGTGAATTGCGGACTCAGATAGATATCTATGTGAGCGTTATCTACCCCGATTGGGAAGCTTTCTATGGAGAAGGAGAAGGGTATAGGGGCGCGCAACCATGCAATGAACTCCTCACTATCAGGCTGCCAGCGAAATCGTCTATTGCGATTAAAAAAAAGCCCCATATTAAACCATCATTGCTGCAACCAGCTTGTCCTCCATCTCTACTCTGGTGGCCAACTCCTCACCCAGCACAGAGAGATCATGTGAAAGCTGATCAAGATTAACCTGATGTTCGGATGAGTCATATTTGTCGTTGAATGCCACCGCGGCATCTGTCGCCTCAACCACCTTTGGATAGACCTCTTGCGCCACACGAATCACACTGCTACGCCGTTCCTCATTGCGAGAGATACGATCATAGATCTCAAAATGGCCAAAGGCCATATAGTCCATTAGTACCTGGCAGAACTCACCCAATACTTCCTGCACAGGTTTTGCGGAATTGTATGGTTCCAGGCCGGACACCTGACAGAAAAGCCGTAGCATTTCCTGTCGTTCCACTAATAGTTTGTCCACCATCTCTGTGGCGCGTTTGCGCCGTTCGTTGGCCTCTTCTCTACTTGTCGCCATACTAAATAGCCCCCGATTACATCCAAGACACCAAGATAATCAATATATACACCCCGTGGCAAGTAACTTAGCAAATTATTTAGCCTCCAAACAGAAGCTTAACCCCCATTAGCAGCAATAGTAACGCAAAAACACGCCGTAGCGCCTCTACGGAAATGGTATGCGCCATACGGGCCCCAAGTGGGGCGGACAACAACGTGGCAACAGTTATCCCTGGCAATGCTGGCCAGTAAACAAAACCGGTGCTACCTGGTGGCAGACCGATATGACCAAACCCAGCAATGAGGAAGCCGCACATCCCAGCCAAAGCAATTGGCAGACCACAGGCGCTGGAGGTGGCCACTGCATTGCGTATAGAGATGCTATTCCAGTGCAGAAAAGGGACCGTAAGAGAGCCACCGCCAATACCTGCCATGGCAGAAACCGTTCCAATCACCCAGCTGGCTAGAAACATGCCACCGCGCCCCAGCAACCCCCGCCGCGCCTCAACCTGCGCACCATAAGCCATCTTCAGACCAAGCAGGATGATAAAACAGGCAAACATCCGCTGTAACCATATAGAGGAGAACAAATCAGCGATCGCCGCGCCCGCCAGGGCACCCAGCACAATTCCGGGAGAGAGCCGCGCTACCAGTGGCCACAACACCGCTCCCCGCCGATGATGGGCAACCATAGATGAGACGGAGGTGACTACGATTGTAGCCAGCGAGGTGCCGACAGCGAGATGCATTACTACTTCCGGGCTAAACCCCTTGGACTGAAATAGCCATAGCAGAGCCGGGACTATAATCAAGCCACCGCCTACACCCAGCAATCCAGCCAGCACCCCAGCCACTAGGCCCAACAATAAAAACAGGCCAAGATCTGGCCACAGCCATAAATAGTCTATTATGTCGGTAATAAGTTTTAACATTAGATGCAGTTGCTTTATAGGCCAAAGTATATGGATTCACATCAAGAAGCCACTTATATGTTCAGCGTCCTCATGCTAGACCAGCGTTATCTTTATGATATAGCTAGTGTGAATCAACAGGGACAGTAGCAAGTCATGAAGCTTCGATCAAAACTACTGCTCTCTTTTGGCCTGACGTTGATCACCACTTTCTCTCTGGTTGAGTTCATAGGCTACCGGCATACCAAGATACAGATAATTGCAGACCTGCGCCAAGATGGCATGGAGGTAAGGGATATCATACTGGCGCTACGCCGGGTCTATCAGCGTCAATTTATCCGCAGCGGTCTCACGATAAATATGGACACAATCGGCTTTCTACCAGCCCACTCGATGAACCGTATATCTAATGAGCTACAGGACATGAGTGCAAAAGGGCTGGTCTTTAAAAATGTCTCTGACCGTCCACGTAATCCGGACAATCAGGCAGACAAGACGGAACTGGCGGCTATGACCTATTTTCGCGCCAACCAAAAGCAACAAGATCGTCTGGTTTATGTTGATGATTCAGAAGGACAACCTTACTACCACTTCTCAAGCCCCATCTGGGTTGAGCAACAGTGCCTGCAGTGCCACGGGCAACGTGATGAGGCGATACCATCCATTGCAGAAGCATATACCTCTGCATTCAACTACAAGCTTGGCGACCTATACGGGGTGTTTAGCATAAAACTTCCTGCCAGCCTTATCGATAACCAGGTGTTGACCCAACGACTGGAAGACATGTGGGGGCGCTTGATCGCCTTCGCCTTGACCTTCTCCTTCGGTGGCTGGCTACTACACTGGCTGGTCACCCGTCGACTATCCATGCTCCAATCCATGGCCAACAAACTCGCCATGGGTGATCTGACCGCCAGGTTACCAGCGAATGAGACAGATGAGCTGAACGATCTGACCGCGGCCTTTAACAATATGGCGGAGAAGCTCCAACTGGCCGAATCGTTACAACTAGAGAGTAAGCATCGAATACAGGATCTACTTAACTCCACTGCCGAGGCAATCTACGGGCTTGATATGCAGGGCAACTGCACCTTCGCCAATCAGGCATGCGTGGACATATTAGGCTATCAAGACAGTAGCGAATTTATAGGCCGTAACATGCACAGCCTGATCCACCATAGCAGCCATAATGGGTGCAGCATGCCTGAAGCTAAGTGTCCAATCTATAGCGTCCTGTCATCCAGCAAACCGTCCCATAATGATACCGAGGTAATGTGGCGTGCCGACGGCAGCAGTTTTGCTATTGAATACTGGTCTCATCCAATTCATCGTAACGGTGAAATGGTCGGGGTTGTAGTCACCTTCCTAGACATTACAGAGCGCAAACTACAGGAAGAGAAGATCCTGCGCCAGGCCCACTTTGACACCCTAACCAACCTACCTAACCGCTTTCTTTCTATTGACCGGCTGACCCAGCTAACAAGAGAGGCTCAGCGCAACCAAGATCGAATGGCGGTGATGTTTATTGATCTTGACGATTTTAAAAAGATCAATGATTCCCTGGGGCATGAGGTCGGAGATAAACTTCTAATCGAAGCGGCACGACGCCTGAGCAGCAGGGTACGCGGTGGCGATACGGTAGGACGTCTTGGTGGTGATGAATTCATCATACTGCTGGGCCAAATTGCGACAGCGGACGACGTCAGTCTGGTGGCTGAAAATATACTTGACGGTCTAAGAGCGCCTTTCAATATAGACAACCGTGAGCTGATTCTAACCGCCAGCATTGGCATCGCGATCTACCCATATGATGGTGAGACCCAATCAGATCTTCTGCGGAATGCCGACTCTGCCATGTATCACTCCAAAGAGAGGGGACGCAACACCTACTCCTACTTCACTGAAGAGATGAACTATGGTGTATCCCGGCGTCTGCTCCTGGAAGAGCAGATGCGCGGCGCCCTGGAGCGAGGGGAATTCCATCTCTGCTATCAGCCCAAGATAGATGTTAGTAGCAGTAAGATCATCGGAGCTGAGGCCCTGTTACGCTGGCGCAACCCGGCACTGGGAGAGGTGCTTCCCACTGAGTTCATACCCATTGCCGAACAGACCGGAGTAATCGTATCGCTCGGTCAGTTTGTATTGCAACAGGCGCTTGGCTGGGCTGCCGAATGGCGGCGGCAACAGGGGGAACTATTTGTCGTGGCTATCAATCTATCACCTCGACAGTTCCGTGATCCAAACCTGTTGAAATCCATAAAACAGATAATAAAACAGACTGGAGTCTCGACAGAATCCCTGGAGCTTGAGATCACTGAGGGGGTACTGATGAGTGGTCATGGCTACGTAAAGGATACCTTGAACGCCTTAAGCGAGTTAGGGATCAGTATCGCCATGGACGACTTTGGCACCGGCTACTCATCCCTCAGCTATCTCCGCGACTACCCATTCAATATACTCAAAATAGAGCGTAACTTTATCCATGACATTACCGTGAACCGGGCCGATCAAAAATTGGTGTATGCCGCAATTGCCATGGCCCACAGCCTAGGCATGAAGGTGGTAGCCGAGGGTGTAGAGACCGAAGAACAGCTGGTTCTGCTGGCCGTGCAGGGGTGTGATCTGGCCCAAGGGTTTCTCTTTAGCGAACCCATATCCCCAGAAGGTATGAGCGAGATGCTGTCACTGCAGGAATCCTGAGTTACAGATGTATACAAAACTAGGTGGCTAATTCAACCCTGACCTCAGCCAGGGGCGGATAAGGCGATGTGATAATGCGTGGAATCGCCGCCCTCAGGCTCTCTTCCAGCTGGAGTTGTTCGCCTTGTATGGCACTGTTGTCACGCCTGAAATAGAACAGATCGGCGCTGAGACGATCTCCGATGGGACTGCTCCACCCCCCCAAAATAGCCCTGATGACAAAAGTTAGCACGAGCGTGTAGCATTTGACCAATGAAGATCTATCTTGTAGGCGGGGCGGTGCGAGACCAGCTTCTGGGACGCACAGTTTCCGAGCGTGACTGGCTGGCCACTGAAACCTCTCCAGAGGAGCTGGAGCGGCTTGGCTATCGCCGTGTCGGCAAAGATTTCCCTGTGTTCCTCCATCCAAAGACCCATGAAGAGTACGCCCTGCCCCGGGGCGATGCAGGCGAAGATGTCACGGTTGAACAGGATCTGTCACGACGCGATCTAACCATCAACGCCATGGCACTCGCCCCTGATGGCGAACTGATAGACCCCTGTGGTGGCCAGGAGGATCTAAAGCAGCGGCAACTCCGCCACACACCAGCGTTTCGACAAGACCCCATCCGGGTGCTGCGTCTGGCACGCCTTGCCGCCCGTTATCACCATCTCGATTTTCAGATTGCCGCTGAGACCCTGCAACTGGTGCAAGAGATGGTCACCGCCGGTGAACTGGACGATCTGGTACCGGAGCGGCTCTGTGCCGAGATCGCCAAGGCCCTGGATGAGGATCACCCCAGCGAGTTCTTTCGACTGTTGCAGCAGACCGGAGTATTGGCGCGCATTATGCCCGAACTGGACCGGTTGTTCGGCGTCCCCCAGCCGGAGAAGTACCACCCGGAGATCGATAGTGGTATCCACTCACTGCTGGTACTGGAACAGGCGTGCCGCCTCAGCAGCGAGCCGGCGGTTAGATTTGCCGCCCTGCTGCACGATCTGGGCAAGGGGACCACACCTAAGGAGATGTTGCCCCGGCATATCGGTCATGAGGAGCGTGGGGTCAAACTGGTCGAGACACTGGCCAAGAGGTTGCAGATCTCCAATGAGTGGCGCGATCTCGCTATCCTCACCTGCCGCTACCATATGCACTGTCATCGGGCGCTGGAGATGCGCCCCACGACCATCCTCAGGAGTCTGCTAGCACTGGATGCACTACGCCGTCCAGAGCGTTTTGAGCAGTTCCTGGCCGCCTGCACAGCCGATGCGCGCGGCAGTCCGGGAGATGAGGAGCGCCCCTATCCCCAGGCCGATTTCATGCGCGCTGCCAGAGACGCGGCGGCGGCAGTGGATGGGGGCAAATTGAGTGACGGACTCAAGGATAGCGACAAGATCGCCGAACGGATAAGAGCCGCCAGGGTAGCGGCGATCAAAGATATTCGGCAGGGCTGGGAAGGAGATCCCACCCCTTACTAGGGCGTAGGGCGCAACAGCAACGGGCATTGCGCTGTATGGTTCTGCATCTGCAATTAGTTTCGCAGCCCTTAGCCTTTCGAGCATCTTTCACTTTCAGCAGCATCGGTAATTAGTTTCGTAGCCTTTGTCCTTCTGAGTATTTTCCATACTCCCAGCAAGGGCTACGAGCCTATTTCTTTTACTTGTCTAAAAGAAAGGGGCTCGCAGCCAATGCGCAGAGGTAAAAAAGTGTTCGAACTAATTAAGGCTGTGAAATTAATTACCGATACTAAAATACCCGCTCAAGTGGGTATCGAGTTCCCCCAAGGGGGGGCATATAGAGCCTACCCTGTAGGCTTAATCCGATCCTCAGATCCATCCAGTAGCCGTCTGATATTCTCCCGATGACGCCAGAACAGGAGCAGGCTCACTCCTAACTGCATGCCGATCAGCTCAGGGGCTGGCCAGAACAGCCAGATGATGATCGGCGCCAGGGCCATTGCGATCAGTCCCGCCACGGAGGAGATCTTGAGTGCCTTGGAGACAAACAGCCAGATCAGGATCACGCTGCCCCCGATCTGCCAGCCTAGTCCCAATTGGGTGCCGATGGTGGTGGCTATCCCCTTACCTCCACGAAAACCAAAAAACAGCGGATAGAGGTGGCCCAGAATGGCGGCCAGTGCTACCCCGGCCAGATAGAGGGGGGCCAATCCCAGCAGATTGGCTGCCAATACCGGGATAAACCCCTTAAGCGTATCTCCCAGCAAGGTGATTGCCGCAGCCTTCTTGCCACCGAGACGCAATACATTGGTGGCCCCAGGATTGTTGGAGCCCTCGGTGCGTGGGTCTGGCAACCCCATCAGGCGGCAGACGATGATGGCGCTAGAGAGGGAGCCCAGGAGATAGGCGGCAATAATTAGGGTGTATTCGATCATGGGATATGGGCTGCAGTTGCTTTGATCCGTCGATTTTCAGGGTTTAGCACCATGGTGGTCAAGGTTATTTGTACTTCTTGTGCCGCCTGTTTACCATGGGGCCTAACTCTAAAGCATCGGTACAGGTAGAGAGAATGGATATTGTTTTTTTACGCAACCTAGAGATTGAGACCGTTATCGGTATATTTGACTGGGAGCGGGAGATCAAACAGAAGGTGCTGCTCGATCTGGAGATGGGTACCGATATCAGCAGGGCCGCGGCCAGTGACCAGATCGATGACACGCTCGATTACAAGGCGGTGGCAAAGCGGCTGATCGAGTTTGTCGAGGCCAGTGAGTTTCAGCTGGTCGAGACCTTGGCAGAGCGCTGTGCTGAGATCATTCGGCAGGAGTTTGATGTGCCGTGGGTGCGGCTTACTATCAACAAGAGCGGTGCCATCCGCGGGGCAAGTGGTGTAGGCGTGACCATCGAACGGGGCGCAAGGGGTTGAGCCAGCCGACAAGAGTCTGGCTCAGTATCGGTAGTAATATCGATCGAGAGACCAGCATCGTAGGAGGCATAAGGGCGCTCCGTGACTCTTTTGGGCAGCTTATAATCTCGCAAGTATATGAGAACGCATCCTTTGGGTTTGATGGTAGTCCGTTCTATAACCTGGTAGTTGGGTTTGATACCGACTGGTCAGTGGCGCATCTTACTGAGCGGTTTCGAGAGATTGAAGACAATCATGGCCGCACCAGGGGTGGCGCCAAATTTGCTGCCAGGAGCCTGGACATTGATCTGTTGTTGTACGGAGACCAGATCATCAAGACGGAGTCCCTTGAATTGCCGCGTCCGGAGATTTTGGAATATGCGTTTGTATTGGGGCCGCTGGCAGAAGTGGCTGGGAACGAGCGCCATCCCATAAACGACAAGAGCTATTCCGAACTATGGGGCGAGTTCGATCAGAGCAAACATATATTGAGCCCGGTGGAACTGACCGGGCTCGGTTAAGCTATTTGCCAGGACGGGGGTTTTCCTCATCTATGTATTCTTCGGTGTGGTCTACGATATCCAGCCCCTTGTCGTAGATGGTTGTTTCCAGTTCAAACAGGCCCAGTATGGTATGAAAGACGTTGTCGTGGGTGTATTTGTTGCTGATCTTGTTCTGTAGTGTAGGAAGATCAATATCCTCTTCTAAAAAACCCTTATCGAACCACATGATCATTGGCACATGGGTTTGGGTCTCCGGCGCGAGCATATAAGGCAGTCCGTGCAAGTACATATTGTTCTCGCCGAGTGATTCGCCATGATCGCTAACATAGAACATGGCCGCTTCAAAGTTGTCTTCATTCTGTTTTAGCAGGGCTATGGTCTTGGATAGGAAATAATCGGTGTACAGGATAGCGTTGTCGTATGCATTATTGATCTCTTCGTTACTGCACTCCTCCAGTTGATTGGTGTGACATGCAGGTATGAAGCGTTCAAATTCCTTGGGATATCGTTTGTAATATGCGGGTCCATGATTGCCAATCTGATGCAGAATGATGAAGATATCCCCTTGCGGATGTTGGTCAATGTAGGTTTGCAGATTGGCTAACATCCCCTCGTCTCTACATTCTGTGTCACATATCGAGTTATTCTCTGCTGTTCTATAGTTTTTATAAGTAACCCTTTCAGCCACGCCCTTTGAATCGGAATTGTTATCCAGCCAGAGGATATTTATGCCGGCATGCTGTAGTACGTCCAACATGTTTTCAATCGCGTTTGCCTTGCCATTTAGGTAATGGTCATGGTCATAGATGGAAAACATGCAGGGCACAGAGATACCGGTGGAGGTGCCACAGGCCCATGTGTTGTTAAAGCTGAGCAGGGTCTCCTGCTCCAGCAGTGGGTTGGTCTTTTTTGAATATCCGTTTAGAGAGAACCGGTCTGCCCGGGCTGACTCTCCAACCACCAGGATGATCAATTCACGGTTAGTGTCGGCTTCTGGGATCATGGCGTCCTGGCCGATCTTATTAAGTTGTACCGTTGCCACGCTAGAGTGTTCGACAGGATATTTAATGATCGCGTATATGTAGTAAATCGGATTGGCATAGAACCTAAGTAGTTTGTGTTCCCGAATATAAGATGCATAAAAATTGCCGAACATAAACGTGCCGGAAACTGCAATACATAGGGCGACAATGATGGTCGTCATCCTAATCATGGCTGCCTGTTTAAAGCTCTGTTTAATTATTCGCACTTTATACACGAGGAGCGATGGAGCTATCCCCAACAGGGCGAGGTATAGGAGTATGTTCGGGCTGAGCAGATCGAAAGATTCTGCCGCATTGGTGTTGAATACGTTATCAAGCATTTCTCCATTGATGATAACGTTATAGGTGTCCATAAAATATGCGGTGATGGACGATACTAAAAGAACAGCGATCAACACCGGCTTGATGGTATATCTGAAGCAGATCAGTGATAAGAAAATAATGTTGATGCTACAATAAAGAAGCGCCAGGGAGACCAAGAAGGCGATGTTATCTGCGTTTGGCGGGTAGACCTTTGTTACATTGGAAAAGAAAGCTATGTTTCCAAAGGCAACAAGGAAGATAGAGACCAGAACGATCAGTCTGTGGCTAGTAATCCCCTTCATATTTATTTCTTTTTGTAAAAGTCAGGCTGTGATGATTGTGCTTGCATCTACTGGAATCTTGGATACTGGTAGCATGATAACAGATCTATTTCTGCTTTAGCTTGGTGTTGATCAAGCTAAAACTCAAACAGGCGATGATCTTGGGGCCAGCCTTGTTGGACATAGTTCAAATGAGCTTAAATACCGCCTGAACAGCCATTCTGCCCTACTGCTGAATACTACGTCCGCCATCCACTGCGATGATCTGGCCGGTGATGTAGACGGCGTCCCGGGCAAGGAACAGCACGGTACGGGCGATATCCGCAGGTTCACCGGGACGTTGTAGCGCCGTGCGGGAGAGGATCTGCTCTTTTTGCTGCTCATCCAGCCCCTCTTGCGGCCACAGGATAGTCCCTGGGGCCACCCCGTTGACCCTCACCTCTGGGCCCAGCTCACGGGCCAGTGCCTTCACCATCATCGCATTGGCTGCCTTGGCCATAGAGTAGACCGGGTAGCCGCTTAGAGGTCGTTCGGCATGAATATCTACCATATTGACGATGGAGCCGTCCGTTGCCTGGAGTAGTGGTGCTGCCGCCTGGGAGAGAAAGTATGGTCCCTTCAGGTTGCTCCCCATCAGGTCGTCCCACTGCCCTTCAGTGGTCTCTCCAACCGCCGTTGGGTAAAAACTGGAGGCGTTGTTTACCAGTAGATCGAGTCGCCCCCGCCAGGCGTGAATCTGCACTATCAACTTGGGCAGCTCCGCACTCTGTTGTAGATCCGCCTGGAGCAGGAGTACCGATTCTGGCCGCTGCTGCTGTAACTCATCCCGCAACTTCTCTGCGGCAGCAGCGGAACTGCGGTAGTGGATTACCAGATCCATCCCCTCCCGGTGCAGGCTGCGGCAGATCTCTGCACCGATACGTTGGGCGCCGCCGGTAACCAGCGCGACCCTGCCGGCAAGTTGGTTAGAAATAGACTCCACAGAAACTCTCCACTGTTGGTAGACTCTGCATCATACAGTTTTACCCCTCCCACACTAGTGGGGGAGGCTGGGAGGGGGAGTATAATTGAACTCCCCACCCTAACCCTCCCCACAAGTTGGGAGGGAATGATAAGAGTTTCCCTAACTTTAACCTGAATTTGGCAAGAGAGGAAAATGGTGTCTACTGCAACTCCACCAACCAGCATCACGGAGCTGCCGGAGCCGACCGCAGAGGCGGTCGCCCACAGCGAGCAGTTGGTCGCTACTATGCGGCAGGAGATGGAGCGCCAGGGCGGCACCATTGCATTCGATCGCTACATGGAGCTGGCACTTTACGCCCCAGGTCTGGGT
This sequence comes from Sedimenticolaceae bacterium, assembly GCA_050304615.1. GTDB lineage: Bacteria > Pseudomonadota > Gammaproteobacteria > Chromatiales > Chromatiaceae > CBFDBF01. Next base: position 131,692 of record JBNLDW010000004.1, read on the forward strand.
TACTACACCGCCGGCGCATTCAAGTTTGGAGAGGCGGGGGACTTTGTCACTGCCCCCGAGATCTCCCCCATCTTCGGGCGCTGTCTGGCCCGCCAGAGCGGCCAGATACTACACTCAATCGGAGGTGGCGATCTGCTGGAAGTGGGGGCGGGCACCGGTCGTCTTGCTGCCGACCTGCTGGCCGAACTGGAGCAACAGGGACAACTGCCGGGGCGTTATCTGATCCTCGAGGTGAGTCCAGATCTGCGCCAGCGTCAACAACAGACCCTGCAACAGCAGATCCCCCAACTGCTACCGTTAGTGGAGTGGCTGGATACTCTACCAGACAGTGGTTTCTCTGGGGTGGTGCTGGCCAACGAGCTACTGGATGCGATGCCGGTGCACCGTTTTAGGATCGAGGGCAGCGGCATCATGGAGCAATTTGTCGAGTGGAGTGATGACCACCTGCGCCTTGTCTGGAGAGAACCAGAGAGTCCTGGGTTGGAACAGGCGGTGGACGCCCTTGGGGTGGAGCTAACAACAGGCTACGAGTCGGAGTTGAATATGCGTGCCCCCTCTTGGATAGAGGAGATGGCAGGTAGGCTCAAGGCGGGTGCCATGCTGCTGATAGACTACGGCTACACCCGGGCAGAGTATTACCACCCGCAACGCTCTACCGGTACCCTGATGTGTCACTACCGCCACCGCGCCCACCCAGATCCTCTGCTCTACCCAGGGCTGCAGGATATCACCGCCCATGTCGACTTCACCGCCATAGCAGTGAGAGCTCAGGCGGTGGGGCTGGAGGTCTCCGGTTACACTACCCAGGCCAACTTCCTTATCGGCTGTGGTCTGGACCAGATGGTGGCTGAGGTCGACCCGAATGAGACCGCGCGTTTTCTCGATATGATGCAGGGGGTCAAGCGGCTTACCCTCCCTACCGAGATGGGAGAGCGCTTCAAGGTTATGGCCCTCAGCCGTGGGGTGGAGCAGCCCCTTATCGGGTTTGGGGTTAGGGATTGGCGGGAGCGGCTGTAGCCAGGTTTTATTTTATTTTCCCGGCGGGGCAATTCTGTTTGGGCTCCGGTAGTTAATTTAGTAGCAAGTTCGTAATGGCTTTACCAGACTTCAGTAATTAATTTCGCAACCTATCTAGATTGGCTTTCTTATTCTTACTTCTGTGCGTTAGCTGCGAGCCCATTTCTTTTACTTGTCTAAAAGAAATGGGCGAAAGAAAAAGACACTCCACGACTTGCCCTTCGGGTACCCTGCGTTCCTCACCGCTCCCGGGGCTCCAGCGAAGGGATATCCCTATCCCTCGCTGCAGGCGCCACATCCCTTTGGCGCCCCTACTGGCCTTATCCTGGATCGGTTCCGGTACTCGGCTGCGTCGGAGGAGGTAAGGGGAGGCCATCCTAAACCCCTTCGGATCCGTTAAGCATCGCGATCCCGCGAGGAAAAGGCCTGCAAGGGGTCGGCAGGGATGCCGACCCTCTTCCGTCGGGACAGGGATGTCACGTCGGAAGAGCCCCGAGTGGGATGAGAAGCGCAAAGTACCCGCGTAGCGGGCGGAGCCGTGGGGTGTCA
>JBNLDW010000005.1:0-10468 GCA_050304615.1 Sedimenticolaceae bacterium
ATAAGTGGGAAAAGTTTACTCTGACCCCACTTATTGGAAGAAAAAATCGGGGCTTTCTTGGCATATCCCTGTCCAATAAGCAGTACGCATCAGAGTATCATCGGATTGCTCTCTATTAAAGGGCTCTGACCCCTTTAATTGTTACACTGACCCCAAATATCCTTGGTATCTTTAGACCACTATAACCAATAATTCTCTAGGTTTAAAATGAGTTTTTACACTGACCCCAAATATCTTTGGCAGTCTGGCCATTCATCTTCCTTGATCATGGTATCTTTAGACCACTATAACCAATAATTCTCTAGGTTTAAAATGAGTTTTTACACTGACCCCAAATATCCAGGTGGCGCCGTCTGGTTTAAATCCAAATCATATTCTCCTAAATGAGTTTTTACACTGACCCCAAATATCTCCCAAATATCTATTTTCCCGTCCCTTTACTTTTTAACCACCGCTATTGCTCATCTTATCCACCACTTACCTAAACAGCCTTGCAAATAACCCAGGTTTGAGATCCTGTCGCTCTGGATGAGTGCTAGGGCCATCAGGGCGCAGTAGATCTCCTGGGTAGTGCTCATGCCCCAGGCAGAGACTATCATCCAGGCCAAAGGCCTTAACAGCAGCCACCGCCTCCACACACCAACGCCCAAAGTAGCTGCCCATCTCTAGCGGATGTTTCTCCGGATCTCCGTAGATATACCACCAGAGTTCGTTTTTACCCTTTCGAGCTAACTCGGTATACCAGTTCTCCACAAACTCCCGCAATAGTTCAGGTTGTTGCTCCTGCGGTGCGTCGATGGCCTTGAGAAGGCGAGCATATGGTTTTTTGTGCAGAAGCTTCTCGCCAATAGCGCGTTCCGGTTTACGACTAGCGATGATGCGGTCAAGCAGTACATCCTCTCCCTCACCATCGATCAGGACCAATAGCCGTTGCCACTGCTCATCTGGCATCTCCAGAGCCAGCGCCAAACCAATTAGCCAGAAGCACCAATTGTAGTGGTTTAGATTAGACAGCTCGAAGATCCAGTCTCGACATTTCTCCAGATTGTGCTCAGCACAGATCTCTTCGGACAGTTTGTTGGAGAGTTCCCAGGCATCAAGCAACCCGCCAAAATGTTGAGATAAGCCGTGAATAGGGTCACCGCGAGAGTAGCAACTCAACAATTGCCGAAGATGCCCTCCTTTCGCAGTATCAAAAATAAATTGAGGCCTGTAAACTGGGTTCTTACTAGGTTTATTGATGCGGTACCATTCTTTCTTCAACTGTTCTTGGCCATATGTACACCACTCCTCCCAGAAACTACACTCTCCCATCGGCGCCCTAATCATAGTTAGGCACCCCGGTTGAGATTAATACTTTTGAGGACTGCTGATGTATCAACATCTTTTACTTTGCCAAATGAGTCCAACACCTCAATCTCCATAGAACCATCAGGCCGCGTTGTCACAACCCATGCTTCTATGCGCCCCTCATCAAGCGATTCCCGAATTGCGTTTGCTTGACTACGCGACCCAACCGACCTTTCCAGTCGATCGCCACCAGTTATCCAACTCTCTGACCCTTGCAACCCATCGCCAGTATCACCAAGCCGACTGCTTCCTGGCGTCTTCATGTCGCCTACAAACTTATACTCAACCACTACATAATCTACATCAGGCCTGGATACTTTATAAAGGTCGTCAATACCAGTTTCTCCTATTCCCGGTATACGCGCCAGTTTTTCTCCATCTGGAACTATTTTCTTTGTCAGATTCTCTCCAAATAGCTCGCCAAACTGGCCTTTTTGCGCATTTGTCAAAAGCTTCATGTCGAGGATTGGATTACCTGCCGCATCAAGCTTACCACCAGATTCGAACAGGGCTTTTTGAGCGATTTCATCAAGCGCCTTGTTGATCGCATCTACCGGCAGCTTAACATCAGCCCCAAGCGCAGTCCCTTTCGTACCCACCTTGACCAGCTTCAATGTACCAGCAGCTAAAAGCGCCGGGGTTAGTTTGCTTATCTCTACCGTGGCAGCCTCGCTATCCCCGTAGAGCATAAGCATCTGTATCCGGTCGATATCCTTCTGGAGCTCACCGACACCCTGTATAGCACCCACTGATATCGCCGCTAGTAGTTTGAGGGTGCTGACCTCATCAAGGGCATACTTGGCAGCTGTGACTCCTAGCGCTTCACCAGCTTCACCAAAGTCTTCCACGCCGTGTTTGACAGTTAGCGCAAGCCCCAAACCTAATGTATCTACTGAGAATTCAGATATTGGCACTGCTCCAGGAAGGATGTATTCATCGTAAAAATCGCTTACCTTATATGATTCAGTGTAACTATACGGCACATATGAACCATCACCGAAATCAGTGCTAAGAGCAGCTAGCGGATCGTTATGTTCTCCGTGCAGAAGAATATCGCTGCCCAACATGAAATTACTCTTTTCATCGTTGGTGGCATAAAACATACCAGCATCGGGATCAACTGCTGCTAACAAGAATTTCATTGCTTGTGAATCTTCCGACTTGAACACCGTCTTCCATTTATCGTCAACCATCCTTAGCGACTGCCGGGCAAGCCGTATTATCGCCTCCTTTTCGTCGGCTAGCCCCTCTTGCTCTTTGAATGCTTCAGCATTCTCTAATATCCAGTCTATTTCTGTCGGATGCAGCTGCCGGTTGTATTGATCCGCAGTACCGGCGATGATCGCGCCCTGACCACCTCCCAGCGCCCCTCCAATCAGGACTGCCGCCAGGTTCTGCAGGGTTGCGTCTTTGCTTAGGTTTGCCTTTATCTCTGTTGCTACCGCTTCATTGACCCCGGCTGCCAGCGCTCCTTGCATGAAGTTACCACCACCAAGGATTGCTGTAATTCCGCCGATCAGTGCATGGGCTATGGATTTGTCAAATGGTAGCTTTGCCCTCTCCTGCTCCACATCCAGACGCAACTGCTCTATAGCCTCTGGTGGAAAGATGTCCGGGTTCTTTTTGGCAGTCTCCAGCCTAGCTTCGGCTTTAGTCAGGTCGTCGTATAACTTCCCAACCGCCATGTACCCCTCCTCCGCAAAGATCTGAGTCAGTTCTACGGTCTCTTGGGCCTGTTGGATTTTGTCTTCTGTGAAGATGCGCTCCAGTACCTTATGCGCCTCCTCTTTGCTACGTTTTAGCCCTGTCAGGCTCTGCTCTGGGTTAGATCTTACGGTTACCTCACCCTGGCTGATGGCGGCGTAGGTGGTGTTTTCGGCCTCGCCACTGTCGTCTGAGAAGCCGCCTCCCAGCCCTTTAGTTGGGCCGCTGGGGCCGCTAGAGCTAGTGCTAAAGCTGATGCTCTTGGACTCTACGTCGTATTTGGCGTAGTTGTGGATCTCGTTGTGGCTTAGGGTGTCGGTGTTTAGCCTGTTGTTCTCCGGGTCGGCGGAGCTGACTATGGCGCCACCCTCAAGGTGGGTGTTTTTCTCTACCTCTACGTCGTAGCCTTGGTCTCCGGCAAACAGGCCGGACTGCTCTTGTACCGCTACGTAGTCTGAGTCGGCCTCGAGCTGGCTGGCGTTTACGGAGACGCTCCATCTGCCGTAGCCGGCCGCTACTTTGAAGCCGGCCGATTTTTGGTCGTTTTCATAGTGCTCTTCATCCTGTTGGCTGATGATGTTGAGGTCACCGCCACTCTCCACCTCTATTCTCGGCGCATTGACCTGCGCACCTTCGAGGGTGGTGTCACCCCCGGAGAGCATGCTGACCTTGTTGGAGCCGTTTATCAGGGTTTCAAGATATTTGTCAGAGGTCTGATTGACCTCTCCTCTAGACACACTGCCTTCAACAAAAAACATCAGTCCGTCACTGCCGATGCTAAAGCCAATACCAGAGCTCTTGCTCTCGCTATTCTCTTCGCGATCATGGGTGTTTTCTGCACTTTTGAGGTTCAGCTCGTTGTTGGCGTTAAGGTTTATATTGGCGGCCTCCAGTAGCGCCCCCTCCATGTTTATGTCGCCGCCGGTCGGTGCTGCTGGCAGGTTGACTCCACCCTCTTCTATGGGACCCTCGTCTGTGTTGCCGCGGGCGGTGATGTTGATCTCGTTATGTGCCAACAGGCTGCTGCCCAGTGCTGTTTCGTCGTGCTGGGTGATCTCCTGTTTGCTGGAGCTACTGCCTATGCTGATGCTTAGGTTTACACCGGAGCTTGCTTCTTTATTCTCAGCAATAGGGTCGGCAAAATCCTGGCCGATATGATCCAGGTTGGCAAAGCCTTTAGATAAACTCTCGGCCGACCGCTTGAGCCGCCAGGCGTTCAGTGCCTTCAGGCGCTTATCCTTGGCTGTGTCGATCCGCTCTGCGCTGGTTCTGATGGTCTGGATGGTGTCGACGATACCGCCGGAGAGCGCCAAGGTGATGCCGCTCTGTTTAAACTTGTGCTCCTCTTCCAGATCCAGGGTGTCGTAGGCGCTGTCGATAGTGACGTTTTCGCCACTTACATTTATGCTGCCGGACTGCGCGAGAACATCGGATGCGGTGATGGTTACGTCTCTGTCGGCGTCAACGTTGATGTCGCCCTCCAGGGATCCGATGGTGCTGCTTACCTGGCGGACGGTTTGTTGGTCTACCGTGTCGGTCTTTTGCTGTTTACCCCAGGTAACCCCAAAGCCGCCACTGCTGCTAAACAGTCCGGACTTTTTCTCATCTCTAAAATGGGTCTCGTCATGGGTTGTGTCAACAGAGGTGATATCTATATCACGACCTGCATTCAAGTTTACATCCCCGGTACCCACCACCACGCTACCGGCAACAATCAGGTCGTTGCCAGCTTGCAGGTTGACCTGCTCGCCGCTGAAGGTGGAGGCAAGGGCGGTGCTCGTATCCAATGTGTTGAACACGGTGGTGCTTTTGCTTGAGAGGAAGCCCTTTTTGCTGCTCTTGCGGTATCTCTGCTGGTGCTGTTCGGCCTCTCCCGCCTCAATGGTGATGTTCTGCCCGGCGACAGCTGTGACTATGCCCTGTTCACTGAAGGCGTTGGCGGCACGCGCGTTGATGTTCCGCTCCGCAATCAGCATTGCATTACCAGTTGTCTCGATAGTGCTACCCACCTCCTTGCTACGCTCGTCGCGGAACCAGCCTTTTTTGAAGGTGGCGCGGCTGTTTTGGGTCTCGGTAATGGTGCCGAGGTTGAGGTCACGGCCCGCTGTGAGGGTAGTCTGCCCACTAACGCCGCGATTCTCTACTGTAGCCCCTTCTAGATTGAGATCATTGCCAGCGCTGGCTACCAGTATGGCGTCGGGGTTTTCGACATAGAGTCCGGCGATACGGTTCATCTGTTTGATATCGGCAGTGGCCCTGACACTTCCATCGGCGTGGACACCACTCAGCTCCATATGGGTCTCGGCAAGGCTGCTGGCGAGGCTCAGGTCGTGCTGAGCGATGGCACGCAGCTCATCGCCGGCACGGATACGCCCGCCGACGCTGTTGATATTGCCGGCATTGATTGCAACAACACGCCGACCGATGATGTCGCCGCTGTTGCCGAGGTCACCATCGGTACTCAGATTGACCACATCTGCCGCGATCAGGGCACCGCTGTTGAGAGCCTGTGGTTTGGTGGTGGCATAAAGACGCGGCACTAGTACCTGCTGGGTGCTGCCGTCGGGCAGGGTGACCTCCTCTTCCACCAGCCAGACCATGTCGCTGGTCAGGTTGGCCATCTGCTCTGCATTGAGGGCTACTCCGGGGATCAGTTCATACTCCAAGGCAAAGGTGACGCCGGCGTTCATAAGCGCCTTGTACTGCCCCTCGTCGTCGCTGAAACCTGGCAGATAGCGCTTGCCGGTTATCTGGCTGATCTGCTGGCGGACCAGCTGCTGCTCATAGAAGCCGTCGCCCATCCGCTTTTGGCTCAGGGTGGGATCAATCGCCAGGGCGTTCAACATGTAGTCCGAACTCAGCCAGTCGCGATAACTTGCGAAGGCCGAATCAGTCTCTACCAGGTAACCGCTGGTTGAGTCCGGGTTGACCTGAAACAGGATGTTGTTCGGCAAATTGTTGTCGGTCAGTGTTGGAGTACTGATGCTGTTGGTGGTCGGTGCGCTGTTTTCCCGAATGGCCACATTATCGATAAGGCCGGTGTAGCTTCCGGTCAGGCTGCCACCGGCACTGATGATGGCCGGTATGGTCTCAAGCAAGGTACTTGATGAGCTGGGCTCGACAGTTGTACCATGGTTTCTATCAGTCCAGTGGATTGTGGTAGTACTAGTTATGATGTTGCTATTACGATATAGCTCGATTCCCTGGTTGAGCAGGGTATCCCCTGTGATATCCATATCACCGCCAGCCTCAATAGTGCTGTAGATATTACTGAGATCCCCGATGTTGAGGTTGGCATCGCCGCCAGCCATGATGGCAGCTACAGCGGAGCTGGCGGTCACGGTATCAATCGTGTCGGTACGACGGTGAGAGATGTAGTTAACATAGTCGCACCCAGGGTCAACGCACTGTTGATCATAGCTGACCAGGGGGTAGGTCGACCCTGACAGACGCTGCACCATGGTATCAATCCATTCGGGATGGTCGGCATTGATCTTGTCGATGATCGCATTCCAGATATTACTTGTAAATCCAACGCCATCCACCGTTCGCGTAAGAGGGAGTGAGTTGACAGTGGCTACAAGTTCGGCACGGTAGGCAGAGTCTATGTCGATACCGGGTATATCAGCTATGCGTGCAAGGTACACATTACGGTAGTGATCACGCCAGATAGACATGGGCTGATCATCATGGTTAAAAAATTTATAGCGTAATGGGTCATAATCAAGCAGTTCTCGCCCCGTAGGAATGTCGGTAGCTGTAACCTGGGAAATCTCCAGAGAGGCCCGTTTGTTGACCAGGGTATCGGCATCTATGCTCAGATCACCCAATGCCTCTATGGTAGCGCTGATGTTGTTGATAGTAGTAGCGCGTCCGGCGGCGTGGTTGTCGCCATCCAGCTCTCCGGCAATATGCAGATCGCCACCACTGAACATGATTGCATCTTCGTTGTTGTTGAGTTCACCTGCACCGATATCCATCCGGTTACGCGCTGCGATAACGGGGGCAGTTCCACCCTCACTCTGGTTGTTTAGGGTATCCGCCTCAATGGCTACATGGTCACCATAGATGCGTCCAGTGCCGATGTTATTAAGGGTGGCTGTATCTATTACGGTCTCCTGACCGTCGATGACCCCTCTATTGGTTAGATCGCCATCAATAGTCAGATGTGTATTCGCCTGCGCATAGAGTGTGCCGCTGTTATCAATATCACCTTTCGTATCAACAGTGAGATTCTGGGCCGAGGTGATGGTGTTGCTGTTTTGTAATCTACCATCAGCCGTTATGGTGATATCCCCGGCGGTACTGCCGACAACCCCGGCATTGCGCACACCGACACCATCTTCGGTGCCCACCAGCTTGATCTTGCCTGCATACATGCCGCCCAGGGCCGCCACATCAATGGCAAAGGCCGGCGCACTACCAGTCGCAGCCTCCTCAATCACCTGGCTGTTGTCTGTACTGACCCGGTTGGCACCGGTGGTGATATTCAGGTCGTTAGCCCATATACCGGCATTAATCTCGACCGCACGCGCGATCAGATCGGTATGGTTGGAGCCGGTTGCATCCATGCCATCGCCCTCGATGGTGATAGTCCCATCGCTTACCTGGAACCCGTCCAGGCTGCCGCCGTTCATTATTGGGGTGCCGGTGGTAACGGTGGCACGGCTGGCGTTGATGAAGCCGCAGCCAGAGCAGGTGATGCCGGCAGGGTTGGCCACTACAACCTGCGCCCTGGTGCCTGCTATCTCGATAAAGCCCAACAGGCTGGATGGGTTCGATGAGTTGACCTCATTCAGGATGATCCGTGCGGTCCCGGTCGCCAGGTTGGGGTTGCCGTTCACCCAGCCGGCCAGTTGGGTCTGTGAGGGGGTGCGGCCATTGTTGAGGACGACACCCTCCTGCTCAACATCAAATTGGCTGTAGACATTACGTGAGACCCCGGCTCCACTTGGGGTATTGATATTAACCTGGGTTATGCCGCTGGCTGTCTGGGTGACATCCGGTCGTTGCGATGCCGGGGCGGAGCCGTCTGCAATTACATCGGCTTGCGCCTGTGGCACCAGTATGACAGCTGATCCTAGAGCAAACATGATGGAGAGTGTGAGCCTGCGCATGGCATATGAGCCTGCTGCATCTACTGTACATTTAGATCCTGTGCCGGTCACAGGTGAAGAGGATTTACCACGGGCCTTTACAATCTCAGCGACTGCAATCCAGGTGCCGCGTGCAACGTTATATATAATGCGATAGAGGTTCTTGTTCATCCCTTTTCCCTTTTTTGCTTGAGGCTCAAATTAATATCATTGCCGCCTCGTTAACTTTTGAGAGAACTCTGCTTAACTCCTACCCCACAAGTGGGGTGGGGATAGCATGAGATTCTCTCCAACCATAAGTTCAAAACTGCCAGCTCAGATCAAAACCGGCGGTCACATGATCCGTTATAAATCCCTTGGGTTTTGTTATCGGTGCACCTGCAAACAGGTGGTAATTCACATCTTTCCAATCACCCCGCATACCGATGACACCACCGGCTAACTTAGTGCCCAAAAGTAATTCACTACCACCACCTGAGACCTCGCCATAATCTATGCCAAGGTATAACTCGTACGGCCTGCTTGGCACCTTCCAGGCAACCTCATTACTGATATACCAGCCATTATCAGCCGCCAGCGTCCACTGACCATCAAATCCGCGTACGCTCCACCGGTTGCCAATAGAGAAACGGTCAAATGGAACCAACAGGTCATCCGCCCACTGACCTTTTAACGTTCCGCTGTAGCGGAAGCGCTGTCCCCCAGCTTCAAACGGCGCTTCCAGATCAACCCTGGCCCCCCATATCTTGGGCAAGGCAGTGCCAACACCGGCCGACTCTTCCGGGGCCGGAATAGAGCCAAACCATCTCTCTCCCTGCCTGTAGGTCAGGTTCACATCCAACGTGCTGTCCCCAATAAAGTGACGATGCAGCAGTGATAGCTCCCAGGCGGCGGTCTTGCGCCGCTGCACCTCGATCTCGACATCCTCTATGAAGTTCTGCGATTCGCGTTTTGATATCTGCAGTGACAAGGAGGTTTTTGAGCGGGCAGATCGCTGTATCACCCGCCTGACCTGCAGACCAAAGTCCTGGCTGGTGCCGCTATATTCGTAGTTCATCCCTATCCCTGCCACTGTTTGGTAGTAGTAGTTGTCGCTGCCTGTCAGCCCAAGCATCCAGTAGCCTATAGGTATGGAGTATCCAAACGCCCAGTTCTCTGTACCCTGGCCATTGTCTGCAAACACACTCCTGCCGACAGAGATATAGAGTTGATCACTAAGACGCAGGGGATTGTCCAGAAACAGGGCGGCGTTGGACTGGTACTTACCGGTGTTATCGGAACCGGAGTCATCCAGGGAGAGAGAGACCCTCCACTGCTTCTCCTGCTGCCAATCAACCACCACATCGCTCTCCCCCGGCTGCTCTCCCGGCACAATGCGGAAATTTGCCTCTGCCGTGGAAAATCGTTGCAGGTTCTCCAGACCCTGCTCTATGTCCCTGAGGTCCAGCAGATCACCTCTGCGCAAGGGCAGTGTGGTAGCAAGATAAACACTTCCGCTGCTTGTGTCGGACAGACGCACATTACCAACCCTACCGGGCACGATAATCAATCGCAGGATACCGCTATTGAGATCTTGGGACGGTGCCAGCAGGCGTGTGGTCACGTAACCGTCATCAATCAGGCTATTCTGGAGTGCCGCCATGAGGTTGCCGATACCCTGACCACCCAGACACCGCCCCAATGCGGCGGCTGCCAGTTGCTGCAGCTCTACTTGTCGAAACAGCTCACCGTTTTCCAGGATAATACGATCGATAACAAAACAGGGGGTCTCTTTGGGGTAGTCCACACCTGCTCTATCTTCGGGAGAGAGCAGACGGACATCATCTGCTGCAGGGGAGAGTTGTTGTTGCAGCTGCCGCTGCATCTCATGCTGGATTTGTTGCTCCCGATCTATCGCGCCAGGTTGGGATAGATCGGCAGCGTTGGCCACTGGAACGCATAAGAGCACCCCCATACAGGCACTAGCCATCTTCATCCAAACCGATTGCCCCCGCCAGTCCATTTACCCCTTCCTTATAGTTATATTGCTACTTATTCCCCAGCGCTTGATTGTCAGAGTGTGAACCTAAGTTGTAAAGCCATCATTGGGTCTACGCCATGATTGTGTGACGCATGTCTCTCTTTTTGATGCACTGTTACCCTTGAATTCTGGGAATCTCTCACTATACACGCCGAATATTAAAGGGGTCAGAGCCCTTTAATCCACATCCTTCGGCTTTTCCGGTCTCCCCCTCCTCGCCTGCCCTACCTTGCATTTTAACTTGGCCTCAATCTTCTCGCGAAAATACTCATTTCCCAACGGTGTCCCTGTCTGCCAG
>JBNLDW010000006.1:0-41626 GCA_050304615.1 Sedimenticolaceae bacterium
ATGCTTGGCCCATCCTGCCAAGAGGGTATTTCCTATATTTTTTGAGGTTATCAGAGAAGCAGCGATTTAGGTAGGTCTATTCTAGAGCTGACTGTTTTTGTACTCCCCCTCCTAACCTCCCCCACTAGTGGGGGAGGAATGGGTGGGGGCCCCTAGTGGGGCGGGGACAGTTCCTGGATGTTGCGATTAAGTCGCGGCATGACGAGGTGTTGGGTAGGCCACCCATAACCCGTGTGTTACACCGAGCATCGCAGGATTAAGCGGGAATAGCCCTTTAGGGGAGCGACAGGGAGGTCGCTCCTGTCCATCGGGGCAGGGATGCCCCGTATGGACAGCCCCGCTTAAAACGAGAAGCGCAGGGTACCCGAAGGGGGTAACACTCGGGCACGTTTTTCTTTCGTCCCTTTCTTTTACGTGCATAAAAGAAAGGGACTTGCAGCCTGCCGTCAGGGTAGGTTAAGACAGCAGAGCGTTTAGGCTGCGAAACTGATTACTGATACTAGAATACCCCCTCACCCTCGCCCTCCACTCCTCAAGGGGGTACCGAGGTCCCCCTTAAGGGGGAGAGGGGATAGTAATGTGGGGCGGCGAAACTAATTACCAATCTCTCAATGGAGAGATTGAATAATTGCTGGGGCTGCGAAATTAGCTACCGGAACTACAAAATAGGATAAGGACTAGAACGAGTCCCAGGAGCTACGCTTACGCCGTAGGCTAAGGTGCGGCAGGATGAGTCCGATTATGACTCCCAGAAGGATGACGCCTGCGCCAGAGAGGAACCAGTAGTGAGAGTTTTGGTTGCTTATCTCTAGGTTCTTGAGCCGCAGATTTTCTACCGTGAAGCTGAGATCGGCCACCTCTTTGCGCAGTTTGGTGCGTTCACTGGCGATCTGAATGGCATCGGCAGCAGTGCGTTTTATTCTATCTAGCTCAAGCTGCAGCTCCTGGGCGGACTTTTGTGGTTTTGTCGGTTCTGCCCTGGCCTTGGCAGTTTCCTGGGGTATTGGTTGTTCGGCTGCAGTGTTTACCGCTATGACGCTGTTACTGCTAATGAGCAGTATGGCCAGTAAAAATCCATTCAGATTAAAGCGCATAAAAGTGGCGTCCATTTGGCTGTTTTCTGATCAAGGTAAGCTGCTACTCTCATTTTTTGACTATATTGATGAGGGCAATATACAGCCCTTAGGGCGGGGTGTTCAAGTACCGCTATCCAGTTAAATACCATCAGTTATGCACATTAATCCTGTCTCCATGCCAGATACTAAAATCGATGTCAATAGACCATTGAGTGTATCGCGCAAATACTTATAACCTATTGATAATAAAGGTATATAATTGTTGTATAATAATCTTCCAATTTAACCTTGTTGTAACAGAAGTCTATCTTTATAGGCAATCTTGGTCTTTTATCAACAGAGTTATCCACAGAAAATGTGGATAACAGTTTATTTCCTTTTTGTGACAAGGATCTATCTTCAGAGCTGAAACAATACCATCATAAAGGTTGGCTAACCTGCTGAAAGCAAAGAGGTGTTGTTTTATTAAACCAGGGTAGTTATCGACAATCATACAATCTATCCCTAGTAGGTATATAATCCGCTGCCTTTTACAACCTAACGGACAGTAGCACACATCTATGCAAAACCAGACAGATATATCCAAACTCCGTAATGTGGCCATTATTGCCCACGTCGATCATGGCAAGACCACGCTGGTGGATGAGCTGCTAAAGCAATCCGGTACCCTTGGCGAGCGCTTCGGTGAGATTGAAAGGGTGATGGACTCTAACGCCCTAGAGAAGGAGCGAGGTATTACTATCCTCTCTAAGAATACCGCTATCAAGTGGAACGAATACCGTATTAATATCGTAGATACACCTGGCCATGCAGATTTTGGCGGGGAGGTGGAGAGGGTACTCTCTATGGTTGATTCGGTGCTACTGCTGGTAGATGCTCAAGAGGGACCCATGCCGCAGACCCGTTTTGTAACCCAAAAGGCGTTTGCCCATGGGTTGCGACCGATTGTGGTAGTGAACAAGATAGACCGGCCAGGCGCGCGACCAGACTGGGTGATAGATCAGGTATTTGAGCTGTTCGACCGGCTTGGTGCTACTGACGAGCAGCTGGATTTTCCAATCATATATGCCTCTGCCCTTAACGGTTATGCAAGCATGGATGACAGCGTAACAGAGGGCACAATGGATTCTCTGTTTGCGGCCATAGTTGAGCATTGCCCCGTGCCTGATGTAGACCCGGCAGCACCCTTCAGGATGCAGGTCTCCTCTTTGGATTACAGCAGCTATGTTGGGGCCATTGCAGTGGGCCGGATTGAACGAGGTACGGTAAAGCCAGGACAACAAGTGGTAGTGGCCAAGGCCGACGGTGAGATGCACAAGGCCAGGATCGGCCTGGTCTATGGCTATATGGGGCTAAAGCGCCATGAGGTAGATCAGGCAAGCGCCGGAGATATTGTCGCCCTTACCGGTCTGGATGCACCCAACGTATCGGACACCCTGTGTGATCCAGAGCATGTAGAGGCGCTACCCTCTCTGAGCGTAGATGAACCGACCGTGTCTATGACCTTCCAGGTAAACACCTCGCCGTTTGCTGGTCGTGAGGGAAAATATCTAACCTCACGTCAGCTCAAAGAGAGGCTGGAGAGGGAGCTAATCCACAATGTGGCGCTACGGGTAGAAGAGGGGAATAACCCAGAGAAGTTTCGGGTGTCCGGACGGGGCGAACTGCACCTCTCAATCCTACTGGAGAATATGACCAGGGAGGGGTATGAGCTGGCGGTATCACGGCCAGAGGTTATCTTCCGTGAGATTGATGGTCAGATCTGTGAGCCCTATGAACAGCTCACGGTAGATGTCGAAGAGGGATCTCAGGGGGCCGTCATGCAGGCCCTGGGTGAACGCAGAGGTCAGTTACAAGATATGGTGCCTGATGGCGATGGGCGGGTACGGCTCGATTATGAGATCCCCTCACGCGGCCTGATTGGTTTTCAGACCGAATTTCTCACCCTGACCTCCGGCACCGGTCTGAAGTATCACGTGTTTGATCACTATGGCCCTGCCAGCCCGGGTGGTATAGCAGCTCGGCGTAACGGGGTGCTGATTGCCAACTCCACCGGCAAGGCATTAGGTTATGCCCTGTTCAACCTGCAGGAGCGTGGCAAGCTGATGATTGGGCATGGCGAGGATATTTATGAGGGTCAGGTGATTGGTATTCACTCCCGCGATAATGATCTGACAGTCAACCCTCTCAAGGGCAAGCAGTTGACCAATATCCGGGCGGCAGGTACAGATGAGAATATCATGCTGACTCCGCCGATACGTTTTACCCTGGAGCAGGCACTGGAGTTTATTGAGGAGGATGAGTTGGTGGAGGTGACGCCAAGTGCCATCCGGGTGCGTAAACGCTACCTCAAGGAGCACGAACGGAAGCGGGCAGGACGAGCGGGTGCGGGGGCGGAATAACCTAATAGCAGGCAAAAGAAAGCCCCAACGACAATCCATATCGTTGGGGCATGTCGCCTGGCTTGGTTGGCAATGGAGCATCCACTCCGATAAACTCTTCCTTAGAGTTACATCCCCATCCTTGGGCTATCCGTGTTTGCAGCGACAATTAAAGTTTACCCTTTACTAGATTTAAAACTACGGACAAATTCTCACGCTCTTGTAGGAAAATTCTGAAGATGCTGCTGTCGGTGTAGATTGTCGGTCCTATTGCTCGGTTTAACGGCTATGGTCACCTAACGGAGCGCGAGTAGAAGCGGGCGGGACGTGCGGGGGCGGAATAACCAAAGAGCAGGCAAAAGAAAGCCCCATCGACAATCCATATCGTTGGGGCATGTCGCCTGGCTTGGTTGGCAATGGAGCATCCACTCCGATAAACTCTTCCTTAGAGTTACATCCCCATCCTTGGGCTATCCGTGTTTGCGGCGACAATTAAAGTTTACTCTTTACTAGATTTAAAACTACGGACAAATTCTCACGTTCTTGTAGGAAAATTCTGAAGATGCTGCTATCGATGAAATATTTCGGCCCCAGCGCTCGGTACAATAGTTATGGCTATGTGGGGTTACTGCTGTGATCGGGCTGTTACAAAGGGTTACACAGGCCAGGGTAGAGGTCGGGGCCGAGGTTGTGGCCTCAATCGGACCCGGTCTGCTGGTGCTGGTTGGGGTGGAGCCGGAGGATAATGAGGTGCGGGCTGACCGGCTGCTGGAGCGGCTGTTGGGATATCGCATCTTCCCGGATGCAGATGGGCGGATGAATCTTGATTTGACCACCATCGGCGGAGAGCTGCTGCTGGTACCACAATTCACCCTGGCTGCAGACACCCGCAAGGGGACCCGCCCAGGGTTTTCGACTGCGGCAGACCCGGAGAAAGGGGAGCGCCTATTCAACTACCTCTGCCGCTCTGCCAGCCAACAACACGCTGCAACCAGGAGCGGGCTGTTTGGGGCCGATATGCAGGTTAGCCTTACCAATGATGGCCCGGTCACCTTCTGGTTACAGACTTAAGATAGATCGCTATGTGATGCGGGTAATTTGCCACTGTTTGGCATAGAATAAGTCCTTCTGGAACAGCGATACTATTGGAGCTAAGAGCATGCAGCGTACTGCAGAAGTTGAACGCAAGACGGCGGAGACCAAGATCGGCGTCAGGATGAATCTGGATGGTGCCGGAGATTCAACTTTGCTGACTGGTCTCCCCTTCTTGGAGCACATGCTGGAGCAGGTGGCACGGCACGGCATGATCGACCTGGAGATTGAAGCCAAGGGTGACATCCACATCGATGGCCACCACACGGTGGAGGACATCGGGATAACCTTTGGGCAGGCGTTAGCTCAGGCGGTGGGGGATAAGAAAGGGATCCGTCGTTACGGTCACGCCTATGTCCCGCTGGATGAGGCGCTGTCGCGTGTGGTAGTCGATTTTTCTGGCCGTTCTGGCCTGGAGTTCAATGTGGATTTTCCCCGCAGCAGGGTCGGTGAGTTCGATACTGAGCTGTTTGCCGAGTTTTTCCACGGTCTGGTCAACCACGCTGGCATAACCCTGCACATAGATTGTCTGCGGGGACGTAATGCTCACCATGTGGCAGAGACGGTGTTCAAGGCATTCGGCCGTGCCCTGAGGATGGCTCTGGAGCCGGACTCACGGATGGCGGGTAGTGTCCCCTCAACCAAAGGTACGCTGTAAGGCCTACTACTCCGGTATGACTAAGAGCATCGCAGTTATCGATTATGGCATGGGCAATCTGCGCTCGGTCTCCAAGGCGCTTGAGCATGTGGCCCCTGCTGGTAGCCGGGTGGTGGTTACTGCTGATCCACAGCAGATTCATGCTGCCGATCGGGTAGTCTTTCCCGGTCAGGGGGCAGCGCGTGACTGCATGCGGGCGATCTCTGACCACCATCTAAACCAGGCGGTACTGGATGCTACCCGCAACAGGCCGTTTCTCGGGATCTGTATGGGGCTGCAAGTGCTCATGGAGTTTAGCGAAGAGAATGGAGGTACCGAACTGCTCGGACTCTATCCTGGCCAGGTGCGTCACTTCCAGCAGAGCAGGGATGCAGAGGGGCGGCGACGCAAGATTCCACATATGGGATGGAACCAGGTGGAGCAGAGCGGGCAGCACCCAATGTGGCAAGACATTCCGGATCGTAGCCGGTTCTATTTTGTCCATAGCTATTATGTGGATCCGGCAGATAGTGAACTTATCGCAGGTACTACAGATTATGGCGTTACCTTTGCTAGTGCGGTGGCTAGAGAGAACCTGTTTGCTACCCAGTTCCATCCGGAGAAGAGCGCCGACATGGGGCTACAGCTGTTAAAGAATTTTTTAAACTGGAATATCTGACTATGTTGCTAATACCTGCAATTGATCTAAAAGATGGGGCCTGTGTCCGCTTGCGTCAGGGGCGGATGGATGACGATACGGTCTTCTCAGACAATCCAGTGGAGGTGGCTGGGCGTTGGGTGGATGCCGGTGGACGCCGTTTGCATCTGGTAGATCTCAATGGTGCTTTTGCCGGCGAGCCGGTTAATGGTGGGGTAATCCGCGAGATCGCCGCAGAGTATCCCGATGTGCCGCTCCAAGTAGGTGGTGGTATCCGTGACCAGGCGACTATCGGGGCCTATATTAGTGCTGGGGTGACCTATTGCATCATCGGTACTCAGGCGGTGAAGGAGCCGGAGTTCGTGGCCCGTGCCTGCAGGACATTTCCCGGACATATCATTGTGGGGCTGGATGCAAAAGAGGGTATGGTGGCAATCGATGGCTGGGCCACTATCACGGAACACAGTGTGGCGGACCTTGCCAAAAGATTTGAAGATTATGGGGTATCGGCCATTGTCTACACAGATATTGGACGGGACGGTATGCTAACCGGTCCCAACGTGGAGGCGACGGCGGCACTGGCCAATGCTATCTCCATTCCAATAGTGGCTTCAGGCGGTATTACCGATATCGACGACATCCGGGATCTCTGTGATGCTGCAACCGATAACATCATGGGCGCTATCACTGGGCGCGCTATTTACGAAGGCACCCTGGATTTTGCCGAGGGTCAGAAATTGGCGGATGAGTTGTCATCACTATGATTTTATCCGCAAACGGATGTTGATGAATGCAATCGGTATTAATGGAGTGAGTGGATAGTATTGGCGTTCATTTGCGGACTGAAATAGTAAAGAGTTAAAACATGTTAGCGAAACGAATTATTCCCTGTCTTGACGTAGATGCTGGCCGCGTGGTCAAGGGGGTGAAGTTTGTAGATATCCGGGATGCCGGTGATCCGGTGGAGGTGGCTCGGCGCTACAACGAGGAAGGGGCGGATGAGATCACCTTTCTCGACATAACCGCCAGTTCAGATGATAGACAGACCATGGCGCATGTAGTGGAGCGGGTGGCCAGCGAGGTGTTTATTCCCCTGACCGTGGGTGGTGGTATTCGAGTCGCCGATGATGTGTTGCGGATGTTGAATGCCGGGGCCGACAAGGTGGCGATCAACACGGCTGCCGTATTCAATCCAGAATTTGTGCGGGAGGTGACCGACCGTTTTGGCTCTCAGTGCATCGTGGTGGCGATCGATGCAAAACAGGTTAGTGCGGAGGGTGAGCCGCTCAAGTGGGAGATCTTCACCCACGGTGGACGCAGGCCGACCGGGCTGGATGCCGTTGAGTGGGCCAGGAAGATGGTAGAGTACGGGGCTGGGGAGCTTCTACTGACCAGCATGGATCGGGATGGAACCAAGATCGGTTTCGATCTGGAACTGACCAGTACCATAAGTGACGCAGTGACAGTGCCGGTGATTGCCTCTGGCGGGGTTGGTGAGTTGCAACACCTGGTCGATGGGGTAAAGCAGGGTGGTGCCGATGCGGTACTGGCAGCCAGTATTTTTCACTTCGCCGAGTACAGTATCGGTGAGGCCAAGCAGTATATGGCAGAGCAGGGCGTGTCGGTACGGCTCTAGCCTGGATAATTCATGCAGGGGGCGAAGAGCGGGGGAAACAGGCAGTAAATGCCACTTAACTTTTTGATATGACGATACTATTGATCATTTATAGTACCGCCTTTATGAAATATCCGGGCTAGGCGCTACACATAAGGAGAGGAGTGGAGATGCAGCGAAAACTGACAACCTGGCTCCTCTGTTGTGTGGTGCTGGCAGCGACTACCTGTGTTGCCGTTGCTGCTAGTAGTGACCAGGAGGCCAAGATCGATGAGGTCCTGGAGGTGTTGCAGCGATTTAGCTCCATTCCGGAACGGGCCATTCCGCAGAAGTTGCTGCAGGATGCAGCGGGTATCGCCATCATTCCATCTGTGGTGAAGGTTGGGGTGGTCATTGGTGGGCGCTACGGTAAGGGCGTACTCATGCTGCGTACGCCTGACAAGCGGTTGAGCCGGCCACTATTCCTGTCGCTGCGTGGCGGTAGTGTCGGTTGGCAGATTGGTGCCCGTGCCATTGATATACTGCTGATATTCAAACATAAGAGGGAGTTGGACCTCCTGATGCAGGGGAGTATAAATATAGGGGGCGATATTGCCGTCGTTGCCGGGCCAGAGGGGAGTAAGGCCTCTGTTGCCAGCGACGCTCAGTTGAGTGCCGATGTCTACTCCTACTCCCATAGTAGCGGTCTGATTGTTGGGGTGGCGCTGGAAGAGGCCAGTCTAACAGTTGAAGAGCAGGACAACTCCAGTTACTACGGACAAGAGATGATCTCTGCGGAACAGATCATTGCTGGGGAGGGCGTAGATGTCCCAGCGTCGGCCGCAGAGCTGATTAAAGCAACAGATGAATATATAAAAGGACCATCCAGTGAGTGAGATACTGCAGCGGTTGGCAGAGGTGCTAGAGCAGCGCAAGCATGCTGCCCCTGACTCCTCCTATGTGGCAGGGCTCTATCATAAGGGTCAAGATGCCATTCTGAAAAAGATTGGTGAAGAGGCGACCGAGACGGTAATGGCAGCCAAGGATGGGGCCAGCGAGAAGATTGTCTATGAGGTGGCCGATCTATGGTTCCACACCTTAGTGTTGTTAGCCCATGAGGGGCTGGGGCCAGAGCAGGTGCTGGCTGAACTGGATCGCCGCTTTGGGCTTTCCGGTCTGGAGGAGAAGGCGAGCCGTAGCAGGGAGTAGGCGTCTACTACGTCTGATCAGTGTTAGCTCTGGACAAAAAACTGTTTCAACTCAAGCCGGTACCAACCTGTGCAATAGAGAAAATTCAGGTATTATTGGCCATATAACGAAAACTTTAACGGGCACAACATAGTTGGCCCGTATCTGGAGGATAATATGGGTTTTGGTGGCATTGGTATCTGGCAGTTATTGATCATCCTGGCGATTGTGTTGTTGTTGTTTGGCACAAAACGGCTTAAAAACATCGGTTCCGACCTGGGAAATGCAATCAAAGGTTTCAAGGGGGCCATGTCCAGCGAGGAGAAGGACGAGGCCGAAAAGGCCAAACTAAAACAGGCCGATGATGACTCTGTGATCGAAGGTGAGTCGGTAAGGGAGAAGGATCAGGACAAGTCCTGAACCAGGGTGAGAGGTACTGGTTAGATAAGCGCCCATGTTTGATATTGGCTTCCTGGAGATCTTGATCGTAGGGCTTGTCGCCCTACTGGTAGTGGGTCCAGAACGTCTACCTGGGCTGGCGCATACTGCCGGCAAATGGATCGGTAAGGGGCGCAGGATGATCGCCACAGTCAAGTTAGAGATCGACAAGGAGATCAAGGCCGAGGAGCTAAAGGAAATCCTGGCTGAGCAGAAGAGAAAGATGAATCCGCTGGAGGATCTAATAGAGGAGAGTTCTGCAGCTGTCACAGCGCTTAAGGGCGAGGCAGAGGCAGCGGTGCAGGAGACTGCCGATTCTCTGGATGAGTCCGATGACAGAGATCCGCGAACCGGTGGATAGTACATCTCAGGAGCAGCCGCTGGTCACCCATCTGGTGGAGTTGCGTGACCGTCTAATGCGGGTGGTAATTGCTGTTCTACTAGTGTTTTTTGGGCTATTTCCGTTCGCCAATGATATCTACCAGTTTGTCTCTAAGCCACTGTTAAAGGTGTTGCCCGAGGGCCATGAGATGATCGCTACTGGGGTCATATCACCATTCCTCGCACCCTTTAAGCTGAGTCTGGTGGTGGCGATTTTTATAGCTATACCATACATCCTCTATCAGCTTTGGGCCTTTGTTGCCCCAGGCCTGTACAAGCATGAGAAGCGGGTGCTGATACCTATGGTCGGCTCTAGTGCCATCCTCTTCTACATGGGTGCAGTCTTTGCCTATATTGTGGTTTTTCCTCTGATCTTCTCCTTTATGCAGGCAACCACCCCTGATGGGGTAAATATGGCGCCGGATATTACCCAATATCTTGAGTTTGTATTGACCCTGTTCTTTGCCTTCGGACTGGCATTCGAGGTGCCCATCGCCACTATCATCCTGGTCTGGATGGGCATCACTACCCCGGATAAGCTGGTTGAAAAGCGCCCTTTCGTGATAGTTGGGGCCTTCTGTATAGGTATGCTACTAACCCCGCCGGATGTGATCTCTCAAACCCTGCTGGCCCTGCCGATGTGGCTGCTGTTTGAGATTGGTGTCATCTGTTCACGCCTAATTGCGCGTGATCAGGCCCAGCGTAAGGCGGCCGAAGGGGTGGGTATAGAGTCGCCGCAGGCAGATGTATCGCCAGCAGATAAACCACCCGCGTCTAATATGGATGCCGATATCATCGATGAGGAGCGTTACCGGCATATTAGTGAGGATGACTTGAATGAAGAACTGGCGGATATAGAGGATGAGTTTGAGCAGCTGGAGAACAGGGTGGATGACCCTATTGATGCCAAGCTGCAAGAGGCTAACCGGCTACGGGACCTGGAGGATGAGGCCGGTGCCCGCAAGCTGCTATATGAGGTGCTGGGTGAGGGCAGTGAGGAGCAGGTCGTGGTGGCCCGGAATATCCTGGCGCAGCTTGATCTGTAGCCGCTCAGAGCGGATTCACTTCATCCTCTTCCTGTAGCATGTCGGCCATATAGCCAAGCTCCTTGTCCAGCTCCTGACGCAGTCCTCGGCGGTCGATCAGTTTCTGTTGGGCCGCTGGCGGCAGATCCCCTAGGCTGATGACATCTTTGTGCACCAATATAAGGACTAGATCCTCCAGCACCCGGGCCAAGGCCAGATCTGACTGCATCCACTGCCCCTGGTCGGGGCCATATATGAATGAGATGATTTCCGGGGAGTCGGCAGCCAACTCCTCGCTGGCGCCTTCTTCTGGGTGCTCAAAAATTGCTGCTATCTTCCCACTCTTGTGTCGCCGTACATATGGCATTGCTGATTATCCTCAAATTGACTGGTCAGGCTTTATAGAGAGCATAGCAGGTTGGCGGCTGAGCACGGGGACGATGCGGTATTCGAGACCAAAATAAAGCAACCCACCCCCGGATGATAGCCAACCACAAGCAGTGAATTAGAAGCTCCGGGGGTGGGTCAGTGGACACAGTTGGTATCCTAGTCAACAGTATAGTAGGTTCTGAGCCAATGCTACTGCTAGTAATCAGGCATGGGTCACAATTTTGTATACCCATACCGTAGTTTAGGAGTTTGACGCCTAATTGCTCCCCTTTTTATCTTGGAATAGCCTCAAAAATTTGCCGTAACCTTCGGCCTCTAACTGTTCCTTAGGAATAAAACGCAAGGCGGCAGAGTTCATGCAGTAGCGCTTCCCGGTGGGGGCGGGGCCGTCATCAAACACATGGCCGAGGTGGGAGTCGCCAATGCGGCTGCGGATCTCAGTGCGCTTGGAAAACAGCCGGTTGTCCTCGCGCTCGGTTACCGCATCGGCCTGTATGGCCTTGGTGAAGCTGGGCCAGCCGGTGCCTGATTTATATTTGTCCGTGGACGAGAATAGGGGCTCGCCGGTCACTATATCTACATAGATACCATCGTGTTTTTCATCCCAGTAGGCGTTGTCGAAAGGTCGTTCTGTGCCCTCCTCTTGGGTTACTTCGTACTGTAGCGGTGTCAGCCGCTGTTTTATCTCCGCGTTAGTGGGTTTGTGGTAGGGCTGTTCCGGTTTCTCCATAGTTTTCTGCCCCGACTGGTCGTTGCGGAACTTGGTGAAATCCACGTTGCGCTCCTCTCCCCAGATCTTATCAATAAACTGATAGCGACCAGAGTTGAAGGTATAGAATTTGTACCGGATCGGGTTCTTTTTGTAGTAGTCCTGGTGGTACTCCTCTGCCGGATAGAACTTCTTAAACGGGACTATCTCTATATTTACCGGCTTGTCGTAGCGCCCGGAGTTGTTCAACGCCTTGCGCGAGGCTATGGCGATCCTCTGCTGCTCGGCATCATGATAGAAGATGGCAGGACGATACTGGGTCCCACGATCCACGAATTGTCCCTGGTCATCGGTGGGGTCGGCTATCCTCCAGAGGGCCTGTAACAGACCGGCATAGCTGATTACTTTGGGGTCATAGTAGACTTGTACAGCCTCGGTGTGACCGGTTCCTCCTGCAGATACCTGCTTGTATTCTGGGTCTTTCAGAGTGCCACCTGTGTAACCGGAGATTACCTCTTTTACCCCGGGTATCTGTTCAAAACCAGACTCTACGCACCAGAAACAGCCGCCGGCAAAGGTTGCTACCGACAGGCCATCATGTATGTTTTTATCTGAGTTCATATCTTCTGCCATAGAGTTGCTGTAAACGAATAGTAGTGACGATATAATCAAGGTGCTGCCCCATAATACCGCTTTCATTTTTATCTCCTCCAACGTGTTTTACAGCTTGTTGAGTCCTCTGGTTTATCCCCTGCCACGATACCGCAGGAATTAAACGACTTACCAGATTATGTCATTCATCTACAACTTATACGCGGATAGATCAATTATGGATGTTATTTTTTGCGGAAGTTTCGAAACAGGCAGCAGGCTACTCTGATTTGATCTCATGGTCTGGATCTTCATCTATCCGCTGAGGCAGGGAGAAGAGGTAGCCCTGTATATAGTCTACTCCAATCTGTTGCAACAGATCTACTGTCGCTACATCTTCCACATGTTCGGCAATAGTCAGTTTGCCCATTACCTTACACATCTCATTGATTGATTTCACTATGGTGTAGTTGACCTTGTTGGTGGTTATATCTTTTATGAATGACCCGTCAATCTTGATGAAATCTACCGGGAGGGATTTAAGGTAGGCGTAAGAGGCGCTGCCAGTACCGAAATCATCCAGGGCAAAAAGACAGCCAGCCTCATGCAGTTCGTGCAAGAATTGGCTTGCTTTGTCCATATTGGAAATGGCCGCGGTCTCGGTTATCTCAAAACAGATGAGCTCTGGTGGTAGGTTGTATTTTTTCAGCTGCCTGCAAATAAACGGAGCAAACAGCGGATCATTTATGGAGAGACCTGACAGGTTGATACTGCAGAGTGATATCTCTTCGGTTAGGTCAAAGCGTCCGGCAAGCCAGCGAAAGGTATTCTGGACTACCCATTTATCGATGGCCGGCATCAGATTATAGCGTTCGGCTGCCATAATAAATTGGTTGGGGGATATGATATTGCCTTCTCGATCCTGCATTCGCAGCAGTATTTCGCAATGAACTTTGTTGGTCTGGATGTTTTTGGCAATGGGGTGCAGGGTCTGCCGGTAGAGCACAAAACGGCCGTCATCCAGGGCAGATTGAATACGGTTAATCCATTCGATATCTACGCGGTGCTTCAGTATATCCAGATCGTCCTTGGCGTAGATATATAGTCGGCCCCGCCCTTCTTCTTTTGCTATTTCGCATGCGGCCTCTGCCAGCGAGAGTAGCTCTGTATGGTCGACGTTGTTACCTTCAATGGAGAGCAGTCCAACGCTGAGGTTAGTCTGTAAGGGGCGATCATCCTGCTCGAAGCGATACTCCTTAACCAGATCGATCATTTTATTAGCCACTTCAACCCCGCTAAATATCTCGCAGGACTCAAGCAGCAGGGCAAATTCATCACTGCCAAGACGAGCCAGGACATCTTCTTCACGCTTATTTTTAAGTAGTAGCTGCCCAATTCGGCGGAGCATCTCGTTGCCAACGGCATGGCTGCTAATATCATTTACTACGTGAAACTGATCCAGATCCATGTAGAGCAGACAGTGATGGCTTGATGGACTCCCCCTGTGGATCACCTTGTTCAGATGGTTTTCGAAGGCTGTGCGGTTGATCAGGCCAGTGAGACTGTCATGGGTATTTTGATAGTTTATTTTTTCTTTTAGATTATTCGTTTCAGTGAGATCTCTCAAATTGGCAGTGAACATGACCTTATCGTCAAGCTCCAGGCGGGTAACTGTCAGTTCTATCGGAAACAGGTGACCGTCAGCATGTAGTGCAGTTGTCTCTAAGCGAGTACCAAGAATACTAGATGCACCAGTGGCCAAATGTTTTGTCATACCGGCATGATGCTGCGCCCTCATGCCATGCGGGATAATCAATTCAGCCAGATTGTTTCCCACCATTTGTGACCGGCTATAGCCAAAGATCATCTCGGCAGACGAATTTACCTCCTGGACTATACCATCGCTATCAATGGTGATAATGGCATCCAGGGCCGCATCCATGATTGCCTCGCTACGCTTTTCATTGGTAGCAAGGGTGTTAAATGCCTCTTCTTTCTTTTGGTGTTGATGCTTAAGACATCTGTATGCATAGGTGATGACGAAAGAGCCAAACAGCCATAATATCGCTACTATCTGAGCATGGCGTGTATCGTGCCAGCTCTCAAATATGAACATCCCAGCCATAAGCATGGTCCACAGGAACATCACAATCATGATGTAGGGCCTAAATGGAGGGGGTTGTGTTGATGTCATTATTGCCACCTGTGGCGTGTCCATTTCGAGGATAGCTACTACCATGTGGCGGCTGTCTGAGCGGGAACTTGAGGCGGCCGTATGTTTAATCACCGTCTCCGTCCCAGGCGGGCAGTCTGGCATTACAATTGACTATTGCTGCTTGCAGCTGGCCATTTCAGCGGTCATCGTCATTTTGAGTGTATCAAACCATGGGATTTTGATAACCTCGCCATATACGCGGAATAGAGCCAACATATGTATAAATAATAGAGGATCAGGTATATGTCAGAATTTAATGGTGTCACAGCTATCAAGGAAGCAAATATCTACTTTGACGGTAAGGTAACAAGCCGCACATTGGTTTTTCCAGATGGATCAAGCAAGACACTTGGAATCATGTTTCCTGGGGAATATGAGTTCAGCACAGCAGATAGAGAAATCATGGAGATCCTTTCAGGGGAGCTGGATGTCTTAATATCAGAGGATGAGGGCTGGAAAACGATCAAAGGTGGTGAACAATTTGAAGTTCCGGCAGAGACAAAATTCAATCTAAACGTCAAAAGCCTTACTGACTACTGCTGTTCCTATATCAAATAATTGATGCCGGTCTGCTTGCAAACGACCAGTAAATTGGCGAGTCTGCCTAACTTAATAGGTCTGGCAATGAGTTTGTACATATAACAAGGAGTCTATATGTGGATTATTATAGGGCTTGTGCTGGGGGGGTTGATCGGTCTGCAAAGTGGCTTCGACGAGGCCGCCCTGGGTATGCTGCTGGGTGCTCTCGTTGGTGTCGGAGTTCAGTTCTTCTCGCGTAATAGTAAGGCGGATAATAGTCTGCTCAAGCGACTTGAAGCCAGAGTTGAAACGCTCGAGCATAGGCTGGACGAGTTGGGAGGGGAGGAGGTTGTGGTGTTGCATGAACCACAGACCGTGCCTCAAGAACCAACCATGCTTCCATTAGAGGAAGAGGATGCCATCACTCAGTCCAACGAACAGTCCGAGCCATCAATAGAGTTGCTACCGGACGAAGCTATTAATGATGGTTGGGTCGATATACCTGCTGACCGTAAAGTCAGTACCCCCAGTTCATTTGATCAGCTGTATTCAAATGTCCATGCCTGGCTGTTAGGTGGTAACACGGTAGTACGTATCGGCCTAGTGGTGTTGTTTTTCGGTATGGCCTTTCTTGTACGCTACGCAGTAGAACACAGCATGTTCCCAATTGAGCTCAGATTGGCGGGCGTCGCAGCTGGCGGCATAGCGCTGCTTGTGGTGGGCTGGCGTTTGCGCCATAAGCGTGTTGAGTATGCCCTGAGTCTGCAAGGTGGTGGCGTAGCGGTGCTTTATCTGACCATCTTTGCTGCTATGCGTCTGTACCAGGTTATTCCGCCTACTCTCGGTTTTGTACTGTTATTGGCGGCGGTAATGTTTTCTGCGTTGCTTGCTGTATTGCAGAATTCTCAGACATTGGCAGTGATTGGTACAGCAGGCGGTTTTATGGCGCCTATTCTTGCGTCCACTGGACAGGGTAACCATGTGCTTCTGTTCGGCTACTATTTGCTGCTCAATCTTGGCGTGCTTGCCATCGCCTGGAAGAAGGCCTGGAAGATCCTCAACTTGGTTGGCTTTGTGTTTACTTTTTCAATCGCTTTGGCCTGGGGAGCGCGAGACTACCGGCCAGATATGATTGCTACTACAGAGCCGTTTCTGATTGCGTTTGTTCTCATGTATGTGGCAGTGGCGGTGCTGTTTGCCTGGCTTAGCGCACCTTCACTGAAACACTATGTAGATGGAACCCTGGTGTTCGGAACCCCTGTGGTAGGGTTTGGGTTGCAGGCAGCACTGGTGCAGGATATACCATACGGTCTGGCCTGGAGTGCCCTGGGATTGGGTGGTTTCTACGTGCTGTTGGCTCGCTGGCTCTATGGTCGGTTACGGCCTTCGCTAAACCTCTTAGTCGAGTCTTTTCTAGTTCTTGGGGTGGCCTTTCTCACGCTCGCGATTCCGCTTGCATTGGATGGCAAGTGGACATCTGCCGCCTGGGCTATGGAAGGTGCCGCATTGTTATGGGTTGGTGTTCGCCAATCGCGCAAATTGGCCATAGCCTCTGGGCTGGCGTTGCAATTAGCGGCTGGACTGTTTTTTGCTGGCGATAGTGGGCTTTATAAACAGGCGCGAGTCTGGCCGCTGTTCAATATGCACATGTTGGGTGCCTTGCTGGTTGCGCTAGCTGGTTTTGTTAGTAGCTTAATGGCGGATCGCTATCGTGATCGCTGGTCGGATCTGCTAACAGTAATGGCTCCAGCCTTGCTTATTTGGGCGACGCTGTGGTGGTTGACCGGAGGGATGCTGGAGCTAGATGCTTGGTTGAATAGTCGTCAGATGGTGGCAGCAGTACTGGCCTTCTTTGCGGCCAGCGGGGTGCTGGCGACATTAATGTCAAAGCGGCTTAACTGGCACGCTTTGGCCTGGCTTGGTTTATTGGCCCTGCCTGGCATGGCGCTGTCACTGTTGATGGCGGCTGCGGTCAACATCAACCCCGCCTCAGGCTGGAGCGGCGTTGCCTGGTTGCTGGCGATTGCTGCGGCTGGCTTTGGTCTGTATCAGAGTGAAGGTGCATCATCGGCAGTAGCTAAAGTGCTGGGTTATGCGCATACGGCGCTGCTCTGGTTGGTGGCTATGGCTGTGGTTTTGTCGGTGACTGATTTTCTTGATGATGCTGTCGTTGGTGTAGCTTGGGAACAAGCCAGTGTGTTGGTTGTGTTGGCACTAGTATTGACCAGTGTGATGCGATTGACGGATGAAAATATCTGGCCATTTGGATCATGGCGATCATCTTATGTATGGATCGGTGGCTCTGGTGTGGTCATAGTTATGTTGCTATGGGCGTTGAGTATTACATTATCAACTGGTGGGGATGTTGCTCCTTTACCTTATTTACCACTGTTAAATCCGCTGGATCTAGCCATGCTGATTGCCCTGTTCGTGGCGTTCAGATGGTGGCAGGCCAATAGCAAAGATGCCAGTGCTTGGTGGCCAGACGCACTTAAGGTGTTTGCTGTAATAGTATTTGTGCTTGCCAACGGTGCCTTGCTACGCACGCTGCATCATCTTCTCGGACTGCCCTGGAATGGAGCCATGTTCTCCAGTGATGTAGTACAGGCCAGTCTGTCACTGTTTTGGGGCGTATTGGGGCTCGCGCTGGCCTTCATTGCCAGTCGCAGACAGCGACGTACTCTTTGGATGGTAGGGGCGGGGCTACTTGGTGTGGTAGTGGCTAAGCTGTTCCTGGTGGATATGGCTAATACTGGAACTGTGGCGCGTATAGTCTCTTTTCTTGGTGCAGGTGTGCTGTTGCTGGTGGTTGGCTATTTTTCACCGTTACCGCCAGCAAAGGAGGAGAGCGCATGAGACAGGTTACATGGATATTGTTGATGCTTGCTTCCACTGCACTGGCAACTGCTGGCCCTAAGGATTTCGATATTCAATTGAATATTGAGGTGCCAGACGAGGCCAGCCTGCTGCGGCTCAAATTGCCAGAGGATGTATATAGAGTTGCACGTCGTGCCGATCTTGGCGATGTACGTATCTTTAATGCGGCTGGTGAGGCAGTTCCTATGGCGCGTCTGCCTCGTGGTACTGAAGTGCTTGAGCAGCGTGTCGAGCTGCCTTTAGTTACCTTGCCGAAAGTTGCAATACCTATGGGCGGTAAAACTGTAGTGACCCAGGGGATGTCTGGATCAAGCCTACGCGTAGAGATCGATACACATCAGGGTGAGCCGACAGCAGTACCTGATTACTTGATTGAAGTGAAAGGCTTCGACGCGCCTATCGATGAGTTGATTCTGAGCTGGCCAGAGTCAATTTCTTTTGAGGCGGCGGTCAAGATTCTTGCCTCCGATGATCTGAGCGGTTGGCGTAGTGTGGTAAGGCGTGCGCCGTTGCTGGCGATTGGTCAAGGTGAGTCGCGTATCATGCATAACAGCGTGAAACTCCCTGCGGTGAAGGCCCGCTATTTGCGTGTAAGCTGGGTTGGAACAGTTCCAGCCGTATCACTTAAACATGCCACTCTGGTTCATAGTAAGACATCGCAGGCATCTGAGTATCAATGGCTGACACTTGACGGAACGATCAAGAAAAATGCAATAGAGTACGTCTCACCAGGACTGTTTCCTGTAGATAAGATTCGCCTGGTGCCGGTGGATGACGCAGATGTTTTGTCTGCCAGGATATATTCGCGTAAGGCGGTTAGTGCGCGTTGGCGCTGGTTAACTCGCACCTTGGGTTACCGGCTGCGACACAATGGTGAGATCTATGAGGGAAGCCCGGACCCAGTGTCCATGACTCATGACCCACTGTGGCGGGTGGTATTGGAAAAGGGTGCGCGCTCATCTTTGCCGCCGCGCCTGCAATTGGGCTGGGTGCCAAATGAAATTGTGTTCGTGGCGCGAGGTGATGGGCCGTTTACCCTGGCTGCCGGTAGCGCTTCTGCGTTGCCGGTGTGGCTTGCGCCAGAACAGGTGGTGCCTGGTTTTGGTACGGATGCCTCTAAGTCAACCGAGCCAGCATATATTACCGCAGGCCAGTTCCAGGTAAGGCCGGTAACACGCAATGCGGTACCCTGGCAGATTGGTTCTAATTGGATACTCTGGGCTGTATTAGTTATTGGCGTTGGTGTGCTAGGTGTGATGGCACGTGGTCTGTGGTCTGATATGCGCTCTGACGCTACAGATGACAGCATAGAAAAGAGGTAGGTGGTTCATTTTATATCTGTTACTTATAATTGCAGTTGTGCTCTTGGTGTATGGGCCTAGTATTTGGGTCAAGTATGTCCTTCGCAAGCACAACACCCACATGGAGGGTATGCCTGGCACCGGGTCGGAACTGGCGTTGCATCTAATAAAGCGATTTGGCCTGGAAGGGGTGGTAGTAGAAAAAACAGCTGAAGATGAGGACTATTATCTACCAAGTAAAAAGACGGTTGGTCTATCCCCTGAGGTCTATGACGGAAAATCCATCACGGCTATAGCTGTTGCCGCCCATGAGGTTGGTCATGCTATCCAGCATATCAACGGCGAGCCCATAGCTCGGTTGCGAGACAAGTATTCTCATATGGCCGGGTTGGCACATAATATTGGAATATATATCCTGGCTCTTTCACCAATGTTTGGTGTGCTCACAAGAAATCCTGCAGCGATGGTTTTCGCTATATTGGCAGGCGTCATAGCCATGTTGTCGTCTGTCGCCTTGCACGCGATGATTTTGCCAGAGGAGTTTGATGCAAGTTTTTCCAAGGCACTACCAATACTAAATTCTGGATACGTCCCGAGTGAGTATATGCCGGCAGCAAGACAGGTCCTTAAGGCCTGCGCACTTACATATGTTGCTGCCGCATTGGCCGATATTCTGAGTATTTGGAGATGGATCTCTGTACTGAGGTAGCACCTAGCAAGCGGGCAGGATAGCAGTGGGGGCAGCTATATTTAGGACTTAAAGGCGCATAAACAGGCCTCTCACCCAAGATTTTTCGTGGTTTTATACTGGAATATTGAAATCTAGTTTGACACAATCCATAGTGTTAATGAGGTTTTGACGTGGCTGCCTAGCCTTGCGTTTAGATTGGCCGAATAAACATCAAAATAACTAGAGAGGGCCTGAGAGATGGAAGCGAAAAAAGTTGAGGTAGATCGTGGCTGGGGTTGGATGGTGGACGGCTGGACGCTGTTTAAGAAGAATCCTGGGGTGTGGGTTCTCATGATCCTGATCTATGGAGTGGTTATGGTCTTGTTGAGTTTTGTCCCTCTACTGGGGCCGCTGGCGAGCGCGTTACTTGGGACGATGCTGACAGGTGGTCTCATTTATGGGGCCTCCAAGCTGGATGGTGGTGAGAAGCTGGAGATTATGCAACTGTTCCAGGCCTTTCAGGATTCCACCCGTACTGGCCCAATGCTTACCTTGGGCGGCATCGCTTTGGTGACCAACCTGTTGATGGCAATAGTTAGTAAAGGTCTCGTAGCTAGTTCACTTATGCAGTTTGGTGCGACCACGCTGCTCGGTATTTTGTTATTGCTGCTGATGGCGGCGGTATTGACGGCCATGCTTTTCTACGCCGTTCCGCTGGTGATGCTGAAGAACATAGAGCCGTTTGAAGCGATCAAGATAAGCGTGATGGGTGGGCTGCGCAATTGGCTGCCTCTGTTGGTATTTGGCTTGATCTGTGGAGTGTTGATGGTTTTAGCCGCAATCCCCATGGGGCTTGGGTTGCTGATTCTGGGGCCGGTTACTGCGGGGGCGTGGTATCAGAGTTATAAGGATCTTTACGTTGGTTGACAGTCTCGGCGTATGGCTGGCCCTCATGCTTTTTGCTCATGGTATTCAACAGTGATTCACACCTGTGAGTGTTGGGGCAACACAAGATGAAACTTGAGGGAGACATCAAGATCAACGGCCGAGCATATACCAAGGGCTCTAATATTGCATGGTATATGATCTACCCATTCTTTCTGGTCCACATGTTGATGTTTGGTGGATCGGGCTTTCTGATGGCCTATGTCGATGACGCCGCCCCCATATTATTTCTCTATATGCACGGTGGATTGGCAATCTTAGTATATACGGTGTTCTACCTGGCCATCTTTGGGGTGGATGAAGTTAAGTGGATGTTTATCAATGCCGGGCTAGGGCTGCTCGGCATCTACACTCAAATCGGCTGGATACTGTCGCTATTTGGCAAGGATGTCGACGATTATCCGATCTATGTGCATGTGATTCCGTTTCTCTATTTTGTGCTCTACACCTTCTTGCTACGCCATGCGGTCCTCGACATCATGCATGTAGGAGAAGATGAGGTAAAGAAGAAGAGGGTAGAGTACGGCTATGTCACCGCGTCCATTGCTATCTACTTAATCCCCTATCTCTTGGGAAGGTAATAATTAGTGCCAGAGATGTGTAAGTAAGCTACTTACAGGTAGATTGACCATGGGCTATGACATGCATATTAATTACGAGGGCGATCCCAAGGGGGACATTAATGTAGCTCAGACTATATTATTTCAGTTTACTGTGACGCCCAGGATATTGAATAGGCATGCAGATACGGCGCCTAATACAATGATCCATAACATTACAACAATGGCTCGGTAAGGCTAGAGTTTTTGCTCTGGCCACAAATATCTAAAATATAAATGGGTTCCATGCTTCTCTGGATTAACAGTCGCCGAGTAGCATGGAAAATTACATGATTGAAATAAGCTTCCTACTTTCATTGCTTATATTTCTGGCCATTGGCCTTTCCTCAGTAGTTATTAGCCAAAAGACCGCTGAGGATTATCTGGTCGCAGGCAAGGCAATACCAGCTTGGCTGGCTGGTCTTTCGGCCGTGGCGACCAACAATAGTGGCTTTATGTTTATCGGCATGATTGGGCTTACCTATGCCACTGGCCTGTCCTCAATTTGGCTTATGGTGGGCTGGATTGCAGGTGATCTGATGGTGTCGCTTATTGTCTTAAAGCCACTGCATGCCGCCTCACGTTCCGATAAAGTGCACTCCTACGGGGGACTACTTGCCCACTGGCACGGTAATGAAAACCACGCGTTACGTCGCCTAGTTGGCCTGCTGACACTGTTTTTTCTTACCCTATATGCGGCTGCTCAGTTCAAGGCTGGCAGCAAAGCTACTGCGGTACTCCTGGAGTGGGATCCGGCCTGGGGTATTTGTATCAGTGCTGGCATTGTTTTGTTATATAGTGCGGCTGGGGGCTTGCGGGCATCAATCTGGACTGATGCTGCTCAATCATTTGTGATGTTGCTTGGCATGGCAATGCTAATAATGGGAGGTATTGAGCTGTCTGGCGGATGGCCGTTGACCATAGAAAAGATGTCATCCGTTGATGCCAATTTTCTCGGTTGGTTTCCCGACACTGATCTGATTGGGATCATACTATTTATTCTAGGTTGGCTGTTTGGTGGTATTGCAGTTGTTGGTCAGCCCCACATTGTTGTTCGCTTTATCAGTCTGGACGATGAATCACATATCAATCGTATGCGGTTCTATTATTATGGCTGGTTCACACTGTTTTACGGCGCAACCATCATGGTTGGTTTGCTAAGTCGTATCGCCTTTCCTGAGAGTGGAGGCTTTGATTCAGAACTGGCTCTTCCGACCATGGCGCAAATGGTTTTACCAGATATATTGGTGGGAATGGTACTGGCTGCTCTGTTTGCGGCCACGCTGTCGACGGCTGACTCCTTGGTCCTTTCATGCTCAGCAGCAGTTACCCGTGATTTATTTCAACATCAAGGCGAGATGCACTCGCTATGGGTTGCAAAATTAACCACTGCCAGTGTGGTGGGTATTGCGGTTGTTATTGCATTGACAGGTAGTGAGTCGGTATTTACTTTGGTGCTCGACTCATGGGGGTTATTGGGTTCGGCATTTGCACCTTTGGTGCTTCTATATTCTTTAGGTAAACGCATACCGCAGCACATATCAATCACCATGATGATTACCGGCGTTGCAGTATTCTTGCTATGGCAACAACTCGGATGGGGCGGGATAGTTTATAGTGCTGCCCCCGGCATTATGGCTGGCCTTTCCAGTTACCTTGTGCTGAACAAGTGGGTCTATCGAAATTAATCATTAGTATCGTAGGTCGCAATAACCAATGGACATTGCGCCGGACGGTTACAAAATATCAAATCGTTTCGTGATCTTGGTGAGCTACGCAAAATGCTACTCCACCTTAGATCTAATCTCTCTTGGTCTCTCGTCTGGCCCCAAAACATACTGTAGCCGATCGCGCTAAACCATATATTCAACAATCCATGATGGCATGGCTTTTGCACTATAAAACGAATGACGTGATATTGACGATTGTGAGCACCATCCGGAGAGGCATACATGGGAAGCGCAGGCACTGCACAGCAGTTCAATTTAGATATTGCCGGAAGTAAACGAGCCGCTAGCTTCGTTAGGTTTTTTAACTCCGGGAAGTTTAAACTCGCAAAGAGAGAGGCCTCTCGCCTGCTAAAGCAAAGACCAGGAGATGTCGAAGCCAGCTTCCTGATAGGTCTGTGCGAAGAGCAGATGGGTCACCTGCCAGTGGCGCTTGAATGGTACAGAAAGTCGATACAATCAAATCCTGATAATCGTGACCTCAAACTCAAATTGGCAAGCCTGCTGGTTAGGACCGGTGCGCAGAGTGAAGCGGAAGAGATCTACCTGGAGTGCATCAAAGCAGACAAAGAGGACACAGCTGCCCTTTCTGCTCTGGCAGATCTCTATCATTTCAAAGGTGACCTAGCTAGTGAATTCGTCTATCTGCGTGGACTGAAGCAGCAAGACGCGCTGACCAAGAGTACCAGGGATCGAATAATCGATTGTTTGGCGCAAGAGCAATTTACTTTGGACTATCCTGGGCTGGAGGATGATCTATGTGACTTCCTCGATTACACCGATGTCGACCTGCGCCGGATATCGTCGGTAGTAAGCCGTTGTCTGGAGAAGCGGTTCGGCCTGACAGAAGAGGACAAGAATCTGGAGCTAAGCGACCTGCTGCAGGATAAGCTGTTTACCAAGGCGCTTACCAGTGTCCAGTTTACCACCCCCAAGACAGAGGAGCTTATAACCACCATCCGCTCCGCCCTGTTTAACGACATCGTCGCTCAACAGACCATTCCGCAGCAGTTGGTTCCGTTTATCGGCGCCATCGCCATGCACAACTATCTGAACGAATATGTCCATTACATATCGGAGCAGGAGAGGGAGATCCTGGGTGTCCTGACACAGCTCCTGGAGACCCAGGCAAAAGACGATAATTGGACACCGGCACAAAGCGAACTGATCCTGCTGATGCTGGCGATGTATGGTCAACTCTACGACCTTCCCCAAAAAGATCTGCTGTTGAGCCATCCCATTGAAGAATGGCCGGAGTCATTAACAGACATAGCCAAGGCCACACTCTTCGGAATAGACCAGGAGATAAAGGCGGCTGAACAGATCCCCAGCCTCACACCGGTAGAGGACGAAACCTCCAAGGCGGTGCGCGCCCAATATGAGAGCAACCCCTACCCACGCTGGGACAGGGTCCCGCACTTCCGGGCGGGAGCATATGGCGACTACATGGCCTCCAAGCTGCCGAACTACGCCCCACCAAAGGGTCTGCAACAGAAGAGTTTTTCAACCCTTATAGCCGGCTGTGGCACCGGCAAACAGCCAATTCAGTTTGCCCTTATTTTTCCTGGAAGCCGTATCATGGCGGTTGATATCAGTCGCCGTAGCCTCGCCTATGCACAGCAGAAGGCGGAGGAGTACGAGGTAGACAATATCTCATTCTTTCACGGGGACATCCTGAAACTTGATCAACTGAAAGAGCGCTTCGATGTCATACAGTGTGGTGGTGTGTTGCATCACCTGGCCGATCCACTGGAGGGGTGGGCCGTATTAAGAGATCTGCTCGTTCCAAACGGTGTGATGCAGATAGACCTCTATAGCCAGATTGCACGGCAGGATGTCACAAGACAGCGGGAGATGATCGCGCAACTTAAAATGGAATCGACAGCGGATAATATCCGCCGTTATAGACAGGCACTCATGACCAGAGAGCCAGATACCA
Source organism: Sedimenticolaceae bacterium (assembly GCA_050304615.1). Lineage (GTDB taxonomy): Bacteria > Pseudomonadota > Gammaproteobacteria > Chromatiales > Chromatiaceae > CBFDBF01. The sequence goes on from JBNLDW010000006.1 coordinate 24,953, forward strand.
CCGTCGTCAGATCCTATGATTTTTACACCCTGAGCATGTGCCGCGACCTGCTGTTCCACTGCCAGGAGCACCAGTTCACCTGGCCGCAGATTCAGGAGTCGTGTGACCAGCTGGGTCTGGAATTTATCGGACTAAATGCGAAACAATCCGTCTACAATATCTATAAAAACGCCTTTCCGGATGACAAAGAGTGTAGAGACCTCGACAACTGGCACCAACTGGAGCTGCACTATCCCCGTACGTTTGGAGGTATGTACAGCTTCTGGTGCAAACGCAAGAACACAGTCACCAAGATAAAAAAATAGGAGGAAAAGGGGGCGTATTTATTTTTGATGAGGTAAATGGCAACTCAGAAGCAGAAAATAAATGTGTCCACTTTTCTTACTGACCCCACTTATCTCCCATAAAACAAAGCATAAGCCACAAGCAGAACAATTAATAATATAAAAAGAAACAGAACAATAGGGCCAACGCTCTTGCCTGATTCTATCAGCCCTTTCTCATCATCTTTTTCAACAACTCTTGAATATATAGATTTTGTTCCCCAGAATATCCTGATAAAGGCATATAAAACAAACACAACCCACATGGAAATAATTAATAGTGTTTCCATATGTTATTTCTCCTCACACTCCATACATTCAACACTACACTCGGCTGCATCATACGCAGTTATAACAGCGCCGTAGGGCGCAGTAACCGAAGGGTATTGCGCCGCAGGAATCAAAATACAGAAAACCTAGTCAGATAGCATTTGTTTCTATTATTAGAGAGCTAGTATATTAGCGTTAATTGTTCTCTAACCCCCCCAATCAATTAGTAACATATTGTTATTAAAGCTATTATCCCGCCAATAAGTGCATATGCACAATTCCTTGACAGCCAGTGATAATCAATTATAATGTGCATATGCACATAACACTGGAGAAAAAGAGATGCGTATAGCTGTACCAACTAATGACCGTGAGACGGTCGAAGCCCACTTCGGGCATTGTCGGGAATTTGCATTATTGGAGTGCGAGGGTACCGAGATCCGGAATACGGAGTTTGTTACCCCGCCACCCCACGCTCCCGGCGTTATTCCTGCGTTCATCGCCGAGCATAAGGCTAGTGTGATTATCTGCGGCGGCATGGGGCAGATGGCCGTAAATCTGTTCAAGAAGAACGATATTGAGGTCATCCTCGGGGCGCAGGGTTCCATTGTGGATAATCTCAATCGCTTCCTTGCGGGCGATCTGGCCTCCAGCGGAAGCGTTTGTGATCACCACCATCACTCATAAGGAGTTATAGATATGAAAGGTAATCGCATGGGTCCAAGAGAACAAGGGCCGATGACAGGCAGAGGTAGGGGCTTTTGTAGAGGAAATGATCGCCCCGGATATGAGAATGAAGGTCGCGGATTTGGTCCTTGTGGCCAAGGCCATGCATTTGGAAGAGGTAGAGGGCGTGGCGCCGGACAAGGACTTAATAGGAGTCGTATCAGAAACGGAGATGCGCAATGATTGTGGCTGTCTCGGTGACCGGGAATAAAATACCCGCGACCATAGATAGTCGCTTCGGCAGGGCGCCTTGGTTTCTACTATACGATGTTGAGACCAGCGACGAATGCTTCATTCCGAATACTGCCGCAGAAGCGGGCACCGGCGCCGGTACCGGCGCCGTGCAGGTCCTCGCTGATATAGACGTAAATTGTGTCATCGGCGCCGAACCTGGTCCAAAGGCAGCCGACGCGCTAAAGGCGCTTGGTATTGATGCCTTCAACCCTGGAACGATCTCCGATGCCGTTACGGCCATAGCAGCGTGGCGGGAGGGTAAGTTAGAACGTTACCAACGATCTAACGGACTCTACCGCGCATAACTGAAGAAGTAGCATGAAACTATGTATTGCCAGCGGCAAGGGTGGGACCGGGAAAACCACCCTCGCCGTTAATCTTACCCGGCTTACAGGCTCTACCCTGGTCGACTGTGATATCGAAGAGCCGAACAGCCATCTCTACTTTCCCGCTGGGACGGACAAGAGCGTCACAGTGGCTACTGAGTATCCGCTGATTGATGATGACCGCTGCGACAATTGCGGAGAGTGCGCCAGGCGATGCGCCTTCGGGGCTCTGATTATCGGTAAAAAGGCCAGAAGCGTTGTACAAGAGCTCTGTCATGCCTGCGGTGCATGTGAGTTGGTCTGTACCAAGGGTGCCATTAGCTGGGGAAAACGTGCGACGGGGTTCATTCACGACCGGACGCAGACCGATGGTTCAACTTTAACCTGGGGCGTTTTGAACACCGGTGAACATTCAGGCGTGCGGATCATAAAGCAACTCAGAGAACATGCCGATATTATCGCCTCTGGCATGAATCAGATTATAGATGCACCGCCTGGAACCGGGTGCCATGCCGCTCACGCCTTGGCCGGATCTGATTACACCATTCTCGTGACCGAACAGACTCTGTTTGGACTGCATGATATGCGTCTAGCCATTGGTATGTTGCGCGAGATGGGTATTCCTTTTGGGGTTTTTATCAATAAAGACTCCTCTGATGTGGCCATTATTGATGAGTATTGCGAACAGGAGGGGATAGCCATTATCGGCCGTCTACCCTTCAGTGCTGATTTTGCGAAATCCGGGGCGGATGGCGGCTTGTTGTCAGATGCGTCTCAGTCAGCCAGACAGTCCATGGTTGCACTGCTTAATGCCATTAAGCGTGAAACCGGCACCGAACTAGAGTTGCTGTCATGAAGGGTTATCGTGAGATCGTAGTGGTATCCGGTAAGGGCGGTACCGGTAAGACCAGTATCACTGCCTCTCTATTACCATTTTTGCCGCACAGCGTGGTTGCCGATTGCGATGTAGACGCACCGGATCTGCACATTCTGCTCCAACCGGTGTTGAGTTGCAGTCATGACTTTAGCGGCGGCAATAAGGCATCGCTTGACGCCGGTTTGTGTCTTGAATGCGGCATCTGTATCAACGTCTGCCGTTTTGATGCACTTAGTATGGGAACATGCGGTATCGAGGTTGCGACCGCCAACTGCGAAGGATGCGGGGCATGTATTGTCGCCTGCGAGTATATACGCAAAGATGAAGCAGCAATCACTCTCAAACCGGCGGTTACCGGGACGTTGTCCGAATCGCAGACCTCCTATGGAACCATGATCCATGCCCAGCTTGTGCCTGGAGAAGAGGCCTCGGGCAAACTCATAGCTGCCGTACGCAACCGGGCTAAAGAGCGTGCCGAGGAGATAGATGCCCGTTATATCTTGATAGATGGGCCTCCCGGGATCGCCTGCAACGCCATCTCCGCATCCAGTGGGGTTGATCTGGCCTTGATCGTAACCGAGCCTGGGATAAGCGCCTATCATGACCTGCTGCGCCTGCTGGAGATCACTAAGTCGTTTAGGATTCCCACAGCAATTGTCATAAACAAGTCTTGCGGTGACGATGAGCATGAACGCAAAATACGCAGCACGGCGGATGAGTTAGGTACACCTATATTGATGACCGTACCCCTCGACAGTCGTATACCGGCCAGCATCAACCGTCGAGAGATTCCCTCCCTGGGATGCCCCGAGCTCTTCGACAGCGTACAATGGGATGCTCTACTGAGATATTTACGCCATCCAGAGCATAACCAAGAGGAACATTGACATGCCGGGTAGACGCAAGCGCCGCCACTGTCGTCATTTCAACGGAGGTCGCAACTTCAAACCCTCAGGAATTCCATCAAGCCAGCTCGAAAAGACCATACTCCAGCTGGACGAGCTGGAGTCGATGCGTCTGTGCGACTGGGATGGTAAAAGCCAGATAGAGGCCGCCGAGGCGATGGGGATTTCGCGCGGAACGGTGCAGCGGCTCTTGATTAGCGGAAGACGTAAAATTATGGATGTACTTCTGCATACCAAGGAACTGAGAATAGCCGTGACGGAAACAAAAGAGAAGGATATCGCGCAGGACGTGGTAACTGATGAATAAATGCGTCCCCTTTTCCCAGTAAACTGTCCCCGGAATTCGCTCGGTTATTGCTTCCTACATTAAAGAGCTCTGACTCCTTAAGAGTTCTACATCTTCGCCTTGGCAAAAATCTCCGAAGGTTTGAGATTCAGGGCTGAAGCGATGCGGCGTATATTGAGGAGTGATATGTTTCTCTCGCCGCGCTCTATTGATCCCATATAGGTTCGATGCACCCCTACCAGATCGGCAAGGTTCTCTTGCGATAGCTCTTTGGCCTCTCGGTATTTGCGAATTTCTGCACCGAGCCGTTTTTGGGCCTGTTCTTGTGATTCTTGCATAGGTTCATTATGTTCAGTGAACACTATGAGTCTACACACTAAAAGTAGCAATTCTCGCTGCAATTGGTACAATGATACTTAAAGTCATCATGAGTGTGGGGTGACGATGAGCCAACATAACAATCGACAAGGAGCGTTGAATGAATATCCTGATTGCTGAAGACCAAAATGTTATTCGGATGGTGCTTGAGATGGCGATGCTGGAGTGGGGTTTTGACTACGACACAGCCTCTAACGGGCTTGAGGCGGTGAATCGTGCCAAGGCGAAGCCGGGGGAGTATGATCTCTGCATTATGGATGTCTCTATGCCGGTTATGGACGGTCTTGAGGCAACTCAGATAATCAGGGAGGAGGTCGGTTATTTCCCAATCCTGGGTTATTCCACAGATATTGCTATGCGAGAGCGGTGTATGGATGTTGGCATGGACGATTTTCTGCTTAAGCCGGCGTCGAAGGAGAAGTTGCTTGAGACTATCACTAACCTCACAGAGAGGAAGTAGCTGGAGTCACTTGGAGTTCTGTCAATAACTGTATGCAATTCTATGTTTGATAGTCTGGAAACGGCAAAAGGAGACATCCAGGCTGCTTTATCGAAACCAACTAATCTGTTAGCCTCAAAGAATAGTAGGGTATAACAACTGGGCAGGATGCACTCCCCGCAAAGGAATTCATCCTTAGCTTAATCTAAATGAGAGTTATTCCGCTGGCGGCATATTCCAATATTGGTGCCGGCGGTATAAGTCAATATACGTGCCGGCTGTATAATCACCTGTTAGGCAAGAGATAATACACGGTATCCTATTACTGTTTTTTGCTAATTACTCTGACAACGAACACGTGACCGGATCCACAAACAGAGGGAAATTATAGGAGAATATATGGATATTTCTAATGCAAAAGAATTAATTGAACTGTTGGCTGTGCGTACAGAGGCTTGGAATACATTATGGGATGTTTATAAAGTTGTTGCTGCCGCTATTGTTGGTGTTGTCGCATCAGGAAAGATATTGAAAGAGCATCAAAGAATGGCATCAATTATTGCAATTGTCGGCTTTCTAGCTTTTTCCATAGGAAATTACATAGCTCTCGATGAAATGCGGAAACAGAGAGACGCTCTGGTAAATTACGTAATAAGCTACGTTGAAGCACAGAATAAAAAGGAAGATACGACGCTTTCTGAAAAGAAAGAAAACAATGAGATTATAAAGTTTGCAAAAGCCTCAATGCCTCCTTCGATTGAAAGACTACGGTTTTATCATTGGCTCTTAGATGTTTTTGTAGTTTTGTTGCTATTTTTCTTGCCGAAAATTCAAAAAGGTCCTGATAAGAGATCATCGATAAAAAATAATGCCTAACAATATCACGCAGTGGAGCAACCTACATTCCACCATTTTTGTGGTTCGTCGCTTTGCTCCTTTATACCACAAAAATGGCTCTACTACGGCTGCCCACTGATGATGGCGTTAGAAGGCTAGAGGGTCATTATGATTGAATGGATTAGTGTAAGATCAAGCGCGATAAGAAAAATCGGTTACGACTCTTCAAATAGTCGAATGTACATAGATTTTGAGGATAGCGACCCTTACTACACTTATTGCAGAGTACCAGAACACGCAGTAAAAGGGGTCAGAGCCCTTTAATTATTCATAGGAGCGTATTATGCGAACATGGGATTCAGCAATATATAATAATAATCATATTACGCTTATGAAGTGCCACATTGGAATGACAGTATTTTACGGCTTCCTGTACGGGGTTGTTGTGACATTGTTGCCACAAGATATTAATTCATCTTCATCCGCTATAGCCACTGGTTTCTTTTTATTGCCGGTTCTGCTCCACTTGGCTCTTTCTTATGGAAGCTACAAGCGAATTGAGATTTCCAGAAAAGTTTCGGAAATAGTTTTTGTGCTATTGATGTTAGCATTACCTATAGGAACTCTTCTGTCTATGTTTCTATTCCTCCCAGCTACGACTTGGAAGATACCAGATGAGAAGAAAGTCTAGGTCGTTGAGAGTGTAAAGGTGTAAAAGGGCTCTGACCCCTTTAATTATGAAGTTGTGGGTGTCCCCGCTTTCTTGACGTAAATTAAGACGCCAAGTTCGATTAGGTGAAATAACACCAGTAAAAGGGGTCAGAGCCCTTTAATTATTCATAGGAGCGTATTATGCGAACATGGGATTCAGCAATATTTAATAATAATCATATTACGCTTAAAATAAGTGGGGTCAGAGTAAACTTTTCCCAAATAAGTGGGGTGCTTCACTCTGACCCCACTTAACTCTTTATCCCATAAAGTTTACTCTGACCCCACTTATTTTGAGTCTAGTACTGATAGCAAATGCAAAGAGCATAAGCCGGACTACTCAAAATACGGCACAATAATTCATCTTGTTAGTAATCAGCCTACCGACGGAAAAAGTAATGGAAAAGAAACAAAAATATATTTTGCATACTCTGATGGTACTGACCCCGTATCAGGTGAAAGTTTACGTATATCGTACAAAATAAATATGGATTCATTCTTGACCACTGGTAAGCCCACCCTTGAATCCGGGGTCGGTGAACCTGGGACAAGAATTACTTTCGATGGCGATAAAACCGATCCTTTTGAGCCAATCCCCGGTTTACGTGTTTGGGGTGGTTCAATTGATATTGATCCAGAGTGCGGAATGATTGTGCGTGCTAAATCAGAGGATGAAAAGCCCTGGTGGAAATTCTGGTGATAGAAGAAAATGGAGAGGTTGAGAAAAACCGGGTCAGAACTCAATATTTTCTAATATTAGAAAAAACTGTGTTCCGACCCCATTTTTTTGCAGAAACTGTTATAAACGTGATTCTACGGGTAGATAATATTGTTCTAACAGGTTGTATGAATATAGGTATTACAGGTTGAACTACTGGGATATTCTGGAAATTAAGCGGACTTCTGACAAGAAGCAGGTTAAGAGAGCCTACGCTAAATTATTGAAATATCATAAGCCGGAGCATGACCCTGATGGCTATCAACGCCTACGGGATGCCTTCGATCAGGCGATACAGTATTGCAAGCAGAATAGTGATGGATCAGGGGGGGCGCGCTCGTCGGTACCACTCAATTCGGATAGCTATCAGAATTTAGGTGATGATGAACTCGGGCTTGCCCATACATCAAATCAAGCATCAATCGATATTGAACAGATAAATTGCGACCAGGAGCTATATAAATATCGCGGTAAGATTGATGAAGAATCAAGAGGAGACTGGATTGCCGCCAATAACATAAATAATAATGAACAGCTCAAGAAAGATGAACTCGATAGAAAAAGACAACATGAAGCTCAGGAAATACTGCGTATTCAACAAGACGCTGAACTCAATGCTAAACAGCAGCGAATCAAAGAACAGCAGGAGCATTTAATAGCCGATGAGCTTAACTCTATACTTTTGAATATATTATCTTTGAATGATGTATCCGATGCTATAAGCGCCTTCCAGAACGCGATGAATACAGATGTTCTGCTTAATTTAAAAAATAGAAAGATGTTTGAGCAGGTGTGCTTTCGTTGCGCACTTGAGTGGGACAACTCAATACAGTTTCCATCTGAGTTGTTTATGCAGATAGCGGATGAATTTGACTGGTACGGCAAAAACCCCACAGATCACTACTTTCTTGAGAATATCGATACCTTGCGGGCAAGGATATCTGCAGGTGTGGAATATCAGGCGCTTGTAAAGCATGCAAAAAAGAGTGATTTTTCTCGGGCTACTGCAGATGACGTTAGCCAAAATGATGCTGCACAGATTATACTGGGCGCTTATCGCCCGATATTATTCAATATTAAGTTATTCATTCATAGTGACATTCCAGACGGCATAAAAAAGATACTGTATACGTTTACCGAGAAGTATCCTCTAGAGAGCTGCCCCGAGATAGATAACGAATCATTTCGTTGGTGGCTGCAGCGACAGAGTAAATATAATTTTACTATCGCACATGTCTTTATGGGCGCAGCGTTTGCTACGCTCGTCGTATCTTGGGCTATGAGGAATAATAGTGACCCTATATCTGGGATGGCTCTGGTATTGGTATATGCGGTGTCTATGGCTGCCGGCTCTGTTGCTTCATGGTGGGTTTTGCGCTTTCTGTCGCACTGGTGGAGAAAAGTAGCGCCCACTATTAGGGGTGTGTTTGAAGAGATAGAACACAATCCCTATATTTATTATGGAGTAACTGTGCTGTATGTGCTGTTGTTTTTGTCATCTTCCTATACTGATGATCAGAATTATACAGTTTTGTGGTTTTCTATTGCTGGTGTGTTAGTGATCTTGTTATTGAGAAGCGCTATTCTATTTGTCTGTATAAATGCGATAGTATTTTTTTGCGTCGGCGCCTACCTGGAGGTGATTATATCGCATCAGGCATTTAAATATTTGTTTATCTATATTGGCATTGCTAGCTATTATGTATGGCTTGGCATTATGCGTAAATTGCCTTCCAGAATATCTGGAATCTTCTCTGAGCGATTATTTGGTGCTCTTATATCACTTATACTGATATCTGGTTCATTGAGTTATTTGTCATTGGTTACACTAAATGCAATTTATCAATAATATTCAGGATACGAAATAAGATGGCAGTTATTGGTATAGATCTTGGGACGACAAATAGTCTGGCTGCTTACTGGAACGGTGATATTGCGGAACTGATTCCAAACGCACTCGATCAGATAATGACCCCCTCTGTTGTCGGCGTGGACGACGAGGGGCAGATTATAGTTGGCGAAGTTGCTAAGCAGCGTCTACAGACCCATCCAAATGAAACAATAGCCAACTTCAAACGCTATATGGGAACCAATAAATCTTTCGTGATAGGCAAAAATAAATACCGCCCTGAAGAGTTGTCATCGCTTGTATTGCGTAGCTTGAAAGCAGATGCTGAAGCATTGCTGAATACAGAAATAACGGACGTAGTTATTAGTGTTCCTGCATATTTTAGTGATGTCCAGCGCAAGGCAACCAAGACAGCTGGGCGTCTCGCCGGCCTAAACGTTAGACGTTTGATTAATGAACCCACCGCGGCGGCAATAGCCTATGGGCTGCATCACAATGAGCATGATGATACAACGTTCTTGGTATTTGATATCGGTGGCGGAACCTTTGATGTTTCTATCCTAGAACTCTTTGAGGGGGTAATGCAGGTACATTCATCGTCTGGAGACAACAGGCTTGGAGGCGAAGACTTTGTCGATGTGCTGGTAACTGAATTCGCCAGAATTAATTCTTTAAAACTAGATAAGTTAAAGGGCAAGGATCTGGCTAACCTCAAGGCTTCTGCAGAGGCTTGTAAAAAGATATTGACTAGTAATGCTGAGTCGGCGATGCAGTTGCAGTTAAAGAATAATACCATGTCTATGCACATAACTCGTGAACAATATGTCGATTTGTGTTCCGGGTTGCTGCAGCGACTTAGAAAACCGTTGGAGAGAGCTCTCAATGATGCGGACATACATAGCGGAGATCTGGATTCAGTCATTCTGGTCGGTGGCGCATCAAGGATGCCGATGATCCGTTCGCTTGCATCGAAAATGCTGGGTCATATACCTTCTGCGCATATTAATCCGGATGAAATAGTAGCGCTTGGGACTGCGGTGCAAACTGGTCTAATGCAAGATGATAGTGCACTAAAGGAAGTAGTTTTCACAGATGTTGCACCATACTCACTTGGCGTTGCTGTGGTCAATAAAAATAGTCATGAGCTAGACAAACAGTTGTTTCATCCGATTATAGAGCGAAATTCTCCTGTCCCTGTTAGTCGTAGCGATATTTTACGTAGCGCAAGCAACAACCAGACCACAATTGAGGTAACAATATTCCAGGGAGAAGCAAGACTTGTGCGGGATAACATCAAATTAGGTCAGTTTATGCTTGGCATACCCAGAGGTCCTAAAGGCCAAGAAAGTATAGAGGTGCGGTTTACTTATGATATCAATGGCCTGCTTGAGGTGGAGACAAAGGTGATCTCTACCGGGAATACAATGCGAATAGTGATTGAAGGTAATCCGGGGTTAATGACTGAAAAAGAAATAGAAAAACGTTTGGCGTCCCTGGCGGACTTAAAAATACATCCACGTGAAAAGCTTGAAAATGCCGTTCTTATTGCCAGAGGCGAACGTTTGTATGAAGAAGCATTGGGTGAAAAACGAGAGTATATTGCCGACATAATTAAGCAATTTGAGTCGATATTAAACCGACAGGATCCAGAGGAGATTTCAAAGGCAGTAGTCCAGATTACAGAGATATATGATAGCCTTGAAATGGATTCACCGCTGTATTGAGAATAATGTCAGGAAATCTGAGGGTAAAAGGTGACGTATTTATTTTGTGCCCTACAGTCTAGTTGCTAACGTCCGCTTCGGGCACAGAAGGGAAGTGGGGTGCTGCGCTGTGCAAGGAAGGCTTATGGGCGTGGAATATTCTAGGTGGTTACTTGAGTGCGAGCGCCTACAAAGTGTCTACATGAAAAATCCGGCATCTGCCGGATTTATGTAACTCATTGAATTAATTGGTGGGCCCTGAAGGACTCGAACCTTCGACCAAGGGATTATGAGTCCCCTGCTCTAACCAACTGAGCTAAGGGCCCGCTGTATTGTTAGCCCCAGACCGGCTGTTGCCAGGCCCGGGATTCAAGATTGTACACCTGTTGTTATTCGTTATCGAGAAAGCTGTGCAGTTTTTCTGAGCGCGAGGGGTGGCGCAGTTTGCGCAGGGCCTTGGCCTCGATCTGCCGTATACGCTCACGAGTAACGTCAAACTGTTTACCTACCTCTTCCAGTGTGTGGTCGGTATTCATGTCGATACCAAAGCGCATACGCAGTACCTTGGCCTCGCGTGAGGTTAGTCCGGCCAGCATCTTCTGGGTAGATTCACATAGTCCCTCTCCGGTGGCGGCATCGATTGGGGATACCACTCCAGAATCCTCGATAAAGTCGCCCAGATGCGAGTCTTCATCATCCCCGATTGGGGTCTCCATAGAGATCGGCTCTTTGGCGATCTTGAGGACCTTGCGTACCTTGTCCTCCGGCATCTCCATCCGCTCTGCCAGCTCCTCTGGAGTGGCCTCACGCCCCATCTCTTGCACCATCTGGCGGGAGATGCGGTTAAGCTTGTTGATGGTCTCAATCATATGTACCGGGATACGGATGGTACGGGCCTGATCCGCGATAGAGCGGGTGATGGCCTGCCGGATCCACCAAGTGGCATAGGTTGAGAATTTATAGCCACGCCTGTATTCAAATTTGTCTACTGCCTTCATCAGGCCGATATTGCCCTCCTGGATCAGATCCAGGAACTGCAGGCCGCGATTGGTATATTTTTTGGCGATAGAGATAACCAGACGCAGGTTGGCCTCCACCATGTCCTTCTTGGCGCGGCGTGCCTTGGCCTCGCCGATGGTCATCTTACGGTTGATCTCTTTGATCTCACCGATAGAGAGGCCGCTGCTCTTTTCTATGCCGAGCAGTTTTTTCTGCGCGCGCTGTACGTCTTTGGCCACCTGCTGCAGCCCCTCAGAGTACGATTTCCCCTCTTCAATCTGTTCGTTTATCCAGTTGAGGTTGGTCTCATTATCTGGAAAGCTGGTGATAAAGCTTTTGCGTGGCATTCCTGCTATCTGCACACATAGATCCATGGCATTACGTTCCTGCGTGCGGATCTGGGCAATGGTCTCCTGCATGTTTTTTACCAGCGAGAGGAATACTACAGGCAGCAGTTTGAATTCGAGAAATGTTTCTGTAACACGCTCTACCGCCTTAATGGTTGCTGGATCAGCATTGCCATTGCTCTCCATGCTGGCGAGCAGCAGTTTGTAGCGTTTCTTAAGTTTGACTACCTTTTTCTTGGCCTCTTCCGGATCAGGACCTCGGTTTGCATCGTCATCCTCTACCTCCTCAACGTTACTATCGTCAGCGTTGTGCGGTGGAGGGGGGGTGATCTCATCCGATTCGTTGGGATCGACAAAGCCACTGATTACGTCGGTAAGACGCATATCCTCAGAGTGCACTTTGTCCATCATCTCAAGCACCTTAGCGATGGTGTCGGGATAGGTGGAGAGTGCCGCGAGAACCTGGTTTAGACCGGCCTCTATGCGTTTTGCGATCTTGAGCTCACCCTCTCTGGTTAGTAGCTCAACTGTTCCCATCTCACGCATGTACATACGTACCGGGTCGGTGGTACGGCCAAATTCGCTATCGACACTGGCCAGTGCTGCTGCTGCGGCCTCGGCGGTATCTTCATCGGTTGAGACCGCGGTGTCAGTAATAGTCTGCTCATCGGCATCTGGGGCCGATTCGAGTACAGAAATCCCCATCTCGTTGATCATACGGATTATCTCCTCAATTTGATCTGCTGCCACAACGCTATCTGGCAGATGATCGTTGACCTCGGCATAGGTAAGAAAACCCTTATCCTTGCCCTTTGAGATCAGCTGTTTGAGTTGAGATTGTTGTTGTTTTGGATCCATATTCAAGACGCTATTAGGTTGAGTGTAAAGTACAAACGTGAAGCGATTAAATATAACACTGTTTACGGCTATGCTCCAGTGCTACTTCTGACCAGCTTCCCCAGAGAGCAGCGTGGTTAGCTGCTGTTTTTCGGTGGCGTTAAGCCCCTCTTTGTCCGCTTTGGTCAACAGTCGTTCCAGCTCATCTTCTACCAACTGCTCCTCCAGGCGCGACAGGGCCCCGCGAAATTCGGCCTCTAGCCCCTCTGCTGGGATCTGCATTTCAGCAGCGGCCAATCTGCTTAGGTGGTTGTATCCCTCACGATCACGCCACCTTTCTATTAGCTGAACAGAGGTAAGATTAGGCTGGATCTCTATTAATTCAAGCAATTCCGCCAATAATATGCTGCCGGGCGATGCTAGTTTGCGCCAACTGGAGGGTAATTCTGGCAGCAGTGCCAGCCCTGGCTCCTGCAGTAGCAGAGTGATGGCCAGACGTAGCGGGGTCATGGTTTGCCTGCCTCCACGCGGTGGTGGGGAGGCCTTGCGTTGCGGCCGTTCTGTACCATTACCCAGGGATAGATTGACCCCAATCAGGGTGCTTAGTTTTTTCTGCATCAGTTGCCGAAACACCCCCTGCGGGAGTTGTGACAGTAGTGGTTTGGCCAGTTCGGACAGTTTGGCCTGTCCCGCCGGGGTTTCCATATCGACCTGTTCGGTGAGCTGGTCGAACAGAAAGCTGGAGAGCGGCGTGGCCTGCTCGATGCGTTCAGCAAATGATTCCATCCCCTCTTTTCTGATCATGCTGTCTGGGTCTTCACCATCCGGGAGGAAGAGAAAGCGTACCTCCCGGCCATCCTGCATCATCGGCAGGGCGGTGGAGAGCGCCTTCCAGCCTGCCTTACGCCCCGCATTGTCACCGTCAAAACAGAAGATCACCTCAGAAGTGGTACGAAACAGCCGCTGCAGATGCTCCGGGGTGGTCGCCGTGCCGAGGGTGGCAACGGCATAGTGGATGCCAAACTGGGCCAGGGCCACAACATCCATGTAGCCCTCTACCACCAGTAGGCGCTTCAGGGTTTTTACCGCTTTACGTGCCTCATACAGGCCGTATAGCTCTCTCCCTTTGTGGAAGATCGGGGTTTCAGGGGAGTTGAGGTATTTGGGTTCGCCGCTCCCGAGAATCCTGCCACCAAAGGCGATCACCTGGCCACGATAGTTGCGGATGGGGAACATGATCCGCTCGCGAAAGCGGTCATAGCATTTACCCTCGGGTTCCGAAATCATGCCGGTGGTGCGTAGCTGCTCTAATCCTTCCTTGCTCTGGCCCATTTGCTTGATCAGGTTGTCCCACCCTGGGGGGGCAAAGCCGATGCCGAAGGTAGCGGCAATCTCTCCACTTAGACCGCGCTGCTGCAGGTAGTCCACCGCGCTTTTCGCCTGTGGGTGCTGGCGCAACTGCTGTTGGTAGAAGTTGGCTACCTGCTCCATGGTCGCGTACAGGGGGCGGTAGTCAGGGCCTTCGAAGCCGCTGGTCTCACGTGGTACCTCCAGCCCCTCTCGTTGGGCCAGCTCCTCTATCGCCTCGACAAAGTCTAGGTTGTCATACTCCATCAGAAAGCTGATGGCCGAGCCGTGGGCGCCGCAGCCAAAGCAGTGGTAGAACTGTTTCTCCCGGCTAACGGTGAAGGAGGGGGTCTTTTCGTTGTGGAACGGGCAGCAGGCCTGATAGTCCTTGCCACCCTTTTTTAGGGCCACACGGCTGTCAATCAGGTCGACAATATCTACCCGGTTTAGTAGTTCATCAATGAATTGAGAAGGGATTCTACCGGCCATGGCATCATCTGAGCCTCTGGAAGGGTGGTAGGGATACTACTTAGTTATTTGCCAGGCTCTCTTTGACCAGTGCACTGACTGCACCTACATCGGCGCGTCCCTGTAGCTTGGGCTTTAGCTCTCCCATAACCTTGCCCATATCACGCATTGATGTGGCACCAGCCGCAGTGATCGCCGCGGCGATCAGGGCGGTAATCTCCTCCTGGCTCAGCGCCTCTGGGAGATACTCCTGCAGGATTTCAATCTCATACTGCTCCTGCTCTACTAGATCGCTACGTTCGGCCTGCTCATACTGGGTGATGGAGTCACGCCTCTGCTTGACCATCTTATCGAGAATGGCCAGTACCTGTTCATCGTCCAGCTCTATCCGTTCATCCACTTCACGCTGCTTGATTGCCGCTCTGAGCAGCCGGATCACCCCAAGCTTGCGTTTATCCCCACCCTTCATGGCGGCCTTCATATCTTCCTGAATACGCGCTTGTAGCATTGGTGGTAGGATCTGTTCCTGGCTGGTTAGATTATTGCTTAGTACAGGCGTTCGAAACGACGGCTATCGCGTTGTACCTTTTTGGCATTACGCTTTACTGCAGCTGCGTTTTTACGCTTCCGCTCGGCGGTAGGTTTCTCGTAGAATTCACGGCGACGGACCTCGGCGAGGACGCCAGCCTTTTCACAAGAGCGTTTGAACCGGCGCATGGCGATCTCAAACGGCTCGTTTTCTTTAATACGTACGTTAGGCATCGATTACCTCAATAAAGTTACAAAATGCTTAAGAGCGGGAATTCTACTTATAGATGAACAACTTTGCAAAAAATATATGCATGCGGGTCCTGGGGATCGAGACTTCCTGCGATGAGACCGGGGTTGCCATATTCGACGGCGAGCGTGGTTTGTTGGCACATCGGCTCTATAGCCAGGTCGCACTGCATGCGGAATTTGGCGGTGTAGTACCGGAACTAGCCTCCAGGGATCATGTACGCAAGACCCTGCCGCTGATCCAGGAGAGCCTGGATAGTGCGGGCCTAAAAGCGGCAGATATTGATGGCATAGCATATACCGCCGGCCCCGGGCTGGCTGGGGCGTTGCTGGTGGGTAGTGCCATCGGTCGTAGCCTGGCCTGGGCCTGGGGGGTACCGGCCATAGCGGTACATCACATGGAGGGACATCTATTGGCCCCCATGCTGGAGGAGGATGGGCCGGAATTCCCGTTTGTCGCCCTGCTGGTCTCCGGGGGGCATACACAACTGGTAGAGGTGGAGGGGGTTGGGCGCTATCGGTTGCTTGGTGACTCCCTGGATGATGCCGCAGGCGAGGCCTTTGACAAGACCGCCAAGCTGCTCGGTCTGCCCTATCCCGGTGGGCCGGAGTTGGCGCGGCTGGCGGAGCAGGGCGATCCGGGGCGTTTCCGCTTCCCCCGGCCCATGACCGATCGCCCCGGTCTTGATTTTAGCTTTAGTGGCCTCAAGACATTCGCCCTGAATACTATGCAGCAGGAGCTGCCTGCAGATGGACCTGCTGATGGCGCGGCTGAGCAAACCAGGGCCGATATTGCCCGCGCCTTTGAGGAGGCGGTGGTGGATACGCTGGTGATCAAGTGTCGTCGGGCGGTGCGCGAGAGCAACTCCACTCGGCTGGTGCTGGCTGGTGGAGTGAGTGCCAATCGCCGGTTGCGCCAGCGGATGGATGCGGCGATGGCGGAGGAGGGGATCAAGGTCTACTATCCGCGTCCCGAATTCTGTACCGATAATGGCGCCATGATCGCCTATGCCGGCTGGCAGCGCCTGCGGGTCGGACAGCAGGAGCCGCTACGCTTTGGGGTGAGGCCGCGTTGGCCATTGGAGGAGCTGCCTCCGGTTTAGCGTTTTCCCACGCAGCGGCGTGGGTACGCGTAACCTCGTTATCCCGTGATCCAGTGGTTTTTTCACTTTGAATAGCATCGGTAGTTAATTTCGTGGCCCATTGATCCTGTTGAAATATCTTATTCAGGCGCAATGGCCACGAGGTACTTTCTCTTGCGTGTCCAAGAGAAAGTACCCAAAGAGAATGACACCCCACGGCTCCGCCCGCTACGCG
>JBNLDW010000007.1:0-164459 GCA_050304615.1 Sedimenticolaceae bacterium
GTCTTGGCGTCTTCGCCTACAGGGAAGTAGGCGAGGGGCGTGAGCATGGAGTGGAAGCTTTGCGCTAAATAATGCGAATCCATGTTTCCATCTCAATGGTTACGGTCGTATGCTCGAGTTTTCAAGCAGTTATCCGCTAAACATGCATATCTTATGGGATAGCAGTGACTTTTTCCTCATTGCGGCAATGAGATATGCTTGTGGAGCACATAAAAAGCCGCCAGCAGAGCCGCCCCCAAGGGGGTTTTGCTGACGGCATTTACTACTTACCCTGTTGTTACTAAACTTTAAACTGACGGACGAGTTGTTCCAGGCCACTGCTCATATCGGATAGCCGTTCACTGGCATCTGATACCTTGGTGGTGTGTTCAGCCCCATGTTCCGCCAGGTCAGATATTTGGACAATATTTCTGTCGATCTCCTGGGCAACCGCCGACTGCTCCTCCGCAGCACTCGCGATTTGTCTATTCATGTCGGAGATGACCGCCGCAGCCGCGGCAATCTTGTTCAGCGAGTCTGCCGCTTCGCTCGCCTTTTCGACAGTCTGCTGAGTTGTAGTGCGACTGCTATTCATTACCTCAACCGCCTCTCTTGAGCCTGTCTGTAGTTTCTCTATCATCTCCTGGATCTCTTGAGTAGACTGCTGGGTGCGACTGGCAAGGGTGCGAACCTCATCTGCGACCACGGCAAAGCCTCTACCCTGTTCTCCAGCTCGGGCAGCCTCAATTGCCGCATTCAATGCCAGAAGGTTGGTCTGTTCCGCAATGCCGCGAATAACATCCAGGACAGAGCCTATGGCATCGCTATCATTTTCCAGACGATTAATGACCTGAGCTGACTGTTCAACCTCAGCAGCAAGCTTATTAATGGTTTCGGCGGCCTGACCAACAATACTCTTTCCTGCCTCGGCCTCTTTATCGGCGTCGCTTGCTGATTGGGCTGCAGATTCAGAGCTTTTGGCTATCTCTTGTACCGTTGATGCCATTTCAGTAACTGCAGTTGCGGCCTGCTGTGTCTCGCTGCGTTGCTGTACCATACTGCTGTTCGTTTCAGTTGATATGCTGTTTAGTTCATTGGCTGATGCAGTCAATGCACCTGTTGTGTCTTTTACCTGGCGAATAATGCCTTGAATCTTTTCGGTGTAGCGATTAAAGGCAATCGAAAGTACAGACAGCTCATCTTTGCCAGAACTATCTAGTCTTGCCGTCAGGTCGCCTTCACCTTGAGATATATCATCCATAGCAGCGGTTGTTTTATGTAGTGGGATGAGAATACTTCTGATGATTATGAATGAGAGGCCGGCAAGTAGCGCTAGTATAGAAATTACCGCGGTGCCCATTGCTACGAGCTGTTTCTGGAAGGTGGACTCTACATCGTCAATGTATATACCTGAGCCGATGACCCATCCCCATGGTTTAAAGCCCATAACATATGAGAGTTTTGCTACAGGCTTGTCCGGATTGTCAGATTTCGGGTTGGGCCAGAGGTAGGGCACAAAGCCTTTACCATTTTCTTTCACCATTTCAGCAAATGCTACAAACAGTTTTTTACCATTCGGATCCTTAATGTCTGAGAGATCCTTACCGTCTAACGCTGGTTTTATCGGATGCATAACCATCGTTGGGCGCATGTCATTTATCCAGAAATAGTTGGTTTCGTCATAACGCAGGTCCTTGATTATCTCAAGAGCAGAGGCCTTGGCTGCGGCTTCATCCATCGTGCCTTGGGCGATCATGCCGTGTTGTGCTACCAGAATGCTATGGGCCGACTCCACCAGTTTGCGTGTTTGCTGTTCCTTTTCCTGCATAAGGGTGGAGTGAAACATACTCAGCGAAATGCCCGTCACTACAAAAACTCCGACCAGTGCCAGTATGGTCTGTAGCCATAGACGGATGTTTATCTTGATATTTCGCATCGCTTTCATCTATCTCTACTCCTCCAGGTTGTAGTCCCTAATCCTTTGTAAATACAATGTTACTAACATGGTAAATTGCGGCTCTATGGCTGCTCTACGGTAGTAGCGTCCGTTCCAGGTGGTTCTTTAGCCATATTTTGATATAAATCGCATCAAACTGGATGCGGCAGGGTACCTGCCTGGTCGGTATTAATGTGAATGTATAATTGTGAGATGAGAGCGAAAAAAAGATTTGCAACATCATGTATTTTCAGGGTATTTTGTATGTGAGGTAGGTTAGGTTTATAAACAGGAGGTTGATATGAGCAGACTAATAAAGCTGATCCATAGAGTGGCCCATGCTGTTTTATGCGCCTGCAGTTCCACCTGTCCCGAGTGTAGCTCCCCATGCGTCAATACCTTTAATCATCAGGATGGAGAGCACAGTTGTGGCGATCACTCCTGGTAGAGAGTGGTAATTGATTGGCGCCAGTCATTATGATGCTGTCGCGCTTCGCACCTGAAGCGCGACAGTACAGTCCCCAGCCGTCACCTTGGTTGTGATGCAGACGTGATCTTTCGCCAACTATTTGATCGTGAGTCCTGCACTTACACCTACCTTATTGCACATGCAAAAAGCGGGGAGGCGATTCTAGTCGACCCGGTAATCACTGGCGTACCACAATATCTGCAGCTGATCGACGAGCTGGATCTTAACCTGGTGCTTGCAATTGACACCCATATCCATGCTGACCATATAACCGGGTTGGGAGCCTTGCGGACTGAAACCAAATGCGCCATCGCAATTGGTGAGCACGCGAAGACGGAGTGCGTTAACTATAAAGTGTGTGAAGGTGATCGGTTAGAGGTTGGTGATATTTGCATGGATGTACTTTACACCCCGGGGCATACTGACGACTCCTACTCTTTTGTTCTGCAGGACAGGGTGCTCACTGGTGACACACTTCTAATCAGGGGAACCGGCCGTACAGATTTTCAGAACGGTGATCCCTCTGCTCAATACGACAGCCTATTCAACAAACTGCTTGGGATGCCAGATGATACCCTGGTCTATCCAGCCCATGACTACAACGGTATGACCGTCAGTACCATCGGTGAAGAGAAAAGATTTAATCCGCGACTGCAAGTTGGTTCAGAACAGGAATATGTTGAGTTGATGAATAGCCTGGAGCTGGAAGATCCCAAGCTTATGGATATCGCAGTACCCAGTAATCTTAAATGTGGTCTGGTGTCAGGTGTGGACGAAAACTAAAATTGAAGATAGCGCCAAAAGAGTAGCAGGCGCACCGCTGTTCTTTGGATATCAATGATTTTGTCATAGGGCGGAACCTGGACTCATGTTTAACTGCTAAGCACCACTATTATTGCGCTAGTTTCTAACCTCAATGATGAATTCACGATAGATGCGACTTGGGCGTAAACAGCAGAGTTTAAGTCATATGAGATAAGGGAATTCTAATATATAGATTTTATTATAGTCATTGTTCCCATTCATTCTGTCTGATATAAGTGAATCCAGTGCCCATATAAAACACATAATAGGGGGCGCTTCTGGTTCTTGGGTAAAGTCCAAAAAAATAATTGGAATATGCCCATGTTTATCTTAACAGATAGAAACATTACCAATAGGAGATGTGCCTCGTGAATATCAAAAACTTTGCCCTATCGGCGATTCTGCCGGTGGTTGCAACGTTATGTGCTGTATCGACTGACGATGCTTCTGCCGCGACAGTTCCGATTAAACCAAAAAACGACTACAACATAACTATCAACTATGAGCTGGGTATGCACTGTACCGGCTTTGACTTCACTTACTGCTGCGTGCTCCCGCCTTACAACTCGATTCAGAGTCAGGTGATCAAGACTTCAACCGGTAAGAAGAAGGCACCAAAGCTGCTGGCCTCCGATGAGAAAGAACACGATGTGTTGCTGGATGGTAAAAAGCGTTTCAAGCTGAAGTATGGCCATATTGGCAATACCTATTCCGAGGGGAATAAACTCAAATATTGGGATGTCCCCTATGATGTTAATGGCGATGGCAAGTACGGCGATAAAGAGAATGTTGCTAACGCCTACTTTAATCATCTTTATGTCTATAAGGATCTAAAGGGAACGATTCCTGATGGTGTTACCAAAGGAGATGACAAGAAAAAGGCGCGGGTTGGCATAGAGATACCAGTTCCCAGGGATAATGGTCCGGCGGGCGCTGCAGTGCCAAGCCCGATGAAGGATGGCACGCTGCACTATACCGGTGAAAAGGGTACCCTGGTCTTTACCAAATCCCCGGTATTGGATGATGTGCCTATCCTCTTGACCAACCCAGGCATCTGGGATGCCCTGGGCCTGCCGTTGACACCGTTTTCCGACAAAGCAGCCGCTAAGGATCCGCTGACCCTGGTGGAAAGCGATATTCAGCCTTTTCAAGAGGCCTGGGTAAGCATGGTTGACGCAGAAACCGGTAAACCGGTTATTGATAGCCATAGCGGTCAGCCGGTGCGTTTTGTCGGCACCAACCCAATAGATGTGCCTAACTGCGCCAATTGCCATGCCGGCGAACGCGCTAATGGCGATAAATATGCTCTATATAAACAAGAGAAGGCGTTCTGGAAAGGTCTGGGGGCTTCAGACTGGATAGCAAATCTTAAGGCTACCTCTGTCTCTATTCTGGAGATGCATGATGACCTCAACGGATCTGATTTTCTCAAAAAGTATGATCCCAATAGCCGTGCGGTCTCCAATCGTCTGGGACGTGATCCGGTGCTGTGTCAGAAGTGTCATGCTGACAACGTTATCGGAGTACTCTCTTCGAAGAGCTTTAAGGATCCCAAGACCGGTAAAGAGCAGTTAACTTCTGCCTTGACCCAGGCGATCCATACAGTGCATCAAACCTCTGCCCCAATGCCCGATAGTCAGGGTCGCACTGCGGCTTGTCAGGGTTGCCATCCTGCTCATCGTCAAGATGGCGGTATGGAGGGTTATCCAATTACTCCAGACGGTGAGAATGCCTACGAGAAACGCGATAACCGTGATGCAGCAGGCGGTTGTTATGTTGGTCGTGATGTCCATGCCAATCCGGGCAAAGATAAAGATGGCGTTGAAACTGGTGAGAATCTGAATGCCATCGGTGAATGGTTGCTGACTAATGTATCCAATATCGGCAATGATAAAGGTGGTAAGGGTTTGTGGTGTACCAACTGTCACAATCAATTGGCTCGTGAGCTGTATCAGCGGGACAACCTGACCAACGCCTTCGAGCAGACCGGCAGTACCCTGCGTAACAAGTCACTGCAGGAGATTGCCAAGGGTATCGGTGTTGATATGGCCAAATTGGAGGCCATGATGGACCCGAAGGTTGTGCTTAACGACAAGGGTGAGGATACTCCGGGTAAGTCCGAGATACTTCATACCTGGGCACAGGAGCGTATGGTTCCGGATATTGCCGTGATTGCACTGAAGGGTGAAGGACCTATGGTCTCCAAAGATGCCGACGGTGATGTCAGTGTAGTGCCTATGTCTGCAAATCCGGCAGTAGATATTGCATCATTGAAACTGCCAGAGGGCGCTACCGGTGCTACTGCTGTTCCGTATGAGGCAGCCACACACGGTAGGGATTACTGGCTTTCCCCTGGTGCGCCTCACTGTGCCGATTGCCACGCAGCACCTTTTGTTGAGGGGCAAGGAGGTATGGCCTTTCCCATCAACCAACCTGGCAAGTACAGCCTGATGCGTTATACAAAAGGCCACGCTGGCATCGCCTGTCAGGCCTGCCACGAGTCGACTCATGGTCTCTATCCAGTAACACCAAATACTGATGTCACCTCATACAAGCAGGCGGCTCAGTACAATCCTGATGGTTCTCATGGCCCGTTTAAATGTAACACCTGTCATGAGACCAATGAGGATGGTGTTCCTCATCTTGCAAACGATGAGGAGCATGTCTGGAAGGGTAAGCCAATCCTGAATGATTACGATGCAGCTGTGCACTGGATGCATGCCAGCGCACCGGATCTTGGTGGGGCTGTTCCCTCAGACGACGACGAAGAGTGACTGGAATCGGTCAGGGATGACCGGTCAAGTCGACACCGTATCGATTTGCGGGGGCGCTTAGCCCCCCTTTTTTTAGCAGGACACGATTATGCAGCGAGTAACTATAAAGACCATAGCCATCACGGCTAGCCTGCTTGCGTTCGGCCCTCTCTCTGCCAAATCGGAGGACCCGCAGGTATTGGCTACCGTTGGCCAACTGGAGGTCACCTCACTTGATCTAGAGACCACTCTGGCAAGCTCTCCATTTGCCACTCAATTTACCGCCATGGATGAGCGCGAGCAGGCCGCTTTGCGTGGGGATATGCTCCGTCGCCTAGTAACCTCCCGTTTACTGCGGTTGGAGGCTCAGCGTCTAAAACTTGATCAGTCAAAGGTATTTCTAGAGGAGTTGGAGGGGCAGAAGGCGGGGCTGCTATACCGCTACTACATGGATAAACTGCGGGACCAGATTACTATCCCGGCTGACACCTTGAATGCAATGAAGCAGCAGTTTAAGGGGGATATCGATGGGTTGGCGTCTGCAAAGGCCGCATATCGCTCAGAGCAGTATCGCACCGTGCGTCTGATGACCATCCAGTCACTGCGTGACCAGCAGAAGATCAAACTTCACGAGGATCGAATTATTGCAGGTGTTGAGCCGGATACGTTACTGCTAGAGGGGAGCGATATAACTGTTCGCTATGGCGATGTTGTCGATACCAAGGAGTACCCGGAGTTGCCTAATCCTGAATGGGTGAAAGAGCAGCTATATAAGCGGGCTGAGTTGCTATTGGTGGCCAAGGCAGCTTCCGATCAGGGCATAGATGTCTCTTCAAAGTTGCAGCGGTATAAAGAAGAACGGTTGCCGTCCCTGTTATTGGAACAGAAGGAGGCTGAGTGGATCCCAAGCCAGCAGGTGTTGCGCGATTGGCTTGAGCAGCACCCTGATGTTAGTAAGATCCCTGAGCGGCGCCATATCGGGCAGTTGGTGTTAGCCTCTTATAAAGATGCAGCCACCTTCCGCAAGCGGATTCTCAATGGCGAGAGTCTGTTTGAGCTGGCCGGAAAATACAGCATTGATGAGGAGGGACGAAATAACCTTGGTGACATGGGCTGGGTGGTCGAAGGGCAAGGTTATCCGGAACTGGAAAAGGTTATGAGTGCGCTAGAAGACGGTAAGGTCAGCCCGGTTATACAGACTCCAATGGGCTTCCATTTGGTTACTGTCCTGGAGCGACGCCCAGGCGGGGTGCGCAGCTTTTTATCTATCCAAGATAGAGTTCGTCAGCTATTTGTTCAGGAAAAACTTGGTCCCTATATGCAAGGCCTTGAGCAAAAATACAAGGTTGTCTGGTTGCTGCACGATCGTGAAATGCAATCTGCGGAGGTAGAAGATTGAGATTTGTGCGCTTGGTGATGTTAACTGCGGTTTTGATCACCCTGAGCGCAGTGGCATATGTAGTTTTCTTCGATGTTGATGGTTCTGTTGATGATCCTATAGAGACCTTCGAGCTGAAGGGGCTGGATGGCGGCGTGCATCACCTTGCCGACTGGAAGGGAAAGGTGGTGGTGCTTAATTTCTGGGCCAGCTGGTGTAGCTCTTGTCAGATAGAGATTAGAGAATTTATCCAGCTACAAAACCAGTATGGCGCGCAAGGGCTTCAGGTTATTGGTCTGGGGGTGGATCAAGCACGCAAGCTGCGAAATGTCAGCCGCACACTGGGCATCAACTACCCTGTCATGGTAACCGATTCGGGTGCAGTCAGTCCGCTGCTACAAAAGTTGGGAAACGAGAGGGGCGTTATACCCTTTACGGTTGTGATTGACCGCGCTGGCCAGGTGCAAGTCATCCACCGTGGGCCGATCTACCGGGACGAGCTTGAGGAGCTATTCAAGCCACTGCTCGCAAGTACTGTCGATCACTAGAAGCCTTATCTCCTCGGTCTATAAGTCTATTTCGCCAGGTTATTGGTGGGGATGCCGGTCGCTCCGCCTATGTATATAGACTATGCACTTTCATCTTGTATTAGACCAACAAAAACCCCGGAACTACGCAGTTCCGGGGTTTTTAGTCAGGCCTAAGATCGGTTACGAGATTGAGTCAACCGGGATGACCACACCACTGTTTTCATAGTTAGGGATCTGGTCAAAGTTGAGGTACTGGTATAGTTCCTCTGCGTTGGGGTCGATCTTCTCTCTGGCAATTGCCAGGTACTCTTCGACGGTTGGGATCTTGCCTGTTATGGCGCAGACTGCCGCCAGTTCAGCGGAGCCAAGGTAGACCTTGGCATCTTTACCCATACGATTGTCAAAGTTGCGGGTGGAGGTTGAGAATACGACCGCATTGTCATGCACTCGTGCCTGGTTCCCCATACAGAGTGAACAGCCAGGGATCTCGGTGCGGGCACCGGCCTTACCAAAAATGCTGTAGATGCCCTCATCGATAAGCTGGCGTTCATCCATGCGGGTTGGTGGTACTACCCACATACGCCCCTGCACCGCCGGTTGCCCATCTAGGATCTTAGCGGCGGCACGGAAGTGACCGATATTGGTCATACATGAACCCAGGAATACCTCATCAATCTCGGTGCCAGCCACTTCGGAGAGCAGCTTCACATCGTCTGGATCATTTGGACAGCAGAGGATCGGCTCTTTGATCTCATTCAGGTCGATCTCGATGATCTCTTTGTACTCGGCATCTGCATCTGGCTCCAATAGTTGCGGATTAGCCAGCCAGGCCTCCATGTCATCGATGCGTTTCTGGATGGTTTGCGGATCATTGTAGCCGCGCTTGATCATATTCTTCAGCAGGGTCACGTTGGAACGAGTGAACTCGATGACCGGTTCCTTGTTGAGGCGAACGGTACAGGCAGCAGCGGAACGCTCGGCAGAGGCGTCGGCCAGTTCGAAGGCCTGTTCCACCTTCAGGTCTGGCAAGCCCTCCATCTCCAGGATAGTACCGGCATAGACGTTTTTCTTGCCCTTCTTTTCTACTGTGAGCTGTCCACGCTGGATGGCTACCCAAGGGATGGCGTTGACGATATCACGCAGGGTGACGCCAGGCTGTAGTTCACCCTTGAAGCGTACCAGTACCGACTCAGGCATCACCAGTGGCATGGAGCCGGTAGCAGCGGCAAAGGCCACCAGACCGGAACCAGCCGGGAAGGATATGCCGATAGGAAAACGGGTATGCGAGTCGCCACCTGTACCTACGGTATCCGGCAGGCAGAAGTGGTTGAGCCAGGAGTGGATTACGCCGTCACCAACGCGCAGGGCTACGCCGGCACGATCCTCAAAGAACTTGCCTAGGGTCTTGTGGGTGATGATGTCCACCGACTTGGGGTAGGCCGCAGTATGGCAGAAGGACTGCACGGTAAAATCTGCAGAGAAGCCGAGACAGGCCAGCTCCTTGATCTCATCCCTGGTCATAGGGCCGGTGGTATCCTGAGAACCAACAGTGGTCATTTTGGGTTCGCAGTACTCTCCTGGACGCACCCCAGCCTTGCCTACGGCCTTGCCTACCATCTTCTGGGCCAGGGTGTAGCCCTTGCCGCTATCGGCGGGCTGATCGGCCTCAGTGAACAGGTCTATAGGGTCCATCCCCAAGGCTTCGCGCGCCTGGGCGGTGAGGCCGCGGCCGATGATCAGGTTTACGCGGCCACCGGCGCGAACCTCGTCGGCCAGGGTGTTGGGTGACAGGCTGAAGTTGGTCACCACACTGCCGTCACGGCTGATGGTACCAGCCTTGGTGTTGATGGTGATCACATCGCCGCTGCTGAGGTCGCTGACTTCACACTGGATCGGCAGCATACCGGAGTCTTCTGCAGTGTTGAAGAAAATCGGGGCTATAGTGCTGCCTATAACCACGCCGCCAGTGCGCTTGCCCGGGACGTAGGGGATGTCGTGACCGGTGTGCCAGATCACCGAGTTAGCGGCAGATTTACGCGAAGAGCCGGTACCTACTACGTCGCCTACATAAGCAACTGGATGGCCTTTCTTTTTCAGATCAAGCAGTTGCTCCAGACCACCGGGCATGCGGTTGACCAGCATGGCATTGGCATGGACCGGAATATCTGGACGGCTCCACGCCTCGGAGGCGGGGGAGAGGTCGTCCGTATTGGTCTCACCATCTACCTTGAAAACAGTGACGGTGACCTCTTCCGGCATCTCATCGCGAGAGGTGAACCAGGTTGCGTTGGCCCAGTTCTCCATCACCTGCTTGGCGGCGGCGTTGCTCTTTGCCTTTTCGGCTACCTCATTAAAGGAATCATAGACCAGCAGGGTGTTGCTCAGTGCTTCCACGGCGTCGGCGGCCAGATCGGCATCGTCCAGCAAATCCACCATTGGTGCCACGTTGTAGCCGCCGATCATGGTGCCTAGCAGCCGAACCGCCTCTTTGCGGTCGATCAGGGGGCAGGCGGTAGTTCCCTTGGCCACTTCGGCCAGGAAATCTGCTTTTACCTTAGAGGCGTCGTCCACGCCAGGTGGCACCTGGTTTACCAGTAGATCCTTAATAGTCTCCTCTTCACCGGCTGGCGGGCTTTTTAGCAGTTCCACCAACTGGATCGTCTGCTCAGCGTTGAGCGGTAGTGGGGGTACGCCCTCTTTGGCGCGCTCCGCGACGTGTTGACTATAGGCTTTGAGCATACAATTCTCCTTTTACGGTGTGGGGGCGGCCCACACGCACCTGGAATCAATATAAGTTATTTATTAAATAGTTGAACGGTCGAGTATATCTCAAACCTAAGAATGTGAAACCCTCTCTTTGGGGAGAGCTGCGCGGTGATTGGATATCCCCCATACACCCAGGCATGTTGGGGCGCCCCTAAATGATCTCCAGCACGTCCTCTGGGGGGCGGCCAAGTGCAGCCTTGCCGTTATTGACGACTATGGGGCGCTCGATCAGCTTGGGGTGGGCGATCATGGCGTCAATCAGTTGGGCGCGCGACAGCTCTGGGTTGTCCAGGCCGTTCTCCCTGTATTCCGCCTCCCCCTTACGCATCAGCTGCCGTGGCTCCATGTTCAGCATCTGTAGAATCCGCTCCAGTGTCTGGTGGTTTGGTGGGGTCTTCAGATACTCGATTACCGCTGCTTCAACTCCATTCTCCTCAAGCAGTTGCATGGTCTGGCGTGATTTACTGCAACGCGGGTTGTGATAGATCTCGACACTCATGGATATAACCTCCTGGAAAGGACTGCTGTTTTTGCGGGATTCTATCACAGTATTTAGATTCTCCCTCCTGCGGGCTATTCAGAGCTTTTTTACACGATCAGAGCAACACTCTTTACCTGGGCGTATAGGTACATACCCTCATGCAGGTCTATAGAGACCGCCGAGCGACGGGTGATGCGTGCCAGCATGGTCTGGCCGTCATTCAGTTCGAGCCGTACCAGCAACAGGCTCGGGCTGGTCTCGTAGGTATCGATCACCTTTACTGGCAGGATATTGATGATACTGGTGTCGGAGTGGGCCTTGCGCGCCAGACTGACATCCCGTGCCTGTATCTCCACCCTGGCGTGTTTGCCGATCGGTAGATCTTCCCGAGTCACGGCAACGCGGCCACCATCCATACCAATCCATGTGAGGTGATAGCTGTTGTCATGGGCCGAGACATGACCCTCAAGGATGGAAACCGCATCGCTGTAGCGCGCCATGGGAAGATCCAGCCGGGTCAGCAGATCGGCAGCGGGGCCCTGGGCGATGACCTGGCCCTGCTCAAGTAGAACCATCTGATCGGCGAGGCGTGCCACTTCGTTGGGATCGTGCGATACGTAGAGAGAGGGGATGGCGAACTGGTCATGCAGGCTCTCCAGGTAGGGGAGTATGGCCTGTTTGGCGCCATGATCCAGAGCCGCGAGGGGTTCGTCCATCAGCAGCAGACAGGGGCTGGTTAGCAGTGCCCGGGCGATGGCCACGCGCTGACGTTCGCCTCCAGAGAGACGGTGGGTGGCCCGTTTCAACAGAGGACCGATACCCAGCACCTCTACGGCGCTGTCAAAATCCACTTTGTGTCCTGATCTAGGCACCATTTTCCGACCGTACTCCAGGTTGTGGCGCACCGACAGGTGGGGAAACAGGCTGGCCTCTTGAAACACGTAGCCTATAGGGCGTTTATGGGTCGGTAGAAACCTATGTTTCTCCTGCCAGGTTTCACCATTGATTTTCACCATACCTCGGTCGGCCCTCATCAGGCCGGCAATCGCCCGTAGCACACTGGTCTTGCCAGATCCGGAGCGGCCAAACAGGGCGGTAACGCCGCTGGTTGGGACCTTAAAGGCGACATCTAGCTGGAGTTCGCCCAACCGATGCTGCAGGTTTACTTCCAGCTGGCTCATGTTCCACTCCTGCGCAGGCGCTTTTCCAGTAGATGCATGGAGAAGACCACCACAAAGGAGAAGATAAGCATGCCTCCAGCTAGCCAGTGGGCCTGTGTCCACTCAAGGGATTCAACATGATCGTAGATTGCCACCGATAGCACCTTGGTCTCACCCGGGATGTTGCCACCGATCATCAACACTACGCCAAATTCGCCGACGGTATGGGCAAAACCTAGCATCGCTCCGGTAAGAAATCCGGGGCGGGCCAATGGCAGAGCGATAGTAAAGAAACGCCGCAGTGGCGAGGCGCGCAGGGTGGCGGCGACCTCCAGCGGTCTTTCCCCCACCGCCTCAAAGGCGTTGCGCACTGGCTGTACTACGAAGGGTAGTGAGTAGATCACTGATCCAACTACCAGGCCGGGGAAGGTAAAGGCCAGGGTGCCGAGCCCCAAGGCCTGAGTAAACTCGCCGATGGGGCCGTTAGGGCTGAGCATCAGCAGCAGATAAAAACCCAATACCGTTGGCGGCAGTACCAGCGGCAGGGCAACCAAGCTGCCCACCAGCTCTTTCCACCAGGCCCGCGAAGAGGCAAGCCACCAGGCCAACGGCGTACCCAACAACAGCAGCACCAGGGTGCTGCTGGAGGCGAGCTTCAGGGTAAGCCAGACTGGCTGCCAGTCGATATACATCGTTGGTCGTTAGCCTCTTAAGAGTGGTCAGGCGGCTCTACAGCGTAGCCGTAGCGTTGAATGATTTCGCGGGCGGCATCGCTTTTTAGATAATTTATAAAGGCTATGGCGGCGCTGTTCTCCTTGCCCTTGCTTAGGAGCACTGCATCCTGGCGGATTGGCTCATATAGCCCCTGCGGTATCTCCCAACGGCTGCCGGAATCGTCCAGTACGACTTGTGTCAGGGCAATAAAACCCATCTGTGCATTCCCAGTGGAGATGAACTGATAGGTCTGGATGACGTTATCGCCCTGTACCAGCTTGGGCAGCAGGGTTTTGTACAGACCGAGGCGCTGCATGACGGTCACAGCGGCGGCGCCGTAGGGGGCAGTCTTGGGGTTGGTCAGCGCCAGTCGGTCAAAATCGCCCTGCTTTAGCGTATCCGCATTCACTGTCCGTGACTCATCACTACTCCAGAGCACCAGTGTGCCTTTTGCATAGGTAAAAGGTTGTTCGGCTAAGCCTTTTTCTATAAGCAGTTGGGGCCGTTTCTGATCTGCGGCCAGAAACAGGTCAAAGGGTGCATCGTAGAGGATCTGGGCGTACAGCTTGCCGGTTGAGCCGTAACTGACCACCATCTTATGGCCACTGCTCTTTTCAAACTCTTGCGCAATCTCTTTCATTGCCGCAGTGAAATTGGCCGCAACCGCAACCCTCACCTCATCGGCGAAAGCAGGACTGCTGAGCATTATGCCGATCAGGCAGAAGAGCGTCATCAGACGCCTGGGGGATACATTCATCATAGACTCCTATTAGGCTATATTGCGCAAAGTGCGTTTCTCTGTTTGGATGCCGAGTTACAAGAAGCATGCCATTGCAATTTTGGATGAGTTGAGAGGCATGTCGGGAGGTTGATGCAGGGCCTGTAGGCCTTGAGCCGGGGGCCAATAATGGAGTGGTGAGGGGTCGGCTAACAGTGGGCTGGCTAATGGAGAGATTGTAGGGTATCTTACAGAGAACGACCTTTAAAAATGTTGTATTAGCGACAATGGAGCAGCAGGCAGTGCCATAGACCCATCTATTCCGGCCCCTCAGCGGGTGGTACGGCTCTTGCAATACACCTATATTCAGCTGAATTATGTTGCTGGTCTATCTCTACACGGGACGAGGCTGTAAATGAGCCAAAAAAAGAACATAACTACCGATAGCGGCGTGATCGATGCAATTAGACGCTTTTTGGCCTCGCCGCCGGAAGGTACCCCCGTGGAGGTTATTGAGGCCTTCGGTTCTGAGGAGTCCAGGCAGTTTCTACCACCGAAACTTTTCCTGGAGTCGGTTGAACAGGCACCGGTTGCTATCTCTATTACCGAGCCGACGGCCAGGATCCTCTACGTTAATTCGGCATTTGAGCAGTTGACTGGCTACAGCCGCGAGGAGGTTATAGGTGAGAACGAGTCGGTACTCTCTAGCCACTCAACACCGCCTGAGGTCTACCATGAGTTGTGGCAGACCATTAATGAGCAGCGCGTGTGGCAGGGCACCCTGGTTAATCACAACAAGAGTGGGGAGGAGTATCTTGCCGAGTTGATTGTATCTCCGGTTCTCGATCGTGATGGAGTGGTTGCCTATTACCTTGGTATACATCGGGACATCACTGCTGTGCACCAACTGGAGCAGCAGTTGAAGTTTCAGAAGGAGCTGACTGAGGCGGCCCTGGATGCTGCACCCATGGTGGTGGCCATGGTGACCTCTGAACGCAAGGTATTGCTGGACAATCATGCCTATAAGGCCCTGTTGGGCGACTTCCGCGGTATGAATCCGGCTACCCTTTTTCTCGAGGCACTGGAGCAGCAGGTCGGTTTCGACCTTGCTACGGCCTGTCAGGCTGGCAAGGGGTTCAGAAATATCGAAGTTCGGCTCGATCCACCGGGTGGTGGGTCACCGCGTTGGTTCTCCTGTTCCGGTGTGCGTGTGGCCGAACCAGACGAGGCGGCCAAAAGCTATTTCAAGCAGCCGGATATGACGCGCTGCTGCCTCCTGTTGATCGCTAACGAGGTGACGGCCAGTCGCAATCGCATCAACGAAGCAAGACTGAATATGATTCGGGCCAGGATGACTGAGCAGCAGATGATGGAGACCATGCGGGAGGCGATCTCGGGCGCAACTTTTAAACTGCAAGCGCCCCTGAACGTTATCAAGGCGGCACTCTCTATGCCGGACACGGAAGGTGAGCAGAGCGCCCTGCGCCAAGTGCTGCAACAGGCCCTGGAGAGTGGCGACGAGGCGGTGGCGAGTCTGCGGGAGGCAATCCCAGATTCTGTGGTGGAGGAGACCTCCCGCGTGAACATCAATGAGATCATGCACGAGGTGTTGCGGCTTTCAACGGAGCGGATGCTCGGCGCTGGTCTGGTTGTGGATTGGCGCCCCGCACCAGTGCTACCTGCGGTAACTGGGCGGGCCAACGCTTTGCGCGGTCTGTTTAAATACCTGGTTGATAACGCTACGCATGCGGTCAATGAAGCGGGTAGGGAGTACCGGGAGATACGCCTGTTGACCGAGGCAGGCGACCATGAGGTTGTTGTTGAGGTCGTGGATAATGGGTTCGGTCTGGCCGAAGAGAATCGGCTAAAGGCATTTGAACCATTCTTCTGTGGCTGGAAGAGGGCCAGAGAACATGCTGGCATGGGATTGACCATGGCACAAGAGGTTGCTATTGCCCACGGCGGCAGTATTGAGATAGACAGCCAGTACCGTAGTGGCTGTCGCGTCATAGTCAGATTACCAATCAATGGAACGGCAGGAGATATGAAGTCATGAGTCCGAGCGGCGACAGCATTGGAGTGGGGAAGGCGGGCCGTAACAGTTCTCTCATGGAGAGCGAGCTAGAGAGCCTCTATCTGGTTAGCCAGATTCTCAGCCGCTCTCTCGATTTTCGTGGCACCCTGACTGAAGTGCTTAAGACCTTGAACGACACCGGTAACATGCGGCACGGGATGATCTGCCTGTTGGATGAGGAGAGTGGTGATCTGCTGGTCTCCGCACTGCATGAGAATCCCGTGCCGTTCAACGCCGTGCGTTACAAGTCGGGCGAAGGGATCGTGGGCGCCATCATGGAGAGCGGCGAGCCGGTGGTGCTCCAGCGTATCTCCGATGAGGACCGTTTTCTCGACCGGTTGGGGGTATACAATCAAGATCTGCCGTTTATAGGTGTCCCAATTCCAATCGGTGACCACACTGCAGGTGTCTTTGCGGCTCAGCCTATGGCTAATAGCGGTGCCCCGGAAAAACACAAGCGTTTTCTAGAGATGGTGGCCAACCTTATCGGCCAGAGTGTGCGCCTAGCCAAGAAGGTGGAGGACGAACGTTTAGAGCTTAAGTCAGAGCGCGACTCCCTGCGGCGGCAGGTGCGCGGCGAACACGGCTTCTCCAATATGGTGGGTCGAACCAGTACCATGCGGTTGGTGTTTGACCAGGTGCGCCAGGTGGCAAAATGGAACACAACCGTCCTGGTGCGGGGCGAGTCCGGTACAGGCAAGGAGCTGATCGCCAACGCTATTCACTACAATTCTCCTCGGGCCAACGCAACATTCATTAAGCTGAACTGTGCCGCTCTGCCGGATAATCTGCTGGAATCGGAGTTGTTCGGCCACGAAAAGGGTGCCTTTACTGGGGCAGTCAGTCAGCGCAAGGGACGCTTTGAGCAGGCGCATGGAGGCACCATATTTCTGGATGAGATAGGAGAGATTAGCCCTGCATTCCAGGCCAAGTTGTTGCGGGTTCTGCAGGAGGGAGAGTTTGAACGAGTGGGTGGCAGCAAGACACAGAAGGTTGATGTTCGGGTTGTAGCGGCCACTAATCGCAACCTGGAGGAGGAGGTGCAGAGGGGTGATTTTAGGGAGGACCTCTACTACCGACTCAATGTGATGCCGATCAACATGCCGCCGCTACGTGAACGGGTTGCCGATATCCCCGACCTGGCCGAATTCCTTATAAAGAAGATTGGTCGTGCCCAGGGGCGTGAACTCAGCGTTGACGACAGTGGAATGAAGGTGTTGATGCGTTATAACTGGCCAGGAAACGTGCGAGAACTGGAAAACCGGTTAGAGCGTGCGGCGGTGATGAGCGAAAATGGACACATCGATCAAAAGGCGCTCGACCTGTCTGGTTTGACGGGAACACTATCAGCTGAACCAGATTCATCCGGTAGTGCTCGTGTCGATCTCAACGACCCTGACCTGGATGAGCGTGATCGGGTGATCGCAGCATTGGAGCAGGCTGGCTGGGTACAGGCCAAGGCGGCGCGCTTGCTGGACATGACGCCAAGGCAGATTGCATATCGGATTCAGACGCTTGATATCAAGGTGCGGCACATTTAGAGAGCCTTTTGCCCACAGGGCGTTTTCGACTGTTGTTAGCAATTCCGGTAACCATTTTCGCAGCCTAAACGCTCTGTTGTCTTAACCTACCCTGATGGCAGGCTGCAAGCCTATTTCTTTTGCTTGCCCAAAAGAAATAGGCGAAAGAAAAGGGCAACCGAGTATTCCGCCCTACGGGTGCCCTGCGCTTCTCGTCCCGTTCGGGGCTCTTCCGACGGGACATCCCTGTCCTGCGGAAGATGGCCGGCATCCCTGCCGGCCCCTTCCAGGCCCAATCCTCACGTGACTGCGATGCTCAGCGGAATACACGGTGTTTTGGGTGGCCACCCCTAACCCGTTCGACTCTGCCGAGCACTGCAACCATTGCGATGGAGGTTAAAAAAGTGCTGAACCGTTAAGGTTGCGAAAATGGTTACCGGAATTGCTAATAACTATGGAAAACATAATAAGAAAACATCCTGTGGCAGTTCCTACATTCTTCTGTTTTGTTGTGTAGCCAAGCCTACATCTGCCAAATGGCGAAATAAAATACTTGTAATTACAGTAAGTTACTTCGGCGAATTATTAGGCACAGCGTTTGCAATACCAGATGGCATATACATTTTATCCATCTGGATGGTAGACAGGAGGCTGAGTAATGTCGCTAGTAGTTTTCAATCAATCCCCGCAAGAATCAGGGTGTGAGCCGAGTACCGGTTGTGCCTCATCCGGTTGTGGCGGCAGTAGTGACAAGCTCAGCCATCTGCCCGAGCATATCCGTGCCAAGGTGCATAACCACCCATGCTTTTCGGAAGAGGCGCACCACCACTTTGCTCGTATGCATGTGGCGGTAGCCCCTGCCTGTAACATCCAATGTCACTACTGCAACCGCAAGTATGATTGCTCTAACGAATCTCGTCCCGGTGTGGTCTCTGAACTGTTGACCCCTGATCAGGCGATAAAGAAGGTGCTGGCGGTTGCGGCAAATATCCCCCAGATGACCGTGCTAGGTGTGGCGGGCCCGGGTGATCCCCTGGCCAACCCTGAACGCACCTTCGAGACCTTCCGTCAGCTTACCGAGAAGGCACCTGATATAAAGCTGTGCGTCTCCACCAACGGTTTGAATCTGCCCGAACACGTAGACCAGTTGCTGGAACATAATATTGATCATGTCACCATTACCATCAACTGTATCGATCCAGATGTTGGGGCCAAGATCTATCCCTGGATCTTCTGGAACAACCGCCGTATCAAAGGGCGCAAGGCGGCCAAGATTTTAATCCGGCAACAGCAGAAAGGCCTAGCCATGCTGGCGGAGCGCGGTGTACTGGTAAAGGTGAACTCGGTGATGATCCCCGGCGTTAACGACAAACATCTAGAAGAGGTGAGCAAGGTAGTAAAAGAGAAGGGTGCATTTCTGCACAACGTAATGCCACTAATAGCCGAGCCAGAGCATGGCACCTTCTATGGCGTTATGGGACAACGCGGCCCTACCCATGAAGAACTACAGACACTGCAGGATAGCTGTGCCGGTGACATGAATATGATGCGCCACTGCCGCCAGTGTCGTGCCGATGCTGTGGGTATGCTGGGCGAGGATCGAGCTGAAGAATTCACAATGGATAAAGTGGAAAAAATGGAGATCGACTATGCTGCCGCCATGCGAAAGCGGGCAGAGTATCAGGCTGAGATAGAGGCAAAACGAAGCCAGCCTAAGCCGACCACAGAGGTGGCGGTATCTGTGGACTCTATAGGAATGCCTAGTAAAAAGACCAGGCCTGTACTTATGGCCGTTGCTACTGAGGGCGGAGGTATCATCAATCAACACTTTGGTAAGGCTAAAGAGTTTCTGGTGTACGAGGCTAGCGCTACCGATGTGCGCTTTGTCGGAATACGCCGTGCGGATAATTACTGCACTGGTCCCAGCGAATGTGGCAGCGGCGAGAGCCGGATACCAGACATCATTCGCGCCCTGGAGGGATGCGAGGTCTTACTCTGTGCACGTGTTGGTATTGCTCCATGGGGAAAACTGGAGGACGCAGGTATCCAACCAAACGGTGAACACGCCATGGAACTTATTGAGGATGCGGTTGCTGCGGTCTATCTAGAGATGCAGGCCAATGGAAAGCTGGTCGAAAAGTTGCATCGTTATAAAATACAAAGTAGCGCTTGAGGAGAGAGCATGGCATTCGAAATTGTGCAAGGTTGTGTCAACTGTTGGGCCTGTGAACCGCTTTGTCCCAGTCAGGCAATAGTAGCCGCTGCCCCCCATTTTACAATTGAGGCCAGCAAGTGTTCCGAGTGCGAAGGATACTACGCCGATCCGCAGTGCGTGAGCATCTGTCCTATTGAGGGGGCAATTCTAGATTCGTCTGGCAAAGCAGCCAACCCAGCTGGCTCATTGACCGGTATTCCGCCGTTACACCTGCAGACAGCGATGGCGGAGATTCAAGCGCGTTAAGATATGAGCGAGATTATTTTTTACGAGAAGCTAGGCTGTGTGGGCAACCAGAGGCAGAAAGAGCTACTGCTCGGCCTCGGCCATAGGCTGCAGGTCAGGGATCTACTGCAAGAGAAGTGGAGTGCCGAAAGGCTGCGTCCATTCTTCGGTGACAGGCCTATAACTGAGTGGTTTAACAAGAGTGCGCCTCAGGTTAAAGATGGCTGGATAAAAATACGCCGTCTAAATGAAAGACGCGCATTAAAATTGATGCTGCTTGAACCGGTTCTAATCCGCCGGCCTCTGATGGAGCTGGGGGGTCTGAGGCAGTCTGGATTTGAATCTGGCCCGGTGCTCACGGCTCTGGGGGTTATTCTCAATCCAGATGAGGATCTGCAGTCCTGCCCCGTACCAGAGTCATCCCCGGAGTGCGAAGAGCTGGAGCAATGTTAAACCACGTCCTGACAAAGGAGACACCGGGGGAGTAATGTTCTCTTTTCGCGGACGAGTAGGTCAGCATCTATCGGGCATTTCGCATGGAGACCTGCATAGAAAGGCGGTTGGTGCCTACCTTGGTGTGGCGGTGGGTGATGCCCTTGGTGCTACCACCGAGTTTCTTACCCCCCACGAGATCCAACATAAACACGGCATCCACAATAAGATTTGCGGGGGAGGCTGGCTGCACCTTAAACCTGGCCAGGTAACCGACGACACCGAAATGAGTCTCGCTCTTGGTCGATCGATTCTCGAAAACGGTGGTGTGGTGGCCACCGCAGTTGCCGAGGCATTTAGTGACTGGATGCGCACCAAGCCGGTGGACATCGGCAGCACGGTAAGACGGGGGTTAGTGCATTTCCGCAGCACAGGTGAGCCGTGTGTGCCAGAAAATGAATACGATGCGGGCAACGGTGCTTGTATGCGCTCGGTACCGATTGCGCTGGCCTACTGGAACGTTCCACCGGAGGAGTTAATTGCAGCATCCCGTACTCAATCCCATATCACCCACAACAATACACAAGCCGATGCTGGAACCGAGGCTGTGTTGCAGATGACAGTTGCAGCACTCAAAGGAGCGCCCAAGACGCAGCTGCAAGATATTGCCGAGGCGCTGGCTGCGGAGCACAAGCCCTACCGTTTTGACCGACGCACCGAAGATAATCCAAGTGCCTGGATCGTGCACACACTGAAGGTAGTTTTTCAGGCATTCTGTGCCAACAATAGCTTTCAGGGGATGCTTGTCGACGTAGTCAACCGTGGTGGGGATGCGGATACAACCGGCGCCATCGTTGGTATGCTGGCCGGAGCATACTATGGCGTAGATGCCATCCCAAAGACTTGGCTGAAGGCGTTGGATCCAGAGATCCGCAGGGATTGCGAGATCCAAGCGTTAGATCTGTTGGCTCTGGCTGAGCAGAGGGAGTAATAGTGCAAAATTCCGTAACTATACGTCCCGCTAAAGAGGATGATATTGGTGAGATGTCACATCTTTTATCTCAGCTGTTCTCCATTGAGACCGACTTTACCCCTGATGAAGAGAGACAACATAGAGGTCTAAAACTACTATTAGATACACCAGGTTCGCTAATCATTGTGGCGGAAGAGCAGGGCGGGATTATCGGTATGGCTACTGCGCAGGCTTTAGTCTCCACAGCAGAGGGTGGCCCAGTCGGTCTGGTAGAGGATGTGGTGGTAGACATCAGCTACCGCGGTAGAGGAATCGGTGGTGCTTTGTTGGATCACCTGCAAGGCTGGGCACGGGACAAAGGACTGAGCCGCCTGCAGCTTGCAGCAGATAGTTGGAATAGTGCGGCGTTGGGATTTTATGCCAGGAATGGTTGGAGCCAGACTAATCTGGTGATACTGAGGTTTGGGATGTAGTTTTTCTTCTCTTCACTTTGGAAAATATTCTTATCAGTTGCAGCAATTGGTTTCGTAGCATCCATTAGCATCCCACCTCCCACTTGAGGGATGGAGTAGGTAGAGCGACGCAGGAGGCCAAAGCCGAGGGCTAGAGTACCAGATCCATTCTCGCCCAACCAACAACAACGTATGTTGTAACGTTGCTTAAATGGAACCTCGAAGGCTTTATTCCCTTGTCCACCGGGCTTGATTCTATGGATTATCCCTACGCCTTAGCACCTCTATCTCACTCAACCATATTTTTATGCGTCTAATATATTCAGCCTGGTTTCATGTTACCCAACTAATCTAGTAATCAGTAAGTCAGAGCGGTATTTGTTATCACATGGTTTTAAGGACTGTAGTCAAATAACTGCTAAGAGTAAGGCTCCATAAATTAAGACCCAAGGAGGTGCAGTATGGAAAATAAGGAGAATAAACTAAACATCATTATCCTGATACTTACCATCGTTACGCTGGGGTCCCTGTTTGTTTCCGCTACTGGCGGAGTAATTGATAGTTTTATACCAGCATATTTCTGGTATTTGGCTCTATTAGGGATGCTGGCGCTGTTGGCGCTGTGGATCATAATGGCGATAATGTTGACTACTAAATTGGGGGTTCGATGGTATCTACGGAATCATCCGTTATGATTAACTGGTTAGAATTATTGTAATTGGTTCCAAGTACTTCGAATCGGTTTAAGGAATCTCTGATTAAGCCGTCATCCCAGCGAGGGCCAGAATCTATGTGTTTGATTGTGCAAGATCACAGCCTGCGCTTGGATGGCGAAAGGGTAATAAATCAGAGGTTTCTTAAATAGTTTTGAAGGTTAAGGGTTACGAAATTGATTACAGATACTGTTTTAAGTGACCCTCACTCTAGCCCCCCATCCCTCCCCCTATCACTCAAGTAAGTACCGAGCCCCCAAAGGGTGGAGGGTTAATGCCAGTCGGCTAATCATTTAAATTATTGTGGCAATAAATAGAGTTAAATAGGTTCATAGAGCAATATCATCTAATATTAGAGATTGTTGATATACACCAATTTTGGATTCTCAAGGTTTACCTTTTAGCGCCTTTAGTATATTCCGCGGAGTCGAGGCGTGATTGATAAGGAGATGTGATGGAACAGTTGTTTGTATGGTTAAGTGGCCCCTGGCCATGGTATGTATCCGGCCCGATTATTGGATCAATGGTGCCGTTGATGTTGCTTATCGGCAGCAAATCGTTTGGTGTGTCGCAAAACCTTGAGCATATATGTGCAATGACACAGCCCAAGAGGGTCAATGTAAGTCTGTTCCAATACGATTGGAAACAGTATGGCTGGTGTATTTCGTTTGTCGTTGGAATCGCTATCGGCGGCTTCCTGGCAATAGATGTATTCCAGCATCCTGGCCCCATAGAGCTTTCTCTTGCCACCAGGGAGATGTTGGCGGACTGGGGGGTAACTCAAGGGGACGGTTTTTACCCATCCGAGCTATACGATCTAACGCCTATCAACATCTTGATATTGACAGTTAGTGGGATATTGATCGGTTTCGGTACACGTTATGCTTCAGGCTGTACCTCAGGCCATGCGATTACCGGTTTAGCCACACTGCAATTGAAGTCTTTGAAGGCGGTACTCGGCATATTCGCCGGCGGCATAGTTGCTGCGTACCTCATTACGCCAATTCTGCTACAGGTATAACGCAATGAGACAGTTACCCTATATATTGGCTGGAATCATATTTGGCTTCGCCATAATGAAGTCAGAAGCGGCGTCCTGGTATCGCATTATGGAGATGTTTCATTTCCAATCATTTCAGATGTATGGGGTTATCATCACCGCCGTACTGACCGCCTTTGCAGGCACCGAGTTGATAAAACGATTTACCTCAATCAAGTCCATCGACGGGAGCATCATAACCATCCACCAAAAGGCTGAGGGTAACTTACGCTACCCGATCGGCGGATTTATTTTTGGCCTGGGCTGGGGGGTTATTGGTTTGTGTCCCGGGCCGATCTTTGCGCTAGTCGGGGCGGGCTCTCTGGGGGCGTTTGTCATTTTGTTGGGGGCACTGCACGGGACATGGTTGTACGGAGCTGTGCGGCAGAGACTGCCGCACTGATCCAAGTGCACGCGGGGAGGATGATGGCCTAGTAAATAAGGCAAGCCATTCTAATTAGAGGAAGGTTACTCTGGCCCCATATATTTATCCGGCAAATCCAATCAGGATATAGCCTTCTCGCAGTCGGTACGCCAGAGGCAATCAATCTGATCACACTCATTTACATACCCAGTAGCATAACAGGGGTCGTTGTGTTCCTCCACTTGGATGGCATGGATTAACTCGGCCTTGCGTAGCTTTGCTGGGTTTACGCCATTCTCTTTCGCAATAGAGCGAATTTCGGTCATGTTCATCACTATTAAGGCTCCTTTGACTTCTATGTCCAGATAAAATCCTGCTTATTCTCGCAGTCAAGTATAGCACCATAAATGCGATATATTAGTTACATCTGGTGGGGTAACTAGAGGACTGGTCCATATTAATTCGCAGTACTCTCTTGCATTGTAGAGAAATCTGTAGGAGCCAGCTCCTGTGGGCGATATGAACCACCCCTGCGTTGCTCGTGGGAGGTGGGTTTCCACAGGTTATTTTTGGACAATATAGTATAATTAAAATGATAGTCGTCTGTGCTGTGGCCATAACGATTATGGTTTAGGGCACGGATAACCGTCACATAAGTTCTAGTTGCTGGATTCACTTACCCGAACAGTGACCGTGGAATACAGTGAATGTGGACCGCTAAAGGTTGTCACCAGGGGGTAGTAGATAAATTCCCGGTGGTGCTGTTACCCGCAGTCTCTGAGTGTAATTTCCAGTGTCGGTCTTTTCAGTATTGTTCAGAAAAGCGTACCTATGCGCAAGCAAATTAGTAGTAGCGTTACACAGCACAAACCGGCCAAACAAAACCGCCCTTTCTATAGGGCTATGGTACTGGAGTTCCTCAAGATAATTTTACCCCTAGTGCTTATGTCTGCACTAGCTGCTGTGGCGTTTCAAATCCAGAGTTATAGCTATGAGGTCTCTGATCTGCGAGCGCGTGGAGAGGCTAGTGTGCGTGCTGCTGGCGAGGTGATCTATGGCGACTTTAAGGACATCACCGCTGATCTACGTGCGTTGGCTGGCTCCACGGCAATATACAGAATGCTGAACTCTGGCGGAACAGAGGCAATGGAAGATGTTGCCAAAGACTTTTTGGCATTCGCTGCCAACAAGAATAAATATGATCAGATTAGATATATTGATTCATCAGGGATGGAGGTGATACGGGTTAATTATAACAAAGGTCAACCCGTTATTGTGCCAACGGAACAGCTTCAGAGAAAGGCTGATCGCTACTATTTTCGAGACACCATATCGCTAGCGCGCAATGAGATCTTTATATCGCCATTAGATTTGAACATTGAAAATGGGAAGATTGAGCAGCCCAGAAAGCCGATGATTAGGTTTGGGATTCCACTATACGATTCGGACGACGTCAAACGTGGTGTTTTGGTTATCAATTATTTGGGCGCCCATTTTCTGAATCACCTGAAAGATGTACTGAGTTCTAAAGAGAATGAAATCATGCTGCTCAATTCAGAGGGGTTCTGGTTGTTGGCCCCTGACCAGGAAGATGAGTGGGGTTTTATGCGTAAAAATGGGCGCCGCTTCCAGAGCAGATTTCCTTCTGCATGGCGGGCAGTACATCTGCAGGATAATGGGGTCTATCAGGATAAGAAGGGGATCTTTGCCTATGCCGCCATCCGCCCCATGCTGGAGGGGCAGGTTTCCAGTAATGGGGCAGTAGAGGCGCATGCCCATTCTAATAGTATAAGTGGCATTCAGGACTATGTTTGGACACTAGTGTCCCATACCCCGGAACAAATTCTAGAGTCACTGCAAGAACGCCGCTGGCGCATCGGATTGATACAGTACGGGTTGCTGCTCCTGGTTTTAATTCCTCTTGTCTTGGCATTTTCCTGGGCGCATGTGCGCCAGCGTGTAGCCGACTTACAGGTGGAGAGGCTGGAACGACGCATGCAAGACATTGCTCAATCTCTAGCGATGGGACTATTTGTACTTGACCAAAACGGTCGTCTTAGCATGATGAATCCAGAGGCAGAGCGGTTGCTCGGTTGGACCGAAGGCGAGCTTTACGGCAAAG
The DNA here is from genome assembly GCA_050304615.1 of Sedimenticolaceae bacterium. GTDB lineage: Bacteria > Pseudomonadota > Gammaproteobacteria > Chromatiales > Chromatiaceae > CBFDBF01. The sequence goes on from JBNLDW010000007.1 coordinate 25,818, forward strand.
AGATTTATGATTTGATACGCACAAGAAAAGAATTAGCTACGGACGATAGCGAACCATCAGAGTCGCAAGGCGGGTTCCTCCGTCAGGAGCTTTATCGTAGTGAGTCCGTGTTTCAGCGTAAAGATGGTTCCAGTTTTTATGCGGCCTATGTTGTATCGCCACTAATAGTGAGGGATCAGCCGGCAGGCGCCGTTATATCGTTCCATGACATTTCGGCACGCAAACGAGTGGAGCAGGAACTAAAGCGTATGGCAACCAGGGATGAGCTGACCGGACTCTATAACAGGCGAGAACTGAACAGGCGTATGAAAGAGGAGATACGGCGTGCCGAACGTTATGGCCACTCCTTTTCTGTATTAATGTTGGATATCGATCACTTCAAGCAGATAAATGACAGCTACGGTCACCAGGAAGGGGATGTGGTATTGAAGATGGTCGCTGCTAATCTCAAGCGGCTGTTGCGCGATACTGATACCGTCGCCCGGTTCGGGGGAGAGGAGTTCACTATAATTCTATCTCATACCGACCTTGAGCTGGCTAAGATTATGGCTGAACGGGTACGCAAAGAGATAGCCGGGATAGTATTTAGCCTGGACGGGGGAGGCAGTATCACTATTACTATCAGCATCGGTGTGGCCGCATTTCCACAACATGGAGCCACAGTAGACGCGCTGATTAGTGCTGCCGATCAGGGGCTATATGCGGCCAAACGAAATGGGCGTAACCAAGTCTCTGCGAGCTGAACAATAAAAAAGCAGCCCTCGAATTAGATGGCTGCCTGAAGATGCTGGTGACGTCAGTGGTTCCTTCCGTTGTTAAGTTGGTACTCGAGATATTACATTCCCAGCCAATAACGTTTGCACTAAAGCATGTAGTTATTAACAAAGCCGGATCACAAATAACTGGTCAGAGTGCAACGTTGTCTATGAGTTGACAATCATTACTCCCTGACCAGAATTCACCTATCGCTATACCTAAGAGCTCTCAACCATGAAATTGAGATTGTTTGCAGTCTCCCTTAGCGTGGGACAAGTTCTACTCGCCGGTTTTTTGCTCGGCCCTCATCCGTGGAATTAGTAGCCACTGGTGCTAGGCTAGAAACTCCGTTCGGGGTCAGTCGGCCGGAAGCTATGCCAAACTCTTTGGAAAGCGCAGTTTTCACTGAGCTAGCCCGCCTCTTGGAGAGATCAAGGTTGTGCTCAAATGTCCCGGTGTTATCAGTATGGCCGACAACATGCAGGTTGAGATTCGGCTCCTGTTTCAGAAGCTCTGCGATCTCTGCGAGCGTAGCGCGGGACTCTGGTTTGATTGTCGCCTTATCAGTGTCAAATAAGATTCCGTATAGTGCTACCCGTCCAGTCAAGGTTATAGCTTTAGACATATCTGCGGCTTTGACCACCACCATGTTCTGTTGCATGCGACCAACCTCAATGATGTCGACTGCCGCATAGGCACCCTGCTTTGCCTTATAAATAGCGTCGTCCTTGGGCCATTCCACCGCAGTCAGGTATACGTAGACGTCTCCCTGTGGGCTCTCTTTAACAGCGCTGAGTACGCGGAGGCCTTGATAGTCTGCGGCGCGAAAGACGTTGTTACTACGGTTGGTGTTAACCTTAACGTTGCTGAAAGTGTTGAGAAAGCCAGTCCAGTTACCGGCAGCAGGGTCTTTTGATGAGTCATAAATGATTCTGAAGCCGTTGGCCTTAAGTTCGTTGCGGTAATTACCAGCTAGTTCGGCGGCGCTTGCCTTGCCAGTAGCCTCGTACCAGATGCGGGTGACACCGCCCTCAAGTTTTAGCGGTGGCTTGGCGAACTCGCGCTGTTTTGACTGGAGGTTGTAGTTTTTAAATGTGGAAGTCTGCAACGTGTATTCGTCGAAACGTTTTACATCGTAGCCAACAATCTCCGAGCCGCCGAAGCGCTTGAGAAGCGGGTTGTCCTTAGCGCCCGGAAGATCGGCCGCCCATCCTACTATCGTTGACATAGATATGGCTGCAGCCACCCCAATTAAGAGAAGCAGCTTGCCTCTCTGTAAAAACCTATCACCCAATGCCATTTTTATATTCATAGTAACTCCTTGCAACTAAGGTTGATTTTGGTGCAGCAAAAAGAGACACATCCATATTTGTTGATTCCATAATGTGTTCTGTTTGCACGTTAAGTCATTTCAGCCATTGTGCGCCTGCATCATATTCCATCTTCAAGTAGCAATGCAGAAAGTGCGTAGAGACGTGCCTCGGTACGGCTTAGTATCCAACCGTCGACCTGGATTGCCTCACCGCGGCGGTACTCATCTCTAACCTGTTTGTTCAAATGCTCTGCCAGCAGCTGAGAGTCAGTTAGACTCATGCCCTGGCCATACTCTCCGACAACACTATCATCAATCAGTTCTACTAAAAGCTCGATTCCTGCTTCGTCCGGATAAGCGCGCAGATATGCAACACCAAAACGTTTCGCTGCGGTTTGATCGCCAATGGTTCGCGCAAGCCGCTGCGCGATTACGCTACGGTCAACTGGTGAACCACACCCCTGCAGTGTGATTGTGGCTGCCAGACCGGACGCAAGCGAGATGATAAATTGTCGGCGAGAGAGTTTTAGTCTGTTATCAGCGGGCATGGCAAAATCCTATTTCAACAGTGGTCGCAGGTGATCAGCAAGTCGCAGTGTCAGTGCCACCAGGGTCAAGGTTGGATTGGATGCACCGGAGGTGGGGAAGACCGAACTACCAGCAATGTAGAGATTGCCAACCCCATGTACCTTGCAGTCGCGGTCGACTACCCCTTGGCGCGGGTCGTCGTGCATGCGCGTGGTGCCCATATGATGAGAACCACCGCCGACCTTCTCTGGCCAGCGGCCGTCGTCCAGGATATCGATTAGCATGCGTCCGATACTCAGGGCTCCGAACTCCATGGCCAGGGATCGGATGTGCTCAAAGATGCTACGCCGCTCCTGTTCAGTCAGGCGCCAATCAAGACGAATCTTGCGTAGCCCCAGGGCGTCCTTGCTATCGGCCAGGCTGACGCGGCTATCGGGATTCGGCACCTGCTCGCAGGCGCAGCCCAGCCCGAGCCAGCTTCCTAATAGATCCGGCTGAGCTGGATCCGTCGGCCCCAATCCACCGGTGAGAAAACGCTTGGCCGCCTTGAGCATATCCATGTGCGATACGCCGTTGTGCCAGTCCGTATTGGTGTTGGTGTGATAAGTTCCGGCATTGCCCACCATGATGACTGCATTTAGCAGTCGCCGCTGGCGTAGAAAGGAGTCTGTCGGGCTAAAGGCAGCATGTGCAGATCGGCCATCCGCGTAGATTTGACGACTGTAGATGTGCGGCAGGCGTTGTTTGTCGCCGACTACTACCTGGGCGGGTCCGAGGACATGAGGGTGTTCCATAAAGAAGCGCCCGACCAGATCATGCTGATTGCCCAGTCCGGCCGGGATCGCCTGGTTTGACAACAGTAGCATACGGGGATTCTCCAGACCGCCGGTGGCCAGCACATAGACGCGGGCGCGCACTTGGTGGGAGAGTCCGGTGAGGGTGCGGATATCGAGCTGGGTGACCTTCCGACCCTCTTCCAGCGAGGCGATATTAACCACATTGGCGTTAAGCAACACTTGGATGTTATCTGCCCGCTTGAGTTCGTCCCCGTAGCGGCTGCCAAAGCGGGTCGGTGGGCTGAAATGGGTATAGCGTACCTGAACGCGTCCCGTAACCGGGGCTGGTGTTAACTGCCCAGAGGCCTTGTCCCAGTATGCCTTGTCACCGAAATTTAGGGGAGCGATCTCGACCACTTTGCTGGCCGCTGGGTAGTAGGGGGCAAGTTCCTCAATGCCAAAAGGCCAACCGCTATGAGGTACCCAATCACGCTGCTCGAAGTCGATAGGATCCAATGGGCGGCAGTAGCCACCCCAATGGTTAGAGCTGCCGCCAAAGAAACGCAGACGGTTGCCAGCCAGGGGGTACTCGATGCCTGCGTTTTCTCCCTCATACAGGGACTGTATCTGAGGATCTAGCTGTATGCCGCCAGACTCGATCAAGCATACTCTAACGCTACTGCCAATAAAGGAGCGTGCTAGGGTAATTCCTGCGGGACCGCCGCCGATGATTGCTAAATCTGTCTCTAGCAGGGTGTTGTCTGACAGGGAGCGGGCGTCGATAAATTCATCAACCATGCTGCTGCAACTCCGGCGCGAATATAGAATAACTACCCAGACAAAAGTTATTGAGTTTCAATAACTCTGACTAGAGTGTGTTATGCAAGACAGTTGGTTTATGCTGTCCAGGGTTTAGGGGGAACCGTCCTTCATGTACATTGGCGAACGCGGACCGTAGAGTATTCCATTAGGTCTGCCGGCAGCTAAAAGACGGTAGCTGGTTACGCCAGCTATGGCGTAACTATGGTCAGTAGCGGTATTGATAATTTGCTTAATGACTGCATTGAGCAACATCCCGACTAGTCCGCCACCAGAATTGTTGCCGGAATCGTCTACGGCAGTTGCGCTGCCGGACCAAAGTGTGGCTCCTGTTTTGAGGTCGATCAACTTCCCTTCTGCGGTAACACGCGTCTGGCTGGCGACCACCTGGTAGCTGGTGCCATATTGCTTAACGTTTATATAAAGGGCTGAGTCTGCCCCGAAGATTTCATGCAATTTTGCAAACGGTATCTGGTGAATGTCAGCTGGACTTATCATACCATTGTGCTTGAAGGTCTCAACGACGACGGCGACCGGAAAGACATAATAACCAGATTCAGCAAGAGGCAGCGTCGCATGAGATAACATGCCGGATGTGGCGCTTACCTCTGGTGACTCATTCATTGGTGGTAGGACTAGAATGGATTTAGGCCGACTCTGTTTGTAAGCAGAATAATCGTATTTAGTAGGTGCTGTTTGACAGGCGCTCAGAAAAACAGCGATCAATGCAATAAAGATAAGCCGTGGAAATGGGGAGAGGGCGTTCATTGTTTATCCTTTGCTGCTGCTCCGTTCCTTAGAAGAAGATCTACAAAAGTCGCACTCTCTGGAAACCGCTCTTTTTCCATTACCAAGTTGGTTTCCATCTTGTCCATGCGGCCTGTCTCGCCATAAAGTATTCCAAGGTGAGCCCGGAACCCAGGAGGCAGAGCTAGGCCCTCAGCCGCCGCGTGTTCGACGTCTTCTTCAAGTATCTGAATCTGTTCCGCAGGTGCCGTTTCGCCATTAAGATGAGCGTACAATTCACCCTGATAGTGGCCCCAGTAATAGAGTTGTTTCGGCGAGTGTGCACATCCCGATGTAATTAATACGGTTAGCAGAACGAAGAGTAATTTAAAATTCATGGTTTTTTTGTATCATCCTTGCTTTTATTATGTTTAGTTTGTTGAGCCCCAGGCACCAGTTTCCAGTCCTGTGGCCAAGTTATCCACGGCTCCCCGAATCGCCATATCGAGAACCTTTCCGTTTAAGGTGGCATCGTAACTGGAGGTCCCGCCAAATCCGATTACTTCCCGATTGGAAAGGCTGTATTCACCCGCACTTTGAGTGGAGAAAACTACTCTGCTTGTGCGCACGTCGACTACGCTCAGCGATACTTTTGCATAGGCGATTTGTGACTTCCCACGGCCCAATATGCCGAACAATTGGCGGTCTCCAACCTGTTTGCGACCAAATTCCGTTACGTCGCCAGTTATGACGTAATGTGCTCCTCTTAGTCTCTGGGTGGCTCCGCTTAGCTTAGCTTCTTGCTTAAGCTCAGACATATTGTCGCGATCAAGCACGTTGAAGTGGTTACTTAATTGCAGATGGGTGAGCAAGATGGTTTTAGCTTGGCTGCCGAGACGGTCGATGCCATCAGAAAATATGCCGCGCAGAAAGCTGGAGCGATTGTCGAATTTCCCAACTGAAACTGTTTGGTGAGCGCCTGTGTAGGCGTTGTGAGCAGTAGCAGGCTTAGCGACTTCGACACGACGCGATGCTTCAGTAGCACAACCAACAAGCGTGCCGGTTAGCAGGGCGGCCATAATAATTGATGTTGCAGTTGACTTCATTGAGTACCATCCTGTGGAATTTGATCGTTATGGGATCCGTTTAGGCCATGGTGATATATACTTTAAATACACGTTTTTGTCCATAGTTGTGTATGTCTAACATGCAATGGATCTTATCCTCGAATAGGGATGGAGTGATCTCAATCAGTTGACTCGACGCCGGGAGCTATAGGTAAGTTCCTCTAGTCATGCTTGAAATTTCAATAACTCTGACCCCTTGGTACAATATTAAAAGCGGAAGACAATCATGCAGCATGGCGAAAAATTCAATAGTATCAGTCATCTGATCGGTGCAGTGGCCGCTGCTGCCGGTTTGGTGGCGTTGGTGGTGCTTGCGGCGCGGCAGGGCGATCCATGGAGGATCGTAAGCTTCAGCATTTATGGCACTACACTCCTTCTGCTATATACCTTTTCTACGCTTTACCATAGCCTGCACGGCCGGGCAAAGCGGATCTTCCGCATACTGGACCACAACTCGATCTATCTGCTGATCGCTGGCACCTATACCCCATTTACTCTGGTTACTATCCGTGGCGCCTGGGGTTGGTCACTATTCGGAGTTATCTGGGGGCTTGCTGCTATTGGAGTGGTGTGGGACTCCTTGCCGCATAAGGGTTCGAGGATTATCCCGATAATCATATATCTGGTCATGGGGTGGTCCTGCGTGATTGCCATCAAACCATTGCTTGAGGTGTTGCCGGCTAACGGTTTCTACTGGCTATTGGCGGGAGGGCTGTTCTATACAGTCGGCCTGATATTTTATCTGCTGGATAAAAAGGTAAAGCACTTTCATGGAGTTTGGCACCTGTTCGTTTTGGCAGGCAGCATCAGTCACTATGTGACTATATTTCTTTACGTATAAAAATCAGTCATATAGCTATGTAGGGGAGGTTCAGTCTGACCCCATTGGTTCCGGAATCAGATTTATGATGCACTGATTCCTTCTATTATAATATTTCGAAGAAAGGTTATAGTCATACGCGTAAAATCCGTGGCCCTCATATGGTGCTCTTTTTGACACTAATTTATCGGTACCTCCAACATGATCTCCAGGCTTACCCCAAATAAATTCTATTTGATCACCAGGCATCAAATTATAAGTAGCAACCCTTTCATGTTGAGTGATAGTTTCTTTCATACTAGCCCAGCCCATGCTCATGCAACGCCATCCTGCGCGAGAATAAACGCAATCACTACCACAACAATATCGCCTTTCCTTCCAATGCAGTAAGAATTTATATTGCCCAGGATCTAACTCTAGATGAGTATGGTTGCTAATCGGATATTTCCCATTGTCACAGACAATCTTCTGGGGCGCAGAATCCCTATCGTAAATCTGCTCCCCGCTACTATTTGTTATTTTTCTAATTTGCATACTAAGATTAATAAATTCATCCGCACTTTGCCTGACAGTCGCCACTTCGTCTAATTTCTTTAATGGTCCATCATAGAGCTTAACAACACCATATCTATATGTGTTGCAGGCAGAGAGAATTATTCCTGCAATAATTATGCTGCCAGTTTTTATAGCCCGCATAACATTTTACTCCCACTTAAAGAGTAGCAAAAACAAGGAAAGGGCTCTGACCCATTTAATTTGACCCCAGTTATGAGCTGGTGCTGCTGTAAACATTACTACCGAACACCTCGATAAACCTGTTACGAATACTGCGAAAATGTTTGGTTTCATACTCTGGCTTCAAACCTTCGCTTGATATTACATCTCTTGCAAAACTTTCAGCTTCCCATTTACCTAAAGATACAATCCTATCGTGTTCTTCGGGTGGCAGACAGAAACCTTGCTTAACACAAAGTTCAACTAGCAGATTATCTATTTTACGATCAATCATTTGCTACTCATAACAGGTGATTATCACGCTGGCACCGATATTGTAATATGCCACGGGTACCAGAAAAGGGCTCTGACCCCTTTAATTAAGGACTCCTTATTCTTGATCCAAAGGGAAATTAGTGAAAATCATATTGTTACTACACTTCACAACATGATCCGAGCTAGTGCATGTTTTAAAATTGCGCATAAATTCTTTCGCTACAGAAGCGTTCATTGTTGTGATTCCTTTTAAATAAACATCCATTACTGGACTGTTAGCATCAAGTTGATATTGAGCCCTATAATCTCCCGAGTTTAATTTATATATATCACAAATCTTGAAATCAGTATTACATGAAATATGCGAAACAATTTCTTTTTCATCAACGGTTTCTGGATGAAACCCATAATAAATAAAAGTTGCCAAACCTGAGGAAAGATTTACCTCATAAGTTACAAAGTCTACCGGGATTAGCATATTTAGCGAATCACCTCGGGAGATACCGAAACATGCCGAGCCTAAGTAGACATTGCAATGATAGTATTTGGGCGATGTCCCAGCACCAAATCCTTCGCTTAATGCTACTGGAGCAAAACACATGTAAAAAAATAACAGGGCAATCGTTCTTAAGAATATTTTCATTACGGTACCTTTTTATTATTATAAACAGTAAAGGGCTCTGACCCCTTTAATTCCTGGGGGACACAATACTCAATTGAAGGTGAATTATGTATTGTGTCCCCTGAACTCATGTTTTTCTAAACCATCGTTTAATAATGGGCATTAAGTTAACCCCAATACCCATAAAGCTAGGTTGAAATTTAAATATTTCCTCGCGTCTCTTCGTTTGGCTTAAAATTAATAAATCCATGTCATTAGATAGTTTATTTTTGACGGTTTGGATGCCATTAATTGACCCTACTTCACATAAGGACCTAGGGATACCAATTCTTTGTTTTTCTCTATTCAGCACTACACCTTGACTTAATAAATTACGCTCAATAGATTCAACCAAAATATCGAACCTTGTTATATAAAGAGACTCACAGCAGTATTTATTAATATATTGGTTGATTGATTCTTTATCGGCTTCATTAAATCCATTTTTATATATCATCCCCACAATCTTTTTTATGGTTTCTCTTAGCTCTTCACCGTACCTATTTATTTCTTTACCGATGCTCGAATTGTAATTATTTAGAATATCTATTAGTGGTTTCTTATCATTAGGGCGAATTTGCTTTGCGTGCGTATTCAATATCGATATCAATACGTTCACATGTTCATCATAGATGAACTGTATTGCGCTACCTATTAATTCTGTTTTATCTACACTTGCCATTATTTAATAAACATAACGCTTCAAGAAGGGGTGCCGGTTACGGCGTCCCGCTTGCTTGATTTGTTAGGCTTGATACTCGCATAGCGATGCGGCCGCATAAAATAATTGATAAAACATGCGCCTGATGAGCCGCATCTTTACTAACTTTTTCTTCACCATATCGAACACTTGCTCCACATTGAATTTTATCTATCAACTCTTTTTCTACAGGAAAGAGCCCATTTTTCTCCGCTAACAAGGAAAGCTCATTTAGTTTGTGACACTTGGGAAAATCTATTTCTTTATATGCTAAATAGACCTTAAAAGACTTTTCAGCGGACTGTAGTGATGACCACTTAGATAAGCCATAATGGGGTGGATTGGATAGCAAGTGACTTGCGGCAGAATCTATATCGCTCCGTATTTCTCTAACCATTGGCATATCTTCGATATTGGTTATTGACTCCATAGATCTAAATATTGCTAGAAATGAGCTCACTATATCTTTCAACTCATTTGAGTCTAATGATTTAGCTAGGCCGATTGGGAAATCGGTAATTAGGTCCAATATATTACATCGAGGAACTCTTCTTAGCCTAAGATCATCTTCTTGGTTTGAAGATTTCTCGTTCGGAGATATAAAGAACTCAACCGCCCCATATACCTTCGGCAGATTTATTTCCCAAGAGTCCCCTCTCACTAAGATAGCGGCGCGTCCGGGCCCCATTCTGATGGCTAGCTTGCTCCCATATCTTTCACCAAACCAGGAAAATATTCTTAGTGATAGGTCATCTCCTGTATAAACACCGTCAGTTGCTTTTGTTATATTCCTTTGAAATAGACTAAGTCCGAGATTTAATGATTTAGATATTTCAAACCAACCTCGTATTGGCCGAGCATGAACAGGTATTTCCTCCGATCGAAGATAGGAGTCCACCTCTTCCATCATTGTCGTAAATTCATTCTCATTTGAGGGCAATTGTAACTTCAACATATTTAATATTTATGCCTAACATTCAAGTAGAAGGCAGTTTGCCCTCTAATCCGCCTATTTACTGTATTCAGCAGGAAACTTGCCTGCTATTCCGTCGTGCTGTGTTGGTTAAAAGGCAAACAGCCTGAATAAAGAGGTGCAGATTGCCCTATATCATTATATTTATACGATATGCGCGAACATTGGGTTACACAACCAGCACTAACTGGAATACGCCGCAAAAGGCGATAAGACGGGAGCAGCGATATTCCATTTGCTGTCGTTTGATTCTATGAGTATCCGCCTGAGCGGGATTATGGTCAAGCGGCGGAGGGGGAGATATATATTAGAGATGTTTTATATTTATGCTGTGTTTGGGCCATACCTTAGGCCTCTAGCGCAACGCCCCCTGATGTTATAGCAAGCAGGTCGTTGATGTCGGCCTCGATGATCTCTATGCCTCTCTTTCTGCAGAAGCGCCGCTCTTTTACGGTCGGCTCCGGTATCAGCGCCCAGCCGGCCGGTTTGTCAGCCCCGTAGATGATGTCTGACATGACCATGCGTTCGGTGTCGCGGTTCAGGCGCAGCCCCAGGAACAGGTACTGTTTACCCTTGCGGTACTCTTTTAGAAAAGAGGGGATGGCGAAGCCGCCCATCAGTTCGGTTATGTAGTCCACGTAGTCGGCATCGGAGGCGATGTAGGTGGTATCCGGCAGTGGGCTGCCCATCGGTTTAAACAGGATCGGCAGGGAGGGGTCTACCTCTGACTGGTCGATCTCTTTGTCTGTGTATTTCTCACCATCATAGTGGTGGATGCGAAAGCGGTAGTCGGTTCCGGCGATACGGGAGATACCACGTATTAGGGTATGCGCTGTATCGCTATAGCTCTGTTGTAGCTGGGTGTCGCGGTTAATGTCGATGACATAATTCGGCCGGATCGATGCGATCCACTCATGTAGTGGTGCGCGTGACCAGCTGCGCTGTCCGTAGGTGGCATCGAGAAATCGGGTAACTGCACCGCGGCCGCGCTTTAGCTCCACATTCATTGCGGCGCGGGAGAACTCATACATCAGCCGCGGGGCCATCGGGCTGCCGTTGTTCATCGCCAGGATCAGACTGTCGCTGTCGGCAGGGATCGGCTCGCCATTTTCCCGGTCGGTAACACCGGCCAGTGCGTCGAAGCCCAGATAGGGGACTATCTGGTTGCTGCTGATGCCTGCTATTAGATCTTCCAGTAATTTTGTGCTCAACGTATCTGCTCCTAATCGCCCGCAGGAGCGGGCTCCTACAATGTCTGTACAGATAGAGAGCAATAACGAGGCCAGGTTTGTTAGTTGTTTATAAATCAGATAGTTGTGGCATCCGGGGTGGTGCCATTGTTTATAAGGTTACATAGAGATGGGGGCGCATTGTAGCGACAGCTACAACGGTCAGAAGGATTTGATCTCTACCTCATACACCCCACCGATGACCAGGTGCTCATCCTCGCCGTTGAGGACACCTGGCAGCAGGTTGGCGTAAAACATTATCTTCGCCTTTGGAATCTCCGCTTCCAGGATGTAGTCGCCAAACTCGTCGGCGCGCTCACGCTCACTGGTGAATGAGTTGAGATTATTCAGCAGTACCTGGTCGCACTTATCCTCGCCTTTTAGTAGAACTTCATGTTCATCCAGCCGATTGATCCCGCGGTAGAGCTTTATATGGGTCTGGTTCGGAAGTTGTCGCGCCAGCTCATATTGACAATAGCTGTAGAGCAGGTCCAGTTGGGCCTCAAGGGCGTTGGTGCCGTAGAGTCCGGCGCTGCGGTCATGTAGAAAGCGGTGATAGCTGCCGTTTTCTTCCTGATGCATCGGGCCGCGATGAAATCTGGTAAGCAGGCCAAAGCGGGATTCGACCCAGCTTTTCAGTACCGCGCCTTCGCGCCCGTTGGCATCAAAAAACCAGCCACGCACCATGCGTAGATAAGTTGCCTTGCGGCGTTTGCTGTTCTTGGAAGCACCCGCTTCGTCCAGTTGGTGAAACCGAAACAGTACGGTCATGTAATCCTTGAAACGCTCGGCACGATCTCGAGCATCTTCAATCTCGTCCAGTTGCCGGAATAGATCTCCATGCAGGGTCTCTATGTTATCCAGCTCTATAGGCACTGGGTGCTGCTGAAAACGCAGGCTGCCTACAATGACCGGGGGTATGTTGCAGCGGTTCACCGGCAACCTGGCTGAGGGCGGTAATGAGGCTGCTGGCTTGTTGGATTGTCTGTGATGATTCATACAATTTTATGGTTTTTGTCGTGAACCGTACCAATGGTTAGGTTATGACGATAACACTATTTTTCTTTTATAAACAGTAGGTAATGTGATTATTTGCGTATTGGCACGGTGCTTGCTGATAGGGGGGTGTCCGGGCGTATTTGTATTTGAATTCGCTCAATCAATTATTAATCGTGTAAGGAGAAATAGCATGGCAATGCGTCAATGTGCAATTTATGGCAAAGGCGGTATCGGTAAATCTACCACCACTCAGAACCTGGTGGCCGGTCTGGCAGAGCTCGGTAAGAAGGTGATGATCGTCGGCTGTGATCCAAAGGCCGACTCCACTCGACTGATTCTGCACGCCAAGGCGCAGAACACCATTATGGAGATGGCAGCTGAGGCTGGTTCGGTTGAGGATCTGGAACTGGAAGATGTGCTGAAGACCGGTTATGCCGAGATCAAGTGTGTTGAGTCTGGTGGCCCAGAGCCTGGTGTTGGCTGTGCTGGCCGTGGTGTTATCACCGCTATCAACTTTCTGGAAGAAGAGGGCGCCTATGAGGAAGACCTCGACTTCGTATTCTACGACGTACTCGGTGACGTGGTGTGTGGTGGTTTCGCCATGCCGATCCGTGAGAATAAGGCGCAGGAGATCTACATTGTTTGCTCCGGTGAGATGATGGCTATGTACGCAGCCAACAACATCTCCAAGGGTATCGTGAAGTATGCAAGCTCAGGTAGTGTGCGTTTGGCTGGACTGATCTGTAACTCACGTAATACCGCACGCGAGGACGAGCTTATCGAAGAGCTGGCACGTCAGCTTGGTACTCAGATGATCCACTTCGTCCCTCGCGATAACGTCGTACAGCGTGCCGAGATTCGTCGTATGACCGTCATTGAGTACGATCCTGAAGCTAAGCAGGCGCAGGAGTATCGCGATCTGGCACAGAAGATCATCGACAACAAGATGTTCGTGATTCCTACGCCGATCACTATGGACGCGCTGGAAGAGCTGTTGATGGATTTTGGTCTCATGGATGAAGAGGATGAATCCATTATCGGTCAAAAAGCAGTGGTTGCCTGATTGTTACAATTGGATAACCAATAATTTTGAATCAATTTGTTCCAACTACTCACGCGTCCACAGATTAGTGGCGGTGATAAAGGAGAACTAAGTATGTCTTCCATGACAAGAGAGGAGACTGAAGCCCTCATTCAGGAGGTGCTAGAAGTCTATCCGGAAAGCGCGAAAGAAGATCGCGCCAAGCATCTCACGGTCAATGACCATGATGTGGAGCAGTCTAAGAAGTGCATTACCTCTAATCGCAAATCATTGCCTGGGGTAATGACCGTCCGCGGTTGCGCCTACGCTGGTTCTAAAGGTGTAGTGTGGGGACCAATTAAAGATATGATCCATATCTCCCACGGACCTGTGGGTTGTGGTCAGTACTCACGCGCCGGTCGCCGTAACTACTATGTTGGCACCACCGGGGTGAATACCTTTGGCACCATGAACTTCACTTCTGATTTTCAGGAGAAGGACATTGTATTCGGTGGCGATAAAAAGCTTGCCACCATTATGGAGGAGATCGAGCAGCTGTTTCCTCTCAATAAGGGCATCTCTGTGCAATCCGAGTGCCCCATCGGCCTTATCGGCGACGATATTGAGGCGGTGGCTAAACAGACTACAAAAGATATTGGTAAGCCGGTGGTTCCCGTGCGTTGCGAAGGATTCCGTGGCGTCTCCCAGTCTCTGGGACACCATATTGCTAACGATGCGATACGCGATTGGGTGCTGGGTAACCGTGATGACGAGGCGTTTGAATCTACCCCGTATGATATCTCTATCATTGGCGACTACAACATCGGTGGCGATGCCTGGTCCTCACGTATCCTGATGGAAGAGATGGGCCTGCGCGTAGTCGCTCAGTGGTCTGGTGATGGTACTGTTGCCGAGATGGAGCTGACGCCAAAGGTGAAGCTGAATCTCGTCCACTGTTACCGTTCGATGAATTACATCTCGCGCCATATGGAAGAGAAGTACGGTATTCCGTGGATGGAGTACAACTTCTTTGGTCCAACCAAGATTGCGGAATCTCTGCGTAAGATTGCGGGCTTCTTTGACGAGACCATTCAGGCCAATGCAGAGAAGGTTATAGAGAAGTACACGGCACAGTATCAGGCGGTGATTGAGAAGTATCGCCCGCGGCTAGAAGGCAAGAGGGTCATGCTATATGTCGGTGGTTTGCGCCCACGTCACGTTATTGGTGCATATGAAGATCTGGGTATGGAGGTGGTTGGTACCGGCTATGAGTTCGCACACAACGACGACTATGACCGCACCATCAAGGACATGGGTAACGCTACTCTGATCTATGACGATGTCACCGGTTACGAGTTTGAGGAGTTTGTCAAAAAGATCAAACCAGATCTAATTGGTTCCGGCATCAAGGAGAAGTACATCTTTCAGAAGATGGGCATCCCCTTTCGTCAGATGCACTCCTGGGATTATTCCGGTCCCTATCACGGTTATGACGGCTTCGCCATTTTTGCCCGCGATATGGATATGACATTGAACAATCCATGTTGGAGCAAGATCGAAGCGCCCTGGTTGAAGTCCGGAGAAGAACCGGAAGTGGCAGCAGCCTGATCTCACGGATCGCGGGTTGACAAAACTCGGCTCGCGATCAGAGAACAACATATTAAATTCACCTGACCCGTATGTTCACAGATTAGTGGCGCGGGAGGAGAAAGACGATGAGCCAAGCAGTAGAAGACATTAAACCCAGCTATCCGTTGTTTTGTGAAGACGAATACAAGGAGACGCTGAAGAATAAGCAGGAACTGTTCGAGGACAAGGTTCCACAGGACAAGATCGATGAGGTCTTTCAGTGGAGTACTACGGTTGAGTACAAGGATCTCAACTTCGAGCGTAAGTCATTGACTATCAACCCGGCCAAGGCGTGTCAGCCACTGGGAGCGGTGCTTTGCGCCCTGGGCTTTGAAAAGACCCTGCCTTATGTGCACGGTTCCCAAGGCTGTACCGCGTACTTCCGCAGCTATTTTAACCGTCACTTCAAAGAGCCAGTGGCCTGTGTTTCTGACTCCATGACTGAAGATGCTGCGGTATTCGGTGGGCAGAAGAATATGATCGCAGGTCTGGAAAATGCCAAGGCCCTGTACAAGCCGGAGATGATCGCGGTATCAACTACTTGTATGGCCGAGGTTATAGGTGACGACCTCAACGCATTTATTGGCAATGCGAAAAACGAAGGTGCAGTACCGGCAGATTTCCCGGTTCCATTTGCCCATACCCCTAGTTTCGTTGGTTCCCATACTACTGGCTGGGACAATATGTTTGAGGGCATCTTACGTTACTTCAATGTCAACAAAATGGAGGGGAAGGAGGTTGGCAGTAACGGTAAGATCAATATCGTTCCGGGCTTTGAAACATATCTTGGTAACTATAGAGTAATCCAGCGTATGCTCGAGGAGATGGATGTCTCATACAGCTACCTGTGCGATCCATCAGCTGTTCTCGATACGCCGGCAGATGGTGAGTACAAGATGTACGATGGAGGCACCTCCCAGGAACAGATGAAGGATGCACCCAACGCTATTGATACGCTGTTGTTGCAGCCATGGCAGTTGGTGAAGACACGCAAGTTTGTGAAGGGCGATATGCAGCAGCCTGGCACAGACATCAACATACCTATGGGTCTGGACTGGACCGATGAGTTTCTGATGAAGGTGTCAGAGCTTACCGGCAAGCCGATTCCAGAGTCTCTGACTAGGGAGCGTGGTGTTCTGGTAGATATGATGACCGACAGTCATGCTTGGTTGCACGGCAAGAAGTTTGGCATCTATGGCGATGCGGACTTCGTTATGGGTATGGTTAAGTTCCTGTTGGAGTTGGGTGCGGAGCCTACCACTATCCTTTGTAGCCACGCTAATAAGCGCTGGAAGAAAGCGGTGGAGAAGATGCTGGCTGATTCCCCATATGGGCAGAACAGCGAGGTCTATACAGGTAAGGATTTGTGGCACTTTCGTTCACTGATGTTTACCAACAAGCCGGACTTCATGATCGGAAACTCTTACGCCAAGTTTATTCAGCGCGATACCTTGCATAAGGGCAAGGAGCATGAGGTGCCGCTGATCCGTATCGGCTTCCCGATATTTGATCGTCACCACATGCATCGTGACACTACTCTGGGCTATGAGGGTGCAATGTATATGCTGAAGTTGCTGGTTAACTCGGTGCTGGAGCGTCTCGATGAAGAGACCAATAAAATGGGTGTTACAGACTTTAACTATGACCTGGTTCGATAGTAGGGGCCTACGTTAGCAAGCTGAACTCATCTCTACATTTCCCCCTTTATGTAGAGTTGAGTGAGGCTTGCGGTTTTTTCCCTGTATCGAGGAGTAACAGATGCCTAATGTAATGATTCGAGTAAAAGATGATGGTGCTCTCCTGTTCTATATTGCCAAAAAAGACCAGGAGGAGGAGATCTCCTCGGTAGAGAGAGATAGCGAGACTGAGTGGGGTGGTGAGGTTGCACTTACCGATGGCTCGAAGTATTACATCGATCCAATCAGCCCTCCACCTTCGTTCCCCACCACGTTACGTTTTCGTCGTGCTTGAACTGGAAGCGGTAGGAGTGACGGTCAGGCGTCATTTTATTTTCACACTGTCGTAACAGGAGACCGCTATGATTGCTTCACCACTCTCAAATGAGATTGCGCTACGTATCGGTTTGGCGGCGCGCGAACTGCCAGATACTGATCCCGCCCGTTTGTTACGGGTACTGGATAAGTCCATCGGATTACCGCCATCGATTCAGGCATTGTCCGAGTTGACGGTGAAAGGTTTGAAGAGCGCGGGTGATGGAGAGTTTGCCGATGTGGATGTGGATAGCATTAAGGCAGCGCTTGTCTGCCTTAAAGGAGAGACCGACCTGCAGAGTGAGCCTTTGCCAGAGGTAATGCCCTATGCGGAAGATGATATACCCAACAGTATCCGGGTTGCCTGTGGTTCTAATAGAGGTGAGCTACTGGACGGTCACTTCGGTTCCTGCAGACGTTTTCTGATATACCAAGTTGCTGCGGACGAGGCTCGACTAATTGAGATCCGCAACGTCGACAGCAGTCAGGAGGCTGGTGATAAGAACGGTTACCGCGCTGCGTTAATCAGCGACTGCCAGCTTCTGTTTGTCGCCTCGATCGGCGCGCCAGCGGCGTCAAAGGTTGTGCGAGTCGGCGTGCATCCGATCAAAAAACCACAGGGGGGTGCGGCGCGGGACGAAATTCAGGCCCTGCAGAAGGTGGTCGGTAAGGATGCTCCGCCTTGGTTGGCTAAGATAATGGGTGCTGAGGCGGAGCAGAGAGTCCGATTTGAGAGAGAAGATGCAGAATAAACTGATACCCTACAATATAATGGAGCGAGGGAAATAACGATGAAAGTGGCAGTGGTAAGCGAAGATTTTGATACCTTGAGCGGCAAGGCTGGAAAGGCGACGCGCTTCCTGCTTTACGAGGCTGAGCGGGATAAACAGCCACGGCTGGAAATGAAATATGAGCTGCCGCAGGATGTTCCAACTTTTCATGAGTTGCATCTGGACGATGAAACCCCGCACCCTCTGGACGGAGTGGTACTGCTTGCCTCTGATGCAGGTGAAGGGTTCCGTGAGCGAATGCAGCGCCGTGCTATAACAGTGGTTCTTACCTCTGAGCGCGATCCGGAGAGGGCGATCACGATGATGCTTGACGGAAGTCTGCCGGAGTTAGAACCTACACCTCATCAAGAAGGCAGTTGTTGCGCATAGTTGTGACGTCATGATCACAGAGGCTCATCTCAACACCATAAGTGAACTGATCAAGACCGCGCCTGTTTTGGAGCAGTCGTTACAGCAGCTACGCGACGATTTCCCCGATATCCATTTTACCTACTGCATGGATGACGATGTGGTCGGTGCTACTCCCGTATTCGAAGATCCTGTCTTCAATCTATATCTGGTGAATAGCAGTAGCCACTGCCTTACGCTTACTCAGGAGATGAGTTCGGCTAGCGGTTTGGTTATTGCCGAGATTGAAGAGGAGTGATTGGCTTTAGATTAAACTAAGTCCATTCGATCAAATCAAAACATTCTACAACAGAAGAAGAAGGCATTCCTATTTGGGCTATGTCAGTCCAGCAGTATATGAGGTGTTTAATGATGCCTTGTTCTGTAGTAACCTGTAGTGGCGATATGAGATACGGGTTTGGTTAAATATTGGTCAGGTCATATGGATCAATGGGTTGCATTGATTCCAAGCAAACTTCAAATATTCCCTTTGCAGACATCCAAATTCACCCTGCTGTGCCCTTTGTACCTCAAGAAGCAGTTTCCAATAGATTGATCAAGGCTGGAGGGTAAGAGGCCACTTCAGGAGTTGTGGTGTTGGATTCCCTTTATCGGTTTTCTCTGAACTAAAGAACATGAGATGAAATGACATGAATATAAAACAAGATATTTATATGGTTGTTGCTGTGATAGCTATGCTTGGGGCGCAAGCCGCATTTGCAGATGTTACGGTGGTTTACGCAATGACTTTGCCTGAAGGCAATGCTGCACAAACCATTCGATATGTGGACAAACAACATGTGCGGGTCGATATGACGAACAGTAACGTCAATCGTGAGATGACAATGATGAAATTAGGAGATTCGGTTTACGCTATTATCGGCAAAACGGTTCAGGATATGAATCAGCTATCTAGTATGATGGCGGCCATGGGTAAGGGCGGAGTCAAGCACAGCAATCATGCCCCGATCGTATATGAAGACACCGGAAAAACAGAAACTATTGCGGGCATCGAGGGTAAAGTGTACCGCTTTGTTGAGCGGGGAAAGCAGCATGAGGTTGTGCTTGGTCATAATAGTGACTTGCAAGCTGCGGTATTGGGTGTTGTGGAGATAAATAAAGCCGTTGCCGGAACTGGGATGATGCCATCCGGTACGGAAGGGCAGGTGCAAGAGGATATATCCGTCAGGAACATGGCCATGCTGCGTTTGGATGACACTGTGCGTCTGCAGTCGATGAATACAGATAATATCCAAGACTCAGAATTTGTTCTGCCTGCAAAACCACAGGGCTTTGGAGGTGCAGGCATGGGCGGTATTCCAGGAGGTATGAGAGGCAAGTAGGAGAGAGCCAGAAAGTTATCAAGGGTAGGAGTCAATTGGGTTACACGAGATTAAAGGGGTCGTGGGCAATGCGCGTGGACAAGGCAATATGGCTGGGAGTTTGGTTACTGAGTTTTGCCAATCAGGCGTACTCAGCTTCATTGCAACCGGATCCACATGAAGTATACAAGAACTGTTCGCAGGAGTTGCACCGCTGTATCAAGGCGCGCAAAACGACAGCTGAGACCTATACCCACAACTATGATATCTGTTGGCGCGAGGTACGACAATGTCCACAGATTTGTATTGATGAGTATTATGCGAGGCGCAAATTAAAGATCGACGCCTTGGATGCCAACCCTCTCTACACCGGGAGAAATTATGAGCCTGGTTCCTGCATACCAGGTATGGATGAGATCAAGTATCCCGGACGTAAGCTGCTGCCGGCAGAAAGTCAACTTGATCTAATCCTAGAAGGGCCGGATAAGACTAGAACATTCACAGCTGCTGTCGCTGTGGAGCCACTAGACGATAAGGAAAAGGTTGCAGTTACACGTGACAATCCAGCCAGACATGCCCATTACAATAACAATCCCCTGTCGTTGCAGTTACCCGCTGGGAGGTACTGGGTAATCATAAAGCCACTGAAGGATTCTTCGGTTTTTGGGGAACAGGTACTTACTGTCGCACTTAAAAAGGGGCAATCACTTCGTCGCACAGTGACCTTTGAACCATCGTCGCAGTCGGGGTCACAGTTGGCACCGGGAGTGGGGACACTGCATCTGGTCGGCCCCTCTTCTGACAATCCGGTAATTTACTCCTTGAAGGCTACCGATAAAGCCACTGCGATGTCGAATTCATCTCTTGTACCTAGAAGCGGACTTCAAGGTCTAGCTACTTCAACCATCGATTTATCCTTGCCGTCCGGCCGTTATCGACTCAATCTGAGACCAAAGAACTACGCTGGGGGAGAGTATCAGGAAGATATAGAGATCAAACCCGGAAAAGTCAGGACGCAGAAGATAGCATTGCTACAACCTGGTCGATTGGTTGTTGCTGTCCACGGTCTTACCGCTGGGCAGGAAGCTATGATGCGGGTTTCCAGCAAAGGCGGTGGTGGGTCAGTCCTGAGCACTGCCGTACGGCCTCCGTCCTCGGTGGTGAATTTGGCCCCAGGCCAGTACCAAGCCACGCTATATGTCCCGAATAAGGGGCCGGTATATGGTCCCGAACGCGTAGTGCACCTGAATGATATTGCTGTGCGGTCGGGGAGCACTCTGGAGATGCAGGCAAACTTTTCTGAGCAGCACTGGGGGACATTGAAGGTCAACGCCATGCTTGATGGAAAGCCGGTGAAGGCCCATGTCCAATTGGAATCAAGCAAGCCTCCCAGCGCCACTATTTATCCTGCAAAACGTAAAGGTTTTCCAGAAACGATGCCAGTGGAGATCGCCCTGCAGCAGGGGAACTATCTGTTGAGTGTGTGGGGCGAGGAACCGAAAGATAAGGCGCATCCGGTTTTTCCACAGCCGCGTTTTGAACGCAAGGGTATTCCCGTCCAGATCAAGGAAGGTGAAGTCCTGGCCAAAACGTTCACCTTCAAAAAACAAGCGGCCTCAGAATTGACCGTAAAGGTACTGCTGAATGGCGTGCCGTCCAAGGCCCGCATCAAAGGGCGCCGTGCTGGCTCGAATGGCCCGTTTAGCCATGTGGGTGCAACCTATAACCTGCTTTCCAACAGTGCTTGGCTCTTACCTGGGACCTACGACCTCTGGGTGCAGCCGCTGGAGATGCATGTCACTCCGGGGATTGACGTATTCCACGGGCGCAAAGGACAGCTGGTCGGTAAGAAACTGGCCGCGGGAACAAAGCCAATAATTCTGCACAATGTTGAAATCAAATCTGACGGCACTACCACCAGAACAGTGCGCTTTGAAAGTAAATAAGAACGTATGAAAATAATAATTGTCTATGAACAAAGGAGGCAAAATGAGATTCTCAAATACTGAACGCGTGGGCAGGGTATTGTTTGCTGCGCTGCTGATACCGCTGACTTTGTTTGCATCTACGGAGCAGGATCAGGCAAAACCAGAAAACATCAATGCGCTATCAAAAAGCGAAGGCGTGAGCAGTATTTTTATACTTGATGCCTCCGGAAGCATGTGGGGACAGATCAATGGCAAACCAAAGATCACTATAGCCAAGGAGGTAATGACCAAACTCGTTTCCGAATTTCCTCAGGATGGACGTATCGGTCTGATTGCATACGGCCATAGGCGTAAGGACGATTGCAGTGATGTTCAAACCCTCGTGAAACTTGGGAGCGACAATCAGCAAGCCGTACTGGACTCAGTGAAAGAATTAAACGCAAAGGGGAGAACCCCGTTGACCAGCTCGGTTGGTCAGGCTGTAGAACTGTTGCGTGAGGAAGAAAGCGCATCGACCGTGGTGCTGGTTAGCGATGGTATCGAAAGCTGTGATGGCGACCCTTGTGCGGCGGTTAAGGCGGCCAAGGCATCCGGGGTGAATTTCATTCTGCATACCGTAGGGTTTGGCATGAGTAAGGAAGATAGTGCGCAACTCCAGTGTATGGCAAAGGCTGGCGGTGGTGAATATTTTCAGGCGAATAATGCCGAAGAGTTGCTGAAGTCGGCGCGCAAGGCCTTGCAGCCGGTGAGCGGTCTTAAGATCTCTGCAACACTCAATGGTAATCCCAGCAATGTTATGTTGCGGGTGGTTAACACGGCGACCGGAAAGATTGTGCATGAAAATACCCTGCCGCAACCATCCGGCATCAAAACTGCACTCAGCGAGGGGGTGTACGATGTCTTTGTGCGCCCGGGTGGGGTTAGTGGCGCAGCGGAACAAAAGCTGGCGGCCATTCAGATCGAGCCGGGGGAGATTGTAGAAAGAACTCTGAGCTTCGATAAGGGAACGCTGAAGCTGAGCGTAACTATTGGTGGGAAGCCGGTCCATGCCCTGGTGCATGTCGAAGATCCTGCAACGCACAACTGGATTTATCAAAGTTCTACTTTCGGTACTGATACCCCGGTTACGATAGAGCTTGCTGCCGGCCCGGTAGATATCGAAGTGCAGGGCGGCGCCAATGGTGAACCGCCTCGGCGCCTGGAGGGGGTTGAGATTCTTGCGGGTAAAACCATCGAGAAGGTTATTCCGATTGACGTTCCATCACAGACTAGTGATGCCAACGGCATGGAACAGGACACGGATCGCCCGGGTGGTGGAGACTATAGCCATTTTATCCCTGAAGCTGCCGATCCGGTCTTATGCCAGAAGGCCTGCCAGGAAGACGCGCTGTGCAAGGCATGGACCTATGTGAAACCGAATACGATACAGGGACCATCCCCAAACTGTTGGCTGAAACAGAGCGTGCCGGCCGCAACGAGAAATAACTGCTGCATCTCTGGAACCAAGCCTGATTCATAAGAGAAACGGAAAACGAGATAATTCCCTGTTATTGTTGTGCGATATGGCAGTGTTTGAGCCATGCGCTATAAAGGGGGGGGCTCGTATTCTCGCCAAAGCGCCAAGTGGGTACAAAACGGATGCTTTGCTAGTGATCTTTGCGCAAGTTAAGTTTGCATAAACTGCTTAGCTATTTATTCGCGTTCATTTGCGGCCAGCTATTTTGTGAAATAAGTAATCTCCCATAGGATTGGGTCCCTACAGGTAGCATCAAACAGTTTCGTAGCAAATCCACCATAACATCTGTTTTGTAGTATTTGCTACATAACGATGTTACTAAATAACTATAATAAACAATCGCTTATCAGTTGGCATGCGGGTTGCAATAGGGTTGTCATTAGTAATATAAGGCCCTGATGTGACATGAAGCAGAAAGAGATAGCGGCACTGTTGGACGAACCGGCGTGTGTGCACAACAACAAATCGAAATCAGGTTGTGCCAAATCACAACCGGGCGCTACCGCTGGTGGTTGTGTCCTCGATGGTGCTCAGATCGCACTGTTTCCCATCACCGATGTGGCCCATATAGTACATGGCTCCATAGCCTGTGCCGGTAGCTCCTGGGATAACCGGGGCACCCGCTCCAGTGCGCCGCGTCTCTCCCGCATAGGCATGACCACCGACCTGACGGAGCAGGATGTGATCATGGGGCGCGGTGAGAAACGTCTTTTTCACTCTATTAAACAGGCCATTGATGACTATTCTCCGGCCGCGGTGTTTGTATATAACACCTGTGTGCCGGCGTTGATCGGTGATGATGTAGAGGCAGTATGCAAGGCAGCGCAGGAGCGCTGGGGTACACCGGTCGTGCCGGTGGACGTGGCCGGTTTTTATGGCACCAAGAATCTTGGCAACCGTATCGCCGGTGAGGCGATGGTGAAATATGTCTGTGGCACCCGGGAACCAGATCCGGTGCCCAAAGAGGCGTTGCGCGAAGGTATCCAGGTGCACGATATTGCACTGATCGGCGAGTACAACATCGCTGGTGAGCTGTGGCATGTGTTACCGCTGCTGGATGAGCTTGGTCTACGAGTGATTGGCAGTATTGCTGGCGATACGCGTTTCCGTGATGTGCAGACCATACACCGTTCTGAGGTAAATATGATGGTCTGCTCCAAGGCGTTGATCAACGTCGCCCGTAAGATGGAGGAGTCTTACGGTACACCCTGGTTTGAGGGCAGCTTCTACGGGGTACGTGATGTCTCCCAGGCCCTGCGCGACTTCGCCCGCATCATCGGCGATGACGATCTAAACCAACGTACCGAGGAGCTGATAGCGCGGGAAGAGGCACGCATCAATGAACAGCTAAAACCCTGGCGCGAGCGTCTCAAGGGAAAGAAGGCGTTGCTCTATACCGGTGGGGTGAAATCCTGGTCAATTGTTGCAGCCTTGCAGGATCTTGGAATGGTGGTGGCTGCCACTGGTACCAGAAAATCTACCGAAGAGGACAAGGCACGTATCCGCGAACTGATGGGTGAGGATGCGGTAATGCTGGAGGAGGGTAATCCGCGCACCATGATCGATATGGTGTATGCAAACAACATCGACATCATGATCGCTGGCGGTCGTAATATGTATACCGCCCTTAAGGCGCGTATCCCATTTCTACATATCAACCAGGAGCGCGAGTTTGCCTATGCGGGTTATACCGGCATGGTAGAGCTGGCGCGGCAGATGGCCTTGACCATCGAGAGCCCGATCTGGCCGGCAGTGCGTGAAGCTGCACCCTGGAATCAAATCAATCCTGCAGCAAAATCAGATTCCAAGGAGGTGGCCTGATGCCTCAGATCATCAAACGCAGTAAGGCCCTCTCTGTTAGCCCACTAAAGGTGAGCCAGACCATCGGTGCGACGCTGGCCTTTCTCGGTTTTAATCGTTCCATACCCATGCTGCACGGTTCTCAGGGCTGTACCGCCTTCGGCAAGGTTCTTTTTGTTTTACATTTTCGTGAGCCGATTCCGTTGCAGACTACGGCCATGGATCAGGTGTCCACGGTCATGGGGTCTGAGGACAGCATAGTAGAGGGGTTAAAGACTATCGCGGAGAAGAACGATCCACTTATCATTGGTGTGCCCACCACAGGTCTTACCGAGACGCAAGGCAGCGATGTCGGCATGGCGGTAAAGCAGTTCCGTAAGCTGTATCCGCAGTTCGATCATATAACAGTAGTTCCGGTATCTACTCCGGATTACACGGGGTGTCTGGAAACCGGCTTCGCCAAGGCGGTGGAGGAGATCATCAAGACAGCTGTACCCACTGCCGAAGAGTCTGGTACCTGGTCAGGGCAGAACTGTTTTCAGGTAAATGTGCTGGTGGGCTCATCATTAACATCGGGCGACCTGGAAGAGTTGAGAGAGATCATTGAGGCCTTTGGTCTACGCCCGGTGCTGGTTCCCGATCTTTCTGACTCTCTTGGTTATCTGGGTGAAGGAGATTTCTCACCCCTGACCATCGGTGGTACGGAGATATCTGATTTGGCCACGCTGGGCAATGCGGTGGCGACCATTGTTGTGGGTCGTTCTATGTTCAAGGCGGCAGATGAGCTGGCACAGCGCACCGGTGTGCCAGACTACCGTTTCGATCACCTTATGGGGTTGGATGCAGTTGATGCGCTGGTGGACAGACTGCACCACATCTCCGGCGAGCCGGTGCCAGCCAAGCTGGAGCGCCAGCGCGCCCAGCTGCAGGATGCCATGTTGGATAGCCATTTCATGTTGGGCATGGCGCGCGTCGCTATCGCGGCAGATCCCGATCTGCTGCTGGCCTTGAACCAGATGCTGGCAGGTATGGGGGCGGAAACAGTGGCGGCCGTATCTCCAGTCAATGCGCCGGTATTACAAGAGATGGTAGCGACGAGTGTAAAGATCGGAGATCTGGAGGATCTAGAAAAGATCGCATCCGTCGAAGGTGCTGAGGTGTTAATCACCAACTGCCACGGTGTGCAGAGTGCAGAGCGTCTTGGTATCCCACTGTTGCGGGCTGGGCTCCCCCAGTACGACAACCTGGGAGGACTCCACAAGGTCTGGATCGGTTATCGCGGTAGTCGTCAGACCCTGTTCGATCTGGCCAATATCATGCTGAGCCTGGAGAAAGGGGAGATACACCCTTACCACTCCATCTATTCACAGAAACCGGAATTCACTGAGGGGGCGACAGATGGCAATAGAGAGACGATTGCAGCTAGTCGAGTGCACCACTGAGGACGGCTGGGTGGCTACTGCGCTCAAAGTTGCTTTTGCCACTAGCGATATGAAGCATGTAGACCAGCACTTTGGTGCTGCACGCTCGTTTGCAATATATGCGGTAGACCAGGAGAAGGTCTGTCTGATGGAGGCGGCCGAATTTGGAATGTTCGATATGGATGGTAACGAAGACAAACTGGCGGCAAAGATAGATCTTCTCAAGGACTGTATCGCTGTCTATAGCCAGGCGGTAGGTGCATCTGCTATCAGCCAGCTGAGGGCTAAGGATGTTCAGCCGATCAAAGTGGCGCCAGGCGTTCTGATTAGTGAGCTGCTTACTAAGCTACAGGACGAACTGAAGCAGGGGACGAGCACCTGGTTGGCTAAGGCTATCAAACGCGTCAATGCTGCTGACCCGTCGCGCTTTAACAAGATGGAGGAGGAGGGGTGGCAGGAGTAAAGGGTTCTGTAAAGTTGTGCCGGTCTTGGCGATCGGCGTTTTAATTTTTTTAATCAGGAGTTAATAACGATGAGTGAAGCAACATTGGTAATTGCAGCAGACGATCCGGTCCTAGAGACTGAGTTCGCCCAGGAGATGGTGCGGCAGATGCGCGCCGTAGACACCTATGGCACCTTCGATAAATTGGCAACAAACGAGATTCTGGATCCATTTGTACTCACCAAAGAGAGAAAGGTCGAGATACCAGTGGTGGGAGATCCTGATGAAATCGTCATGTCTCGACTTACCGCCTTCTATAACGCCATCTCCGTTATGATTGAGAAAGAGTGTGGTCTGATGGCAGTACCTATGATGAATATCACCCACGAAGGATTTGGTCGCGTCCTGATTACCGTTGGCAAACTGGTGGTGATGGATAAGAACCTGCGCGATGTGCATCGTTTTGGCTTTCCCAGCCTATCCAAGATGAAAGACGAAGCGGACACACTGCTCTCTGTTGCACTTGAGATCATCGGTCTGAATCCTAAAGTTGCAGGTATGTAAGAGACTGGAGGGAGAGAGTGACAGAGGAAGAGCTAAAGGCGATGTTGAAGGCCACCAAGCGGGCCAAGAGGATCGTCTCAGAAAGGGCTGGCGAGCTGCACGATCTAGTGGAGGATCGTCTGCCGGCGGCTTATGAAGAGATACCCACCATGGCCCAGGCGACATACGAAGCCTGTAAGGCTTGGGCCGAGGCGGAAGCCGCCTACAAGGCGGCAGAAGCACAGATAAGTTGAGGACAATGCAATGAGTCTAATTACTGGTGTAACCCGTGGGGGTGAAGAGTATACACCTGAGTTTGTGGTAGCTCTTGATCAAAAACTATGCATCGGCTGTGGACGCTGTTTTAAAGTGTGTCCACGCGATGTGCTGGATCTGGTGGAACGGGATGAACTGGAACTGGATGACGACGATTTTGATGACGATTTTGATGATGATGTTGTCATGGTGATGACTTTAAAGAACGCTATGGACTGTATTGGTTGCAGCTCCTGTGCCCGCGTTTGTACCAAGAGGTGTTTTACCAATGAACCCCAAGCTATGGTTGCGTAAAAAGGAGATGCTGCGTTCGCAGGGGACTAGTCTCTTGGGCGTGGCAGTGTCCATACAGAATGTTCGCAGTGTAGGGGCCCAGTCCACTGGGCGTAACAGTGCTAGTCCAAATCGCCCGCAGGAGCTGGCTCCTACAGGTGCAGCTTTATAGAGCAGGAGCCAACCTGCTTAGGAGATTGTGACTGTTGTCTGATCTGGTCTTTGTCTATGGCACTCTGCGTAGGGGAGAGGCGAATCACCATCTGCTCATGGGTGCAGAGTATTGTGGAGTCCATCTGACCCGCCCAAGATACAGGATGCTGCATTTGGGAACATATCCAGGGGTAGTGGCTGGAGGCTCTACAGCCATCGAGGGGGAGGTCTACCGGGTCGACACAAAAGAGCTCGTTCACATCGATCGGCTTGAGGTTTATCCCAGGCTCTATACCAGAAAACTTATCCCGACCTCATGGGGCAGGGCCTGGATCTATCTCTACCGCGGTAGCCGTGATAACCGTCCCATTGTCCATTCGGGAAGCTGGTGTGGCGAAACCATGTGTTGCGGTCCGTTTTCGTTATATAGAGCATGAGCGCGCTCACTAGATGTGGCGGTGTCCATTCAAATCGCTCGTAGGAGCGGGCTCCTACAGGTGGTGGTTTTCTGGTATAGAGGCCCAGCCCCATACGGATGCTGCTTTGTAGCATTCCCTACAAAAGGCACTCAAGCTACATGGCTAAATAGGTGCCTCATCTCATAACCTACTGAAAGATAAGCAAAAACAATTATGGCACGGTGCTTGCTCTTACCCCTGGCAAGGAGAGAGCAATGAACAGACAAACAGCACAAATCACTATCAACGACACTACCCTCAGGGATGGTGAGCAATCCGCTGGCGTCGCCTTTTCACTAGAGGAGAAGCTGGCGATTGCCCAGTCACTCGATCAATTAGGGGTACCTGAACTAGAGATTGGTATCCCATCCATGGGTACCGAGGAGCGCAGGTCTATCCAGGCCGTATGTGAGGTGGTCGAGAACGCCAGGCTCATGGTCTGGTGCCGTATGCATAGCAAGGACATTGCTCAGTGCAAGGGGCTTGGTGTGCACAGCGTGGATCTCTCAATCCCGTTGTCGGATCAACAGATAGAGCACAAGCTGGGATTCTCTCGTGAATGGGTGTTGCATCAGATTGACCACTGTGTTGCCAAGGCACAGGAGCTGGGTCTTGAGGTCTGTGTCGGCGGTGAAGACGCTTCCCGCGCCGATCCGGAGTTTCTCTGGAGAGTGGCAGAGCGGGCGGAGCTGGCCGGCGCGCGTCGTTTTCGCTTTGCCGATACGGTCGGCATCATGGACCCGTTTGGCGTCTATGAGGCCATCAGTAACCTGCGCGCTATATCTGATCTGGAGATTGAGATGCATGCCCATGATGATCTTGGTTTAGCCACAGCCAATACTCTGGCGGCTATTCGTGGTGGCGCAACCCACGTTAATACCACAGTACACGGCCTTGGCGAGCGGGCCGGCAACGCCCCGTTGGAAGAGGTGGTGATGGGGCTACGCAGTTTTTTTGATCAGGGCCGTGAAATCGATATGGCTCACTACGCAAAGGTTTCGCGTCTGGTAGAGCATGCTTCGGGACGTAGTGTTGGCTGGCAGAAGAGCCTGGTGGGTGCGGGGGTCTTTACCCATGAAGCGGGTATTCATGTAGATGGCATGATGAAGGACCGACGCAACTATCAGGGGATTGATCCGGCAGAGATGGGGCGCGATCACCAGTTTGTACTGGGTAAGCACTCAGGCAGCCATGCAGTAATTCAGGCCTATGCCGATATGGGCGTGGCGCTGAGCCGCCAGCAGGCGGAAACATTGATCCTGTTAGTGCGTCATCATGTGGCCGAGTATAAACGGTCGCCAGAGGATGGTGATCTACGCCGCTTCTATGCACATATAAAAGAGGGGGATCTCGAATGGATGCCGCAGTGAGTTGCACCGAGACGATCAATGCAGATAAGACGAAGCCAGCTCTGCCATCACTGTGGAGTCTGATGCGGGAGGATATCTCCTGTGTCTTTCAACGTGATCCCGCGGCCAGGACACGCATTGAGATCATCACCACCTACCCAGGTGTTCACGCAGTGCTGTTTTATCGCCTGGCCAACCGGCTGTGGCGGCGTGGCTGGCGCTACCTGCCGCGCCTGATCTCTTTTATCGGGCGTCTCTGGAGCGGGGTTGATATACATCCTGGTGCCACCATCGGCCACCGTTTTTTTATCGATCACGGCAGTGGTGTGGTGATCGGCGAGACCTCCGAAGTGGGTGATGATGTGACGCTCTATCACGGTGTTACCCTGGGTGGGGTCTCATGGAACAAGGGCAAGCGCCATCCCACTCTGGGCGACCGGGTGGTGGTAGGCGCGGGAGCAAAGATCCTCGGACCCATTACCATCGGTAGAGATGCGCGGGTGGGGGCCAACTCGGTGGTGATTGCATCGGTGCCCGAAGGTAAGACAGTGGTGGGTATCCCCGGCAAGGTGGTGCAGTCCAGTCGGCCTATTAACAACTCAATGGGAGGGATAGACCTCAATCACCATCTAATCCCTGATCCAGTTGCAGATGCAGTCGCCTGTCTGTTGGAGCGTATTCGCCTGCTGGAACAGGAGGTGGGTATCCATCATGAGACGCCGGCAGGCAGCGCGGGTGAGGATGATTGTATCCAGTGCAGCGCCCAACAGGTTTGTGATCCGTTATAAGTACATTATTAGGAGAGGGTTTATGAGTGGCAGTGAGTTTGAATTGGATCTTGAGGAGCTTGCCAGTGCAGAGGAATTTCTTGATTACTTCGGTATCTTGTATGAGCCATCGGTGGTGCAGGTGAACCGGTTGCATATACTGCAGCGCTTTCATGACTATATCGACCGCGTAGATGCTATGCCGGAAGATTCGGAGCAGCAGCGTGAACTGTATGCCTCACTGCTGAGCAACGCCTACAACGACTTTGTCCATTCCAACGCGCAGACAGAAAAGGTGTTCAAGGTGTTTAAAATGCATGAGCCATACAGCGTTGAGGTTCAATTAACTGATCTGACAAAAAAGGTAGGGTAGGGTGCGTCCAAAATTTGAATTTGGTGACGCGGTGCGGGTAATCCGTAATCTGCGTAACGATGGAACTTACCCTGGTGAGCCTACTGGTCGTATGCTGGTGCGTCGCGGCAGTGTCGGCTATGTGCGCGATGTCGGCACCTTTCTCCAAGATCAGCTGATCTACTCGGTGGATTTTCTCGATAGTAAGCGCATGGTTGGTTGCCGCGAACAGGAGCTACAGTACGAGGCCGATCCATGGATTCCAAGCCGTTTTGAGTTTCGGGAAAAGGTTACCCCGACTAAGTCTCTTGCCATTAACGGCGAGGTGATTGCCAAACCGGGTGATGCTGGTGAGATCGAAAAGGTGTTGCGTGATAACGAAGACGGCCCTGCTTATCATGTGCGTTTCAGCGGACGGACCCTGCAGGTTCCAGAGAATGCGTTAGACTTTCTTTATTCAGAGTCAGGAGAGGAGTAGTGGCGTTGGTCGAAATACAACAGGAAGTCTCACCAGAATTTAGCTACCATCTGCTGCGTAATGCGCTGAACGATTTCGACAAAAATCTCAGCCAGCTTGAGCCGGAGGAGTATGAGCAGGTCTACCGCAAGGCGAGTCAGAGCTATGAACTAGAGTCGCTGGTGCTTGCTTCACCGGAGGCCGTAGGGCTGGTTATTCCTGACAAAATGTTAGATCAGTCTATGGCCAGCATAGCAGGGCGTTATGCTGGCCAGGATGAGTTTATTCAAGACCTGCAAAGCAACGGCCTGAACGAGGAAGGACTACGCCATGCCCTCTTTCGCGAGCTGATGTTTGATGCCGTCATGCGGCGGGTAGTGGATACAAAGGATGGCGTCAGTGAGGTTGATGCGCGGCTCTTTTACGAACTGCATCACGAGCAATTCGCGCAACCGGAACTGCGGATCACTAGCCATATCCTTATCACAGTGAACCCTGATTACCCGGAAAACACCCGCGATGCGGCCTGGGCGAGAATGGAGCAGGTGGTGGCAAAGCTGGCTGGACGCAGCAATCGGTTTTCTCAGCTTGCCAAGCAGTACTCTGAATGCCCAACTGCGGTAGATGGCGGTGCGCTGGGTGAGGTGAAGCAGGGGCAGCTCTATCCAGAGCTGGACAGCGCACTCTTCTCTATGGAAGAGGGAGAGATCAGTTCGATCATCGAATCGGAGATGGGCTTTCACGTCCTGCTGTGTGAAAAGATCAAGCCGGGTAAGCGGGTACCGTTTACCAAGGCCGAGCCGAAGATACGAGAGATTCTGCAGGAGCGCCAGCGGCGCAGTTGTCAAAAGGCCTGGTTGGCAGCGTTGAAGAAATAGGTGTTGACTCCCTCTAATGGTGAAATTACATATGTAGAATCACGCTCCTGCGGGCGATCTGTATAGATAACGCTTCGCCCATGGGGTTTGACTCCTGCATGTCGAGGCGAAAAGAACAGCGCGCGCACAGCCCCGTTATTTCCTGTAGAATGGCAGTATTAACGTGAGGGTATACAAGATGCCAACTGTTAATCAAAAGCCTTTTTATAAACCACTATTCACCGTGCTGGTGGTTCTCCTCTGTCTGATTGCGCTTGGTGTGTCTTGGCTATTTTTGCGTCCTGGTGGCCTTCCCGATAGCGGAGAGATTGTGTTAGTCCCAGAGGGCAACAGCAGTTTCGACCTGATCAAAGGCGCGCTTAAAGATGGCACCCTGGATGAGGAGACCTCTCTCCTATATAGGGCCTATGCGCTCTATGGTGATCAACGGTTGCCATCTCAATACGTCAGTGGTGTCGCTACTTTTGAAGACAATACCCTGGGCGATATTCGCAGCAGATGGAATAGTCTATCTCCGGAAGGACAAAAAGAGCTGGCCCCATTCCTAAAAAGGCCAGACGATCCAGAAAGCTACGTTAATCAACGTTTTCTCAAACAACAAGAAGAGCAAGACTCCCTGCAGGGATTGCTGGGTAGTGGTTTCATACGTGAGGCGCACGCCGCCCAGCGACCACACTGGAACTACCCTCAACTATATCCGACAGACAGGACAATGGTAGCCGCCAACGGGAAGGTTAAGGTCTGGTATCCCAACTCCACCAATATGGCCGAGGCAGATGCCTACAAACAGATGGCGCAGGACATTGTAAATGCCCTGGATCAAGACACTATCATACAAAGGTTTTTTGGCCTGATGAATCGGATGCCCCTGCCAGATGGTGGCTTTGGCGGAGATGACAAGCTGGACATATATATCATGATGGGATTTGGCGCTACCGGAGAGGCCGTTCCGGATGGCGCTACTTTTCCATCTAGCGCCTATGTTCTGATCAATAGTAACCTGATGAACCAACCAAACATTTTGAAAACAGTCGTCGCCCACGAGGTCTTTCATACCTTTCAGATGGCATTTCAGCACCATAAAGGCAAAGATCACTGGTGGGCAGAGGCCAGTGCAGTCTGGGCAGAGCACTTTGCCTACAAATCCTACGATACCGAGCACAAGCGGTTGAAGCTGTTTTTCCCTTATCCAAAAACATATCTTGATGCCGAAACTGACCCCACATACCATGAATATGGAGCCTATGTTTTTGCATTTTATCTGACGCAAAATCTCGGCGACTCCATCATTAGAAAAATCTACGAAAACTGCGGGGCGAACTCTTCGTGCCTGAAGGCCATTGATACAATAATCCCAGGCGGTCTTAAAAAGCACTGGCGAGAATTTACGCTATGGAACTACAACAAAGGACCGGCCAAGAAATACACCGACCCAGGCGGGGCATTTCCGCCTAAATCCTCCATCGACAGTACGCACAACAAGACAGTCGATATCGAAAAGGATGAAAAAGACATAGAGGTTGATGAGCTGGAGAATCTCTCAGCGCAACTTATCACGGCGACCAATACCGTTAACACAAACGAAGTAAAAAAGATTGTGTTCGAGGAGCTAGCTCAGTTCACCTCAAAACTTGATGGCGCGTCGATTAAGGCCATTATATATTTCAAGGATAAAGCCCCTGCTGTTGAAGACTGGACGGATAAAGATCAACGCACTTTTTGTATAAAGTGCGATACAAATGATCCTACCCAATGCAAGGAAGAGAATTTTGAGAAGGTGGTGCTAGTCTTCGCCAACGGTCATCGCGAGGATCTTCTGCCAGCTTCTAAGGTTAAGGTGGTGGGCAAGGAGGCGGCCTGTAGCGGCAAGTGGGCAGGCGTATTCAAAGTTACCCATACCATGGATGTGTCCGGCCCATTCGTTGGTGGCTGGGTGCAGACATGGGTCATGACCATGAAGGAGGAACTGGAAGAGGTCGAGGTTGGTGAGGTCGGACACATCAACCCACTGGCAGCATTGAACGATACAACAATTGAGACAGAGTATCATGTGATGAAACAGGAGATTGATTTTGATTATCGGGAGGATCACCGCGCCGGACCGGTCACAGGTAAAGGAAAAGTCACACGATCACACCCTCATCCTGAAAGCCGCGGTTCCTTGATTAATGATGATACTGAGTTGGACACGATTGTACGCTTTATCAAGAAAAAGGAGTTTACGGGCATACAATCAGCTTTAGGGCATGGGGAATATTATCTAAGGGAAAATGGACAAATTTACGGGAGTGAGTGTGACTTTGTAGTTTATTCCCATGATGGCGTTAGTTGCCTGCCGCATAGTTACGGCCCACCCTATTTTCTGGATGGTGATCTAGAAGGGTTGGAAGTGGTGCCAACCAATGATGGAACGCGGTTCAAGGGATCGCATATCTCTGTCGATCCAATGATGCATCGCGTTCGCATCAAAGTTGAATGGGATTATCAACGCGTGTTTAACTAAGAGTCTTAGAGCTCCTAGAAATAATGGAAATTCACTTGTAGGAGCGCAAAGAAAAAGCCGCACATCTAGTCAGATGTACGGCTTTGTCTAATATGGCACGCCCGGGGATTATTCGCCGCTTTGCGGCTCACCCCTACGGGGCCGCCCTCGCTACGCTCCGACGTTCTGCGCAACCTCCGGTTGCTTGTCAAACCCCTTTCAGGGGTTCTCATCCCAACGGGCAATAAGAAAAAGCCGCACATCTAGTCAGATGTACGGCTTTTGTCTAATATGGCACGCCCGAAGGGATTCGAACCCCTGACCTCTGCCTCCGGAGGGCAGCGCTCTATCCAGCTGAGCTACGGGCGCATAACTATTTACACTAACTGAGCCTGCGGTTCACAAGCAGCCCTTTGGGCTGCCGGGCAGCGCTCACGCGGCTTCGCCGCTTCCCCGGCCCACTCGCAAGCTCGCGGGCGTTCGGGCTGAAAAAGGTCCACTGGACCTTGTTTCTATACGCCCTCACCCAGCTGAGCTACGGGCGCATAACTATTTATCACTACTAGAGCCTGCGGTTCACAAGCAGCCCTTTGGGCTGCCGGGCAGCGCTCACGCGGCTTCGCCGCTTCCCCGGCCCACTCTTGCTTCTTTGGTGTTTCGAGGGATGGATATCTTACAGGGTGCGCCGGGTAGCGTCTATTCCCTAGTTAGAGCCTTTCCCGTTATAATGTGCCGATTAGGGGTGGACACTATTTTACGATCGGAGGTTTATATGTCGCAGTGTAGAGGTATTTTTGGGGTATTGGGCGTAGCGGCTCTGCTGAGTGTAACTGCCCCGGTGGTGGCGGAAGAGGCTGAATCACGGGTTGAGGTACTCGAGCGTATCAAGCCGATAGGCGAGGTGAGCATTGTTGGCCAGCCAGTCGCTATTGCAGCGCCTGAGGCAGCTTCGGCAGATGGATCTACCCCGGCAGAAGGCGGGTCAACCCCGGCAACCGAGAACGCTCAAGCGGCGGCAGATTCCCCGGCGCCAGCGGCGGCCCCTGCGGATGGCGCTGCCCTGTATGCAGCCAAAGGATGCGCGGCCTGTCACGGACCTGATGGTAGTAAGACGCTCATGCCTACCTATCCCAAGATCAGTGGTCAGGCTAAGGGTTATCTATTAGCCCAGATGAAGGACATAAAGAGTGGTGCCAGGGGCAATGGTCAGTCGGCTATCATGCTGGGCATCATCAGCCAGGTCTCAGATGCCGAAATGGATGCGATCGCCGGTTGGTTGAGCAGCCAGTAGATCTCTCTTCAGGACACCTATGGCAGGCCATGGGTGTCCTTTAGTATCTACTCACTACTCAGCATGGCCCGCATATTGGCCAGGTGAGACATCCCTATCTCGCGGCTCTCCTCCTCTGATTTGGCATGCTCCCCGCCTTTCCACTGTAGATCTTCTGACGGCAGCTCATCCAGAAAGCGGCTCGGCTCGCACGATATGATCTTTCCATAGCGTTTGCGTTTGGCGGCATAGGTCATGGTCAGGCTACGCTGGGCCCGGGTGATCCCTACATAGGCCAGGCGCCGCTCCTCCTCGATGGTCTCCTCTTCTATGCTGTTACGATGTGGTAGCAACTCCTCTTCCATGCCGGTTAGAAAGACATGGGGGAACTCCAGCCCCTTGGCGGCATGCAGGGTCATGAGATTAACCCGCCCCTCTACCTCATCCTCCTCCTGACGCTCCAGCATATCTTGCAGGGCAAGGTGGCTGATCATCTGTACCAGGTTTGCATCTGCCATCGCCCCTTTGTGGAGGCGTTCAATCCACTCTACCAGGCTATTTACATTCTCTATGCGGTATTCGGCCGCGGCCGGTTTGGAACTCTGTTCATGCAGCCACCCAGAGTAGTCGATATCGCTTAGAAGTTGGCGTACCGTCTCCACCGGATGCCCTTCCTCTGCCCGGCGGCAGAACTCATGGATCCAGGCGGCGAACTCTCGCAACCGCTGTAGTGGGCGGCCGCTGATGGCCTGCTCCAGACCCAGCTCGTCACAGGCGGCCAGCAGGCTTATGGGTCGGCTGGCGGTGTAGGTGCCAAGCCGCTCCAGGGTAGTTGCTCCGATCTCCCGGCGCGGGGTGTTGATGATGCGCAGAAATGCGGCATCGTCGTCCGGGTTGGCCAACAGGCGCAGGTAGGCCATTACATCCTTGATCTCGGTGCGGGCGAAGAAAGAGGTGCCGCCGCTGAGAAAGTAGGGGATGTCGTGTTGCCGCAGGGCGGTCTCAAACAGTCGTGCCTGATGGTTGCCGCGATAGAGGATGGCGCAGTCGGCATGGCTGGTGCCGTGCATGATACGTCGGTGCAGGATCTCCGATACCACCAGTTCCGCCTCATGCGTCTCACTGTCGCACTGGACGGCACGCAACATCTCGCCCGCCCCCAGGTCACTCCACAGGTGTTTCTCGAACAGGTGCTCGTTGTTGCTGATAAGCTGGTTGGCGGCCCGCAGGATACGGCTGCTGGAGCGGTAGTTCTGCTCCAGCTTAATCAGCTTGAGCCGGGGGAAATCTACCTGTAACTGCACCAGATTTTCTGGCCTGGCACCACGCCAGGCGTAGATCGACTGGTCATCATCACCCACTACGGTCAGGGCCTGACGGATCTTTACCAGCTGCTTCACCAGTTCATACTGGCTGCTGTTGGTGTCCTGGTATTCGTCTACCAGCAGGTAACGGATGCGGTCTTGCCACCGATCTAGCACCTCCGGATGCTGGCGGAAGAGTTGCACCGGTAGCAGGATCAGGTCATCAAAATCTACCGCGTTGTAGGCCCGGAGAGTGCGTTGGTAGGCGGCGTAGATCAGTGCATTCTTGTTCTGCAGGCCATCTTCCGCTGCGGTTAGGGCCTGCTCTGGATCCAGCATGGCGCTCTTCCAGTCAGATATTTGCCAGCGGGCAGATGATATAGCGCTATCATCCAGCTTCTCCTTGCGTAGCAACTCTTTTAACAGGTTCTCGCTGTCCTGGGCGTCAAAGATGGAGAAGCCCGGCTTGAATCCAAGGGTCTTATGCTCTTGTCGTATTATATTTAGGCCCAGGGTGTGAAAGGTGGATATGTTGACCTGGCTGGCATTACCTCCCTTGAACAGCTTGCTAACTCGCTGCCGCATCTCTCGTGCTGCCTTATTGGTAAAGGTGACGGCGGTGATATGGCGTGGCTCAATACCGGCGTGCTCAATCAGGTGGGCAATCTTACTGGTGATTACGCGAGTCTTTCCCGAACCAGCACCAGCTAGAACCAGCAGGGGGCCGTTGGTATATTGAACCGCCTCCTGTTGTCGTGGATTTAGAGCTGCCATGATGGATAGTTGATACTGGTCAAAAAAAGACTGCGTATTATGCTGGAGACCGGTCCAGATTGCAGCTACTATCATAGAGTATCTATCCTAAATTATGGATTTGCAGCGCACATGAGCCAGCAGACTGACCACATACTGAACTCCTTTGGAAAAAAGGATAGGCAGATACCGCAAGAGTCCTGGAAGATATTTCAGATCATGGCGGAATTTGTTAATGGATTTGAACAGCTTGCCCCTATCTGGCCGGCGGTGAGTATCTTTGGCTCGGCCCGTACCCCTGAGGACCATCCAAACTACAAGCAGGCGGAGGAGATCGCACGCCTGCTCTCTGATAGCGGGTTCGCAGTTATTAGTGGTGGCGGTCCAGGCATTATGGAGGCGGCAAACCGTGGGGGGTATGCCGGTAAGTCATTAAGTATCGGCTTGAACATCCAGCTACCGCACGAACAGAAATCGAACGAGTATCAGGATGTGGCACTAAATTTTGGCCACTTCTTTTCGCGTAAGGTCATGTTTGTGAAGTACGCCTCTGCCTATGTGGTGCTCCCAGGCGGGTTTGGCACCCTGGATGAGATGGCCGAGATCCTCACCCTGGTGCAGACCGGCAAGACTCGCCGTATCCCGATAATCCTGGTAAATGGGGGGTTTTGGCGCGGGCTGCTGGACTGGATGCGGGATACCCTATGCGCCGAGGGAACTATTGATCTGGAGGATCTGGATCTGATAGAGATCTGTGATGAACCGCAGCAGGTAGTGGATGCCATCTTTGCCCACTACGAGGTTCGTGGCTTTGAGCTATCGGCGGAAGAGAAGGAAATAATGTTAGAACTATAATAATATCTATATAAGTCCAAACACAAAGGAAGTGCTACCAGAGGAAGAATTATGAAAAAGACAATATTTGCCCTTAGCCTGCTATTGGCATCCCCTATGGCGTTGGCGGCGGAGGAGATGACCGACATACCTGGCCCTCCGGAGATGCCTCCTCAGGTTGAGAGTGGTGAGGCGCTGGAGCCAGAGGTGACCATTACCGAGAGTGACAGGGGTACCGTCCATAGATATAGCATCAATGGTAAGGTCTATATGGTTAAGGTGGTGCCAAAATCTGGCCCTCCCTACTACTTTATAGATAGCAATGGGGATGGCCAGCTGGATGCGCGCGCCGATGATATAAAAGAGTCTTCCGTTCAGCAGTGGGAGATCATGAGCTGGTAGCCACCTCTTACGGGTTAGGCCGCATCCCGACCTGTAACAACACCGCGAGTTTATGACAACAGATCAGATACAGCTGTTCGGACTGCTATTTTTTGTCTTTGTGTTCCTCATATGGGGGCGCTGGCGCTACGATTTGGTGGCCTTTGTAGCGCTGATTGCCGCGCTGCTGATGGGGGTGGTGCCCAAAGAGGAGGCCTTCTCTGGTTTTGGCCATCCGGCGACAGTTATCATTGCTCTGGTGCTGATTGTTAGTAAGGGGCTCCATAACTCCGGCGCCATTGAACTGATTGCCAAACAGGTTAGCCGTTTTGCCACCTCTTTGCAGGGCCATATCATCGCCATGGCCGGCATTACAGCGGCCCTCTCTGCGGTGATGAATAATGTTGCAGCCCTGGCTATGTTGATGCCGGTAGATATTCAGGCCGCCATCAAGGCCAAGCGCAGCCCATCCAAGACACTGATGCCGCTCTCCTTTGCCTCGATTCTGGGTGGCATGATCACCATGATCGGAACTCCACCCAACATCATCATCGCCGAGTTCCGGGCGGACGCGCTGGGTGAGAGCTTTGGCATGTTCGATTTTGCCCCGGTCGGGCTGGCGTGTGCTGTTATTGGGGTGCTGTTTGTCGCCCTGATCGGTTGGCGACTGCTGCCGCAAGATCGTACCAGTTATGACGCCCCCAAAGAGTTGTTGGATAGCAGTGGTTATGTCGCCGAGCTGCATGTGCCGGATGGCTCTCCCGCCATTGGGAAGCGGGTGCGGGATCTGGACAGTGTGGCCGATGAGAGTGATGTTGCCGTTATCGGCTTGGTGCGCAGGGGTAAGCGGATGCCGGGTCAGGCCCGTCTGGTACAGATCAGGCAGGGCGATATCCTGGTGGTGAATGCCGGGCCAGTGGCTCTGGATGGCTTTGTCGGCGCCCTCTCACTAGACTACTCCAGCACGGGGACGGATACCAACCCCATCGGTGATACAGATATGGCACTGTGGGAGGTGGTGGTACCTGAAGGTTCCAGGATAAATGGGCGTACGGCGTATTCACTCCACCTGCAGTATCGCCATGGGATAACCCTGCTTGGTGTATCCAGGCGGGGCAAGAAGTTTCGTGATCGAGTGCGTCATCTGGAGATACAAGAGGGCGATGTGCTACTGCTATACGGCAGTAGCGCCATGCTGGAGGAGATCAACCGATGGTTGGGTACCCTGTCGTTGGCCGGGCGCAGTCTGGATCTGATTCAGCGGCACAAGGCGTGGCTGGCGGTGGGGCTGTTTGCGCTGGCTATTATAGTGGCCAGTCTTGGCTGGGTCTATCTGCCGATAGCGCTGGCAGTGGTAGTGGTAAGCTACGTGATGTTCAACGTTGTGCCGGCGCGGCATGTCTACAACTCTGTAGAGTGGCCGGTGATTGTCCTGCTGGGATCTATGATACCGATCGGTGGTGCCCTGGAATCGAGTGGCGGCACAACCCTGATAGTGGATGCCATCACCAGCATGTCTTCCGGCTACTCACCAGTGGTTGTGCTGACCCTGCTGATGGTTATCACCATGACTCTCTCTGATGTCATGAATAACACAGCAACGGCGGTCATCGCCGCCCCGATCGCAGTAGATATCGCCAGCCGACTCCAGGTCAGCGCCGATCCGTTTCTGATGACGGTGGCTGTGGCCGCATCATGTGCCTTTCTCACCCCTATAGGACACAAGAACAATACCCTTATAATGGGGCCCGGTGGCTATCGCTTTGGCGACTATTGGCGCATGGGGCTGCCGCTAGAGATCCTGGTTATTGTAGTATCGATCCCTGTAATTCTTTGGGTCTGGCCGCTGTAATGGTTCAGACTGTTGTTGGAGTGACCCGGTATGATCGGCATTGCTCAATTCATTGATAACCTAAATGAACAGGTGGGGAGGGCAGTCTCCTGGCTCACCCTGTTTATGGTGCTGATCACCTTCGCCGTAGTGGTGCTGCGTTTTGGCTTTAACCTTGGTTGGGTCTCTATGCAGGAGTCGGTCAGCTATATGCACGCAACCCTGTTCCTAGCAGGTGCCGCCTTCACCCTAAAGCACGAAGGTCACGTTCGGGTGGATATCTTCTACAACCGAATGTCGGAGCGTGGCAAGGCGATGGTCGATCTT
Source organism: Sedimenticolaceae bacterium (assembly GCA_050304615.1). Lineage (GTDB taxonomy): Bacteria > Pseudomonadota > Gammaproteobacteria > Chromatiales > Chromatiaceae > CBFDBF01. Next base: position 67,170 of record JBNLDW010000007.1, read on the forward strand.
GTCGGCACTCTGCTGCTGCTATTGCCGGTATGTGGTTTTATCGTATGGACAAGTTGGGCATATGTCGTGGGGTCTTGGGCGATACATGAAACATCTGGCGAGACGGGCGGGCTGCTGGGCCTCTATATCCTCAAAAGCATGATCCTGGTGATGGCCGTGCTGCTGGTGCTGCAGGGGGTATCCATGATCATCCACCGTCTGCTGTCTTTTGGTGGGAAAAACGATTCTGCCGAGCCGGCCAAGGTGGAGTTGTAATGGCTGAATATCTCCCCCTACTGATGTTTCTGATCGTCTGTATGGTGCTGTTGATGGGCTATCCGGTTGCCTTCTCTCTAGCCGGGGCCGCCTTGCTGTTCGCCACAATCGGCTATATGACCGGCCATTTTGATGCTGCCTTCCTGCAGGCATTTCCCAATCGGCTGTTCGGCATCATGAACAACAAGATCCTGATTGCAGTGCCGCTGTTTGTCTTTATGGGTGTGATGCTGGAACGCTCACAGGTGGCGGAGAATCTACTCGATACCATGGCGCTGCTGTTTGGCTCCCTGCGTGGCGGCCTAGGCATCTCGGTTACCATTGTCGGCATGTTGCTGGCCGCTAGTACCGGCATCGTAGGTGCCACGGTTGTCACTATGGGGCTGCTATCATTGCCAACCATGCTGCGGCGCAACTATGATCCGGCGGTCGCAGCCGGAACCATCTGTGCTTCTGGCACCTTGGGGCAGATCATCCCACCCTCTATAGTATTAGTGCTGCTCGGCGATGTACTCTCCTCAGCCTATCAACAGGCGCAGCTAGATATGGGGATATGGCAACCAGAGACTGTCTCTGTGGGTGACCTGTTCGTGGGCGCTCTAATCCCCGGCCTTATGCTGGTGAGTTTTTACCTACTCTATATAGTAGGGGTAGCCCTGCTGCGTCCAGCCGCGGTACCAGCTATCCCAAAGGAGGAGCGAGGGGAGCAGGGATGGGAGCTGTGGCGGCGTGTGCTCAAGGTATTGCTGCCACCGCTGGTGCTGATTATGGCCGTACTCGGTTCCATTCTGAAAGGTGTCGCCACCCCCACCGAGGCGGCAGGTGTTGGCGCGGTAGGGGCAATGCTGCTGGCCATGACCCAGGGCAAGCTAAGCCTGAAGACCCTCAAGGTAGTTATGCGCAGCACCACCATGGTCACCAGCATGGTGTTTCTAATCCTTATCGGGGCCTCCATCTTCTCCCTGGTGTTTCGTGGCTTTGGTGGGGATGATCTGGTTGCCTCTATTCTGACCGATCTGCCGGGTGGAGTGTTCGGCGCCATGCTGTCAGTGATGTTGGTGATGTTTCTGCTCGGTTTTATCCTGGATTTTATTGAGATCACCTTTGTGGTAGTACCAATAGTTGGGCCGATCCTGCTGGCCATGGGGCTCGATCCAATCTGGCTCGGCATCATGATTGCCATCAACCTACAGACCTCTTTTCTAACCCCGCCATTTGGCTTTGCCCTCTTCTACCTGCGCGGCGTTGCCCCGCCGGAGATGACCACCGGCCAGATCTACCGTGGAGTAGCCCCGTTTATTCTGATCCAGCTTATTATGCTGGGGCTGCTTGCGTGGCAACCCGAACTGGCCACCTGGCTGCCTGGAGTTGTCTACGGCGGCTGATTTGCCGGCCGTGTATCGCACATAAATCACTGGAAATTAGTGTGGATTACCTGCTAGGGTAGTACCAGTAGTAAAGGAACAAACCCCACAAACAGCAGGAAGGCTGTCGTGCGTGCCCCTCCCTGGTGTTACGGGATATATCAATAATCAGCCGTGCTGAGTTGCGATTTACTAGCTGCTTGGCAATATTATGTGCTTAAAAGAGAATCAAGCTAGAACACTTGGCGGCATATCTCAATATTGGGCGCAGCTACATAATCAACTGTTAAGTGCAAAAAGAAATGAAAATATTAGCCATTTCACTACTCTTGTTTGCGGCCACTGCTTTGGCAGATACACTAACCGATTGTGATCTGGAAGTTGCTAAACTGGCATGGCTAGTTAAAGCGGATCCGGTAAAAGATGCAAATACGGCCATTAATATCGGAAATCGAAAATACAAGGCTATTTATGGTTTTTCTCTAATATTTCCTTGTATTGAAGAAGACGCAGGTGTTAACCCATACAAAACTGGAGCCTATGAAGCTATTGAAGGTACAAGCGATAATCTGTGCTCCGAAGAACATATGCGGTTAAACATCCTCGCTGAGGAATATGCCTGTGTTTATAACAAAACTATTCTCAATGCAAAGTAATGGCACTTAACAATCACATCAAGGTCGCTCACTATCGTTCGCTGGGACGCTCGCTTCGCTGCGCGCCCCTTATGTGAGCCGCTAAGTGTAAAAAAGGAGAATAATAACGTGGAATCGAGATCAACCTTTGTATCCGTACTAGCTTGGATATTTATCATCGGCGCAGGCTTTGGGTCTATTGTTGGAATCATGCAAGTCATTATGGTTTCAACAATGTTTAGTGGCGAAGAATTCAGCTCAATGCCTGAAGATGCACCTGCATTCGCTAAAATTATGCAACAGTATTTCTATTATTTTGTATATGGCTTCTTCGCTGTAACGCTGTTTACATTTGTTTCTTCCATTGCTCTTCTAAAACGCAAAAATTGGGCTCGATTGGCTTTCGTGGTTATTTTGACATTTGGTGTGTTATGGCAAGTGGGAAGCCTTTTTTTGCAGTTTTACATGTTTTCAGAATTTCCCAAAATGCCAACCCATGAAGGTTTTGAGGATTTCGAACGTATGCACAATATAATGCGTTGGTTTACCGCCGTAATAGCTATTGGTATTTCTGGGCTATTTATTTGGATTATTAAAAAACTAACCACCCAGCCAATAATCAGTGAATTTACACTTAACAATAACAGCCAGCAGGACGCAGCATAGCTGCGCCTCTGCTGTAAAACGTTAAGCATAAAAAAATATGAAACCAGAAACCGTGACATGAATAGTCGGTCTTGCAGGGGTATTACAGCGACATCAATTCCTAGTGGGTTAGGGCTTTACTTCATCTCTAAAGCCAGAAGCTCTGCTTTAAGAGAGTTGCTATTTAAACAATAGCTCGACCTTGTAAGTGATAATTGGGGACAGTATCCCTATTAATCTAGGGATACATTTGTGGTGTGAGTAAGGGGTTATATAAACTTAATAACATATGGAGCATGCTATGCTAACTGAAAAGAATCTAAATCTTGCCGGATGGATTGCGATTGCATCTGCCGTACTGGCAATTCCACTAGTAGCACTAGACATTATGTCAGGGGTGGCAGAAGATGAGAGTGTTGCAATGCTTTTGCTGGAAACAATATTAAGTATGGGCGCTCTCATCCTATATGTGTATATCCTCATCATGTTGAGGCGATTGTTAAATGAAATGGCCAACTTTAATAAAGTTGATAAATACATTACATTATTGATCTGGTTTAATGTGATCGTAACTGTAATCGGTGTCATGGCGCTGCCTGTTACTGAACTCCAAGTAATCATTGGGGTTGCTGTGCTCCTGTTATTGATACCTCTTGGTATCATATATGTTGTTGTTGGAGTAAAGCTGCTTCACTGTGAAGATGATTTATTCGGTTACCTCAAGCCTTATTCATATCTCACTATTGCCACAGGTGTCATGATTGCTGTCATTGTGCTCGTGCCGTTCGGGATTATCACGTCTATTATTGCTGATGTTATACTGGCACTTATTTTCTTTAAAGCCGCAAAGCAAGTGAAAACACAGGGGGCGCTTAGATAGAAAACCATGTATGAACACGGTCTTATCTATTGTGCTACAGATGAAAAAGTACAAGAAAAGGCTGCGCATTAATTTTTGCTATGTAATCTAAGAGAAAATAATAATGAGAAAAGTATATTTTATTTTGATAGGCGCAGTATTTGGGTTGTTGGTTGTAAGAGGCTTCTTTCTCGATCCGGCTGAAGAGATAGGGTGGAGGATATTCTGGGATGCCCTGTTCAGGGGTCATATAGGGATGAGGGGCATCAGGGAAGTCTCCGGGTCCGCCACCTTTGCGAAATCGATGTTGGGGGTTGGGATCGGCGCAGTCGCTGGGTATTACGCAAGCAACAATACCAAGACTAGAAGAAGGCGATGAACCGTCATTAGGAGTAGGGAGGTGCAATGTGGCTTCAAGAACAGCATTGATTGCTACGGGTATCCTTGGGATTGCCCTGTCACTGTACTATTTCACTCAACTGCCAGAAAGAGTGGCCATACACTTTGGGGGAGGCGGGGTTCCTGATTCCTGGGCCAGCAGCGGAGTCAATCTGGCAATTAGTATCTTCCTGTATGCGTTTTTGGTGATTATGTTTATTGGTATCCCATCAACACTAAAAAATATCCCTCTGCGTTTTATAAGCCTTCCAAATAAAGAGTATTGGCTAACGGAAGAGAGAAAGGAATCCACGATAAAACTGTTTAGTGGTTTTTTTAGTCTGTTCGGGACAGCCCTTATAATATTCTTTTTGATCTTGGGGCATTTGGTATTTATGGCCAATATGAGCGATCCAGTGGCGCTTAACGAAAGCGTTGTTTGGATCAGTATGGGTTGTATCCTGACGTTCACGATTGTGTGGCTAATCATGTTGCTGAGGAAATTTAGATTGCCTGCCTAATAAGCCGTCCTAGCTGAAGATAAATCATCGGGAGAAATCATTGGCGGATTCATGCTAAGAGTGGACGGTACGATTGGCTAATTACTCAAAAATGTTAGCCGTATGCAATAAAGGCTATGACAATCTACAGAATTGCGGCTATTTGCTTTTACATGATAGTAGTACATTATGGCCGCAATTTACGTAGCTTACTTATTAAACTGCGAAACCAACTCCTGGAGCTTAATAGCCATCTTGGCAAGTTCCGAACCTGCGGCCGCCACTCCACGTGAAGCCGTAGTGGAGTGTTCGGAGAGATCATTGATAGAGACAACATTACGGTTCATCTCTTCTGCCACCGTGTTCTGCTCCTCGGCGGCGGTGGCAATCTGGATGTTCATCTGGCGGATAGTGCCAACGGCCTCAGATATGGAGTCTAGTGCAAGCCTAGTTTCATCTGCCTGAGAAACAGCGGTACCCGCTTGTTCACGTCCCCGCGCCATAACATCAACCGCATCACTAATACCTGATTGCAGATGTTCAATCATGTCGCGGATCTCGGTAGTCGATTCCTGGGTACGCTGAGCCAGTGTGCGCACCTCATCTGCCACCACGGCGAATCCACGTCCCTGCTCTCCTGCTCTGGCCGCTTCGATGGCGGCGTTCAAGGCAAGCAAGTTGGTCTGGCCGGCAATGCCGCTAATAACGTCCATGATGTTGCTGATTCCCTCGCTGTCCCCCTTCAACTGGTCTATAACCTGCGCCGAACGCTCAACCTCTCCTGCCAGATTATGGATGGTGCTGCGGGTTTCTACCACCAGCTCTTTGCCTGTCCGAGTTTTCTCGTCTGATATCTGTGCGGCGTTGGCGGCCTCACCGGTATTTTGTGCAATATTCTGAACGGTGGCTACCATCTCATTCATGGCTGTGGCCACCTGTGCAGTCTCATCTTGTTGGCGCTCCATATCCTGCAAGGCATTGCTGCCGTTGGCCGAAAGTTGCTCTGCTGAGGCCGCCAGCGACATGGCCGCTTCGGTAAAGTGGCCAAATATCGTATTCAGTCGAGCCTGCAAAAGTTTGACCGCTTGTAGCACCTGACCCATATCGTCATTGTGGGGCGTCTCTATTCGCTGATGTAATTTGCCACCAGCGAGGCCGTGCAATAGGCTCCTTATCCGGTTTAGCGGTGTCACCAGGGTATGCACTATCAGATACCCCGTGCTCAGCATGATCAGTAGACTTATTGCGCAAAGAGTCAGTATAAGGCTGCTGTTGGGGCTGGACAGACTAGCCACGCCGACTATAACAGTAAGCAGCGCAAGGAGCAGTAGTGCGGAAAACAGCCGCACCTTGATGCTGATATCGTACATACTGTAACGTTTGGGAAGTTTAGTGATCTGATTGTTGCGGAACTTTTTGTAGAGCTCCTCGGCGCCGCTTACCCCCATTCGGCCTGGGCATGTACGCACAGATTGATATCCGACCAGGCTGTCCCCTTCATAAACCGGGGTAACATAGGCATCTACCCAATAGTGGTCTCCGTTCTTGCAACGATTCTTTACTATACCGCGCCAGGGTTTGCCGCCCTGGATCGTATCCCACAGATCTTTGAAGGCCACAGGCGGCATATCGGGATGGCGCACGATATTATGGTTCTTGCCTATCAACTCTTCGCGAGAGAAACCGCTTATATCAATAAAATCCTCATTGGCATAAGTGATTATGCCCTTGAGATCTGTCGTTGAGATGATGATCCTATCTTCCCCGTAGGTCCTCTCCTGGCCAGTGATCGGCTCATTTTTCTTCATATCACTTCTCCAGCATTCTGATTTGGTTTCTATGTATCGTCACTGAGCTAGTGCGTACCTATTCTATTAGCGGTTGGATGTCTGCTTTCTTTAACTCAAATTTATGAGTGCCGGCAGACAATGGAAAATGGGGCTATGGGGCGTAAAATAGGTGAATTAATAAGACCAGAATTGACCTAAAGGTGTAGGCTTTTCCCTGTTCTATCCCTCAATAAATCCAGGCTATTTTTGCACAGTCTCTTGACCGAGCCAGGTTGTTCGGTGCAGAATTAACAGATGAATCATTCTTACGCCAAATTGATGGTAATCACCCCGGTACGAGTCGCCCTGTGGCTGCTCGTGGCGGTCCGTTGGCGTTTGAGGGGAAAGTTATAGCTTAGTTAGTTAATACATTTGTACACCCACAAAGGCCGCGGAGTTGCTCTTCGCGGTCTTTTTTTGTTTTAAGGAGAATAGAAATGTCGGTTCCCGCCGCGTATTTGGGGATAGTCTTGATCTGGGCGACTACGCCGCTGGCGATCAAGTGGAGCAACGATGGCAGCGATTTTATGCTGGCAATCAGTACACGTATGTCTATAGGACTCGTGTTCTGCCTGCTGCTGCTGTTGCTGCTACGTATTCCCATGCGCTTGGATCGTGATGCGGTAAAGAGCTATGCTGCCGCCGGCTTTGGCATGTTTGGCGCCATGATGAGCGTCTATTGGTCGGCGCAGTATATCTCTTCTGGCCTGATTTCAGTGCTGTTCGGTCTGACGCCCATGGTGATTGGGCTGTTTGCTGCACTGTGGCTGGATGAGCCATTCTTCACCCCTTCGAAGATCATCGGCCTGCTGCTGGCTGTTGGCGGACTGGGAGAGATATTCCTGCCCGATGGGGCAGGTGTGGCAATCAGTGCCTATGGGGTGGTCGGGATGTTGGTATCGGTGACTTTTCACTCCTTGAGTTCGGTGTGGGTCAAGCGGATCGGTGCGCATATTCATCCACTGGCACTCAACAGTGGCGCACTAGGAATTGCGGTGCCGCTCTACATTGCCTGCTGGTTACTGTTCGGCGAGGCGATACCGGAGCGGCTGCCGCAGCATACACTGGGAGCCATCCTCTACCTGGCGTTTATCGGGACGGTACTTGGTTTCAACCTCTATTTCTACGTGTTGAAGAGGGTGCCGGCAATGATGATTGGTTTGATCACTTTGATCACCCCGGTACTGGCACTGCTGCTGGGGCAGACATTTAACGGGGAACAGCCGGGGGTTAATGTCTGGCTTGGGACCGCAGTCATCCTTGCAGGGTTAGGGTTGTTTTTGTGGGGCGGGCGGCTCTACCGGGTGTTTGTGCCTATAAAGCTATAAGGCAGGGCTCCCCTGTGTGCGGGGAGCCCGAATAATTAAAGGGCTCTGAACCACTGCTGTCCCTATAGGTTGCTTTGTAAAGATACGATTCCTTGTGTCATCTGGTTTTTGTGGGCACCCGGAGGGTGGAAGGGCAGGATGAGGGAATTAATAAAATCAAAGCATTAGCTTTTTAGATCCCCTCACCCTATCCCTCTCCATTAGGGAGAGGGGATTAAGTGGGACAGCAATGGCTCTGAACTCTTAAATCTGTAAGTAAGGAATTGCATTTAGCCTTTTTCTAGGCACAATCTGTAATAAAATAATAAATGAAATCACAAATCCACGTATAGCCATGGTAGAAGTAGATAATTTAAAAAAGGCTAAAGGGGTCACTGCCAGGTTGGCGGTATTACCCAAGGATGCACTTATCGCTCTGTCCAATTATTGGGGTCAACTTCTGGGAATGGGCTATGCATAAAATAATCTATATATGTGCCACGTTATTTGCAGTTATCTGTAGTGCCTTCTCTTTTGCGGATGACTTCGATCTTATGCGCGAAGAGCAGATAGGTGCATTTCGTATCGGACTCTCCGAAGATAAGGTCAATAAGAGCATTGATTGCTCGATAAAGCGCGGACCAGAGCAGTTGTGGGGTGCCGATGGGGCTTATCATCAAGAGTGGGAGTATGTCGGTTGTGGGATTACACTTGGGATGGTCTCAGAGGAGAAGGGTAAGTCTAAGTCGATAGAGTCCATTACTGTGACAGCTCCCAGCATTGTTGGTACCAAACAAGGTATTCAGATTGGGAGTACAGAGCAAGAAGTTATAAGCGCCTATGAACCCTATTGGAATAGAGAGGAGAGTGTGTCTGGCAACATTGTGGCAGGCTCAATCTACGGAGGGTTGATATTCAGCTTTGAAGATGGCCTGGTGAGTAGGATCTTTCTTGGGGCGGCAGCGGAATAAATATTGCCGCCGTCATAATAGGAGAACTGAGCGAGAGGGCAGCACCATTGACTTAGGCTGCCGGTTAATATAATGGCAACTTCATTCACACATCCAGCCATCGCGCTGGGACTGCTGCCCTGGTTTAGAGAGGTCAGAAGGTCAAAGGCCGTACTCATTATGGGTATTGTTCTTACCAACCTACCAGATATTGATGTCCTCTCTTTTCGGCTTGGTATTCCGTACGGAGATACATTTGGGCATAGAGGTTTCACCCATTCGCTGCTATTTGCCGTCTTGATTGGTGCGCTATGTGCCTGGGCATTGTCATGGGGCCGTAACAGAAACTTCCTCTCTATCTGGGTATTCCTTTTTTTATGCACATCCTCTCACGGTATCCTTGATGCGCTTACAAATGGTGGCTATGGCGTAGCCTTTTTTTCGCCATTCAGCAATGAACGATATTTCTTTCCATTTCAGCCTATCGATGTATCAACGCTGAATATTAGGCGGTTTTTTGAGGGCCAAGGATTGATGGTGATAACAAGTGAGCTTAAATGGGTTTGGTTACCTGCGGCGACCGTATTCCTGAGCGGGTTATGTTGGTTGAAGTGCTTTAGCAGGACAAGTAACATGAATGCATAATGCGTTTGTGTTCCGCGACTTACAGGTAGGATTGCTATGAAGCTTATATACGAAGCGGCAAATACAATTGAGGCCCATATGGTTTTAAACCTTCTCGAGCAGGCCGGCCTCTCTGCGCGGATTGATGGTGAATATTTGCAGGGGGGAGTGGGTGAGCTTCAAGCTTTCGGCATTGTCAGGGTAATGGTCGCAGAGGGGGACTATGCTGAAGCCGAAGATATTATTCGGGAGTGGGATGCGCAGCAGCCCCAGCAGGAGGTATCGGAACCAGTGCCAAAAGGTAGCAGTGGTTTTGGTTATGGTGTGATTGGATTCCTGTTGGGTATTGGAGCGATGGTGATCTACTATCATACACCGGTTACTGAAGATGGCATTGATTACAATGGCGATGGAGTACTAGATGAGAGGTGGACCTATAAAAATTATCGCATCTATAAGGCAGAGGTTGACCTCAACCTTGACGGAAAGGTTGATCTTATACAAACATTCGATCATAAAGGGATGATCGAGACATCTCTAACTGATTATGACTTTAATGGCACCTTTGAATCAGAGGCGTCACACCATAATGGTAATGCCATATGGGAAAAAATAGATACCACTGGGGATGGGTTTAAAGACTTCAATGTAAGCTTTAAGCATGGTATCTATGAGACTGTGACATTCCTTAATGCGGCATCCGGAAAGCCCGTAAAGATCCAGTATTACGGCCCGCATAGGATTCAGGAGGCGGAGGTAGATACTACTGGTGATGGCGTTTTAGACACAAGATATATATATGATGATATTGAAGAGATCTCCCAGAAAATCACCAAGTAGGCTGGGTGAATGGCAGTATGAATGGATACATTGAACCAAACTTCAGATCATCCGCTGTAATCACAATCGATGCGCAGTGCGACACTCTGGATGGCCAACCCCTGGAGATTCCAGGTACTACAGCGGCCCTACCTAATATAAAGGTGGTGCTGGACGCCTATCGGCAAAACGGAATGCCGATAGTCCATGTCGTCAGAATATATAAAAAGGATGGCAGTAACGTTGATATATGTAGGAGGGAGGCGGTCGAGAATGGGGCAGAAATCCTGTTGGAGGGGAGTGTGGGGTGTGAACTAGCATCTGAGATATTTCATGATAGTGTTAAGTTGAACGCAAAATGGCTTCTGTCTGGCGGAATTCAAGAGGTCAGCAATAATGAGGTTGTGATTTATAAGCCCAGGTGGGGCGTATTTTATAATACGCCGCTTGAGTCTTATCTGAACAAGATTGGTGTTGATACCCTTGTGTTTGCAGGGTGTAATTTCCCAAACTGCCCAAGAACATCGATTTATGAGGCAAGCGAGCGCGATTTCAGGGTCGTTCTAGTGGAGGATGCAATCTCAGGCCTGTATCCAAAGGGAGAGGAAGAGATGCGAAATATTGGTGTGCAGCTGATGCGCGCGGAAGATGTCGCGAAGGCAATCACAGTATAGCTATGTTTCGTACTCTGATGGCGGTTCTGCTGTGCTATATTATCACCAGTAATGGCGATGTTAGACGTATCTGAATATACATTTATCTGGAGATCAAAATGTCAAATGAAGGTTACCACGAGCCACTTGAAGAGTTGACAGACGCAACGCGGGATATGCATCGAGCTATAACTTCACTGATGGAGGAGTTAGAGGCGGTTGATTGGTATAATCAGCGGGTGGATGCGTGTAAGGATGATGAGCTAAGGGCAATACTTGCGCATAATCGAGATGAAGAAAAAGAACATGCGGCAATGGTTTTGGAGTGGATTAGAAGAAATGATCCAGCTATGGATAAGGAGTTAAAGGATTATATTTTTACCGAAAAGCCAATTGCACATGGATAGGTAAAATTCAGCTATGCATTTCAGTCGCTTGCGATATTGGCGGGAGTGCTCGGTAGCTGCGCTGCCCTAAGATATTTAATTCGGCGGTTCCGTTATAAAAGTCGGTACATCTAATGAGATTGGATAGTGGAGAGGTGCTGGAGCTTGAGGCCAGGCCAAACGAAAAAATATTGGTAATTCGGTTTTTTACAAAGACGATAACCTATTCTCTTGCCACGATGTTTTTTGTATTTACCATGTTGTTCTTTGTTACCAGTATCAGTTTTATATCTGAGGCTGAAGAGGGCAAAGAGAATGAAGTAGAAATAGTTCAAGGTGATACAGCCGCAGATGCTGCTACAGATCTTGCCGCAGATATAGGAGATGGCTCGGAAGATGGAAATCAAAAAGAGTTGGATCATCCTTTTGCGATCATGATTGAGTATTTGGCTGAGCTTAATTTAGATGGCCTTATAAATAGTGAAGAGTTGTATGAAATAATTAATAAACATACGCAGCTTGATGGGAAGATGCGTATTTAATGGTTATTAAGTACGAGTGTTATTACTGCAAAAAAACATATCCTGCAGAAGAGGTTATAGATGGCTATAACCAAGGATATAAGGTGGGATTCTTATGTCCGAAATGCGGGAAGAACATTCAAGCAGGCCTGTTGGCAAAACGAAAGATAAGTACCGGGCAGTACATATGGAAATTTATAGCACTCATTTTGTTTTTGCCCACAGCATATACAATGGATAGTGAAAAAATATTAGAAATACTGGGGCAAGAAATACATTTGAATACTTTCCTTTTTATTTCATGGGTGGTATTTATGATTGCATTAATACTGCTAAAGCCATCATTGGCCATGGTGACAACATATTTAACTCAACCAGCAGACAAGAGATAATAGGTTCGAGTTTCTTGCAAACGCTAGCGTTATAATTATTTAAAGGAAAGACATGTATACGGATGAGGATCTTGATTACGCGGTGAAGCAGGGAATATTTACTGACGCCTCTGTTGCGGAGTTTAGGGCCACATTGGATTCGTCAAAAAATACGTCTTCTGTAGACGAAGAGAACTTCAGTCTGATCTCCGGCTTCAATGATATCTTTGTTGTTATCGCCTGCCTGTTGCTGCTTTTTTCTTCATTGTGGGCGGTGCAAACTGTAGATGATAGTTTTGGCTTACTGGTATTCTGTCTGCTGGCATGGGTTCTTGCGGAGTTTTTTGTACGGAGAAGAAAGCTGGCGCTGCCTGCAATAGTGTTGTTGCTGTCCTTTGTTGGCGGCGTGTTCGCGCTATGTCTTGGCTTGTTTCAATCTACTCATGGAACGGCATATATTGTTGCCTCATCCGTGGCGGCCATGGCGGCGTATGCCCATTGGTTGCGTTTTCAGGTGCCTATTACCGTTGCTGCCGGGACGGCCGCAGCCATAGGTGTGCTTGTCTCCTCAGTTTTGTCAATTTCCCCTGATGCAAAAGAGTGGTTAATGACCGTGTTTTTTATCTGCGGTGTCGTGGCATTCTCGTTCGCGATGTATTGGGATGCCTCAGATCGCAGCAGGACGACTCGCCGCTCTGATGTGGCCTTTTGGCTCCATCTGTTGTCTGCTCCGCTGATTATCCATCCAGTCTTTTCAAATCTTGGCATTCTGGAGGGGCAAGAGAGTTTAGGCAGTATGGCTATTGTTCTGAGCCTATATCTGCTTATGACATTTATCTCTGTCGCGGTGGATAGAAGGGCGTTTATGGTCTCTTCTCTGGCCTATGTGGTTTATGCGATTTCAAATCTTCTGAAGGTGTATGGAGCGGTTGGCCACAGCTTTTCTCTTACTGGGATTCTTATTGGTGCCGCGCTCTTGCTGTTGTCTGCCTTTTGGCACTCGGCTAGGGTGTATGTGCTGGCTGTGTTACCACCTTCAGTTAGAAGGCTATTACCTGAAGCCAAGTAGTATGGTGAAAGCTGGCAATTAGGCCTGCAATCCAGCTATGCCCTACTGCTCTTTGGTGACGGTAGCTATCTTATGCCCCATCTTCAGGCTGGCGTCTGGTTGCATCTCATCTGTCCATTTGACTGAGCCTTTACCGAATAACACGATAACTGTTGATCCCATATTGAAGCGCCCCAATTCATCTCCCTTTTTCAGTCTGACTGTGGTGGCCAACTGTTTGCCGTACTCCCAGGTTTGTACCCGTCGGTGACTGGGGGCGACAGTGCCAGCCCAGACGGTGTCCATGCTGGCGACAAATATAGCTCCAACCATAATTACCGCCATCGGCCCGGCAGTAGTGTCAAACACATTTACCACCCGCTCATTACGACTGAATAGGTTGGGGATCGCCCTAGTAGTAGCTGGGCTGACACTAAACAGCCGTCCAGGCACATGCAGCATTTTCTTTAGGGTACCTGCCAGCGGGATATGGATGCGGTGGTAGTCTTTGGGGGAGAGATAGATGGTGGTGAAGTCGCCATCTGCAAATTCTGCCGCTAATTCAGTATCACCGCCCAGCAGCTCAAGCAGGGAAAAGTCGTGGCCTTTGGCCTGAAAGATACGTCCATCCTCAATCTTGCCTGCCTGGCTGACTACACCATCTACCGGGGAGGCCACTGCATTTCTGGCGCGCGCTATCGGTCTGGCCTGCGGTTGTAGCTGGCGGGTAAAAAATTGGTTAAAGGTGTTGTACCTGTTTGGGTCTGGCTCTGCAGCAATGCTCATGTCGACCGCATAGAGTTTGATTACCTGGTTGATTAGCAGCTTTTTTAGTGGCTTCCACTCATTTCTAGTTAGCCAGTACATTAGCTGTGACAATAGGTGGTGTGGCAGTAGATACTGCAACAGAATGAATAATTTTTCGAATATTATTTTTACACTATCCATGGAATTACCTATTGCAATAAACTTTCTATCAATTGTGTGGTTGTGTCAGGTTTAAATTTCACGCAGGCTCTCTGCCGGTTCTATCCTGGTTGAACGAAGTCCTGCCAGGGCTGCCGACAGTATAGCTGAGCTGGTGGTCAGTGCCAGTGCTAGCAGGTAGTGGATGGGCTTTAGTTTACAAACATGCTGCCCGTTTTCAAGTTGCAGGGTGAGCATATCGTTAATGCTCCAGGCAGCAAGCTGAAATATCAGTACCGCAAGACCCCAGCCAAATAATGCGGTGTAGAGTGCCTGTAGCATGGGAAACCAGATGATATCACCGGTACGAAAGCCTACCAGACGTAGCACTGATAGCTCTTTGCGCTTGCGTTCTACATTGGCCCAGAGGTTTGCGCCTAGGGATAGAGAGAAGCCAACCAGACCAATAATGGCGATGGCCCAGTAGATCATGGATAGATTTCGGTTCATCCGTTGCACTACTTCGATGTCACCAGACTTGGTGCGCACCGAGGCCCCGGCATTGTTGAGCTGTCGCTCTAGCTCGGCAACGTCGTAAATGGAGCGGGCGTATATGCGGAATCCCGGATAGGTACGTTCTCTTGTACGGGGCATTCCCTGCCATCCCATTGATTCTACCGCACGGCCATCCCGGAAATCCTCTAGCGCCTCCATCAGCTTAAGCGAGGTAAAGGCGGCCTCGCGGGAAAATGATCTGGATGGCGCGATCCCAACCACCTTAAGGGTTAGGTGGACTCGCTCTTTCTCGCCCTGAAATTGGCGCGCCAGGCTTCCATCTATCTGCTCCCCCGGTTTTACCTGGAGTTTTTTGGCCGCGCTATGAGAGAGCACGATCTCATCCATGCCGTTAGGGATGACGTCAATGTCGGTGAGTAGGGGATCACCTGGACCGGATGAGATGATCTCTACCGGCAGGATACTGGGGCTACCGGAGCTGCTCAGCTGTATGGTGGCAGCTATGCTACGGGTGCGTGGCACGGCGAATATGACGTCACTGCGCTGGCGTAGCTTGTCGATCCACTCTGTGGTGAAGCGGCCGCTTCCAACCTGCTGGATCTCCCGGTTGCGAGGCTCCTCAATAAGTTGCTCGATCATACTGCCAACGATGCCAAACTTTAGCCCGAACAGTACTAGCATGGGGGCTAGGATAGCGGCCAGGGCCAGCACAAAGCAGCCTGACATCTGCCACTCATGGAAGTAGTCGCGGCTGGCCAGATGTAGGGTTTTTAGAGGGCGCATAGGTCTATCTTAACCATTTACTTCGGTTACGGTAACGTTGCCATCTGTGGAGCGACTGGTGTGGTGGGAGAGGCGGCGCAGGTCCAGTTTTTTGATGTGGCGCCAGGCGTGGCTGGCTACTATGACCGTAATGCGCATCTCCTCAACTAGACCGATGAACAGGGCCATGATCCGTTCTGCCGCGATCGGGTCTACTGAGGCGGTAGGCTCATCGGCAATGACGATAGAGGGATGATGCGCCAGTGCCCTGCCGATGGCTACCCGCTGGCGCTCCCCGGTAGAGAGCATGTCCGGGTGTTTGTCCAGATGGTTGGCAATGCCCAGTTCGCCCGCCAGTGCTTTTACCGTGCCATCATCTGGCATGCCCAATACGTTACGGGATAGGCTCATATTGTCTCTGACACTTAGGTAGGGGAGCAGTCCACCGGTCTGCATAACATAGCCAATATGGCGCCGGCGTAGGTCACCCAGCTGGTTTTGTTGGCGCCTTTGCCAGTGTTTGCCAATATCGATTGGTTGGTCTCCAGGGATAGGGCGAAAACGAAAGGCACCTGTGGCGCTGGGCTGTGAAATGAATGAGAGCATATCCAGTAGGGTGGACTTGCCGCAGCCACTCTCTCCGACCAGGGCTATCTTCTCTCCCTGGGCTATCTGTAGGCTGGGAACGATCAGACGAAAGGCGACGCCTTGAGACTCTCTGGTCCTGACGACGTCACGCAGATGGTAGATCAGGTTCCCGGCTGGGTGGGGAGACGTATTTTGTTGACTCACTATGGCAGCATATCTAGGGCGATCGGGAATACCGAATCACCGTCAATTGCCCCACCATCCAGGCTGACCCAGAGGTCAGTGTGATCGTGTAGGGCGCGGTAGTAGTTAATTTTTGCCTCCAGCTTATGCAGGAAATTGATTTGCTGCTTGGCAGACCAGCTTTGCCAGTCCTCCAGAGAAATATGCATAACCTCTGGGGTGTATGGCAGATCATCGATGTATTCACGCATAAATCCGAGATCAGCCAGGCTGTTGCCTTTGCCTGCGGTGGTAGCTGTGGTAGCGCCTAGCTCCTCTGGATTACGCGAGATGGTCGCCGCCAAACTATGTAGCTCATTGAGGAAGTTCTGCGGAGATAGCAGCCCATCTTCGGCGGTATTCAGCACCTGACGCAGAACATCATGTAGATCCGAGAGCTGGTCGCGGGTTAGTAGTACCCTGACATCCAGGGTGGGTCGGCTTGGGTCCGTAAAATCACGATCCAATAGCCAGGCGTTAAATACATTTGGGATCTTGCCATCGGCATGCCGTTGCAGGTAACGCATCTTTAAGGCATACCCAAGTTTGCTGACCTTCTCCTGTAGTTTAGCCAACTGGGTATTGGCTTTAACTGCTGGTCGTGGGTTTGCTGCAATCGAGTCAGTAGTGCTGGTGGCCGACTGTACCTGCATGGTGATCTGACTAGCCAGTGCATCCAATACTCTCCCAAACTCCTGGACGTTGCCGGTCTCTACGCCGTAGTAGAGGCTGCCGATACCTGGGAACTCCGAGAGGGCGCGATACTTACTGGCCGCTGTCGGATGGTCGGCCTTTTCATTCGGGGTCAGTAGATGTAGTACGAAAATTGCGATGCCGTTGTCCTGGGCCAATTGGCGCAGCCCTGCGGCGCTCATGCCAGTGCTGGATAGAGGGTCATTTTCGCCCCTGGGGCCGGCATCTGTGACTAACACAAGATATCTGGCGTGATGCTGCCTCCAGTCCATAGACTCGATGGCCTTCTTTACCCCGGCATAAGAGTCTTCGATAAAATCCTGGCTCGACACTGTGGCCGCAGATAGACCGTTCACCTTGGTAAGAAAGGTCTCGGTGCTGCCATCCTCTTGTAGATCGACATAGGTTCTAGTCAGATAACCGAGGGAGGGAGTGGTCTTGATGTTATCCCGAAATGAGACAAGGCCAAAGTTGACGCTACCCATCACCCCGGCGCCTTCGAGGCTATCATATATCTTGGTTACGGCCTCTTTAGTGCGGTCGATATAGGGATCCATCGAGAGGGTGGAGTCTATGGCAAATACGATCCCGGCACTGTAGTTGCTGCCTTTGTCAGGGGCGGCATGGGGCTGCTGAGAGGTGTTCTCTTCCTCTGCGCGTAGTGGCACACTGGAGACCTCTAGCATGCGCACCTTTTCCGCACCCAGAAAAAGATCTTTATACTGATGTATTGGTACTAGGTAGAAGTCATCCTTTATATCGATAAGGCCGGCCGGCTGGATCGCTACGACCGGTGAGTCTTTGGAGATATCTCCAGCTACAGCCTCCTCATAGAGGCTGCGATAACGCTTTTTATCATTTGAGGCGACCAGTTTTTGTAGCGCCTTCTGGTCATTAAACAGCAGGCTGCGATCATGCTTTGTCGGGTCGCGAAATGCTACGGTTAGCCCCTGATTCCACTCTAGTGATTGCTTTTCCGGGATCCATCCGCTAATGGTGCCGTGCCGATCAGTGCCCACTTGCAGCCACCCCTTGCCATCTACCTGTTTGCGCTCATAGACATAAAATGCGGTGAAAGGGGTTACCCCTTTTCGCCCTTTTACCAGCTCAGGCGACTGGCTTATGTCAGTGCCTGGTATTGCCAGGATGCGCTGAAATAGGGAGTGCTTGCCGGGCATCAATAGTGGTGCCTGCGCGGCCAATGATGCTGTAATCACGCTGCTGCAGAAAAGGGCCAATAAAACTGCCATCCATCTATGTTTCATACCTGTTGGTCCCTTATTTCCATTGCAGCAGCAGGCGTTCAGCCTCTGCATCGCCACGACTTGCCTGGAGTGCGGCATAGTCATGTAGTTTGATCAGACGAGCCTCTGCTTCGCTGTTGCCAGAGCTCATTGCCAGCTGGTACCACTTGTGTGCCTGGACTATATCTGGCCCATCCAGGCCGCTGGTCTTACTATTGTAATAGGCGGGATCAGCCTGGCTGCCTAATTCCAGTGCGGCAGCGGCGTGACCTTTGCGGGCGGCAAAGAAATACAGCAGATAGGCATCTGTAAGCTGGCCCTCGTCACGCTGTTTTACCGCCGCGTCATATGCGGCCTGGCCGATATTGGCGTTGGCGCGGAGCTGTTCGATAATGGCTCTGGCACGACTTCCAGGGGCCTCTGCGGAAGTATCCGCGGAGGCTGGTAGTCGCGTGATCGGCTCTATCTGAGCCTCTTCAACTACATCTACCCCTATACCATCATCTGGGACCATCCAGATCGCACTGGCAGTGGCTAGTGTGATGACGCCAATTATTATCCACAGGCCAAGGTTTTCATTCGGTAACGATGGATCATCAATGATGTCTTGATCTTCTGTCATATTATTTTTGCTAAATATTAACCGCTCGACTCCATTCATATTGCTAATCATCCGTTGAATTGTGATTAGGTCTGGAGGGGTTCCCCTGTAATTCTGTATTATTAAATGCCATCCTGAGCAAGTTGGTAGCAACAGGCTTGCGTAGCGAAAAGGCTAAGCCTACAGCACCCTACTGTCAAGCACGAGCTAGGCCGTCACGTCCCTGGGGCGATTGCACGCAGCTATGAGGCCATATACCACACCCCGTAAAACTTGGTAATCCTATCTATTTGGGCGCATTTCTGGCCGGCTCATACTAGATGGTTGGGGTTGGCTGGTTTTTGTGTCCAGCTGTAACAAATAATTTCCAGCATTAGCCACGGTGTTTGGCGATTATGCGGTCATATTCATGTCCGGCTGCTATAGCGTGAGTTTGGGTTACTTGAAAACTATTTTTCTGGTCATTAAAGACGCTGGCGTAGAACTCATGATCGAGTTTCGGCCTCTCTTTGATGTCGATCTTCCATAGCAGATGTGCCAGCCCTAGTACTGCCCCCATGTTGAGGAATGATAGTTGCACCTCTTTGCTCTGTGGGTAGATGCGCCGGTAACCGACTCCTTCGTAAGAGTTGTAGATTCGAATCACCAATTCTTCGCCAGGATCTATCCGTTCTACACGCCAGACACCCCAGCCGAAGGCATTGATGATAGCTACCATGCCGTGAATCCAGTCCGCATCATTCTTACAGTGAGCCGAGACTAGTTGATACCATTCGGGACTGGACATGATGCCGCCAAAGGTATTGAAGGCACAGATATGTCCACCCTGCACGAATACGTCGCGGGTATGGGTCGGCGGCATGCCTCCCTTGATCATGCCGTAGTAGGTTTGATAGGAGACATGGTTGTAATAGTCGGCGAAATGGTTGGTAAGTACCACGCCGAACGCATCGATCAGGCCGGTATCGTCCGCACCGCTTTTGCCGTATAGGGGCAGCTTGGTTACCTCTGCAATGATGGCGTCTTCATCGATATTCGTTTGGAACTGGTCGCAGTCGCTGAACTGAAAGCGTGGCGGGGCCTCGGTATATCGCGCAGGGTAGATATAGGGGCTTTCGACTGGTTCTATTTCCCCTCTAGGCTTAAACCAATCCACTGGCGAACCCTTTTGTTTGCATAGGGTCTCTTCCATGACCTGATCGGTAATGCCCGAGATGTAACCAGAGGTGAAATAGCAGCTGGCCTCCTTTTTCCCATGCATCAATGCTGCCTGGCCATAGTGCGAAGTGGGTGTTACCCATTCTCCATCACCAGTTGGGCGGAGCTTGCCGAAACCGCAGAAGGCATACTCTTCAGTCAGGGCCTTTTCATCGTAGCCTTGGGCAATCAGCTGTTTGACCAGAGGAATGACCGCCTCGGTCAATAACTTGCGGGGGCTGCAGTCGGCTATACCATCAGACAATATTACTGCCATCTGTAGGTATGCATTGTAATGGTTGCAGTGGAATACCCGGTTGATTCCACCGATCAGTGCGTGACCATGTTGACGAACGATTTCTTTATCCACGAAGTTTATCCCTCCATTGGTTTGTTGTTGTTTTTATTATTTAAGTAGGTGTTTCAGCTTTGACATGAAACCGCCTTTTTTTTGTTCTGTGGGCGTGTGTCTTTGCTGTTGTATTGGTTGTGATTTTGTCTTCTCGTCCATGGTCGAAAGAGATTTGAAGTATCGCACCAGTTGATTTTCCATGTGCAGGCCGAATTGGTCGTGTAACAACTCTTCCAGTAGTGCCAGCTTGTTTCTGTCTAGTGTTAGTGTATGGGCTTCGAAATCAAAAACTCCCGGATGATATACGTTAGACTTCAAGATCAAGCGCGTCATTATCGTGCCATGATCAATCGGAGTTTTATTGAGCTCCCTGCGTTTTTTGTTTATAAGCTCAGTCAGGGCCGTTGGTGTTATAGCCCAGTGTTTCTTGGTTGTGCTTGCCATGCAGTTCTCCTCATTTAATGTTGCCGTGCTTGGCCTTGTTTATCTGATGCTCTGCAGTAGTTCTGCAATATCAGATAAAACTCGCACGATCTGTTTTTTGGTTATACGGTGAAAAAAATTGACCTTTATCTCTGGATATCCAGGTGGTGGTATCACCAGCAATCCCCATTCTGTATCTACATAGGCGACGCCGAGCATCTCATGGCGAAGTTTGCCTAGTCCTACCAGTCTGGTGGCCAGTTTTTGGCTGGCCTGGCCTTGTGGTAGCGTAAAAACATAGGATTGATAATCAATACAGGCGGGTGCTTTTTTGCAGTTATCCGGGATTTTTGTTTGCACGTATTTTTGATATTTAGCCACCTGACACCATCTTCTAAGGCAAGATGAAGCAAGATGGCATTATAGTCAAGCGTCGATAAAGGGATTTGGCCGCGCACTATTTGAGTGCTAGCTGTATTGGTACCGGGGGCCGGACTCGAACCGGCACAGTGTCACCACCGGGGGATTTTGAATCCCCTGCGTCTACCAGTTTCGCCACCCCGGCAGTACTAACTACAGCAAGGTGGTCAGTATATAGATTTCCACTTCCAGGGCAACTGCTATGGTGTGGTAATATTCTGCGGCTATGCGACTCTCCGATTTTCATTACTCCTTGCCACAGGGGCTGATTGCCCAATTTCCGTTAGCGGAGAGGGGTGCCAGCCGCCTGCTCTGTCTGGATGGCGACAGCGGTCTGTTGGAGGACCGCCAGTTTAAAGATCTGCCAGATCTGTTGCGACCAGGCGATTTGCTGGTCTGCAATGACACCAGGGTGATGCCGGCCAGGATGTACGGGCGGAAGCAGAGCGGTGGCAGGGTGGAGATCCTGCTGGAGCGTCTGCTCGGCCCATGCCGTGCCCTGGTGCAGATTCGGGCCAGTAAAACACCCCGCACCGGAACCAGGATTTTGGTTGGCGAGGGGGCGGAGCTTGAGGTGGTCGGTCGTCGGGACGATCTATTCGAAATTGACTCTCATGATTGTGACCTGATGGAGCTGATGGAGCAGGAGGGCCATATGCCGCTGCCTCCATATATCAAGCGGGACGATGAGGGGCTGGATCTGGAGCGTTATCAGACCGTCTATGCCCAGCGCCCAGGGGCGGTTGCGGCACCAACAGCGGGGCTCCATTTTGATGATTCTATGCTGCAGCGCCTGGAAGAGATGGGTATCTCCAGCGCCAGGGTTACCCTGCACGTGGGAGCCGGCACCTTTCAGCCGGTACGCTGCGAGCGTCTGGATGAGCATGTGATGCATAGTGAGTATGTCGAGGTGAGTGAGGAGGTGTGCACCCAGATCGCCACTACCCGTGAGATGGGTGGGCGTATTGTTGCGGTAGGCACCACCTCGGTGCGTAGCCTGGAGGCGGCATCGGCCAGTGGGCAATTGCAGCCATTTTGTGGTGATACCCGCCTTTTTATCCGTCCAGGCTATCGTTTTAGCAGTGTGGATGCGATCCTGACAAATTTCCACCTGCCGGAATCGACCCTGTTGATGCTGGTTGCGGCCTTTGGTGGATACGAAAATGTAATGGCGGCCTACCAACACGCCGTGGCACAGAAATATCGCTTTTTTAGCTATGGAGATGCCATGTTTATTACCTACAAGCAGGAGCGCAGCTAATGGAGTTTAATCTCTCCGCTACCGATGGATTGGCCAGGCGTGGCCGTCTTAGTTTTGCGCGTGGAGAGGTGGAGACCCCAGCATTCATGCCGGTCGGTACCTACGGCACAGTCAAGGCGATGACCCCGGAAGAGCTACGGGGGCTGGGGGCCGAGATCATTCTGGGGAATACCTTTCACCTTATGCTGCGGCCTGGAACCGAGGTGATCGAGAAGCACGGCAGCTTGCACGGGTTTATGCACTGGGACGGGCCGATACTGACCGATTCCGGCGGGTTCCAGGTGTTCAGTCTTGGCAAGATGAGGAAGATAAGCGAGCAGGGGGTAAATTTCCGTTCCCCGGTAGATGGTAGTCCGGTGTTTATGGGGCCGGAGGAGTCTATGGCGGTGCAGCGTAAGCTGGGCTCCGACATCGTGATGATCTTTGATGAGTGTACCCCCTATCCGGCTACCGAGGATGAAGCGCGGATCTCCATGGAGCTATCACTGCGCTGGGCAGAGCGGAGCAAGATAGCGCATGGCGACAACCCATCTGCCCTGTTCGGCATTGTGCAGGGTGGTGTCTATGAGCAGCTACGTGATATATCACTTCAGGGGTTGGTGGATATCGGGTTTGATGGCTATGCCATCGGTGGCCTGTCGGTCGGTGAGCCACCGGAGAAGCGTTGGCAAGTTCTCGATTTTCTCGCTACCCGTATGCCGCAAGAGCGGCCGCGCTACCTGATGGGGGTGGGAACTCCAGAGGATATTGTAGCGGCGGTAGCACGTGGGATCGATATGTTTGATTGTGTCATGCCTACCCGCAACGCGCGCAATGGCCACCTGTTTACCCATACGGGGGTGGTACGCATCAAGAACAGCTCTCACCGCATGGATCTGGGGCCGATCGATCCCCAGTGTGACTGTTATACCTGTCGCAACTACAGCCGCAGCTATCTGCGCCACCTGCTACGTTGCAATGAGATCCTGGGGGCACGTCTCAACACCATCCATAACCTGTACTACTATCAGCAGCTGATGCGGGATATTCGCAGTGCCATTCAGGAGCAGCGGCTGGATGAATTCAGCCGGGAGTTTTACCGTCAAAGGGCCAGTGCTTAAAGTAGCATAAATAAAAAAGCCCCCACCAGTTGGTGAGGGCTTGGGAACATCACTGCAGAGGTCTAATTTGCTGCTTGCCAGGAGCCGTCTGACTGGCGGCACGCGCGGCCATATATTGTCTCGGTACGGCCACCAATAACCGCTTTGGTGGTGTAGTCCCGGCAGGGTCCACTGTTGGTGTTATAGGTCTCGGTCGGGGTCACCGTGTACTGGTTGCCTGTATTTGGGTTGGTCCAGGAGTTTGACTGGTTGTCCCGGTAGGTTTCCAGCGATTGGTTGGCCATGTAACGGTCCTGTCGATCCATACTGTCACCGATAGCACCTCCGATGTAGGCGCCAGCCAGTGTGCCGACAATGATTGCGGCGGTGCGTCCGTGACCTTTTCCTATCTGCGATCCTAGCGCGCCGCCAAGTACTGCTCCGGTGACCATACCAACATCCCGTTTGGCAGTTGGCCCTTGACACCCAGCCAGGAACAGCAGAGAAAAGAGAGAGGCCGTGACTACTGCAATGATTTTTGTGCGCATGAGTTATTTAGCTCCATTCAGTGATTGTGTTGTATTCCATCTATAAATAATAGTCCCACAGCTATGACAAGTATAGGGGTGGTCGGTTCAGTACGCAGTTCACATTTTCGGCGACTGGATTCCTCAGCACTGTTCCCATGGGAGGCCATGAAATCGCCAACCACCCAGGGTACTGCGGTGGTGGTTGTCGTCCCGAGCCCCTTCAAATCCCTCCGCCGTATGAAAGACATTGGTAAAGCCAGCCTCTAGTAGTACCTTGCCGGCCACCATAGAGCGCTTACCACTACGGCAGATCAGGATCACCGGTGTGCAGCCCTCATCTACGGTGCACATCGCCCCACCGAGGATCAGTTTTCTGATATCGGTGACAAAATTGGGATTCTCAATCCAGTCTGGTTCATCGATCCAGGGGACGTGGATTGCCCCTACAGGATGCCCCACAAACAGAAACTCTATACTCGAACGGATATCTACCAGGACGGCTCTGGAGTCATCTGTCATCATCTGTAGCGTCTGTTGCGGGGTCAGCGCTATAGGCTCTTTGCTATTCATGTTGGCTCCTCCTGATCTTACTATTATTATTTTTCTATCATAGTAGGTAAGCTTGTCTTATGCGATCGAAAATCATCTTGTTGCTGGTGAAGGCCGCCGCCCTGTTGCCACTGCGTGTTGCCCGCAGGTTTGGGGTGTTGCTGGGGTCGCTCTTCTACTGGATTCCAAATCGTGAACGGCATGTTGCAGCGGTCAATCTGGCACTCTGTTTTCCGGAATTGACACCACAGCAGCGGCAACGGCTGTTACGCAGTTCGCTGATAGAGGGGATGAAGACCCTACTGGAGTTGCCTGCCATATGGCTGGATGAGCCACAGAGCTGGATGAGCCGAGTTGATGGCCAGGATGGAGAAGTTTTACTGCGGCAGCTGTTGGCGCAGGGCCGGGGGGTAATAGTGGCGATACCGCACCTGGGCAATTGGGAGCTGCATGCCCACTATCTGGCCGCGATTGCCCCGTTTACCGCCCTCTATCGCCCGCCTCGACAAACTGTGCTGGACGATGTAATAAAGTCTGGACGGAGCCGGAGTGGGGCCAAGCTGGTACCGACCAGTGTGCAGGGTGTGAAGTCGCTGTATACGGCGCTCAAGGCGGGTGAGATAGTGGCTATCCTGCCAGATCAGCAGCCAAAGGGTAGGGACAGGAGCGCGGGGGTATTTGCCCCATTCTTCGGCCACCCAGCATTGACCATGGTGTTGATCAATCGCCTGGCGCGTAAGACTGGAGCTGCGGTGCTCTTCTCCTTTGGAGAGCGCCTCCCCGGTGCGGGAGGTTTTCGGCTGCACTGGTATCTGGCCCCTGCAGGTATAGATGATGCCGATCCAGAGGTTGCCACCACCGCCCTTAATCTGGGGGTGGAGCAGTGTGTGCGCCTCTGCCCGGAGCAATATCAATGGAGCTATAAGCGGTTTGAGGCCTCTCCCGATGGGGGTAGATCTCCCTATTCCAGGAAGCATTCCCTCCCCACTAGTGGGGAGGGAAATCGGTAACTAGTTTTGCAGCCCCTGCAATTATTTTATTTCTCCATTTAGGGATCGGTAGTTAGTTTCGTTGCCCTTATCCTTCAAAGCCTTTTTATATCTTCCCAGCAAGGGCTACGAGCCTATTTCTTTTGCTTGCCCAAAAGAAAATAGGCGAAAGAAAAGGGCAACCGAGTATTCCACCCTGCGGGTGCCCTGCACTTCTCGTCCCGTTCGGGGCTCTTCCGACGGGACATCCTTGTCCCGCGGAAGAGGGCCGGCATCCTTACAGGCCCAGTCCTCACGTGACTGCGATGCTCGGCGGAATACACGGTTTAGGGGTGGCCGCCCCAAACCCGTTAGACGCAGCCGAGCACCGCAACGATTGAAGGAATTGGCCCGAAGGGGCGTCGCATGGACGCGACGCTTCCATCGCGGGCAAGGGAATGCCCGTCGATGGAGCCCCTGAAATAGTGAGGCGCGGAGGGAACCCGAAGGGCAAGTCGTCGGGCACGTTTTTCTTTCGCCCCTTTCTTTTACGTGCATAAAAGAAAGGGGCTCGCAGCCTGACGCTAAGGTAAGAAAAAGGCTTTAGTCTAAATAGGCTGCGAAACTGGTTACCGATTTTACTCCCCACCCTAACCCTCGGCACCTGCTCCTGCGTTGCTCTAGCACCTACATCCCTGTAGGAGTCCCCACTAGTGGGGAGGGGACACATCCTGGATGACGCAGAGTCATATTGGTTACGAAATTAATTACTAATCTAGCCTAATAACCACTTAATCCAGCGCTCAAATCGCAGAATAGCAGCGATGCTGCAGCAATTTCCGAGTTAAAGTCCTACCGCTTGCGGCCGCTAATCCAGTGGAGGAATTAAAATCCATCCGTTGGAGGATGCTGGATATGCGACTGTTTCAGAGATCTGCTGTTTTGTCGGCGCTACTACTGCTCTGTTTTGCGGGGGTAACACTATCTGCGCCAAAACAGGTGGATATAGCCGATACCAGGATACTGATCGATGTGTCCGGTAGTATGAAGAAGAATGACCCTAAGAACCTACGGCGTCCCGCACTGCGCCTACTGGTTGGGCTGTTGCCAATGGACTCTCGTGCCGGGGTCTGGATATTTGGACGCTGGGTCAATATGCAGATTCCACTGGGAAAGGTGGATCAATCCTGGAAGAAGCGGGCCATGGAGGGGGCGGAAAAGATCCACTCAAGGGGGTTGTTTACCAATATTGAGGGTGCATTGCGGCGCTCTATAGCAGACTGGGAGGGGGCCGCTACAAAATATCAGCGCCACATCGTCTTGTTGACCGATGGGATGGTGGATGTATCTAAAAAGCCGGCTGAAAGCGCCGCTTCGCGCCAACGTATCCTGACTGAACTGCTACCTAAGATCAAAGAGTATGGCGCTACCTTGCACGCCGTCGCCCTATCAGAGCGAGCTGACCATGAGTTGTTGCAGAGTCTGGCTAGCGAAACCAACGGTTGGTATGAGCAGGTGAATGATGCGGCCCAGCTGCAACGGGTATTTCTGCGTATCTTTGAGAAGGTCGGAAAGCCAGACAGCGTCCCGCTGAAGGATAACCGCTTCCAGATTGATGCCAGCATTGAGGAGGCCACGTTGTTGGTGTTTCGGGACGAAGGGGCAGCAGCAACCCAGGTGGTTATGCCGAGTGGTAAGAAGTTTACGGCCAAGGAGCTTCCCGAGGGCGTCAATTGGCACCGGGATGAGGGCTACGATCTGCTTACTATCTCTAAACCGGAGGCGGGAGAGTGGCTAATCCAGGCCGCTCTGGATCCAGACAATCGGGTAATGGTGGTTACCGATCTCAAGATGCAGGCATCTGAGCTCCCCAATCGTATCTTGCTGGGAGAGCATCTGCCGCTACAGGTCCATTTTACCGACCAGGGGGAGCGCATAATCAGTGCAGAGTTTTTGGAGGTGGTCAATCTAAAGGCGGAACATACCGATAGTAACGGGCCTGGGGAAGCTCGGCCAATTTTTGATGACGGTAAAAAGGTCGATCAGGAGGCGGGTGACGGTATATTCACCATGCTGTTTGGGGATGGGCTCGCTGAGGGGAGGGTAGATCTGGTGTTGGCGGCGGAAGGCAAGACCTTTGTGCGCGAGAAACGCTACTCCCTTGAGGTGCTGCCGGCGGCCAAGCTGGAGTCTAGTGAGACAGAAAAGGAGGGTGTTGCCGGAGTAGCGGTCAAGATCATGGTGGATCCGCAGCTGGTGGCCACAGACAGCATACAGATTGAGGCCAGCCTGGTATCCCTTACTGGGGAGTCGGTTAAGGTGCCATTTACAGCCAATGAAGAAGGCGTTTCCTGGGAGACGTGGGTGGATAGTACAACCCTGGCTGGGGAGTGGAATCTTGGGGTGGAGCTGAACGCCACCACACCTGCGGGTAAGCAGTTGAGCATGGACCTGGGACCGGTTGCGGTTGCAGGTAGTGCCGAGCCTTCGCCACTACCACCGGTTGAGTTGGAGCCAGCACCTACACCGGAACCTGCACCTACACCGGAACCAGCACCTGTAGCAGAACCTGTAGCAGAACCTGTGCCGCCGGTAGTAACGGAAGAGCCGGAAGAGGATGACTCCAGGCTTTGGATGATCCTGTTCGGGGTGGTCAACACCATCCTGATTGTGGGCGGTGGATTAGGCTTCTGGATGATACGTCGCCGGGCCGCCAAAGATGGAACCGAATTGGCGGCAGATAGTGAGCCGGAGCGGCGGGAGGGGCCGGAAGATGACGGTTGATCCGTTACTGCTCACGCTATTGATAGAGCTACTGGTAGTTACCTCGGCGGTTGCTATAGCCTTGTTTCTGCTAGTTCTTGTGCGCAAAAAGAGGGATCGCAGGGCGGTGCAGGCGCTGGTTGCCAAACTCAATGAGGGGCGGGAGCAGAGGTTTGAGGAGAGCAGAAAGATTTTGACCTCCAGTTTTGGTTTAGACGGGGAGCGGGCTACCAGATTGGCGACTGAAATAGATGATGCAGAGAGGGGCTTCTATCAGGCCATAATCGCTACTTATCTACGGCGTGATCATGCAGCCCTGGAGGGCATCGATGTAGAGTTTAACGGTGCAGTAGAGTCCTATCGCAAACTTACCCAGTCAGAAGATGTGAGTCTGGATGAGTCAGAGGAGATAACGCGATTGCGTGGGGAGGTAGAGCGTCTGTCCGCAGACCTGAAGGGTGCCATGGATGCTATGGCCGGTGTGCTGAATGACTACTCATCTGTCCTGGCCGAGGGTGCTGGCGATTCAGGGGTAGATACCCAGCATGAGCAGGAACAGGAACAGGAACAGGAACAGGAACAGGAACAGGAACAGGAACAGGAGCAGGAGCAGGGACAGGAACAGGAACAGGAACAGGAACAGGAACAGGAACAGGAGCAGGAACAGGAACAGGGACAGGGACAGGAGCAGGAGCAGGAACAGGAACAGGAACAGGAACAGGAACAGGAACAGGAACAGGAACAGGAGCAGGGACAGGGACAGGGACAGGGACAGGAGCAGGAGCAGGAGCAGGAGCAGGAGCAGGAGCAGGAGCAGGGACAGGAGCAGGGACAGGAGCAGGGACAGGGACAGGAGGAGGGACAGGAGGAGGTGATCTTACCTGAGGATGATGATGAGGGAATCCTGGTAGAAGAGATTGTAGGCGGGTCTACGGAGCTGCCAGTAGAGCCAGCGACAACCGCAGTTGTCACCGAGGAGATCGAGATACCAGACTACTCCGGGCCTGAGGAGACTACCTAAACCACTGCATCTCCAACTGATGCGCCAGTATAAATATGGACGCTTGGTTGTCTACTTGCGGCTCTCGATATCCACCAGTTCCTGCCTGATCTCTTTCAGTCTGGCAGCCATCCCGGCGCTGTGGTGATAGCTTATATCTTTGTCGTTCAGTGCTATCTCCAGCTGTTGTACTGCAGACGAGAGATTGCCATTCAGATAATAGTACTCCGCCATATATCTATGGGCCTCAGAGGTACGGCGGGCATCACCGGCGGCACGGGCGGTCATCCGCTGTAGTTCAGCATCCAGTGGTCTCCTCTTCAGCAATTTTTCCAGGATGCGTTGTGCCTTAGTAGCCTGTCCTAACTCCAGCAACATGTCGGCATAGTAGACGGTCAACGGATAGTTTGCGGGATGAAGTTTCAGACTATCACTAAGGATGCTCAGGGCCTGCTTGGGGCTGCCACTTCTATGAGCGAGCTCTGCCTTGAGGGCCAGATAGTGGGGGCGGCGCGAGTCCTTGCTTAACAGCTTGTCCAGTTCGCTCTTTGCAGCCTGGTAGTCACGTGTCCGGATGAGGGCGCGAACCAGTCCATAGCGTTGTCCTGTTGCGCTGCGGTGGCGGCCATCACGCAGGCTGCTGCGGTAGAACTGTACCGCTGCATGCGGATCTTTGAACTTCTGCTCGCGGATGGTGGCGCGGATCAGATGGTACTCTAAGCTATCTGGATATTGCTTGTAGGGATATGTTTCGGCGCGTCCCATTGAGTCGGCAATACGGTTGGTGGATATCGGGTGGGTGCGTAAGAATTCGGGTAGCGCCATGCTGTTGTACAGGCGGTTGGCCTTGCCCATGCGGTGGAAGAATGTCGGCATCGCCCTGGGATCAAACCCAGCGTCAGCGGTGATACGAATGCCTATGCGATCGGCCTCTTGCTCGTTGGCTCGGGTGAAATTTATCCGTCGTTGCAGCATACCGGCCTGTACCCCAGTTGCCGCTGCCATCCCTAGATCGGCATTGTCGGTGGTAGCACCCAATACTACGGCAGCAATTACCAGCGCCGTTGTCGCCAGGCTCATGTCGTCTGCCATTTGGAAGGTGCGCATCAGGTGATGCTGAGTGACATGGGCGATCTCATGGGCTATTACTGCGGCCAGCTCGCTCTCCGATTCGGTGGTAGAGATCAGCCCGGTATGTATGCCGATATATCCACCTGGTCCGGCAAATGCATTGATGCTCTGTTCATCTACCAGAAAAAAATGGAAGGGTAGGCTGCTCTCCCCGCTATGGCTGCTCAGACTACTCCCCAGTGACTCTATATAGTCATTCATGAATGGGTCGGATATGACCGGCATGGCGTTACGTACGTGGCGCATGAAGGCCTGCCCCAGGCGTCTCTCCTGCGTTGGCGTCATGAATCCACCGCTGGAGTCCCCAATCTCTGGCAGTGCGGTAGTCTGTGCTAGGCTGGCTGTTGCCAGGAGTGATGACATAGAGATGGCCAGCAGCAGATTAGTCAGAAGCTTGTTGCGGCGTGTATTGCGGGATAGTGGCTGCATAGGTTATAGAGACTCACACGGAGGGATAAAGTTGCCCTCTATTTATAGAATATTTTGGATGATACTCTGCATCCGGTTATATACATCCATCCCATCTTTATCCATCACTTGATCGATAACCCAGCGCTGCTCTTGCTCATCCCCCATCAGCTGCTGTATCTGGCTCCCAAGATGGCGTAGGAACGGGTAGCTGGGGCCATCTGTAGAGAAGCCAAGTTCCGCGTACTCTGTAGCCCGTTGGTTAAATAGCTGGATGAATGGGGTGCCATAATCCCCCGCACCTAGAGACTCGCTGCTGTTCTCTTGTACCAGCTCTGCCAGACGTAATACCAGGGCTGTGATCAGCTGTTGCCGTCTCTTATCGTCTAATTGCTCATGCAAGATGCGATCTACGATCTGTACCTGGAATAACAGATATTCAATGGTGATGTTTAGCTGTAGCTCACTGCGTTGATTGAACTGTTCACTGTGCAGGTTAATCACCTTCTCCATAGCAAGTTTCCAACTATTAAAGGCTATTGCCCCAGCCACCTCTTCAGTAGAACGTTCGCGTTCCCCTCGGTGCCATTTGCTGTGGATTCGTGCGGCCATCTTGGTCTGCCTATATATAGTTGAAACCGCTGTCTGCTATGCGGTCATAGTATCGGGCGCGGTAGAGCAGGCGCTTATGGTTGTGGTCATCGTTGAAGGCGGTTCGATCGTGCAGAATGTTATTGCTGATTAGCCCCATGCCAGGTTCCAGGCGGCCCCGAAGGATGTAGGGAGAGTCGCTACAGAGTAGCTCATGAAGATAGGCTAACGCCTCCATGGCAAGTGGATCGTCACACCATATAATGTTGCGTTTGCGCTCAGTAAAGCGCATATGCAGTTCTCCTTCCGGGGTGAGCGCAAACACCGGGCCGCTCTCCTCCTGACGAGCTATGCCGCCCTGCTCAATACGTGCCGGAATGGTCATGACATTCGGCTGCATGAGTGCCCGGATATAGTCCGGGTTTCTATCCCGCAGTTGGATGTAGACGATCTCATGATCCATCAGGGCGTTCTCTCCGCCGCTGGCGGCGCTCTCTACACAGTGTAGCAGCAGCCCATGGATCTGTCGCTCGGCCGGGTTGTAGTAACCGTCAGTGTGCCACTTGATGGGGCGGTCGGTATAGGGGATGTAGTGCTGGCGGGTACCACTATCTACCACAGTGAGAGAGGTGAGGCCGCTATTATCACCCAGCCAGTTATGATCCAGTCGCTGCAGCCCGAAGTGGCGTCCCAGAGAGAGTGGGATCTCAGGATCTGGGTCACTGCCGGTCTTGCCTACATAGAGCGCCATGTTGCTCTTGCGGATACGCATGAGCAGGGCATCGTATTCGCTGTCGCTCAGGGCTCTTGGGTCGTTTAGTTCAACCAGCAGGTCTGCTGTGGTTGTTGGGTATCCTTTAAGCTTCTTGTCACGCCACTCTGCGTATAAGGTGTCGTTGGCGGGATCGAAGGGGGTGGCTGCGACAGTGCTCATGAATGTGGGAGCCGCGAGTGGTGAACCTTCCAGGGGAAGGTTCACGCCCCACAGCTTGCCAATTTCCTAGTAGCCGCCTTTACGACGGGTTTCTGGTAGTCCGGCGATCTTTCCGGCCTCTTTTGCTGGTCCCTTGGGGAAGAGGTTGTAGAGGGCCTTGGTGTCCACCTTATCCAGGTCGGTCCAGATCCCCTTGAAATGTTTCACCATGTGGCGCTCATTGGGCTGGTTGCCGTTGTTCTCAAAATACTCTTCGCGCAGGTAGTTGATTACATCCCATGCCTTCTCGTTGAGGGTTACACCCTCTTCTTCGGCGATGAACTTGGCGACATCTTCGTTCCAGTCATCCAGGTTTTCCAGGTAGCCGTTGGCGTTGGTTTCGATGGTGTTGCCATTAACTTCTATTGCCATTGTTTGGTCTCCTTAAGTTGAATGTATGGCCCTATATTAAATGCTCTTGCATGGTATGAACAGACCGCACCCCATAAAACGGTGGGAACCTAGCCCCTTGGTCTGGAGTGTTACTGCGTGGGGAAAAGAGAGCCCACCGACCATAAGGGTGGTCGTGAGCAGGGGGGCATCTGGAGCTGCCAGGGTGTGACTTTTACCACACAATACCTTGCTGAACTTTAAACCCAGCGCTGTAAGCTCAATGACTGCGCGATCAATGAATTCCTCCTCATCCTCAACGGCCACTACGTGGTGAGAGTAGAGGGTATCGGTCATGCTAAGTAGCTGCACTTTACTTCCACCTATGAGCATCGTGTGGCCATCTATCTCCAGGGTCTGGCCGGATAGAGCTTGGGCTGCAGCGACCATCTCCTTTGGTAGCCTGAGCTTGAGCCTGGTACGGCGGGAGGGATAGAGCAGCTCATCGGGTGCCTCTGGGCGGATCCAGCCGCTGGCAGATGATGCGACCTGAATGGCGTGCAATCCATGCTCTGGTTGGTCACCAAACCATGGCAGTATCTCTCTGATCGCCTGCGATAGATGCCAGGCGTGGTCATTGCGCAGGGTCTTGCAGTCGATGTTAAAAACCAGATCGACTACATCGTCAGGGACGACGAACGTATTTTCTTCTTGCTCCTCTTGCCAAAACACTGTGTCTACTCTTCCGGGATCTTATTGCGCAGTTCATGCCGATCGAACCACCACTCGTCGTTGGTGATGACATCAAGCACCTTGGCCAGGCGCGGCAGGAATTTGTCCGGGTCGTTAAGCTCCAGCTTCTCCACCCAGAAATCGAATATCTCCTGATCTTCCACCTGACTGTGGCGGCGTGCCACCTGGCCCAGCATCTGGCCACTGAAAAGTTGCAGATCCTCCCGCTGCTGCCCCTCGGTACGTATGTCGACGATATAACAGGCGGTAGCCGCGGCCACCGCCGCGCCATCTGATGTGTCTGGGGTTTCATCTACAAGGTGTTGCAGCATTGCTACGCTCAGCTCTGGATCTATCGGAAAGGTAACGCCCAGCCAGATGCCGTGGGCCAGCGCCTGAATGGCGTCTTCCCGGCCAGACTGGAATAGCACATCACATGCCTCTACTGCCTGGGTCCATAACTCTGTGGGGAGGGCGGCATTGAATACCTCCCGTGCCCTCTCTTCGGCCTGATCATGACGCTTTAGATCTAGTAACAGGTAGCAGCTATCCAGGGTAAGCTTCAATCGCTCTGCCAGGGCTACATCTAGCGCCAGGTTCTCCAGCTTTTTATTTAGTTGCTCTAGTTGCATCTCAAGGGCTTGAGTCGACTGTTCTGCATCTATGCCACTGTCGGCATCACCTAGATGGAACTCTTGCTGCTGCAGGTATTTCATAATTTTCTCTACGTTGTGTGGTTTTTGCTGGGCCTGTCGTGTTCCGCGCCGTCTGGCTACGGATGGGCAGACCCGACAGGTATTTAGGTAAAGGCCGCTTCCAGTCGGTCTTCCCAATCCTCTGGCGTATCGGCGTACTGGGGTTTGACATCTATCCGAAAAAACATCTCGCTCTTGGAGCGCTCCTTGACCGTGACCAGCAGTTGGTCAAAGGTCTCCAGTTGTGGGTTTTGCATAAGTATCTCGCTTAGGTACAACATCTTATTCAGTCTCTCCTCGGCTATATGTCAATAATACCATAGTAATTTGCTCTGATTATCCGTATATCCCAAATGGGATATACGGAGTTCGTAGTCGCCCCCCATTTGGAGGGTGCCATGTCACCATGCCAGCCTCTAGAATTAGGCAATTGAGCGCGGGCCATCGGTCTCGCGAAGATATGTTTTAGCAATATTGCATGGGTGTGTTCAACCGGCAACACTTGAGGAGATAAGGTAATGGCAAAACCGCTACATGATACCCCAATGCTTGATCAGCTTGAAAGCGGCCCCTGGCCTAGCTTTGTAACAGGTATCAAGCGTCTGGCAGCGAAGAAGGATATGATGGTTGACCTGCTGGGTCAGCTTGAGACCTCCTACGAGACCCGTAAGGGATTCTGGAAGGGTGGTACGGTTGGTGTTATCGGTTACGGCGGTGGCGTTATCCCCCGTTTTACCGAGCTGAAGGATGATGCGGGAAAGCCTCTGTATCCTGATTGCGCTGAGTTTCATACCCTGCGTATCATGCCACCTCCAGGGATGCACTACGATAGTGCTACCTTGCGCAAAATCTGTGATATTTGGGAGGAGCACGGCTCCGGTCTGATTGCCCTGCATGGTCAGTCAGGAGATATCATGCTCCAGGGTTGTACCACCGAGAATGTACAGGTGGCCTTTGATGCGATCAACGAGATAGGTTTCGATATGGGTGGTGCTGGCCCGGCCGTTCGTACCGGCATGTCCTGCGTTGGTGCCGCGCGTTGTGAGCAGTCCTGCTTTGATGAAGGCCGTACCATGCGTATGCTGGTCAACAATGTGCTGGATGATATGCATCGCCCAGCCCTGCCTTACAAGTTCAAATATAAAGTATCTGGTTGCCCCAATGACTGTGTTAACTCCATCCAGCGTTCTGACCTAGCCGTTATCGGTACCTGGCGGGATGATATGAAGGTGGATCAGGCTGAGGTGAAAAACTTTGTGGCTGCTAAGAGCCGTCAGTATGTGATCGATAATGTCATCACCCGCTGCCCGACTCAGGCCCTGACCCTGACCGATGGCGACGAGCTGGAGGTGGATAACAGCAACTGCGTGCGTTGCATGCACTGCATAAACGTCATGACCAAGGCGCTGTCCCCTGGTGATGATAAGGGTGTTACCCTGCTATGCGGCGGTAAGCGTACCCTGAAGATCGGTGACCTTATGGGTACCGTGATCGTACCGTTCATGAAGCTGGAGAGCGACGAGGATTTCGAGGCCCTGGAAGAGCTGGCTACTGAGATCATCGAGTTCTTTGCCGATAACGCGTTGGAGCATGAGCGTACCGGTGAGATGATCGAGCGTATCGGCCTGGCGAACTTCCTGGAAGGCGTTGGTCTGGAGGTGGATCCAAATATGATCAACCGTCCACGCATGAACTCCTACGTCCGTATGGATGGCTGGGATGAAGAAGTCGAAAAGTGGAATGAGCGTCAGGCTTCTTGAAAATAACGCTGCTTGCCGGTCAGTGACCGGCTGGTGATTGGGAATCAAGCCTTTACCGAGTAGTTCCAGGCCGATCCCACAACTGAATTTAAGATAGAGAATTTTGGAGAGATAAAATGTCCGAACCTCGTATGCCTATTGAGAGTGGCGTTCCGGAGATGGATCCATACCTGCATCCGGTCTTGAAGAAAAATTACGGCGCGTGGTCATACCATGATCGCCCCCGTCCGGGTGTACTGCACCACGTTGCCAAGAGTGGCGATGAGGTGTGGACCGTGCGTGCTGGTACCCCGCGGCAGATGGATGTCGGGATGATCCGTGAGTTGATGGATATCTGTGACGAGCAGGCTGAGGGCTATGTCCGCTTTACCGCCCGTTCCAACATCGAATATATGGTGGCTGATGGAGCCAAGGTACAGCCACTGATCGACAAGTTGACTGAAAAGGGCTACCCAATCGGTGGTACCGGTAACTCGGTCTCCATGATTGCTCACACCCAGGGTTGGTTGCACTGCGACATCCCTGGGACCGACGCCTCTGGTGCGGTTAAGGCGCTGATGGATGAGCTGATTGGTGAGTTCCAGAGCGAAGAGATGCCAAACCGCGTGAAGATGACCACCTCTTGCTGCCAGATCAACTGTGGTGGCCAGGGCGATATCGCCATCAACGTGCAGCATGTCAAGCCGCCCAAGATTGACCACGACCAGGTTGGTAATGTCTGTGAGCGTCCTACCGTTGTGGCTCGCTGCCCGGTAGCGGCTATCCGTCCCGCCATGGTTAATGGCAAACCTTCGCTGGAAGTGGATGAAAAGAAATGTGTCTGTTGTGGCGCCTGTTTCCCTCCCTGCCCACCGATGCAGATCAACGATCCAGAGTTCTCTAACTTTGCGATCTGGGTAGGTGGCAAGAACTCCAATGCCAGAAGCAAGCCAACCTTCCATAAGCTGGTGGCGTCTAATGTGCCAAACAATCCACCACGCTGGCCTGAGGTTGCTGAGGTGGTAAAGAAGATCCTCACTGCCTACAAAGAGGATGCTAAGGATTGGGAGCGTATCGGTGAGTGGGCTGAGCGTATTGGCTGGGGTAGATTCTTTGAGAAAACCGGTCTGCCGTTTACTAAGTATCACCTGGATGATTGGCATGGTGGCCGCGTCAATCTTAACGCTTCTGCCCACATCCGCTTCTAACTGTTAAAGGGTGATCGTAAATGAAGTTTTCGATTCAGATAAATGAAGGGCCGTATCAGCACCAGGCGGGCGATTCGGCATACCTGTTTACCAAGGCGGCTTTGGAGAAGGGGCACGAGATCTTTCGGGTCTTCTTCTACCATGATGGCGTGGGTAACGGTACTCGTCTGACTACACCACCGCAGGATGACAGGCATATTGTCAACCGCTGGGCCGATCTGGCTGAGCAGTATGATCTTGATCTGGTAGTCTGTGTAGCCGCTGCCCAGCGGCGCGGTCTGGTGGATGATGGTGAGGCCGAGCGCAATGGTAAAGACGCTACTAATATCCACCCTAAGTTCCGCATCTCTGGTCTTGGTCAGCTGATTGAAGCAGCCGTCCAGGCAGAGCGGTTGGTTGTGTTTGGCGATTGAGATAGGAATTAATCATGGCTGAAGATATCAAAAAATTCATGTACCTCAATCGTCGTGCTCCCTACGGCACTATCTATGCTTGGGAGGCGCTTGAGGTTGTACTGATTGGTGCTGCTTTCGATCAGGATGTCAGTGTGGCATTTCTGGATGATGGCGTGTATCAGATTGTCAAAGGTCAGGATACGGCTGAAGTTGAGATGAAGAACTTCTCTCCAACCTACTCGGCACTGGGTGACTATGATGTCACCAAGCTGTATGTCGAGAAGGAGTCTCTGGAGGAGCGTGGCCTGACTATTGATGATTTAATGCCCCTCACCTATGAGGATGAGGACGATGACTACGCTGAGAAGGACTCCATTCAACTGGTAAGCCGTGAAGAGCTGGCAAGCCTGATGGATGGGCAAGATGTCCTTTTTAGTTTCTAAGACGGGGTGGCAGAATGAGCACATTACATACTGTAAATAAATCGCCTTTTGAGAAAAGCTCCGCTGCTAGCTGTATGGCCCATGCCCTGGATGGTAGTGCTGTACTCTTTTATGAGGATGCGGTGTATGCCGTTATGGCAGGAAATGCCGCTGCAGAGCAGGTAAAACCAGCAGCAGGGGTAAAACTCTATGTTCTGGGGCCTGATCTAAAGGCACGAGGCGTCGCTACTGACAGGTTGATCGAAGGCGTTGAAGTGGTAGACTACGCCGGTTTTGTTGATCTTGCTGCCGAGCATGACAAGGTTCAGGCTTGGGTTTAATTGATCCCAGCCGTTGAAAAGTTAATTACTTAGGAGAAAATGAATGGCTACTATTGATGTAGAAGGCAAGACCCTTGAGGTCGATGAAGAGGGTTTTCTGGTAAGTCTGGACGATTGGTTCCCTGGGGTTGCTACTGTAATGTCTGCCCAGGATGACCTGGAGCTGACTGATGAACATTGGGATATCATCAACTTCCTGCGTGAGTACTACGACGAGTACCAGATCGCCCCAGCTGTACGAGTTTTGACTAAGGCAGTTGGTAAGAAGCTGGGCAAGGAGAAAGGTAACAGCAAGTACCTGTACTCACTGTTTCCTTATGGTCCTGGCAAGCAGGCTTGTCGTTTTGCCGGGCTGCCTAAGCCAACTGGCTGTATCTAAGTTTGTACCAAGTGGCCGGGAAGATAGCATCTTCCCGGCCTATTTATGGTCTGGGTGCGACTGGCATCAATAGAGGTCAGATAGAAAAGCGCTCAGGTTAGATCCCCGACAGAGGACTGCAGGAAAATGTCATTTTTCTTCGGCTTACTGTTTGTTATGGCGACAATCATATTCATGGCTGGACTTGCTGTGAAGATTACCAGTTACGCCAGAACTCCAGCCCCCCTAAAGATTGCTACAACTCCAGCACCAACCACTAAGGTTGGCGTGGTTATGCGTCTGTTTCGTGAGGTGGTCTTCTTTGAGAGCCTGTTTAAGGGCACTAAGTGGACCTGGCTTTTCTCTTGGATGTTTCACCTAGCACTGTTGCTGGTGCTGATTCGCCACCTACGTTACTTTATAGATCCAGCCTGGATACCAGGGATTTTATGGAGTGCTATTGAGTTGGCACAGCCATTTGGTAAGTATGCTGGGTTCGCTATGGCTGCTGGTCTTGGTGGACTGTTGCTGCGCCGTATTTTGGTTGATCGGGTGCGCTACATATCCGCCCCATCTGATTATTTGATGCTGATTCTTTTGATGCTGATCGGCTCCAGTGGTCTGATGATGAGTTTTGTCGGACACACCGATATTATAGCGATCAAACAGTTCTTCACTTTCGCTGGCGGCGTGCTACCGGCTGATCCTCCATTGTTGGCGCATCTGTTTCTGGTTGCGGTGTTAATGATCATTTTTCCGTTCAGCAAGTTGCTGCATGTGCCGGGCATATTTTTCAGTCCGACTCGTAATCAGGTGGATAATCCACGTGAACAGCGCCATATCGCTCCATGGGCGAAGGCGTTAGAAGAGCAATAACAGAATTAGGGGCATTGAATGGCTAAGGATAAATTTGAAGTTCCAGAGCTCCAGGAATATTTAGATGTTCCCAAGGTGCAGGAGGGTACGGCGGCTCATATAAAGTCATTTGCTGTTACCACTCCTGAGCATAATACCGATCTTGGATTCCCTGGAGAGTTGGTCGATGACTGGCACGACCGTGCACTAGAGAAGATGGATGATTTGCGCGGCCGTTACCGTTCATTTCAGGTCTATCTGGATGCCTGTGTAAAGTGCGGTGCCTGTACCGATAAGTGCCAATACTTTCTCAGTACGGGTGATCCCAAGAATATGCCAGTGGGTCGCCAGGATTTGCTACGCAAGGTCTATCGACGCTACTTCACTCTGGCTGGAAAGTATTTCCCTTGGTTGGTGGGGGCTGAGGATCTGACCCGCGATACCCTGGATGAGTGGTACAGCTATTTTCATCAGTGCTCGCAGTGTCGGCGCTGTTCGGTGTTCTGCCCTTACGGCATCGATACTGCTGAGATCTCCATGGCCGCGCGCGAGATTCTAGACAGCATCGGATATGGCCAGAAGTACTGTAACGAGATCATCGCCAAGGTTCATAAGATCGGTAATAACCTTGGCTTGCCTGGTCCGGCTATCGCTAACACCCTGGAAGGTCTGGAAGAAGATGTTTTCGATGACTTCGGGGTTGAGGTTAAGTATCCGCTGGATGTGAAGGGTGCCGATATCCTGTTTGTCACCCCCTCAGCTGACTTTTTTGTGGAGCCGCATGTAGAGGGTCTGATCGGTTACGGTAAGGTGTTTCATGAGGCCGGTGCCAGCTGGACCATGAGTAGTACTGCCTCTGAGGCTGGAAACTTCGGTATGTTCATCGGCAGTTACGAGAACATGCGGCGGGTGGCCATGCGGGTACGTGAGGCGGCCCTAGAGTTGGGGGTTAAACGTATTATCTTTGGCGAGTGTGGCCATGCATGGCGTGTGGCGTACTCCTTCCTGAATACCCTGGCTGGACCATTTGACTTCCTGGATCCGAACTATCCAGTGCCGCAGCACATTTGTGAATACACCAATGAGCTGATCAAAGAGGGTAAGTTGAATCTGGATAAGTCGCAGAATGATGACATGGTGGTGACCTATCACGATTCATGTAATGTGGCTCGTGCTACCCGTATGGGCGACACCCCGGGTGACCAGTTCACGATTCCACGCGAGATCCTCAAGGCGGTCTGCAACAACTATGTGGACATGGATAAGGACACCATAGGTGAAAAGACATTCTGTTGTGGTGGTGGTGGCGGTCTGCTGACTGATGATCTCATGGAGATCAGGGTTAAGGGGGCTGTGCCCAGGATGACGGCATTGCAGAATGTTATGAATGAGCATGGGGTCACTCACATGGCTGCCATCTGCGCTATATGCAAGAGTCAATTTACCAAGGTGCTGCCTTACTTTGGGATGGATATGGATCAGATCGTCTGTGTGCATCAGATGGTCAGTAATGCCATTATTCTTACCGGGCAGAAAACCGATGATGACGAAGATGAGATTTCTCCAGACCAGGCAGGAGAAGAGTAGTGAAATATATAATAACCGGACATAGAAAATGGGTGGTGTTGCTGTCGGCCATGGTCGTGCTGCTGCTATCTACTGCGGTCATGAGTGAGTCGGCTGTAGTTACCGCAGGCTCCAAGGCGGCAGGGATGGATAGCTGTATTGTGGAGTCGACCGATATGATGCGGCGCAACCACATGGAGTACCTGAAGCACGACCGTATTGAGGTGGTGCGCAACGGTGTTCGTGACAACAAGGCTAGTCTGGCCGAGTGTGTCGACTGCCATGCAGCGAAAGATGAGCAGGGCAAGCCGATCCCAGTCAATGCAGAGGGGCAGTTCTGTGAGTCTTGTCATCACTACGCGGCGGTTAGCGTCCCCTGCTTCCAGTGTCATCGTAAGGTGCCTGAGGATAACTGATTATGAGTAATGACCAGATCGATAAGAATCGCCGCCAATTTCTTGGTAAGACAGCACTGGCTGCCGGTGTGGCCACGATTGCACCGGGAGTGGTGCTGACCGTAGCCAATGCTACCCCGGAAGTGGCTAGTGGCGCCTCTAATGCAAACCGCTGGGGGATGTTGATCGATACCAACAAGTGCGCCGATGATTGTACTGCTTGTGTCTCTGCTTGTGATGCGGAGAATGGTATTGACTTGTTGGTGAAGCCAGAAGGCCAGTCAGAGGAGCTATGGCAGCAGCAGCAGCCAAGCTGGATTCGCAAGGTGGTGCTAAAAGACAGGCAGAGCGGTGCTGTGACCAACCTGCCAATGATGTGCCAGCATTGTGAGAATCCACCATGTGTTGATGTCTGCCCAACTGGGGCCTCCTTCAAGCGGGCGGATGGTATTGTCATGGTGGATCGTCACATATGTATCGGCTGTCGCTACTGTATGATGGCGTGTCCCTATAAGGCGCGTTCTTTTATTCATGCGGAGGTGGAAGAGCAGGTTGTGCAAGCACCCAGAGGTAAGGGTTGTGTTGAGGCCTGTAATCTATGTGCCAACCGTATTGATGATGGCGAAGGCAATACCGCCTGTGCCGAAGCCTGTGCAGAGGAAGGTAATAATGCCATCCTGTTTGGCGATCTAAACGATCCAAACAGCGAGATTGTTCGGGCGCTTAAGTTGGCAAGTAGCCGGCAGATCAGAGCCGACCTTGAGCTTAATACCGCCGTTCGTTACCTGAATATTTAGGAAATCAGCCGATGGAAAAAGTTACCTATCGCGAGTTGTCGCTCTCATCCCCTCGTTTCTGGGGTGTTCTAGTGCTGCTAGCCCTTTTGGTGTTTGTTGCCTTGGGCGCGGCGTTCTATATGGAGCACAACGGTCACTGGGTTACCGGTATGAGCAACCAGATCGTCTGGGGCATGCCGCATGTGTTTGCGATCTTTTTAATCGTAGCCGCTTCCGGGGCACTCAATGTAGCCTCTATAGGCTCGGTCTTTGGGGGGGCAATGTATAAGCCCATGGGACGCTTTTCCAGTATGCTGGCTATCGCCCTGCTGGCTGGTGGTCTGACTGTACTGGTACTTGACCTTGGTCGACCAGATCGGTTGATCATAGCAATGACCAGCTATAACTTTAAGTCGATATTTGCCTGGAACATCATCCTGTACACCGGCTTTTTTGCGATTGTCGGCCTCTATCTCTGGGCCATGATGGATCGCAGTGCCAACCGTTTCTATAAACCACTGGGTTTCACCGCCTTCTTCTGGCGTCTTATATTGACCACCGGTACCGGCTCTATCTTCGGTTTTTTAGTGGCGCGCGAGGCCTATGATGCGGCGATTATGGCACCGATGTTCGTCATTATGTCTTTCAGCTATGGTCTGGCATTCTTTATTATCACCTTGGTAACCGCATACTGGTGGGATGATCGCCCAGCCCTGGGTGAGAAGCGTCTGGCTAAGCTTAGGAATCTGCTAGGCGTGTTTGTTGGCGCGGTACTTTATTTTACCCTGGTCTATCATTTGACCAACCTCTATATTACCCAGCACCACGGGGTCGAGGCGTTTGTGCTGTTGAATGGTGGCATCTATACCAAGATGTTTTGGATTGGTCAGATATTGATCGGCGGTGTTATTCCGCTGTTTCTGCTCTACTCACCAGCATTCAACAAGTCACAGATGGCTGTTCTGACGGCGTCATTGCTGGTGTTGTTGGGAGGGCTGGCCCAGATCTACGTTATCGTGATTGGCGGCCAGGCCTATCCAATGAACATCTTCCCTGGCAAAGAGGTTGTTGAGAGTGGCTTCTTTGATGGCATAATCAATGGCTACACTCCCACCCTGGCTGAGACACTGCTTGGCGCTGGTGGCATCGTAGTTGCTATGATTATTATGGTGGTGACATCCAGGATGTTGCCTCTACTGCCGGACAGTCTGGAGGATCCGGATGGGGCTTGATTAGTCGCTGTCCGGTATTGCCGTTGCTGCATGAACATGAAACCCCGTTATTCTGGCGAATAACGGGGTTTTTCTATGCCATTTATCTGCCGCATTATTTGATATAGTCCACAGATGTCCTCTATCTACCTGGCCGCTGCACACAAATCATCCGGCAAGACCACCCTCTCGATTGGTCTTTGTGCCGCCATGCGGGAGCAGGGTCTGGTGGTGCAGCCGTTCAAAAAGGGGCCGGATTATATTGATCCACTCTGGCTTACTGCAGCGGCAGGCAGGCCATGTATAAATCTAGATTTTAATACCATGGGCCATCCCGAGATAGAGGCCACCCACGCACGTTACATGCAGGGGGCAGAGATTGGCATCATCGAGGGAAACAAAGGACTATATGATGGCGTAGCGCTGGATGGCAGTGATAGTAATGCTGCTATGGCAACACTGTTGCGAGTTCCGGTGATCCTGGTGATCGATACCCAGGGTATAACCAGGGGTATAGCCCCACTGCTGCTAGGGTATCAGGCGTTTGCTGAGGATCTGAATATTGCCGGTGTGATCCTCAATCGGGTGGGGGGAGATCGACATGAGGGAAAACTGCGAAGGGTAGTGGAGCACTATACCGATCTGCCGGTAGTGGGCGCAGTCCATAAATCTGATGTCCTGGAAATCAGAGAGCGTCATCTGGGCCTGGTACCGAGTAACGAGGCGGATGCGGCGCGTACAAAGATTGCCATCTTGGGCCAGGCCATTGCAGAGCAGGTGGATCTTGAACGGGTCATCGATATTGCTGCCACCGCCCCGCCGTTGCGCCAGTTTGATTCGGTAGAAGGTGTAGAGAGCCGCGGTAAGAGTTTGCGTATTGGCTACTCACGAGATCGTGCCTTCGGTTTCTATTATCCTGATGATCTGCAGGCGATGGAAGTGGCTGGGGCCGAACTGGTGCCGTTCGATACCCTGCAAGATCCTCATCTACCAGAGGTGGACGGAATATTTCTTGGCGGCGGTTTTCCCGAAGTGGTGATGGCTGAACTGGAGGCCAATCGTTCACTGCGTGAAGATATTCGCCGGTTTATCGAAAATGGTGGCCCGGCATATGCCGAGTGTGGTGGTCTTATGTATCTTGCTCGTTCTATTACCTGGCAAGGAGTGCGTTGCGAAATGGTGGGTATCATTCCAGGAGACGCAGTTATGTACGATCGTCCTCAGGGGAGGGGGTACGTACGACTA
The DNA here is from genome assembly GCA_050304615.1 of Sedimenticolaceae bacterium. Taxonomy (GTDB): domain Bacteria; phylum Pseudomonadota; class Gammaproteobacteria; order Chromatiales; family Chromatiaceae; genus CBFDBF01. The sequence goes on from JBNLDW010000007.1 coordinate 111,759, forward strand.
CGTGAGACAGGTGAGGCTCCATGGACCGAGGTAGGTGGACAACCAAGAGAGCTTGCTGGCCACGAGTTTCACTACTCCACACTGGAGAACCTCGAGCCTAGCATCACCTTTGCCTACGACGTACTGCGTGGCAATGGGGTGGATGGCAAGCATGACGGTATTGTCTATAAAAACATGCTAGCCAACTATGCGCACATGCGAAACGTAGGTGGGAATCGATGGGTAGAGCAATTTATAGAGCAAGTAACAAGGCATAAGCGTTCACGTCAGTAACAGAAAAACCGCTAGCCACCAGCAAGGGTGATCTGATAGGTTAATCATGCAACCAGGTTGGCGATTGATAGGGGCTCATAGACTGCATGGATAATACGGGTGCAAAAACCAAGCGAGCCGGTGGTGATCAGAACGAGACGCAATCTACTGTCTTTAGTACTGTCATGTTCGCGGATGTTGTCGGTAGCACGAAACTCTATGATGAACGGGGTGATGAGCGTGCAAATTCAGTAATATCTCAAGCAATCAATATGATGCGGGAGACGATAGAGGCCTGCTCTGGAGTGGTTGTTAAGACCATCGGTGATGAAGTGATGTGCCGTTTCAGCCAGGTTGATGATGCTGTGGAAGCGGCCGTAAAAATCCAAAAAAGGTTTGATTTGGGGTTGATTGATGGTGTTCCTGTTGCCGTCAGGATTGGTTTTCATGCTGGCCAGGTAATTATTAAAGATGATGGCGATCTTTTTGGAGATACCGTTAATGTGGCCGCTAGAGTTGCAGGGATAGCAAAAGGTCGGCAGATAGTCTTGACTCAAGAAAGCGCAGAACAGCTGTCTCAGTCATTGGCTGAGCAAACTCGAGAGTTCGATCGTGTGCCAGTTAAAGGTAAGGCGGATGAATTGAGGGTAAGTGAGTTTGTATGGGAACAGACCGGGGTTACAAGAATGGCTCCGGCTGAAGTTATGAGTCCGCAATTTCATGAAGAGCTGGTTTTATGTTGTGGCGGGATCAGGAAAGAGATGACACTGAGTAGTGGAGCCATTCAGCTGGGTAGAGATACGGAGTGCGATTTTATTATCAATGCTGATCTTGTTTCTCGGACTCATGCCAAGATTTCAGTGAAACGAGGAAAGTTTGTGCTTGCTGATAAAAGTACCAACGGCACTTTTGTGATCACTGATTATGGGCAACAGAATTATTTGCGTAGAGAAGAGTTGATATTGCATGGGTCTGGGACTATCAGCTTGGGCGGTGTTGCATCCAGTTGTTTGCCTGAAGCTGTAATTACCTACGAGATAAAGGTGGTTGCCTAATAGATAGCTATAGTTTTATATGCGCGATTTAGGATGGTAGTTTAATACCTTTTTGAGTGGAGGGTTTCGTTATGGGTATTATGCAGGAGTTTAAAGAGTTCGCAGTTAAAGGAAACATGATTGATATGGCCGTAGGCATCATTATCGGCGCTGCATTTGGCAAGATTGTCTCTTCCCTTGTTGGGGATGTGATTATGCCGCCAATTGGGGTCCTGTTGGGCGGGGTCGATTTCTCCAATTTGGCTATAACTGTACAAGAGGCCGTGGGGGATGCCCCGGCTGTGGTGATTGGGTACGGTAAATTTATCCAGACAGCGATAGATTTTACCATTATCGCGCTTGCGATATTTATAGTTGTAAAGGCTATAAATTCTTTAAAGAAAAAGGAGGAAGAGGCACCCAAGGCAGAGCCTGAGCCCACTAAAGAAGAGCTGCTTCTTATGGAGATACGAGACCTGCTTAAAGAGCGTAACTAGATTGCCCTACAGTCTTGGCTATTCATTTCTATAGGGGGCATATGCACAGGTAAGATGCCCCCTATCATGTTTACGTATGGCTAAGTAGTGTGTCCAGTTTGCCCGTGGAATCAAGTGCCGCCAGATCATCATAGCCTCCCACGTGGTATTCATCGATAAATATCTGTGGCACGGTTTTGCGCTTGCTGCGGGCCAGCATCTCGCGCATGGCGTCCCGGTCACCCTCTATCATCTTCTCTTCGTAGGTTGCGCCCTTTCTCTCCAGCAGCGCCTTGGCGCGGACACAGTAGGGGCAGACGGCAGTTGAATATACGACTATCTTCGGCATGGTTAAATCTCTCTATGGTTCCATTTTTGCTTTAAGTCAATGGGTCTAATAGTATACGATTGGTGACAAATTGTAACATGGAGTAATTAAACAGATGGCCGAACGGCACTTATGCTACTCCATCCCCGAGGGCATGGAGGATGGCGCGTTGCTAGAGCTTATCCAGGCCAGTAATGTGCTATTAGCGGAGCCGGCGTGCCAACAGCAGTGGATATATCACGATAGCTTTGATTGGCGGCTATATCAGGCTGGTGGTGTGCTGGAGGAGCGTGACGGCCATATAGAGTGGCGTGATCTTAAGAGTGGCGAGCTGTTGGAGCAGCTGGCTCTGACCTCAGGGGTTCCACGTTTTACCTGGGATATGCCGGTTGGTCGTTTTCGTAATCGGCTGGAGCCTATTCTCGAGATGCGGGCGCTATTGCCCCGTCTGCTGGTAGATAGCAAGATCTCTCAGTTTCGTCTATTAAACGAAGACAAGAAGACGGTACTGCGTCTCTCCCTGGAGCATAGTAGCTGCTCTCTCACCGATGCAGGAGATTTGCTACCTGTCGGGAGGCGTCTGCGGCTCCTGCCGGTCCGGGGCTATGATCAGGCACTTCAGCAGATGCAGCACTTCCTGCGGACTAAGGTGAAGCTCATGGCTGCACCGCCAACGCTGTTGCAGCTGGGGTTGGCTGCGCTTGGATGCCAGCCGGGAGACTACTCATCCAAGCTGGATTTTAAGCTTGATCCAACTCAAAGGGCAGATGAGGCGCTCCAAGGTATCCAACTTCATCTGCTAAATACTATGGAGTCCAATATTCCAGGTGCTAAGGCCGATCTGGATAGCGAGTTTCTGCATGACCTGAGGGTAGCGGTACGTCGTGCTCGCTCTGCACTGAGCCAGATCAAGGGTGTTTTCATGGATGAAGATGTAAAACGGTTCAGCTCCAGCCTTGCCTGGGTGGGGAAGATAACCGGCCAGACCAGGGATATGGATGTATATCTGCTGGATTTTGACCGGTACCGGCATATCCTGCCGCGAGAATATCGCTCCGATCTGGAGCCATTGCACTTTTTTCTATATGCCCACCAGAAGAGTGAGCAACGAGCGATGGTGCAGGAGATTAACTCCCCTCGTTTCCGCACGTTTTGCAAAGAGTGGCGAGCATTTCTGGAGACGCCTCCACCCAAGGTACCGCTGACGCCTAATGCAATTCGTCCAATCCGGGAGATTGCTAACAAGCGTATCGATAAGGTGTTCCGGCAGGTGCTAAAAGATGGGATGGCCATCACTGCGAACTCCCCTGCTGAGGAGCTGCACGAACTGCGTAAGAGCTGCAAGAAGCTTCGCTACCTGATGGAATTCTTCCAGAGCCTATACCCTCAGAAGAAGCTTCTTTCACCTATTAAAGCACTAAAAAAGCTACTGAATAATCTGGGTGATTTTCAGGATCTGGAGGTGCAGGCCAATAAGATGAAGGGGTTCGCCCACCAGATGGTAGTGGAGCGGAGCGTGCCGGCTGATACTTTGCTGGCGATGGGGATGTTGGTAGATGACATGTTAAAGCGTCAACGCCTGGCGCGGACCAAATTTGCCGACTGCTTTGCTGACTTTGCGAGCAGAGAGAATCGTAAGATATTATGTCAGCTATGCTCCGGCAAGGCGCAAGGTGGTAGTAGCTGATATGCGGATTATAGGTGTCTACAATATAAAGGGAGGGGTGGGTAAGACTGCCACCGCGGTCAATCTAGCCTACCTATCCGCCAAAGAGGGGTTTCGTACCCTGGTTTGGGATCTGGATCCGCAGGGCGCGGCAAGCTTCTACTTTCGTATCAAGCCGCGGATAAAGGGCGGTGGCAGAAAGCTGGTGCGTGGCAGGCAGGAACTGGATGATCTGATCAAAGGCAGTGACTTCGAGAACCTGGATCTTCTACCTGCCGACTTCTCCTATCGCAACATGGATCTTGCGTTGAATGAGGCAAATAAGCCAGCCAAGCAGCTACTGAAGTTACTACGCCCGCTCTCCTATGAGTATGATAGGATCTTTTTAGACTGTCCGCCCAGCATTTCACTGGTGTCGGAAAATATCTTTCGGGCGGCGGATGCGTTGCTAATTCCAACGATCCCTACGGTCCTCTCCATACGCACCTACCAGCAGTTGTGTGAGTTCTTTGCGGACCACAAAATAAAGGGCGTAGATCTGATGCCATTCTTCTCCATGGTAGATCGGCGAAAGCGGATGCACCGGGATATACTGGAGCAGATACCTGCCGTCCACAGCGAAATGCTGGACAACTTTATCCCCTATGCCAGTAGTGTCGAGCAGATGGGTATCCACCGGGCGCCACTTGGCAGCTTTTCCCCAAACTGTCCAGCCGAGCAGGCCTATGAGGCTTTGTGGCAGGAGGTTAAGGCGCGGCTACGTTAGTAGCTATTCAGTGGGCTCCCCGTTATTTGGCTCATATGGTCGGTAGTGCTTTATCTTGCGGTTGATATTACGCTGCACAACTACCCCCTCGATCCTGTAGTTGCCATCTTGCAACTTTATGTCACTGTAATCAGGGTGCATTGCAGCCAGTTTTTCAGTGCCATCCGGGTCACGGATAAACTGGCGAAACCAGCGCTCTCCTCCTACAGTGGCGACCACAAAAGCGCCAGTGGCGCATACATTCGATGGCTCCAGTACAATGACGCACTGTGCCGGGAACTCCGGTTCCATACTGTCATCTAGCACCTGTAGAGGGTAGAGTTCGTTATAACTGCAATCCTGTACCATTGAATTAACCTTAAATATCGGTGGTAATGCCTATATGGCATGCTGTAAATATGTATTCTAACATGGCACACACATTAGCAACCCATTACTGCCCTGGAGCTGTTGAATGAAGATATATCTGGTTGGCGGTGCGCTACGTGACAGGCTACTTGGTCTGCCGGTGGTTGAGCGCGATTGGGTGGTGGTGGGGGCCACTGCAACCGAGTTGGAGCAGCAGGGCTTCCGCCAGGTGGAAGCGGAGTTTCCGGTATTTCTGCACCCGCAGAGCGGGGAGGAGTACGCACTGGCCCGTACTGAGAGCAAAACGGCACCAGGTTATGCCGGGTTCAGCGTGGATTGCGGACCAGAGATCACCCTGCAGCAGGATCTGCAACGGCGCGACCTTACCATCAATGCCATGGCCGAGGATGAGGCCGGCAATTTGATCGATCTGTTTGCTGGACGTGAAGATCTGGAGCAGAGGGTGCTGCGCCATATCTCACCGGTTTTTGCCGAGGATCCGGTGCGGCTGTTACGGCTGGCACGGTTTGCCGCCAAGCTTGACTTTGCTGTCGCCAGTGAGACCCAGGCGCTCCTGCGGGAAATGGTTGCCTCAGGTGAGCTTCAGGCACTTCAGCCGGAACGGGTCTGGAGGGAGATGGAGCGTGCCCTGGGAGAGGACTATCCATGGCGCTTCTTTGAGGTGCTACAGGAGGCCGGTGCCCTGGCGATCCTGTTGCCGGAGCTGGCTGTGATCCTGGAGCAGCGGCCGGAGTCCATGGTTGCCCTGCAGCGGGCTGCTGCCAGTAGCAGTGAGCCGGCGGTACGATTTGCGGTGGTGATGTGGGCGGTGACAGCCGATGGTAGCGATCTGGATCTGTTCTGTCGCAGGCTACGCGCCCCCCGTGGGTATTGTGAGCTGCTGGAGCTGTTACAACGTGGCGGTGAGCTATTCCAGGATGCGGGGGAGGGCAGAGCTGAGTCTATACTGCAACTGATCCGGCAGAGTCGCGCCGCGCAGCAGGTTAAGCGGTTCGACCATTTTTGCCAGGCTGGTAGCGCTCTGTGGCCAGAGGTAGTGCCGGCCGCCAGACGTAATCTGGAGCTGGCCCTGCAGGCCATGGCTGGGATCTCTAGCCAGGAGTTGCAACAGGATGGTTACAGTGGGGCCGAACTAGGTCTTGAGCTGGAGCGGCGGCAGCTAACGGCGATAAAGGCAGCGTTGCTGGGGTAGAGATACTATTGGATAGATTTAGATATGGTAGCGAGTAACAGGCAACAGAGGGGGGTAATATCTGCTGGGAGCGGTCTGTCTGCTCCATCCACGGTGGGCGAGGCCTCTATCTTGCATATCCTGCTGGGTGGGCGGTTGCTGCTGCCGCTTGCCTTCCTGTTGCTGGGGCTAACCGCTAGCATGGTCATTGCCTTGCTGCTCTATATTGAGCCAGAGCGGAGTGGAGAGCTATTCCCATGGCTGTTGGCGTTGCTTGGGCTGGTTCTGATTACTGCCTTGATGGGAGTAGTGCGGCTCCGTAGCCAGCTATTAAAGCCCCTAGTACGACTGGAGCAGTCGGTGGCCAAAGTGTGTCAAGGCGATCCACTAAACACCCTGCCGTTTGAAAATGTAGGCGTGCTGGGTTCGGTGGTGCGTGATTTTGATAGCTTGAGTGACGAGTTGACCGAGATCTATGCCGATATGGAGGAGCGGGTAGATCATCAAACCAGAAGATTGTCGCAACAGACCGCCTCTCTTCAAATCCTGTATGACGTGGCGGCCAGTATCAATCAGGTAGGCGAATTGGATGAGTTGCTGATAAGGTTTCTCCGTATCTTGCATGATATGGTTTGTGCTCGTTCCGCTAGCATAAACCTGGTGGTTGCAGAGGGGCGCATGCGGCTGGTTGGGAGTATCGGACTGGATGGCGAATTCGTAAGCGGTAAAGAGCAGTTGCCAGTACCTCTATGTAGTTGCGGCAGGACGATCTCGCGGGGAGATATTCTGTGTGAAGATGCATCGGGCTGCTGTGCCAAGGTGGCAGGGCATACCATGTTCTCGTCCGATGAGGTGGGCTGTATTGAGGTTCCTCTGGAGTATCAGGGGGAGAGGCTTGGATATTACTCTCTATATGTAGATAGAGAGAGGGTGGATGGAGGTAAGGAGCTGCTCGATCTGCTGGCGGCCATCGGTAGCCACCTGGGTATGGCCATAGCAAGGAATAATCTGGATGAGGAGTCGCGGCGGCTCTCTATTATGGAAGAACGCACCACCATGGCGCATGAGCTGCACGACTCGTTGGCCCAGACCTTGGCTAGTCTTCGCTTTCAGGTACGCATGCTGGAGGATACGCTGGATAAAAATGTTGTCTCTGCCGAGGTTAACTCTGATCTACAGGGTATCAGCAGCAGGATTGATGAGGCCCACACAGAATTGCGTGAGCTGTTGAACAGCTTTCTGGCGCCAGTGGCGCAACAGGGGTTGGAGCCAGGGTTGAAAAAGCTGGTTCGGCGTTTCCGTCAGGAGAGTGGTATCCATATCCTGTTGCAGCGCGATTGTCCCAATATGGATCTTAATGCGGGGGAGGAGAAGCAGATCCTACGGATCATCCAGGAGTGCCTGGCCAATATTCGCAAACATGCCAAGGCCAAAAACGTACGTATTTTGATCTCTTGCGTGGAGGATGCGGCGTATCTGTTCTTGGTGGAGGATGATGGGGTTGGCTTCAGTGCAGCCGTTTCGCCGGGTGGTCCAGGAGAACATATTGGCCTATCTATTATGGAGGAGCGGGCGCGGCGACTCGGTGGACAGTTGAGTATTGAGAGCGAACCGGGTGAGGGTACCAGGGTAGAGTTGGTTTACAATCCCAGTGAAAGTAGAGCGGACGACGGCAGATTGAGAGAGCAATTTTGATGCGAGTGTTACTGATTGACGATCATGCTCTGTTTCGGGTTGGGCTACAGCAGTTGCTGCAGCGCCTCGGTATAGAGGTAATAGCGGCGACTGGCGATTGCCGCGAGGGTATCGGCCTGGCGCTTGAGCAGGAGCCGGATGTAGTACTGCTCGATATGCGGATGCCAGATATGTATGGTATCGATGTGCTCAAATAGCTGCGTGGTAGCAACCCAAACCAGTCGGTGGCGATGCTTACTACCAGCCGCGATGAGGATGATCTGATCGAATCACTGCAGAATGGTGCACGAGGATATCTGCTAAAGGAGATGGAGCCGGATGATCTGGTCAAGGCGCTGGAGGATATCAGTTCTGGTATCACCGTAGTGGCACCAGAACTGACTGGTATCCTGGCCAAGGTAGTACAGGGGGTGGAAGAACAGGCTGCGGCTGAAGATGTATTCTCTAGCCTTACCCCACGTGAGCGCGAGATACTGTGCCATCTGGTAGAGGGACAGAGCAACAAGTTGATAGCCCGTGCCCTGGGGATATCGGATGGCACCGTTAAGTTGCATGTAAAGGCTATCATGCGTAAGTTGAATGTCCACTCACGAGTGGAGGCGGCAGTGCTTGCAGTTGAGCGCAGCCTCTGCGTGCGGGATACTGGGTAGAGGTTTGAGAGTTTGCTGCTAGGTACTAGTTGGATTTTTACGCCGCACTGAACCCTCCGATAGACCCCTGGTAAATTCCGTGGCCGCCGTAATCAGCTGTCTGGTGTAATCCTCTTGTGGCTGTGCAAACAGCTGTTGCGCCGGGCCGTACTCCACCGGCTTGCCGTATTGTAACACCAGGATTTCGTCACTCAGCGCCCGCACCACAGATAGGTCATGGCTGATAAACATGTAGGCCAACCCGTGCTTCTCCTGTAGTTCATCCAGAAGTTCGATAATTTGGCCCTGAACGGTTCGATCTAAGGCAGAGGTTGGCTCATCTAGTACAACCAACTTGGGCTGCATGATCATGGCGCGGGCAATGGCTATACGTTGACGCTGTCCGCCAGAGAACTCGTGTGGATAGCGTTGGCGGCTGGCTGGATCGATCCCAACCTCCTCTAGTATCTGGATGACTGCCTGCTCACGCTCCGCTCTGGAACCTATGTGGTGCGCCTCCAGACCTTCCACCACAATCTCGGCCACCGTCAGACGCGGACTCAGCGAGCCGTAAGGGTCTTGAAACACCATCTGCATATGTGGGCGCATGTCCTTCATCTGTTTGTTATTACGGCCATCTATCCGCTGCTGCTCAAAACGGATTTCCCCCATGCTTTGGGTGAGGCGCAGCAGAGCCAGTGCCAGGGTTGTCTTGCCGGAGCCACTCTCGCCGACCACCCCAAGGGTGCGTCCCGCCTGAATGGAGAGATCAATCCCATCGATGGCCTTCACATGATCGACAGTGCGCCGTAGCAGGCCCCGCTTGATCGGAAACCACACCTTAAGTCCACTGCAGCCGATTATCTTTGCGGCCTTCTCGTCCGGTGGTCTGATGGTGCGCACACCAGGCTCTGCCTGCAGCAGCATCTTGGTGTAGGGGTGGCGTGGGTTGGTAAACAGGGTTGCGGTGTCGGCCGTCTCAACCAACTCACCGGCGCGCATTACCGCCACCCGATCAGAGACCTTTTCGACCATCGCAAGATCATGGGTGATTAGCAGTATTGCCATACCCATACTGGCCTGGAGTGATTTCAGCAGGGTCAGTATCTCTGCCTGTACAGTTACATCCAGGGCGGTGGTTGGCTCATCCGCAATCAGTATATCCGGTCTGTTGGCCAGGGCCATGGCGATCATCACCCGTTGGCGTTGTCCCCCGGAGAGTTGATGGGGATAGCTGGAGAGACGCTGTTCCGGGTCACGTATCTTGACCTTGTGTAGTAGGCTCAGTGTTTCGGCACGCGCCTCATTGATACTCATCTGTCGATGTAGTAGTAGCACCTCACTGATCTGTTTTTCAATCGTGTGCAGCGGGTTTAGAGCGGTCATCGGCTCCTGGAAGATCATGCCGATATCGTTGCCACGGATGTTCTGTAATAAAGCAGTATCTGCCCCGACAATCTCCTGCTCACGGTATCTGATAGAGCCAGATGGATGTGATGCCTTGGGGTAGGGCAGTAGCTGCATGAGCGACAGGGCGGTTACCGACTTGCCCGAGCCGCTCTCTCCAACCAGCGCCAGGGTCTCACCGGCCTGTATCTCAAATGAGATCCGTTTGACCGCCTCAATGTCACCCCTGCCAGCGTGGAAGGTGACGGATAGATCGCGCACCGTGAGTAGAGTTTTGTTATCCACCGTGCTCATCCAAAATGTTTGCGCGGATCAAAGGCGTCACGCACCGCTTCGCCGATGAATATCAGGAGTGACAACATAACGGCTATGGTAAAGAAGCCGGTCAGCCCCAGCCAGGGTGCTTGCAGGTTCGCCTTACCCTGTGCCAGCAGCTCTCCCAGGGAGGCGGAGCCGGGCGGTAGGCCGATACCCAGAAAGTCGAGCGAGGTGAGTACCGTTACCGAACCGGCCAGGGTGAAGGGCATAAAGGTCAGGGTTGCGACCATCGCATTTGGCAGGATATGCCGGAACATTATCTTGGCATTGCTTACCCCCATAGAACGGGCGGCACGCACATACTCAAAATTACGCGCCCGCAGGAACTCTGCCCGTACCACCCCGACAAATCCCATCCATGAGAAGAGCAGCATGATTGCCAGCAGCCACCAGAAATTCGGCTCTACAATGCTGGCCATAATGATTAGTAGATAGAGGATAGGTAGTCCTGACCAGACCTCGATAAAGCGTTGAAACAGCAGGTCCACCCAGCCACCGAAGTAGCCTTGTATCGCTCCGGCTGCGATTCCAATAAGGGCAGATATAATGGTTAGGGCAAAGCCGAATAGTATGGAGATGCGAAACCCGTAGATCAATCTTGCCATCACACTGCGCGCCTGGTCATCTGTTCCCAGCCAGTGTTGGGCGTCCGGCGGGGAGGGTGCTGGTGTAGGTAGATCCCAGGCCACTGTCCGGTGGTCGTAACGGATCAATGGCCACACCATCCAGCCACTGCTGTTTATCTTCTTCTCAATAAACGGATCCTGGTAGTCGGCCTCGGTGCCAAACTCACCGCCAAAAGTGGTCTCTGCGTAGGCGTGGAAGATGGGGCTATATAGCTCGCCCTGGTAGCTCACTATGAATGGCTTGTCATTGGCGATGAACTCGGCAAACAGGGTCACTATAAATATCAGCATAAATAGCCACAGCGACCACCAGCCGCGTTTGTTGGCTTTAAAGGCGGACCACCGTTTCTGGGTTAGGGGATTCATCAGGTATCCTGCCGTTCAAAATCGATCCTCGGATCTACCAGGGTATAGGTCAGATCGCCGACAAGATTCATCAGTAGCCCAAGCAGAGAGAAAAGGAAGAGCGTGCCAAACATTACCGGGTAGTCTCTTTTAAATGCTGCTTCAAAGCCGAGTAGTCCCAGGCCGTCGAGGCTGAAGATGATCTCAATCAGTAGTGAGCTAGTAAACAGTATGCCGATAAATGCTGCGGGAAATCCGGCGATAACAATCAGCATGGCGTTGCGAAATACATGGCCCAGCATAACCCGGCGTTCTGTCAGCCCCTTGGCCCGCGCAGTGGTTACATACTGCTGATTGATCTGATCAAGAAAGGAGTTCTTCGTCAGCATGGTCAGGGTGGCAAAACCACCAATGGCCATAGCGGTTATAGGTAGCACCATATGCCACAGATAGTCGGCTATTTTTGCTGGCCAGGATAGGGTGTCCCAGTTCTCGGAGGTTAGCCCGGCCAACGGGAACCAGTCGAGGTAACTGCCGCCGGCAAACAGCAGCAGCAGGAATACCGCGAACAGAAAGCTGGGGATGGCGGTGCCAATAATTATGGCCACACTTGTCCATACATCAAATGGAGAGCCATCACGGGTGGCCTTGAGGATGCCTAGGGGTATGCTTATCAGATAGACCAGCAGGGTGGTCCAGATGCCGAGGGATATCGATACCGGCATCTTATCTATTACCAGATCAACTACGCTCCGGTCTTGAAAAAAGCTGTCGCCAAAGTCTAACTGGATATAATTTTTCAGCATATCAAAGAAACGTATATGCATAGGCTTATCAAACCCAAACTGTTTCTCCAGGCTCTTGATGAATTCCGGGTCAAGCCCTTGCGCCCCACGGTATTTGCCGGTCGCACCTGCGGCGTTAGAAGCGTTATTTTGGAGATTCTCTCCGGCACCGCCCTGAGTTACACGGGTGGTGATATCTGCGCCATGACCTGTCAGGTTGGCAATCACCTGTTCCACTGGCCCACCCGGCGCCGCCTGTATGACCAAAAAGTTGATCAGCATTATTAGCAGCAGGGTCGGGATGATCAGCAGTAGCCGTCTGACAATATATGCGCCCATTATGCTTTACCATCGGCAGATTTGGATTTTCTGAAATAACGTTTTAGCATCCAGCCGCCAAGGAGTAAAACCGCAAGTAGCAGCCACCAGGGTCGCTCTGTCGGCGGACTTTCTTGCCCTGCGTCTTCCAGTTTACGTCCCTGAAGTGCAGACTCCAGTGCGGCAGCCTTGTCCGCATCAAACCACCAGCGAGAGATCATCACGCCATCTTTGAGGGGCACATCCGGGCGGTCAAATTTATCCCAATAGAGGATGCGGTCTGCCGACAGATGCCAGTTGGGCACTACATAAAAGCCGAACAGCAGCAGCCGATCCAGCACCTTGGCGTAGGCGGTCAGGGTCTCCCGGTCGGGCGCCTGGATCAGCTTTTCCACGATCTCATCTATTACCGGACTATTTACACCGGCTAGATTGCGTGATCCTTCCGACTTTGCCGCGCTACTGGTCCAGTAGTTGCGCTGCTCATTGCCGGGATTTTCAGACTGGCCAAAGCCGGAGATGATGGCATCGAAATCAAATGAGCGGATACGGTTGATAAATTGTGCGGCGTCTACCAGCCGAATATTTACCCGCATTCCCAGACGCCGCAGGTTACGCACCCATGGCAGCATGATGCGCTCAAAGCCCTTGGAGACCAGCAGGATCTCAAATTCAAACTGTTGACCACTAGCGTTTACAAGCTTCTGATCTTTTACTTTCCAGCCTGCCTTCGCCAATAGTCTGAATGCCTGACGCAGATTGTCTCGTGCCCAACCGCTGCCATCGGTTGTAGGGATTGTTATAGGTTGGTTGAATATGCGTTCAGGGATCTGACCACGGTAGCGTTGCAGTATCTCCAGCTCCCGGCCTTCGGGTAGACCGGTCGCCGCCAGTAACGAGTTGGAGAAATAGCTGTTAGAGCGGGTATATTGGCCAAAGAACAGATTCCTGTTGGTCCACTCAAAATCAAAGGCCAGACCAACCGCCTCACGTACCAGTGGGTCCGCAAACACCGCACGCCTGGTGTTTAGTACTGTCCCCTGCATCCCCTGTGGGGCCTGGTGGGCGACACGCTCCTTAATCAGCAGCCCATCTTTTACTACATCAACGTCGTAGTCTAGTGCCCAGGCCTTGGCCTGATTCTCATGGCGGAAGTCCAGGCGGCCAGACTTTAGGGCGAGGCGGATGGCCGTTACATCACGAAAAAAATCGGTGCGGATATGGGCGAAGTTGTTCTGCCCAACCCGCGCCGGATGATCCTTGGCCCAGTAATCGGCAACCCTCTCCTGGAGGACAAAGCGTCCTGCTTCAAATTCCTTGATCCGGTAGGGGCCGCTGCCCAGCGGCGGCTCCAGGGTAGTCTTGCTGAAATCACGCCCTTCCCAGTAGTGCTTTGGCAGGACTGGAAGCTGTCCAATGATCAGGGGTAGTTCCCTATTGTTGGCCTCACTGAAGCTGAAGCGTACCCGCAGCCTGTCCAGCCTCTCAACGCTGTTTACACTCGCGTAGTAGAAGCGGTATTGCGGGCTGCCCTTTTCAATCAGGGTATTAAATGTCCACACCACATCATCGGCAGTGATCGCCTTGCCATCATGCCAGCGCGCCTTTGGGTTAAGGTTGAAGATTACCCATGAGCGATCGTCCGGCCACTCAACTGTCTGCGCGATCAGTCCATAATTAGTAAACGGCTCATCCGCGCTAGCTATCATCAATGGTTCAATCGAACCGGTTTCCACTGCATCCCCCTTGGCAATATAGGGGTGGAAGCTGTCGAATGAGGCCTCCTGTACTGGGGCGACCCGAAAGGTGCCACCTACAGGGGCGTTGGGATTTACATAGTCAAAATGTTTGAAATCGGCAGCGTATTTCGGTGGCTCTCCATACAGGGTGATCGCATGGGATTTATGTACTGCGCCATTGGCGGGCAGGCAGATAAAGATGCTGGCCATACAGGCCGCACGTAGCACTGCTAACATATAATTATGGATGCTGGTCATGTTGCTGGTAGAGATGAATCCCATTTCTAATGAACTCTACCACGAGGGAGTAAAGTCGATCCAACTACCAACCTATAGTGTCTGCTCTGTCACATCCACATAGAGCTTTATCTTCTGTCCCGGTTGGAGATACTTCCCCGGCAGGCTGTTCCAGCTTTGTAGATCGGCTACCCTTACTTTGAAGCGCTGGGCTATCCGCGCGAGGGAGTCGCCCTGGCGCACCCGATAGTGCAGGGTGCTTCGGCTGTTCGGGGGGCGGGTATCTATATTGAAGGCCTGCGGTACTGGTGCCTGCTCCTGCTCTTTTGTCCAGATAACCAGCTCCTGACCAAGACTAAGGGTATCGCGCGGGGCCATGCCGTTCCAGCGGGCCAGGCTGCGGTGGTGCACGTGGTATTTCTGTGCAAGAGCCCACATGGTGTCTCCGGAGCGGACAATATGGGTGATACGGGTACCGCTACGTTTTCTATTCTGGATCTTGGATTTGCGCTGGGTGGCGCTCAAGGCATACTGTGATGGCTGTTTGGAGGCGACCGGGAGTAGCAGATGTTTGCCGGCCCGGATGTTGTTGCCTTTGATCTTATTGATCTGCCTGATCAGCTTGACGGTGGTGCCACTCTTGGCGGCAATAGTCCCCAGGCTGTCACCACTCTTGATGCGATAGCGCCGCCACTGCATCCGTTCGTTTGGATCCAGTTGTGCCAGTTTAGTCTTGAACTCCGCGGCCCTCTCGACAGGGATTTGCAGATGGTGCGGCCCATCAGGGGCGGTGGCCCAACGGTTGAACCCTGGATTGAGACGGTAGAGATCATCCAGGGATATACCGGCCATCTCTGCAGCCATCGCCAGATCGATCTGTGAACCTGTATCTATCGCCGTGAACACCGGTCTATTGGGGATGGTGCCAATATGTAGACCGAGTTGCCGCCGGTTTTTCAGGATAGAGGATATGGCCAGCAGACGGGGAACATATCTGCTGGTCTCTGTGGTCAGTCGCAGGGACCAGAAGTCGGTATCCTTCCCCTGTGCTTCGTTTTTGCGCCGAGCTCTCCTTATACTGCCAGGGCCAGCGTTATAGGCGGCAAGTGTCAGCTCCCAATCACCATCATATCGCCGGTTTAGGGTCTCAAGAAGATCTAGTGCGGCGCGGGTCGAGGCGGCTATATCACGCCGACCGTCATACCACCAGTTCTGCTGCAGGCCATAGCGCTTGCCGGTGCCCGGGATAAACTGCCACAGGCCGGCGGCCCTGCCGTGTGAGTAGGCGAAGGGGCGGTACATGCTCTCTATTGCCGGTAGCAGCGCCAGCTCCATTGGGAGACCGCGCCGTTCCACCTCGGTAACCACAAAGTAGAGATAGGGCTCTGCCTGGCGTTGCAGCAGGTCGAGATAACCCTGTTGGTCACCTATCCGTTTGATCTCTGCTGCAACCCGTGGATGGTCATAATTTTCCAGCGCCAATCCGTCGGTTACCCGGTCCCATAGTGGGCCGCCGAGATCGCTCCGGTATGAACCCTGCATACAGCCAGACAGCAGCAGAGTTGCCAGGGCGAGGATCAGAATGTTGAGCTTGCGCAGGTTTAGGGACATAGCCCGCAAAACTATACTGGAGTGGCGACCCGTTTTCCAGAGCTTGTTTTGCCCACCATTCACGATAAGGGTATGCTTTTAGCCAGCCATGAGATCTTCTAACTTTTGCCAAGCGGAACCGGACATCAGTGCTAGCCTCGAGCAGTGGTTTTGGCAGCTGCCGGGGCGCTATCTGCAGGAGCAGGAGATGGCCCTGCTCAAGCGGCTGTTGCCGGAGCTATTTGGTTATTACCTGCTGCAATTTGGGATGGCCGCCGGTAGCGATCAGATCGCCCAGGCCAGCAAGATGCGTAGCCACCTGATCATGAATGGCAGTAGACGGCTCATGGCTGGAACCCTCGGTATACAGGCCGATCCCATGTTCATGCCGGTAGCCACAGATAGCATCGATGCCGTGCTCCTGTTCCACACCCTCGATTTCGCGGCCGATCCACACCAAGTGCTGCGTGAGGTAGAGAGGGTGCTGATCCCTGAAGGGCGATTGCTGATTATGGGCTTTAATCCATGGAGTCTGTGGGGCGCGTGGAGACTCTTTGGCAGAGGCCGTGGTAGGGTGCCGTGGTGTGGTCAGTTTATCTCCCAGCGGCGGCTGCATGACTGGTTATCACTACTAGGTTTTGAGCTGGAACTGGCGATGCCGCTGATGTTTCGCCCCCCCCTGCAAAGCCCTGTTGTAATGGGCAGACTGGAGTTTATGGAGCAGCTTGGGGAACGTTTCTGGCCGTTTTTGGCAGGGGCTTATATGATCCAGGCAGTGCGTCGGGTCTCGACATTGACCACTATAAGTGCTGGCTGGAGAGAGCGGGCCTCACTCTTTGGGGGGCGGGTGGTTGAACCAACAACGAGGAGTGGTAGTGGCTGAGCGGGTAGATATCTTTACCGATGGGGCGTGCCGGGGTAATCCTGGGCCGGGAGGCTGGGGGGCGGTCATGCGCTATCGCGGCAACGAAAAGCAGCTCTGGGGGGGTGAGCCTGAGACTACCAACAACCGCATGGAGCTGTTTGCAGTCATCGCGGCACTGCAGGCGTTGACCAGACCGGCAAAGATCAGGATTACCACCGATTCTCAATATGTCAAAAATGGTATCAACCAGTGGATCCACAATTGGAAACGCAATGGCTGGAAGACGGCCAACAAGAAACCGGTCAAGAATATGGATCTGTGGCGTACCCTGGATGAACTGGTAACACTACATGAGATCGACTGGGCATGGGTGAAGGGCCACAGCGGACACCCGGAGAACGAGTTGGCTGATGAACTGGCCAACAGGGGTATTGATGAGCTGAAGTAGACCTGAAAAGTCTGTTGCAGCAGTTTCTTCTCCTTAACAGTTTACAAGTTTTAAGGGATGTTCAAGACATGCGCCAAATAATACTGGATACAGAGACCACCGGCCTGGAGACCAAGCAGGGCCACCGTATCATCGAGATAGGCTGTGTTGAGCAGGTCGATCGCCGTTTGACCGGGAATAATTTCCAGCAATACCTGCAGCCTGACCGGGAGATCGATGCGGCGGCGGCCGAAGTTCACGGGATCAGTGATGAGTTTCTTGCCGATAAACCCCGTTTCAGCGATATAGTCGGCGATTTTATCGACTATATCAGGGGCGCCGAGTTGATCATCCATAACGCCCCCTTCGATGTCGGTTTTATCAACTATGAGCTGTCGCTATTGGGTGGAGAGTGGGCGCAGTTGGAGGATTACTGTAGCGTTACCGACACCCTGGCGCTGGCCAAGAAGATGCATCCGGGGCAGCGCAATAGCCTTGATGCGCTGTGTCGGCGCTATGACATTGACAATAGCCACCGCGAGCTGCACGGGGCACTTCTGGATGCCGAGATCTTGAGCGATGTCTATCTGGCGATGACCGGCGGGCAGGCCGCCTTGGCCCTGGATGGGTTTTCCAGCGGCTTTCAGGGTGAGCAGGAGGAGGATATACGGCGCCTGCCGAGTGGGCGCGCACCCCTGGTCGTGGTGCGGGCCAACGCGGAGGAACTCACTGCCCATGCCGCCCGGCTGGCAGCGATCAGCAAGGACAATGTTGCTGCGCTCTGGGTTGTGGATGCGGAGAACAGTCCTTCGGAGTTGGCTTCAGATCCACAATAGAAAACGAAACCACCCATGTGGAGATTGTGGAACAGGTGCGATTCTGGTACCGTTTAATCCCGTCCGTATTGCCACTGGTTGCATTCTATTCTCATGAATAAATTCGTCTTCATAACGGGCGGTGTGGTCTCTTCCCTGGGGAAGGGTATCGCCTCCGCATCCCTTGGTGCGCTGCTTGAGTCTCGCGGCTTGAGTGTCACCATGATCAAGCTAGACCCCTATATAAACGTAGATCCTGGCACCATGAGTCCGTTCCAACACGGTGAGGTCTTTGTCACCGAAGACGGTAGCGAGACCGATCTGGATCTTGGCCACTATGAGCGTTTTGTCAGCTCTACCATGGGGAAGAACAATAACTTCACCACCGGTCAGATCTACGAGAATGTGATCCGCAAGGAGCGGCGCGGCGACTATCTTGGTGGAACTGTTCAAGTCATCCCCCATATCACCAATGAGATCAAGGAGAATGTGCGGCTGGGGGCTGGTGACAACGATGTAACCCTGGTGGAGATCGGCGGTACCGTGGGTGATATTGAGTCGCAGCCATTCATGGAGGCGATTCGGCAGATGGGGATAGAGCTGGGGCATCAGAATGCTGTATTTATACATCTGACCCTGGTGCCGTACATCGCGGTCTCAAAAGAGATCAAGACCAAGCCAACCCAGCATTCGGTGAAAGAACTTCGCTCTATCGGTATTCAGCCGGATATCCTGCTCTGCCGGGCCGATCGTCCGCTGCCGGATGGGGAGCGTAAAAAGATCGCCCTGTTTACCAATGTTCAGGACAGAGCGGTAATCTCGGCGGTAGATGCAGATAATATCTACCGGATCCCGCTGATGTTGCATGCACAGCAACTGGATGAGCTGGTGGTACAGCAGTTTGGACTCGATCTGCCGCCGGCCGATCTAACAGAGTGGCAGGCGGTCATTGATGGGCTGGATGGGGCAGATGGTGAGGTATGCATCGCCATGGTGGGGAAATATATGCACCTCACCGAGGCCTATAAGAGCCTCACTGAGGCGTTGGTTCATGCCGGCATCCATACTCGCACTAAGGTTGACATAAAGTATGTGGATGCCGAGGAGATTGAGGAGGATGGGCTGGAGCAGCTTCAAGGAGCAGATGCGATCCTGGTGCCTGGTGGCTTTGGCGAACGTGGGGTCGAGGGTAAGGTAGAGGCGGTGCGTTACGCGCGGGAGAATAACATCCCTTATCTGGGGATCTGTCTCGGGATGCAGGTAGCGGTAATCGAGTATGCGCGCAATGTGGCTGGTCTTGCCGGGGCTCATAGTACTGAATTTGATCTTGAAACACCGCATCCGGTGATCGCCCTGATTACCGAATGGCTGAATGCGGATGGCAAGGTGGAACAGCGTGACGAGAATTCAGATCTCGGCGGCAGTATGCGCCTGGGTGGACAAGAGTGTCGTCTGGTAGAGGATAGTCTGGCGCACAAGCTCTACGGCAAGGAGTTGATTGTGGAGCGCCACCGGCACCGTTACGAGTTTAATAACCAGTATCTGGAGACCCTGGAGCAGGCGGGCCTAAAGATTTGCGGTCGTTCCATTGATGGGGAGCTTATGGAGATGATGGAGCTCCCTGGGCATCCATGGTTTCTGGCCTGTCAGTTCCATCCTGAATTCACCTCTACCCCGCGGGCTGGGCATCCGCTCTTCTCTGGATTCGTCCAGGCCGCACGAGATTACAAAAAGAGGGTTGCCAGCAGATGAACCTATGCGGTTTTAAGGTGGGACTGGATCGCCCCCTGTTTTTGATCGCAGGGCCGTGTGTGATCGAAAGCGAGCAGTTGGCCCTGGACACTGCGGGCCTGCTCAAGGAGATGACCACGGAGCTTGGTATCCCCTTCATCTACAAGTCCTCTTTTGATAAGGCCAACCGCTCTTCAGTGGATAGCTTTCGGGGTCCTGGTTTGGAAGAGGGGCTCTATATCCTGGAGAAGGTGCGCAAGCAGATCGGGGTGCCGGTGTTGACCGACGTCCACGAAGATACCCCGCTGGAGGAGGTGGCCAGTGTGGTGGATGTACTGCAGACCCCGGCCCTGCTCTGCCGGCAGACCGACTTTATCCAGAAGGTGGCGGCCCAGAAGCGTCCGGTAAATCTGAAGAAGGGGCAGTTTCTGGCCCCAGGTGATATGCAGCAGGTGGTAGCCAAGGCCCGTGCCGTTGGCAATGAGCAGATCATGGTCTGCGAGAGGGGTACCACTTTCGGTTATAACAACCTGGTCTCGGATATGCGTTCTCTGGCAATCCTGCAGGAGACTGGGTGTCCAGTGGTGTTTGATGCCACCCATTCGGTACAACTACCAGGGGGTGAAGGTAGCCACTCTGGTGGTCAGCGTGAGTTTATCCCGCTGTTGGCGCGGGCAGCGGTGGCGGTAGGGATATCTGGTATATTTATGGAGACTCACCCACATCCGGACAAGGCGCTCTGTGATGGCCCCAACTCCTGGCCGCTGGAAGGTATGCGGGCGCTGTTAAAGACGCTATGTGAGATTGATCACGTGGTGAAGAGATAAATGTAGTAGACTGATATTTATGGATTAATTATTGAGATAGCAACTATGTCTGAGATCATTGATATTCGTGGCCGTGAAATTCTGGATTCCCGGGGCAACCCGACGGTAGAGGCCGATGTAATAACCAGCGATGGGGCAATCGGCCGTGCAGTCGCACCCTCCGGCGCCTCTACCGGCTCACGCGAGGCACTGGAACTGCGGGATGGTGATAGCGGGCGTTACGGCGGTAAGGGCGTATTGACCGCAGTCAACAATATCGGTGGTGTGCTGAGGGAGGCACTTATAGGTATAGATGTTTCCGACCAGGAGACGCTGGATCGCAAGATGATCGAGCTGGACGGTACCGACAACAAGGGTGAGCTGGGGGCTAACGCCATACTGGCAGTATCCCTGGCTGCGGCCCACGCTGCGGCGCAGGAGGAGGCCCTGCCACTCTACCGTTATCTATCCAATGGCCCCTACAGGATGCCGGTGCCGATGATGAACATCATCAATGGTGGGGAGCATGCGGACAATAGTGTGGATCTGCAAGAGTTCATGATTCTGCCGGTGGGTGCAGGCTCCATGCGTGAAGCAGTACGTTATGGTGCAGAGGTGTTTCATTCCCTGAAGAGTGTCTTGCAGGGCCGCGGGCTGAATACGGCGGTCGGCGATGAGGGCGGCTTTGCCCCTGATCTGCCATCCAATGAGGCGGCGATTGAGATAATTCTGGAGGCGATTGACAAGGCAGGATTCCAGGCGGGGAATGATATCTATCTGGGTCTAGATACAGCCAGTTCAGAATTCTATAGGGATGGCAAATATGATCTTGCCTCTGAGGGGCGCAAGTTTGATTCCGCCGGTTTTGTAGATTACTTAGCGGCGTTGGTCGACCAGTATCCAATAATCTCCATTGAAGATGGTATGGATGAGAGCGACTGGGATGGGTGGAAGATCCTTACCGATAAGCTGGGTGACAAGATACAGCTGGTAGGAGATGACCTGTTTGTGACGAATACCAACATCCTCTCCCGTGGTATTGAGGAGAAGGTGGCCAACTCTATCCTTATCAAGTTCAACCAGATTGGCACCCTAACCGAGACCATGGATGCCATCAATATGGCGCATGATGCCGGATATTCTGCGGTTATCTCGCACCGTTCCGGTGAAACGGAAGATACCACCATTGCCGATCTGGTAGTGGCGGCCAATACCGGGCAGATCAAGACTGGCTCGCTTTGCCGCTCAGACCGAGTGGCTAAATACAACCAGTTGATGCGGATTGAGGATCAACTGGGGGATGAGGCCGTATATGCTGGCAGAGGGGCCTTTCCGCACCTTGCGCCCTAAGGTTGAGGTTGCATAGGGATAGCTATGCGTATCCTTATTGTAGTTCTACTGCTACTGCTGTTGCTTCTTCAGTATCGCCTCTGGGTCGGGGAGGGGAGTCTGGCAGAGGTCTATTCTCTACAGCAGGATATAGCGACGCAACAGGCCGAACTGGAGCAGTTACGGCAGCGTAATGCGGCGCTCCAGGCAGAGGTAAGCAACCTAAAACAGGGGCTGGATGCCATTGATGAGCGAGCCCGAAGTGAGCTGGGGATGATCCGTGATGGTGAGATCTTCTACCAGATCATAGAGCAGCCAAAAGGTAAATCGGAGTGACTGCGGCACGCTATTGGGCCGTTGTTCCAGCCGCTGGTGTCGGGCGTCGCATGGGTGGTGATTTCCCCAAACAGTATCTGCAACTCCATGGACGCACGATCATTGAACATACCCTGGACGGACTTCTCGCGCAGCCACAATTGGCTGGGATCTATGTTGCGTTGTCTCCGGATGACGGCTGGTGGGAGAGTACCTCTATGGTCAGTCATCCCAGTATCACGCGAGTAGATGGTGGGACTGAGCGCGGCCACTCAGTGCTGCATGCACTCACCCTGCTGCGCCAGAGCGCGGATGATAGTGACTGGGTGCTGGTGCATGATGCGGTGCGTCCCTGCCTGCGGCAGGAAGATCTAGACGCCCTGATGACAGGTCTGGCCGAGCATGCGGTGGGCGGGCTGTTAGGGGTGCCGGTGCAGGACAGCATGAAGCGGACAGATAACGAAGGGCGGGTTGAGGAGACTGTGCCACGGGAGCATCTATGGCACGCCTATACCCCCCAGATGTTTCGTCTTGGCCTGCTCCACCAGGCGTTGGGTAATGCCATGACAGCGGGGCTCCCGGTTACCGATGAAGCTTCAGCTATGGAGGCTGCGGGCCATGTCCCGGTTATGATAGAGGGGCATCGTGATAACCTCAAGATTACCCGACCAGAGGATCTTGAGCTGGCGGCCTTTTACCTTAGGGATAGGTGTAACCGATAAGCTCTCGTAGTACCACTGTGGCATAGCTACCCTTGGTCAGGGTGAAGTCCAGTTCCAGGCTATCCGCTGCAGGCCATGACCAGGCCAGCCCATCGACCCGTAGCCGCAGGGCGCGGCGCTCCTGCTTTAGACCGCAATGCTCAAGACCTTCCCGCCAGGATGCAAACGGTTGCAGCACGGTTTGCTCCAGCGCGGCAACATCCATGGTCGTCTCTGCCTGACCGCGGCCATGCAGAGGACCGCTGGGGTGGATCTCAAGCGCGGCCGCACGGCGTGTGATCTCTGTGTCTATCTGTTCCGCCAAAAAGAGTGCCCGGCGGCCATCCAGCATCATAAGATCACCCGGCAGTGGGCGGTTCCAGTCGCCGCTAGCCACCCTGCTTGCCAGGATCTGGTTGAATAGGTAGGAGCGGGCAGCAGAGATATAGAGGCCACGTTGAGTTCGCCCTACTCGGTTCAGGTTACCGCTAAAGAGCTTTTCCGCCAGGACAAGGTTGCCCTCCTGCTGGCCGAAACGCTGCTCTCCAAAATAGTTTGGTACCCCCTGCTGTTTAATAGTCGTCAGGCGCTGCTCCAGTTCATCACGGTCACCCTGTAACTCACGGATCAGGATGCGGAAACGGTTACCTTGTAGGGCACCACGCCGGAGCTTGCGGCGGTGGCGTTGCCACTGCAGCAGGGTTATCTGTTCTGACTTGAATTGCCCCCAGTCTGGCTCTGCACGCCCGGCCAGGCGCAGACTGAACCACTGGGTGGTGACGGCGTTACGGTCTTTCAGTCCGGCATAACTGACATCCCGTGGAGGAATGCCGGCAAACCGCGCCAGTTCGCCAGCCAGCCATGCGGTATTGCTGTTGCGCTTCTGGACATGCAGCAGGAGGTGTTCACCCTCACCATCAGGCTCAAACCCAAGGATCTCATCTACCCGGAACTCCTCCGGAGTGGAGCGTATAACCCCGGAGGATGGTGGTCTGCCGAGGGAGTAGGGGAGTTGGGAGTATTTAGCCCACACTTCTCACCACCCTTCTACTGTGGACGCCGAACCTCTCGCTGTGACGAGGCGTACTCCCTCCAGCCAGTTCGACGTAGTGCCAGCTACGCTTTCACTGTCTTCTGCTCCGTGCGCCTCGTCGCAGCGGCATTTCGACGCCCTCGCTACGAACTGTGGTGAGAAGTGTGGGCTAGAGAGTGCAGCCTCACTCATTGAGTAGCACTACAGCCTGGGCGGCAATCCCCTCACCCCTGCCGGTGAATCCCATCCCTTCGGTGGTGGTTGCCTTGATATTGATGGCAGAGGGATCAACCTGTAAATCGGCCGCAATGTTTTGTCGCATCGCCGGCAGATAGTCGGCTAGTCTGGGCCGTTGGGCCACAATGGTCAGGTCGCAATTGTGCAGCGCCAGTCCATTGTCGTGCAGTAGCTTTACCACTTTGCGTAGCAGGATGCGGCTATCTATATCCTTGAATTCAGCGCTGCTATCTGGAAAGTGTTGGCCGATGTCGCCTTGACCCGCAGCCCCTAGCAGGGCATCACACAGGGCGTGGAGCAGCACATCGCCATCGGAGTGGGCGGCCATCCCCTGGTCATGTTCGATCGATACGCCACCCAGTACCAACTCCCTGTCAGGGCTAAAACGGTGGGCATCATAACCCTGTCCAATGCGCATAAAACGGCCTCTCACTGCTAGCTGAACCTATAAATTCAGGCCAATTGTAATTTAATTTAGATCTTAAGTCCTTGAATTAATTATAACAAGACAAAAACCAAGTAATTTAGTCTAGAATAAGACTAAGACAAGGTGTAGGGTAGAAGCTGGGATTGACCCAAAACGGAGGAGATTAGAGATGGTTATTAAAATAAATGGTGAATCGATAGATACGGATGAGGAGGGTTTTCTGATAAACCCTGAGCAGTGGTCGGAGCAGGTGTCTGCTGAGATAGCCAGGCAGGAGGGATATGAACTGAAAGATGACCATATCGGTCTGGTGGACTACTTCCGAGAGTATTGGGATGCAAACAATACCCATCCTACGATGCATATTCTGGTTAGAGATATCGGTGGCAAGATAGGCACTACGTTCCATGATCATAAGCAGGCCACCAAGCACCTCTATACGATCTTTCCGCAAGAGCCGATCGCAGAGTTGTGCAAATTGGCAGGATTGCCTAAACCACTCCCCAGTGAGCGCGAGGGGTAAGCGGGACAAACTGCGGTTACCGCTCCTGTTTGTGCGGTGACCGCAGGAGGACATAGACGGCACCTGTGCCGCCGTCCCGTGGTGTGGCCGAGCAGAATGCCAGGATATCACTATGTTGGCGCAGCCAAATATTGAGTTTCTGTTTTAGTACCGGCTGCTGTCCCTTGGAGCCATAACCCTTTCCGTGGATGATGCGCGCACAGCGTAGCTTGCGTTGCATGCAGTCCCCCAGGAATTGCTCCAGTGTCTGGCGTGCATGGTTGGCCGTCAATCCATGTAGATCGAGTTCCAGCTCGCTCTTGATGCGCCCCCGGCGTAGTTCACGCATTAGCTTATGCTGCACCCCAGGGCGATAGAACATCAGCTCATCTTCTGTCTTGATCTCGTTTTCTGAGTAGTGTTCTTGCCAGCAACCTTCATCAGGCTCCACCTGCGGTTGCCGCCGCTCCAGCGGATGGGGCCGGGGCCGCCTCTTCCATGGTTCAACTTTGTCCTGTTGTATAGGAGCAGCATCCTCCATGGCCTGCTGGAAGGGTGTGCTGCCAGGTTTGTTATCGGATGAGTCCCGTCCCATGGTGCTATAAATCGGTAGTTGCTTCGGGGCCGACAGTATAGCAGGAGTTTGATATAGTTATGCCCAAGACGGGGGGGAGATGAAGATACTTTTGAGTAATGATGATGGCTATCAGGCGCCGGGGTTACGTATCCTGCATGCAGAGTTGTCGCTGATTGCAGATGTTACAGTGGTTGCCCCGGAGCGGGATCGTAGCGCTGCCAGTAATTCACTGACCCTGGATACCCCTATCCGTGCCCATACCGAGGCGGATGGTTTCATCCGGGTGGATGGAACCCCAACCGACTGTGTGCATCTAGCTATTACCGGGCTGCTAAAAGAGGAGCCGGATATGGTGATAGCCGGGATCAATGCAGGCTCGAATATGGGTGATGACGTACTCTATTCCGGGACGGTTGCAGCGGCCACTGAAGGCCGTTTTCTCGGTCTGCCTGCCATAGCCCTCTCCATGACCACATTTAGTCCGGTCTATTATGCCACCGGGGCTAGGGTGGCCAGGGAGATGGTAGAGCATCTGCAGCGGGAGCCTCTCCCGGCAGATACCATCCTCAATATCAATATCCCGGATCTCCCCTATGAACAGTTGCAGGGTTATCAGGCCACCCGCCTGGGGCATCGGCACAAGGCAGAGCCGGTAGTGGCATCCAAAGATCCAAGGGGGCGTACGGTGTACTGGGTAGGGCCGGCCGGTGCCGAGCAGGATGCCGGTCCGGGAACAGACTTTTTTGCTGTGCGTGAGGGCTATGTATCGGTAACACCTCTACAGGTGGATCTTACCCGGCACTCGGCACTGGAGCAGTTGGGTGACTGGCTTGAGCATACAGGGTAGATGATAAATCCACAGCATCGCGGGATTGGGATGACATCGGAGCGTACTCGGGAGCGACTTATTGAGCGCCTGCGGCATAAGGGTATCCGCGATAACAACGTATTGAATGTGATGCGTGAAATACCCCGTCATATATTTCTGGAAGAGGCGCTCAGTAGCCGTGCATATGAAGATACCGCACTACCGATAGGTCATGGACAGACCATCTCCCAACCATACATCGTGGCACGCATGAGTGAGGCCCTGCTGGAGGGCGAACCATTGGAGACAGTGCTGGAGGTTGGCACTGGCTCGGGTTATCAGACGGCCATCTTGTCTCGGTTGGTGCATCGGGTCTACAGCGTAGAGCGAATCGCCGCACTCCAGCTGGAGGCACGTAGATGTTTTCGCGAACTTGGATTGCGTAATGTTCGGCTGCAACATTGTGATGGTGGCCTGGGGCTACCACAGTACGCCCCGTTTGATGGCATCATGGTGACTGCGGCCCCAGAGGGGATCCCTCTGCCTCTGGTAGAGCAGTTGCGTCCAGGTGGCAGGATGGTTTTACCGGTGGGTGCCGGGCGGGAGCAGGTGCTGGTCAGGGTGACCAAAACCGCCGGTGGATACAAAAAAGAGATGCTTGAGCAGGTGGTGTTTGTGCCTCTGCTCGGGGGGGTGCGGTAGTGTCAATGTTTAGCAGGCTCTATGATCGGGTGATCCAGTGGTCGCGCCACCGCCATGCCCCACGCTATCTGGCGGCGCTTAGCTTTGCTGAGTCCTCCTTCTTCCCAATACCACCAGATGTGATGCTGGCTCCGATGGTTTTGGCTAGGCCAGAGCGGGCATGGTACCTGGCGCTGCTTACCACAGCGGCTTCAGTCGTTGGCGGATTACTGGGCTACTGCATCGGATTTTTCTCCTTCGATCTGATAGAGCCGCTGTTGCGGGAGGCCGGGTACTACCCAAAATATTTACAGGCACAAGAGTGGTTTGATCGTTGGGGCTTCTGGGCGATCTTTCTTGCAGGTTTTTCTCCCATCCCCTACAAGGTGTTTACCATTACGGCTGGGGTGATCTCTATGGCGTTGGCACCGTTTCTTGCGGCTTCTATGGTTGGACGGGGCGCACGTTTTTTTCTGGTGGCGGCGTTGATGCACTGGGGAGGAGAAGAGATGGAAGGAACCTTACGCAAACATATAGATCGTATTGGTTGGGCCAGCGTAATTCTGGTGGTCGTAGTGATCATGGTGGTTAAGATAACCTGATATAGTTAGGTGCTATATGAATGGCTTTAGAAATCATGCAACGAGAATTTGATTCAGGCTGTAGCGACGTAGCTATGGGCTGGGACTGCAAGCTGGCCACAGTGCTGCTGCTTTGCGCATTTATTGGGGGGGTGCTTACGGCCTGTAGCTCCAGTATTCCAGCACCTGTGGTGAGCAGGGAGTACTCGCGGTCAGCAGCAGATAGTACAGATCAAGCGCCGACGACGGTTGAACAAGACCAGCCGGTGGTTACCGCATACCGGCCGCAGGGGGCCGCATCTGAGCCACAGGTACAGGTGATCGAACCAGAGCCTCAGGTAATTGAACCCGAGCCTCAGGTAATAGCACCCAAACCACAGGTGGCCCCTAGCCAGACTTCCTACTACACCGTACAGCGTGGTGACACCCTCTACTCAATCGCCTGGCGGCTTGGGGTTGATCACCGTGAGCTGGCAGCCTGGAACGATATCAGTCCTCCTTATACCATCTACTCGGGGCAGCGTATAAGGGTGATACCAGGGCAGCGCAAGAGAGTAGTAATCGCACAATCAGGGCCGGACGCATCGGCCCCCAAGGATGCGGCGGCAACACAAGATAGTGGTGCTGCTAAATCCACCCAGGTTGCGGCCAAGCCTACGCCCAAGCCCAAGGTTGAGAGGGGAGAGATCCCAAGTGTAAAGTTACGTTGGCAGTGGCCGACAAAGGGAGAGGTGGTGCAGAAATATTCGAGTAAGGATATAAATCGCAAGGGCATAAAGATTGCTGGCAACCAGGGACAGAAGATAACTGCATCAGAAGCTGGCAAGGTAGTGTACGTTGGCGATGGACTTATCGGCTATGGACAACTTATTATCATCAAACATAACAAAGAGTATCTAAGCGCCTACGGTTATAATCGTAAACTGCTGGTAAAAGAGGGCGATGAGATAGATAGAGGTGATCTTATAGCCGAGATGGGTGATGGTGGCAGTGGCCGCACCCAGTTGCATTTTGAGGTGCGGCGTAACGGAGTTCCGGTTGATCCGACTGCCCTGTTGCCGCGACGCTGACAGGAGTTATCTCAAATGGAGAGAGATGTATGAGCAAGTCAGAACAAGATGAGGTGGATGATGTCGAGGTAGACGACGTCGAAGTAGAGGACGTCGAGGTAGATGATGATAATGAGGATGCTACCGCGCCTTCTGATAACCCGGGACGACGACTGGTAGACAGGCAGGCGGCGTTTAAAGCTGATGCGCCACCAGCTGACAAGGAGATTACCCGTGCGCAGATGGATGCGACTCGTCTCTATCTCAGTGAGATTGGGCACTCCCCACTGCTAACGGCAGAGGAGGAGGTGTATTTCTCGCGTTTGGCACAGAAGGGTGAAGTTGCGGCCAGGCAGCGTATGATTGAGAGTAATCTGCGTCTGGTGGTGAAGATTGCGCGTCGCTATATGAATCGCGGACTTGCCCTGCTTGATTTGATTGAAGAGGGCAATCTTGGGCTAATCCGGGCGGTAGAGAAGTTTGATCCAGAGCGTGGGTTTCGTTTTTCAACTTACGCTACCTGGTGGATTCGTCAGACCATTGAGCGGGCCATTATGAATCAGACCCGCACCATCCGTTTGCCGATCCACATAGTGAAAGAGATAAATGTATATCTGCGTGCCGCCCGCAAGCTGGGCCAGACCATGGACCATGAGCCCTCGGTGGAGGATATTGCCGAACTGCTGGACAGGCCGATCAGCGAGGTAAAGCATATGCTTGGCCTCAATGAGAGGGTCACCTCGGTGGATGCACCTTTTGGCAAGGATGCAGATAAACCGCTACTGGACACCATCTCTGACAAGCAGTCACTCGACCCAACTGAGAGCATTCAAAATGATAGCCTCAATGCCAATCTGGATCACTGGCTAAGCAAGCTGAATGATAAACAGCGTGAGGTGGTGGAGCGCCGCTTTGGGTTACGTGGTTACAAGAATGCTACCCTGGAAGAGGTGGCCAATGAACTTGGTGTGACCAGAGAGCGGGTCCGCCAGATTCAGATGGATGGCCTGAAACGTCTGCGGGTTATCCTGGAGAAAGAGGGCTTCTCGGTAGAGAACATATTTCAATAACGTAGTGCAATATTGGGGTTAACTCATCTTTGGGTAGGTTAGGATGGTGACCAGACCGCGGGCCTCATCTTTCCCTGGATTAGAATAGCTGTGTTTGATGTTACCGCGGAAATGGGCGCTATCCCCCTGCCGCAATATGGTCTCCTCCCCCGCCACCTGTAAAATCACCTCTCCCGCCAGGATATGCAGGTACTCTTCACTGCCGGGCGGATGTGGTTTACCGGGAAAGGTGGAGTTTGCCTGCAGGGTGAAAATCTGCTGTAACAACTCCGGGCTACTCAGTGGTGAGATGGTAGTGGCCATATATAGCCCATCACCAGACTTCATATGCCTCATATCATCCCTGAGGATGGTCTCTATTCGGTTCTGCTGTTTCTCCAGTAGATCATCTATGGTCGATTCCAGGGCTACTGCGATCTTATAAACGGCAGCCAGGCCAGGATTGGCATCATCCTTCTCCATTGTGGCCAGGGTGGCGCGTGGGATATCCGCCAGATCGGCCAGCTCTTGTTGGGTCATATTACGCTTGGTCCGTATCTCACGAATCCTGTTGCCCACCATATTGATAACCATACATCCACCACATTTATTTTGACTTTCTGGTTGACATCTTAGCAGGATGCTGCCAATATATCAACAAAGTTGACGACGAAGAAGAGTTATATTAGATTAATTCTAGTTTGATAAGGTTGCTATTTTAGAGGAGGAGTAAGATGCCTACAGTGAATCGATATGTTGATATAACAGAGGTTGATAGAGAGCAGAAAAAGGATTATATCGACCGTCACTCACCATTTGTCCACTGTGCTGCTGAGGCGAAGGCGGGTGAGGTTTTTGCAGTTACAGTCAAGATGGGCAATGAGTATGCCCATCCGGATGATCAGGATCACTTTATTCGCTCACTGCAGCTATATAATGGCTCAACCCTACTGGCCGAGGCATCATTTCAAGCTGGCACCCTGGGTGGCGATGGCAGCAAGGGTAATACTGAGGTGACCTTCAATATGGTCCCGTCTGCCGGTAAACTCTCCCTGAGTGCCATGTCCTACTGCACCAAGCACGGCCTATGGGAGAGTGATCCAGTTGAGGTGCAGGTAACATAAATCAGGGGGCTGTTATTGGTTACCGGATTGAATTAAATGTATTTTTTTATACAAGCAGTAAACGATAAATTTACTATTTGGAGAAGCAGATCATGAGCGTACTCGTTGGAAAGGCAGCACCAGATTTTACCGTTCAGGCAGTGATGCCGGATAACAGCTTTCAGGAAATCTCCCTGTCAGACTATAAGGGCAAGCATGTAGTGTTGTTCTTCTATCCGCTTGATTTCACCTTTGTCTGCCCTTCAGAGATCATCGCCTTTGATCACCGCCTGGAGGAGTTTAAGGCGCGTGATACAGAGGTTTTGGCGGTGTCTATTGACTCCCACTTCACCCATCTTGCCTGGAAGAATACAGATATCAAGAATGGTGGTATTGGCAATGTTCAGTTCCCTATGATTGCGGATATCAATAAGGAAATTACCGAGGCCTACGATATGCGCACTGACCCAGGTATTGCATTGCGTGGTTCATTCCTGATTGATAAGGAGGGCATAGTTCAGCATCAGGTAGTGAATGCCCTCAGTCTGGGGCGTAATGTCGATGAGATGCTGCGGATGGTGGATTCTCTGCAGTTCACCGAAGAGCATGGCGAAGTCTGTCCTGCCGGCTGGAACAAGGGCGATGCCGGGATGCAGGGCTCTACTGAAGGTGTGGCCAAGTATCTGGCAAAGCACGCAGACGAACTTTGATCCATGTCAGCTGCTCTAGGCGCCCCCATACTTCAGGGCGCTGATAGCCTGAAAGGCCCCCTGCCAAGGGGGCCTTTTTTTGTTCAATACATACTGTAAGTAGATATGCTCATAAGTGACATGCAGTTTTATCCGTAACAAAGTGGGAAGATAGGATAAAGTTGGTGGTTAAGTACAAAGTTCCATAGAGATATTCAATTGCCCGCATAAGTCACGCTTATAAGTATTTATAGTTATATAAATAACAATACGTTAGCTTAGGTAATACTAGCTGTGATTGGTTCTCATTGGGATCGCAAGTCTTGACAAAGCTTGCGCAGAAGTATGTTATATCACACAGCTAAAATATGGTTAGCTCCATTGTTTTAGATCGTGGCTCACTGCAGCACTTGGTGAGTGCTGTTTTTGTTTAACCTACAAGAAAATTTAAGGGGGCTCCATGGAAGCCGTTGCTGAACAAAAGTACAGCTTTGATGTTGTACGTTGGTTCGCCGTTCTGGCATCAGTCTACCTGGTTGTGGGCGCTCTGGTTGGTGTGTTTATCGCTGCCGAGCTGACATGGCCTGTACTTAACCTAGATATACCTTACATAAGTTTTGGACGTTTGCGTCCGCTTCATACCAACGCTGTGATCTTTGCGTTCGGGGGTTGTACCCTGATGGCAACTGGCTTCTACAGCGTACAGCGCTCCTGTCAGACACGTCTGTGGAGCGACAAGATGGCTTGGTTTACCTTTTTCGGGTGGAACCTGATCATCGTTGGCGCTGTAATTTCATATCCGCTGGGTATCACCTCCGGTATGGAGTATGCAGAGCTGGAGTGGCCTCTTGACCTCGCGGTTGCGGTGGTCTGGCTCTCTTTTACCTTTAACTTCGTTATGACCGTTGCCAAGCGTGAGACCTCGCACATCTATGTGTCGAACTGGTTCTTCATGGGCATGATGGTCATGATCACCTACCTGCACGTGGTCAGAAGTCTTGAGATTCCGGTTAGCCTGACCGATTCTTACGCCCTGTTTCCTGGTGTCCAAGATGCCTTGATTCAGTGGTGGTGGGGTCATAACGCGGTTGGTTTCTACCTGACTGCTGGCTTCCTGGGTATCATGTACTACTTCGTCCCTAAGCAGGCTGGTCGTCCAGTCTACTCATACCGTCTGTCGGTGATCCATTTCTGGGCGCTGATGTTTGGTTATGTGTGGCTCGGTCCTCATCACCTGCAGTACACCGCTCTTCCCGATTGGGCCGGCTCCTTGGGTGCCATCGTCTCCATCGCCATGATCATCCCTTCATGGGGTGGTGCAGTGAACGGCATGATGACCCTCTCTGGTGCTTGGGACAAACTGCGTACTGACTATATCCTGCGCTTTTTGATCATGTTCCTGGCCTTCTACGCCATGTCCACCTTCGAAGGTCCGGTCATGTCGCTGAAGACTGTTAATGCACTGTCCCACTACACCGACTGGACCGTTGGTCATGTGCACTCTGGTGCCTTGGGTTGGGTCGCAATGGTTGGTATTGGTGGTCTGTACCACATGATGATTCGCGTCTTCCATACTCAGATGTGGTCTCAGAGTCTGATCAATGCGCACTTCTGGACTACCACTATCGGTTCGGTGATCTACATCGTTGCCATGTGGGTATCCGGTATCATGCAGGGTTTGATGTGGCGTGCCTATGATGAATACGGCACACTCGCCTATACCTTTGCTGAATCGGTCGAGGCTATGCACCCGTACTACGCCATGCGTTTGGTTGGCGGTAGTATCTTCTTTCTTGGTACTCTGTTGATGGTTGTCAATGTCCTTATGACGGTCATCAAGTCTGCCTCTGAAGGCAGTGTCCGGCAGGCCAAGACTGCCTCAGCCAGCGCTTATTAAAGGGGGAAGATAATAATGGCAAATGAAAAACCAAAGAACTTCCAGGAGAGGATGGAAATCAATGTATGGGCGTTTCTATTAGTCCTTGCATTGGCACTCTCCGTTGGAGGTATTGTTGAAATCGTTCCGCTGTTTCTGATCAGCGATACCATGGAGCATAATGCTGCTCCTGAGATCGTTTGGCAGCGTGCTGAAGGCCAGACTCTGGCGGATTGGAAGCCGGGTGATGGTATCCGCCCCTACACTCCACTGGAGTTGAAGGGCCGTGATGTCTATCTGCGTGAGGGGTGCTATCTGTGCCACTCCCAGATGATCCGTCCGTTCCGTGATGAGAAAGATCGTTATGGTCACTACTCACTTGCATCTGAATCGATGTACGATCATCCGATGCAGTGGGGTTCCAAACGAACCGGTCCTGATCTGGCTCGTCTTGGTGGCAAGTACTCCGACGATTGGCATCGCAAGCACATACGTAACCCGCAGGCAGTTGTTCCAGAGTCCGTCATGCCGCAGTATTCGTGGATGAAGGACCAACCAGTGGACAACTCCGACATCAAGACTAGGATGACCGTGATGAAGTTGATCGGTGTCCCTTATGTCGATGCCGATATGGAAGATGCCCCTTCGCAGCTAGAGGGTAAGAGCGAGGAAGATGCGCTCGTAGCATATCTGCAGGTGTTGGGTACTATGGCCAAGCTAGATGAGAACAAGGTCTATAGACAGTGAGCAGCCTGATGGAACATTTCCATACCGATTGGGAGGCGTTAACCACCAATGATTGGATCATTTTGATCACTACGGTGGTTATCTTCCTCCTGATGGCAGGCGCTTACTTTTACGCCTTACGTCCGAGTAATCGGGATAGACTGGAGGCATATCGGAATATCCCATTCGAAGACGATACAACAGACAACAGTGGAGATAAAAATGGCGGAGAATAATCCTTTTCCGGGTGAAAATAATACCGGACACGTTTGGGACGATGATCTGCGAGAGCTGGAGAACCCACCACCTAGTTGGTGGATGCTAGCCTTCTGGGCCAGTCTCGCAGGATGGGTAATTTACTCAGTCCTATACCCCACCTGGCCTTTAGTTGGACCACAAGGCCATAACCTGGGTGTTATGGGTTGGACTCAGATGCAGGAGTACAATGCTGGGGTGGATGAGATCACAGCCAAACGGGCCGTGTTCGAAGACCAGATCTCTGGCATGTCAGCAAGTGCAATCCTGGCTGATCCTAACCTGGCAGACTATACCGAAGCAGCCACCAAGGTGCTCTTTGGTGACAACTGTGCAGCCTGTCATGGCGGCGGCGGACAGGGCGGCCCTGGCTACCCGGTTCTGGCCGATGATGACTGGCTGTATGGCGGTCAAATCGAGACCATAGTGCAGACCGTAACCAATGGGCGTAGGGGTATCATGACCGCCCATGGCAAGATCCTCTCTGAAGGGGAGATCGACCGGTTGGCTCAGGCGGTTGTTGCGGGTAATCCTGCTGGCGAGCCTCTATTCCTGGAGAAGGGCTGTATTGCCTGCCACGGGATGGACGGTAAGGGTATGGCTGCCCTCGGTTCGGCTAACCTGACCGATAGCGTCTGGCGTTTTGATGAGGCGGATAGGCTGGCTAGCGCCAAGTACACCATTACACATGGTGTAAATGATGCGACCGATCCTAATACGCGTCAGGCTGAGATGCCGACATTTGGTGCTCGCCTCTCTAAAGACGACATCAAAAAACTGGCAGTTTTCGTTCACAAGCTGGGCGGTGGTCAGTAAGTCTGATCTTGGTGAATAGCTGAAAGTTGGACCACATGGGGGTTTTGATCCCCATGCGGTTCCAACAAAATATTAAAGGGGTTTGCTATGGAATTAACTGATCCGGTCGTCTATGGTTCTATATTGACGGTAGCACTCACGGCAGTGGTATTTGTATACCTTGCCTGGAAGGTGTTTCAAGTTATCAACAAGAAGTAGGTGTAGCCTAGTAAATGTCGTTGAAAAAGGGGGCTTAGGCCCCCTTTTTCAATCTTATCCCTGAGTATGAGCATGGTATTTTAATTGATAATGTGCAATGTAATGGCCCCTAGTTTTGAGTACACTGGGCGCACTATTGCATGGATCAACTTCGATTTTGAGTTAGTATTGGAGTGGATCATCGATTTTAGAATCACTACTATGTACGATAAAGGAGTCTCTGGGCGGATCAGGGATTTTTTGGCGATTGTAAGACGCCGTGCAGAATGGGAGATAGTCAATTGAGTAACGACCAGAATAACCAGAATGATGCAGCACTTGATGAACTCTATGCTGAGGCAGGCCATTGGGAGCTCAATCTTGGGGATAAGACCATCCACGCCAAGCGGATGCCGGGCAAATGGCGGACCATTAAATGGATCACGGCCTCGGCATGGCTGATATTGTTTATAGGTCCTTATTTTCGTTGGGGTGATCGTCAGGCGGTCCTGTTTGATATCGCCGGCCGCCAGTTTCACATCTTTGGGGCCACCATCATGCCTCAGGACTTTTGGATGCTCTCTCTGCTGCTGCTGTTTTTTGCCATCCTGTTGGCCACAGCCACGGCACTGGCGGGGCGGGTCTACTGCGGTTTCTTCTGCTTTCAGACGGTCTGGACCGATGTCTTTACCTGGATCGAGGAGAAACTTGAAGGTCAGCCGCAGGCGCGCCGCAAGCTGGAAGAGGCCCCTTGGACCGCCAGCAAGATCGGGATCAAGACGGTCAAGCACGTTATCTGGCTGTTCATTGGACTGCTGACCGGTATCAGTTGGGTTGCCTGGTTCACTGATGCGTACGCCCTGTGGGGGGACTTGATGACCTTTGATATAGAGGTGATCGGTGGGGTTGCAGCCTTGAATATTGCGCTGTTTACCGTTGGTACCTATGTGCTGGCCGGTATGATGCGGGAGCAGGTCTGTTTTTGGCTCTGCCCATATGCCCGCATCCAGGGCGTCATGGTAGACAATACGACACTGGTACCGACCTACAATTTCCACCGTGGAGAACCACGAGGCAGGATCAAGAAGGGCGAGACGGACGACAGCCTGGGAGATTGTATCGACTGTAATCTCTGCGTTGCAGTATGTCCTACTGGTGTTGATATTCGGCACGGCCAGCAGGAGGGCTGTATCATGTGTGGCCTCTGCATCGATGCCTGCGACTCAATCATGGAGAAGGTGGGGCGTCCCAAGGACTTGGTCTGTTACGAGTCCCTAGACGTGCTCAACGGCAAGGAGGAGCGTTCTATGCTGAAGCGCCCTCGGGTCTGGGTGTATGGCGCTATTCTGACGGCAGCACTGGTCGGCATCGGCTTTGGCCTCGCTTCCTTGGATGCCATTGAACTAAAAGTGCTCCACTCCAGGCAGCCCCTGTTTGTCATGCAGGGCGATGGTTCTGTGCAGAACCGCTATACCCTTAAGGTGCTAAACAAGTTGACGGAGGAGCTGTCAGTCAACATCAGCGCATCTGGCCCGGAGGGTCTTGTGCTGATTGGTGCCGATGAACCGGTTGAGGCGCGCGAAGCCTACATTACCTCAAGGACGGTGTTTGTCCGTGTGCCCAGGGAGAATCTGACCGGTGAATCAGTGCCTATTGTCTTTCACATAGATAGCAAATCTAAGGATGGATTGGCGCTCAAGGCCCAACGCAAGAGCGTATTCATGGGCCCCAGCCGCTAGCAGGTATGTGGTAATATAGCGGGGGGTGGATCTTTGCTCCACCCCCCGTACTTTTTTTATGGTTTTTGCAACAACTCAGGATATAGAGATGACAGTACCAAAGAAAGATACCGCCCTGCGTAGTCCCTGGGGTAGGGCAATAATTGGCATGCTGCTGGTGTTTGTTAGCGCCAATATCTATATGTTATATACGGCCGGGGATAGTTCAAACCGCATGATAAACAAGGATGCCTACAAGCGCGGAGAGGACTACGAAGAGAATCTGTTAAAAAGGCTGGCCAGGGACCCAGGCTGGAAGATGAAGGTGTCGGCCCCAGACTTTGTTGATGTTGCAGTAGTTACACCATTCACTTTTACTATAACAGACAAGGACGGCGCGCCGGTCGACCCTGATACAGTAGTCTTTTATGTCTATCGCCCCTCTGGGGCAGAGCATGACTTCTCTCTACCGATGGAGAGGGTTGCTGCCGGCGAGTATCGTGCCGATGTCTCATTTCCGCTCAAAGGGGTGTGGGATATCCTGGTGGCTGCTACCAAGGGTGAAGATGAGTACACGCAGCCATACCACGTTAGCGCCGGTGTCGATAATAGATGACGGCAGCCTCTGGCGGCATAGTCACGGATGAATCGGGCGTTACCGCAGGAGAGCAGGTCTGTTTTCACTGCGGCCTACCGCTACCTACCGGGGAGAAGATTGCTGCCGCCATTGACGGCAGCGATCGCTACTTCTGCTGTATCGGTTGCCGTGCAGTGTGTGAGGCAATCTATGGCGCCGGGCTGGATGGTTTCTACCAGCGCACACCAGATGGTATCCTGCTGG
Organism: Sedimenticolaceae bacterium; assembly: GCA_050304615.1. Lineage (GTDB taxonomy): Bacteria > Pseudomonadota > Gammaproteobacteria > Chromatiales > Chromatiaceae > CBFDBF01. The sequence goes on from JBNLDW010000007.1 coordinate 149,644, forward strand.
CACCACCGCCAGAGCTACCAAAAGAGTTGGCCCTCTACGATCTGGATGAGGTGCAGGAGGAGTTTGTTGATGGCCTGGGTGAGTCCAGGCAGATCAACCTCTTGGTTGAGGGTATCCATTGTGCCGCCTGTGTCTGGCTGATTGAAAGCACCCTGCACCGAATGCCTGGAGTAGAAGAGGCTAGGGTCAACCTCTCAGGGCGGCGTCTCCATCTCCGCTGGAATAGCAGCCGACTCAAACTCTCCAAGATCCTTACCAGCCTCGGCACTATCGGCTATGCAGCAGTCCCCTTCGACCCGGAGGCGGCAGAGGGTAGCCTGCATCGGGAGAACAGGAAGTTACTTTATCGCATGGCATTTGCCGCCTTTGCGATGATGAATCAAATGTGGATTTCTGTCTCGCTCTACTCGGGAGCAGATACGGGTGAATACCGCGACCTGTTTCACTGGGTCGGATTTGCCATAGCTACCCCTACAGTACTCTATGCAGGTTACCCCTTTTTCAAGGGTGCCTGGGCTGGACTGCGTAACCTCTATCTGGGAATGGATCTACCCATAGTTATCGGTTTGACCATCTCCTATTTATATTCGCTATATGTGACGGTTAGTGGCAGCGCCACAGGGCAGGTCTACTGGGATACGGTGGTCAATTTTCTTTTTGTCATACTTGTAGGACGTTATTTAGAAGCGATCTCCAAGCGTCAGGCCGTGGCTTCTACCCAGCGTCTACTGGACCTGCAGCCCAAAGGGGCAACCGTTCTACGCAATGGTAAGGAGAAGATTGTTCCAATTCGGTCGGTCAAAAAAGGCGATATAGTACTGGTCAAGCCGGGGGGTAAAATCCCAGTAGATGGTGCCATCATCGATGGTGATAGCGCAGTAGATGAGGCGATGCTAAGCGGTGAGTCAGAGCCGGTACGCAAGGGGGTGGGTGACAGTGTGTCAGCAGGCACCATCAACGGCCATGGCATCTTGCAGGTGGAGGTTGAGGGGCTACTCAAAGATACAGCGTTAGGCCGCATCATCCGGCTGGTGGAGGAGGCTCAGGCTAGCAAGGCGCCAATCCAGTGTCTGGCGGACAAGGTGGTCCCATGGTTCGTTGCTGTAACCCTCTCTCTGGCGCTACTAACCTTTCTTTGGTGGCAGCAGACAGATATTGAAGTGGCGTTGATGGCGGCCACGGCAGTGCTGATTATTACCTGTCCTTGTGCCTTTGGCCTGGCGACACCAATGTCTATCGCCGTGGCCTCTGGTTTAGGGGCGAGGAACGGTATTCTGGTGAAGACTGGAGCGGTATTGGAGAGTTTCTCATCGATTAAACACTTCGTCTTTGATAAGACTGGCACCCTGACCGAGGGGCGGATGCGGGTCGTCTCTATCCAGATGGTAGACGTCACCTGGCGGCGTGGTGATGAAGAGATGCCGGAGACGATGCGTCGGTTGCTGTCTGAGTTGCTGGCTATTGAGCGCTTCTCAGAGCATCCGACTGCTGCCGCCATAGTCGCCTGTGCCGAGGAGATCGGGGTTAGTAGCCATGGCCTGGAGGCCAGGAATTTTCACAATAGTCCCGGTTACGGTATTGCAGCAGAGCTCTCTGGACGGCAGATCATGGTTGGTAATCCTGGCTGGATGGAGCTCAAAGGGGTATCCCGTGAAGCGACCTTTGATCCGGCGGCAGACGAGCTGGATAGGCTAGGGATTGGCTCCCTGCGATGTGCCGTGGATGGTAGAGAGGTTGCCCTTATTGCAGTGACTGACAGCATCAGGGATGAGGCACCACAGATGGTGGCGGATCTGCGTGATGCCGGGGTTAGGTTGACCATGTTGAGTGGGGATAGACGCTCTACAGCCGAGGCGATTGCTGCACAACTTGGCGGTATGGAGGTGATTGCTGAGGTGCTGCCGGAGGATAAGGATCGGGTGATAGCTGAATTGCAGGCGGAACATCACCGGGTGGCGATGGTTGGAGACGGGGTCAATGATGCCCCAGCTCTGGTGCGTGCCGATGTAGGGATAGCCCTGGGGTCTGGCACTGATGTCTCGATTGCCAGTGCCGATATTATCCTGATGAGCAGTGAACTACATAAGGTGAAACTTGCCTCAGATCTGTCGCGGCGCACCCTGCGCACCATTCGCCAGAATATCGGGATATCCATCGTCTATAACGTTATAATGGTGCCATTGGCGATGTCCGCGTTAGTGACACCTCTGATAGCAGCTATATCGATGCCGATCAGTTCGCTATTAGTGATCGGTAATGCCGCGCGTATTCGTACCCTGTTCAAGGGTAGGGAGGGTTGAGATGGACGTTATTTATGGTTTGATTCCAGGCATGATATTTCTAAGCCTGATAGCGGTTGGAATATTCTTTTGGGCCGCCCGCAGTGGGCAGTTTGACGATATGGAGGGGGAGGCCAGCCGTATCCTGATGGATGAAGATCTCAGGCCGACCAGGAGTGAACCGCCGGAGCTAGAGGAAGACAGCGAAGACGAAGAGGCATCCTGAAGAGGCTGGTTGGTACCGATCCTCCCCGTGCGGGCAGGACACTTTAACCGTCAGTAATCCCTTAACCTTCACTCACTCCCTGTCTGCTCAACGGCCTTCTGTAGCGGCTCAAGAATCTGCTGGAAATCCGCCGGGTTGACGTACTGAAACACCTCTTTCCGTTGTGGATCAATCGCGATATCCAGCCCTATGGATGGGTATAGCCAGTGGGTAATACCTGACTCCGGCTCCGCAATGACCTGTTCAGGATCGCCAAATAGTGGTCGTATCCGCTCTTCATCCAGGTCTGTTTTTGGCAGATAAGTGATGTGTACTATCGGTGCATTAGTCACTAGATCTATATCGTTACTGGAGAGCTCTACTTTTTTTATTCCACTCTCTAGACTGCCGATCCGTATTCCGCGCTGGTATATGGCCTCTACTACTTCAGGCTCAAGCCTCAGGGTCATTACAAAATCAGCCTTGAGCCCACTCAGAATTACGCTCTTGAAAAAGGTCTCTACCGTTTTTGTGCCATCGTGGGAGATCAGCATATTGGTCTCTCCAATATCAGCAAGTAGCGTGCGGGCATCGGCCATGGTGCTATGTCCTAGCTGTAGTCCAAATACCGAGCTGCTGCCAGCACTGTCCACCACCACATCCCAAGGTAGCTTTGGGTTTTTGTCCGGGGCGCGCGATGGAATCAGTAGGGCTACCAGCAGAAATAGCAGGCTGCCAACCAGTACAATCAAAAACATTTTACGTTCCAACATGGGATGAGTATGCCTCTGTTAGGGGAGCCTCTAATGTCTGGAGGTGCTCAGAAGTTCGGTACATTTAGCTAGCTATTATACCTTGGCTAGTGGATTTAATGCGAAAATAAAGCTATATCAGATGGCCTGCCACAGGCTGTAGAGGCCAAACAGGATTACGCTGATACCGGCGACCCTGCGGGCGGTAGTACTTCTGGACAGTCTGGCAGCGGCCCCGGCCAGCATGCTCATTGCCAACAGGTTGGGCAGGGTGCCGAGGGCAAAGGCCAGCATCAGTCCGGCCCCTCTTCCGGCACTGCCAGAGGAGACGGCAGTGATTAGCATGCTGTAGACGAGTCCGCAGGGGATCCAGCCCCAGATCAGGCCGATAACCAGGGCCTGCTGTGGTGACTTTACCGGTAGCAGCCTTCTGCTTATTGGCTCCAGGTGCCGCCACAGGTGGCTACCGACCATCTCTACCCTGGTCAATACCATCCACCATCCAGAGAGGTAGAGGCCGAGCAGAATCATAAAGACTCCAGCCAGCACCAAGAGTAGGCGTTGGGCGACATGGATGGGCATCAACTGTGCCAACAGCATCCCCATACCGCCCATGATCGCACCTGCAGCTACGTAGCTACCGATACGCCCCAGATTGTAGGCCAGTTGGTATGGGATCATACTGCTGATCTGCCGGTGTTTGCTTTCGGGCAGTCCGAAGGTAAGTGAGCTGACGATACCGCCACACATGCCAACGCAGTGTACCCCGCCCAGTAGCCCCACCAGGAACGCGCTTAGATATGGTAGCAACAGTTCAGACAACAATATATACCTCGTTCAGGTTAGTAGCAGGGCGGCGGCCACTCTGCGCCCAGCCGACAGCAGGATATTGTAGGTGCGACAGGCGGCTGCGCTGTCCATTATCTCTATACCGATACCACTTTGGATGACCGGCGCATAGAGGGTAACCGGTGGAAAAATCTGCCTCTCTCCACTGCCCAGTAGGATGACATCAGGGTTAAGTTCCACCAGGAGAGCAAAGTCCTCCTGCCGGAGGTCATCCACAGAGCATGGACGCCAGTCATCTATAACCTGATCTGGTAGTAGCACCACGCTGTTTTTATACTCCCGACCACGGACCACAATTCGTCCGGGATCATAGGCGCTGACGCTGTATTCATCTCCCTGGTTGGATAAAGAAAATTGCATATTTTTACGATACAGTAGGCATATTGATGCGGCAATAGATATACTTATATAGATCTAACTCTTTTGACATCTTGATGTCAGATCAGATACCTTAATCGTCTTATGGAGCCTCTGGTTTACTTGTCATTGCGGTGTTCGCCGAGATGACGAAGGTAGAACAATCAGTTGTTCCCAGGTTTTTATACTGTCTTAATTAGAATATAGGATTCCCCGTGTCTACACCAGAGATGGAAAAGTTCCAAAGAATCGATCGGTTACCTCCGTATGTCTTTAATATCGTTAATGATTTGAAGGCGGCAGCCAGGGCGCGTGGCGAAGATATTATAGATTTTGGCATGGGCAATCCGGACCAGCCTACCCCACAGCACATCGTGGACAAGTTGGCGGAGGCGGCCCAGCGCGGAGACACCCATCGCTACTCAATGTCACGTGGTATCCCGCGACTGCGCCGGGCTATCTGTAACTGGTACAAGGAGCGGTATGCGGTAACCCTTGACCCGGAGAGTCAGGCCATCGTTACTATTGGCTCCAAAGAGGGGTTGGCCCATCTGTCTTTGGCCTGTGTTGGCCCTGGTGATTCTGTGTTGGTACCTAATCCGGCTTACCCGATCCACCCTTACGGCTTTGTGATCTCCGGGGCCGATATCCGGCATGTACCAATGGTTCCCGGGGTAGATTTTTTCGCCAAGCTGGAGGAGACCATCAAGGAGTCATGGCCTCATCCTAAGATGCTGGTGCTCAACTTTCCTGGCAATCCAACCACCCAGTGTGTGGAGTTAGAGTTTTTTGAGAAGGTTATAGCTATAGCCAAGGAATACAACATCTGGGTGATACACGACCTTGCCTATGCCGATATTGTATTTGATGGCTACAAGGCGCCATCAATATTGCAGGTCGAGGGCGCAGATGAGATTGCGGTGGAGTTCTTCTCGCTCTCCAAGAGCTATAACATGCCGGGCTGGCGGGTAGGTTTTATGTGCGGCAATAAGACCCTGGTTGCTGCGTTGGCGCGGATGAAGTCATATCTCGACTATGGCATGTTTACCCCTATCCAGGTGGCGGCGATTACTGCCCTAGAGGGACCACAGGATTGTGTTAGAGAGATCAGTGATCGCTATGAGCAGAGGCGCAATGTCCTCTGTGACGGGTTGAATGCGGCCGGTTGGGCAGTGGAGCGACCCAAGGCAACTATGTTTGTATGGGCGCCAATCCCAGAGAAGTACCGGTTTATGGGCTCTCTCGAATTCTCCAAGCGACTACTGAAGGAGGCCAAGGTTGCGGTGTCACCAGGGATCGGATTTGGTGATTATGGTGATGATCATGTGCGTTTTGGCCTGATCGAGAATGAACACCGTAGCCGGCAGGCGGTGCGCGGTATTCGTGATATGTTTCGGCGGGATGAGCAGTCGGGCTTTTTAGCGGCCGCCAAGGGCGAGGAGAAAGAGGGTTGAAACCAGTCAATGTAGGTCTATTGGGTTTAGGTACCATCGGTGGTGGCACGGTAAACGTGTTAGCGCGTAATGCACAGGAGATCATCCGCCGAGTTGGCCGAGGGATTGAGATTACGCACGCAGCAGCCAAAGAGTACGACAAGAAATTAAATTCGATCTTGAGTCGGGCAGAGATTACGTACGATGCCTTTGCCGTGGTCAACAATCCAGATGTGGATATCATTGTTGAGCTGATTGGAGGTTACTCACCTGCCAGAGAGTTGGTATTGCAGGCGATTGAGAATGGCAAACATGTGGTTACCGCCAACAAGGCGCTGATTGCTCTCCATGGTGAGGAGATATTTGCTGCGGCAAAGAAGCGCGGGGTGATAGTCGCCTTTGAGGCGGCGGTGGCTGGCGGTATTCCAATTATCAAGGCCATGCGTGAGGGGTTGGCTGCCAACCATATAGAGTGGGTGGCTGGAATCATTAACGGAACAGGCAATTTCATCCTCACCGATATGCGTAACAAGGGGCGTGCCTTTGCAGAGGTGCTGACCGAGGCGCAGGAGCTTGGTTATGCCGAAGCGGATCCTACGTTTGACGTTGAAGGGATCGATGCCGCCCATAAATTGACCATTCTTGGTTCTATTGCCTTTGGTATACCGTTGCAATTTGATCGGGTCTATACCGAGGGCATCTCCGCTATTACCCAGAGTGACATTAACTTCGCCGAGGGGTTGGGTTATCGGATCAAGCATCTGGGTATTGCCCGGCAGACGGAGCAGGGGATAGAGATGCGGGTGCACCCTACACTGATCCCGCAGAGCCGCCTACTAGCCAATGTAGATGGGGTTATGAATGCCGTTTTAGTAAAGGGCGATGCGGTAGGCCCTACCCTCTATTATGGCGCAGGTGCCGGGGCTCAACCTACCGCCTCGGCGGTGGTTGCCGATTTGATAGATATAGTTCGGGCACTCGACACTGATCCAGATGACCGCGTCCCCTATTGCGGATTTCAGTCAAATGAGCTGGCGGATCTACCGATTCTGGATATAGAGGAGGTAGAGAGTGCCTACTATATACGGATGCAGGCAGAGGACCGGCCTGGGGTCACGGCGGAAGTGTCGGGGATTCTTGGCAACGCAGGAATAAGTATTGAGGCGATCAAGCAGGAGGAGCCAGCCTCAGGTGAGAGGCGTGTTCCTCTAGTGATGCTAACCCACCGGGTGGTGGAGGGGGAGATGAATCGCGCGATTGAACAGATCGAGAGGCTTGACGGCATAGTGGGCCGGGTGACCCGTATCCGGATAGAACATCTAGAGGGATAGGCCGAACTATATTGTCGCCAAGTTAATAAATTCCGACCCATAAAAAACGGCGGCGCAGTCTCCTGTCGCCGCCGTCACTCTCAGCTTGAGGTTATTTACCTGGCTTGAGTCGGTCAATACCCATCAGACGCAGGGCATATTTTTGATATAGCGGTTCAGTCGCGCCCTTCTTCATATTGCGAATAAAGTACTTCTCAAACAGTACCTTGGCCCAGTGTACCCAGCGGCCTTTACGCGCCCAGGTCACGTTACGTGGCGGGATCTGTGGCAGGGCAATAAATGCGGCTCCGATATCACCCATATCCGCCAGACAGAAGGCATTCCAGGTCGCTACCGATTCCGGCTTCTCGCTGTTTAGGTCGTGCCAGATATTATTTACCGTTGCCGATACCATCGACTCAATCATATAACCTGTCTTCGGTGTTCCGGTGGGAACAGGAGTTGCCTCAACCGGCGGGATGGCGATACCGACACCTACCGAGTAGATGTTATTCCATTTGGGGTTACGCTGGTGCTCGTCTACCTTGACGAAGCCGCGCGGATTGACTAGGTCTTCACCTACTGCATTGACCGCATCTACCCCTTTAAACGCCGGTAGTATCATGGAGTATTTGAATGGCAGTTCATGCTCCTCAACCGGCTCGCCTTTGCGGTTGTGTTCGGTTACATACATCTTGCCGTCTTCTACCTTGGTGATTTTGGCGTTGGTGATGAAGGCAATATGGCGCTCTCGCATTATCCCTTCCAGCAGCCCCTTCGAGTCACCGACGCCGCCTAGTCCCAGGTGACCGATATACGGCTCAGAGGTGACAAAGGTCATAGGTACCTGGTCGCGTATACGGCGGCGGCGCAGATCGGTATCCATAATCATGGCAAACTCATAGGCCGGGCCAAAACAGGAGGCACCCTGTGCTGCGCCAACCACGATAGGACCTGGTTGTTCGATAAACTGCTGCCAGTCAGCAAATGCCTCTTCAGCGTGGCCAATAGTACAGACCGATTGGGTATGCTGCTCTGGGCCTAGCCCCTCTACCTCATCAAAGGCCAGTTTGGGGCCGGTGGCAATAACCAGATAGTCGTAAGATACGTTGCGTCCATCAGCGAGGATAACCCTATTTTCATCAGGCTTGATCTCGGTGACTGTAGCGACAATCAGATCGATACCCTTCCTCTCCAGATAAGGTTTCAGCTCAAAGGTGACCTGATTGCGGGTACGCCAGCCAACGGCTACCCATGGGTTGGATGGGACAAAGCTGAACAGGGGTGAAATATTGATGACAGTCACATCGTGTTGGTCACCCAACTTGTGCTTCATGTCATATGCGCAGGGGAGTCCCCCGGTGCTTGCTCCAATAATGACTACATGTGCCATGTTATAACCTCCAATGAATTAATGTAATTATTGTAATTAGATTAGACTACGTATAGACGGGCTAGCCGACCAGGGCCTCTTGTGAGTCACTATTGCCGGTATCGTCCTTCCAGGATAATTTTACCTTATCACCCATTTTTGTATCCTTGATCCTAAAAGAGAAGTAGGGATTCTTCTGTACCCCACCTCCCCAGTAGGTTTTTAGCACAGAATTGCCATTAACGAAACACTCAACCTCTTGAATGAAGTGTGCCGGGACCAGTTTATCGTCCTGTTTGCGGTTTCCTGACTCCATTGGGTGTGTGATGATCGCCTTTACCGTGGCTATGCCGTTTTTCAGTGCTACCTTCATGCGAATACTGTTGTCTGCCATTTATTGCTCCTCTGAATTTCTAGAATTTGCCGTATAGGGTGGTGGGTGCGACTATGCCGCACAGCCCCCTTCGACAACCTCTACGAACTGTTTCGCGCTGTAGAGTTTCCCCTCAGCTTTGACAACCGCAATCACATGGGAACTCTCGGCAAATTTTATTTTGGTGGCGACAAAGGCCTCAACAGAGGGGGTGAGTTCATATACGGCAACCAGTGGTACAGGGTTCTTCTCGGCAATGATGGTAATGGACTCTGCTGGCAGCTTGGTGCTGATCTTGACCGGGAGTGATGACGAGTTGATTTCACCCTCGGTCTTTACTTTCAGCTCTACCTCAGTACTCTCGGCAGCGCCTTCAGGGCCCAGCAGAGCGGTCATCGCCTCCTCCGGCGTCTTGGCATCAAAGGCTGCCTTGGGCCAGGCGGCCAGCAGGGTGCGTGGCGTCAGTAGCCCGGCACCAATGGCAAGGCCAATAGTGCTACAGGCGACCGCACCCTGCAGAAAGGTTCTTCGTTGCATACTCATGGTGATACATCTCCTATCTATCTATCTATTTTTTATGTTGTCATGCTGTGGTGGGAAAAGTGCGGTCACTGGCCGATCTCACTACTACTTTAGAGATCAATGTCAGAACCCTGAGTACCACATAGACCGGTCGAACTAGTTACAGATGAGGGTGATTAGCGCCCTGTTCGACGAACCGGTTTGAATCGTTCCCACGAATTTCTGCTCCAAACTGAAGACTATCAGACATCTATATATATATTGCTTTTCGTATAAAGTCTATCAGGAGCCGTATTAGAGGTATATCAGCAAATACTAATTCGAATCTTTCATTACGCCAGCCCCTCATTTTTGGGGCGTCTCTATGGATTGTAGTGCAAGATGATATACTTTCTCCCCATTAGTCATGCCGAACCTTGAGGACAGGTAAAAAAATGCGTTATATCAGTACCCGTGGTGGGGTAGAACCGGTCACCTTTTCTGCAGCGGTGATGATGGGATTGGCCACCGATGGCGGTCTGTTGTTGCCTGATTCTATCCCTGCGGTGGATAGCGATACCCTGCAACGCTGGGCCAAACTGCCGTTTCGTGAACTGGCGGTAGAGGTGATGCTGCCCTACGTTGGGGATGATCTCAGCCGCCAGGAGTTGGCTGCCCTGGTAGAGCGCTCTTACGCTAGTTTTAGCCACCCGGAGGTGACTCCGGTTGTACCGGTGGATGGGCACCATATCCTGGAGCTGTTTCACGGTCCCACTGCGGCCTTTAAGGACGTGGCCCTGCAGTTTCTCGGTAATCTGTTTGAGCTCCTTCTGGAACGTAGTGGCGGCCGCCTAAATATCCTTGGTGCCACCTCCGGGGATACTGGTTCTGCCGCTATCTACGGGGTGCGTGGGCAGGAGCGGATCGATATCTTTATCCTCCATCCCAAGGGGCGGGTCTCGCCGATCCAGGAGCGGCAGATGACTGCGGTGCTGGATGTCAATGTACACAATATTGCCATCGAAGGCACCTTTGATGATGGCCAGCGTATCGTCAAGGAACTGTTCAATGATCTGGAGTTCAAGCAGAAATATAACCTGGGTGCGGTTAACTCCATCAACTGGGCCAGGATTCTGGCGCAGATCGTCTACTATTTCTATGCCTGGGGCCGGGTGAGCGGTGGTGATACCGAGCATAGGGTTACCTTCTCTGTCCCTACCGGTAATTTTGGTGATATCTTCGCCGGTTACATGGCCACCCGGATGGGGCTGCCGGTCGAGCAGTTGATCCTGGCTACCAACCGCAACGATATCCTGACCCGCTTCGTAAACAGCGGGGTCTATCGGGCGGGTGATGTCTATGCCACCATAAGTCCATCGATGGATATTCAGATCTCCTCCAACTTTGAGCGTTACCTCTATTTTCTCCTGGATGAGGATGCAACCCAGGTGCGTGACCTGATGGAGCAGATGGCCCAGACGGGTGAGATCAAGGTATCTCCAGAGAAGATGCAGCAGGTGCACCAACTGTTTAGTGCCGTTGCTGTAAGTGAGGAGGAGACCGTGGAGCAGATCGGTGAGACCTACCGGGAGAGTGGTTATATCCTAGATCCACATACTGCCGTAGGGGTTAGAGCGGCGGCAGACACGCCGGATGCCATATGTCTGGCGACTGCCCATCCGGCAAAATTTGGCGCCGCAGTAGAGGCCAGCATTGGTGTCGAGGCCGAGCCGCCGCCTTCTCTGCAGGGGTTGATGGATAGGAAGACCCGTTGCGCAGTCCTGGAGGCAGATAGAGAGGCAGTGAGAGAATATATACAGAAGACATTGGGTGACCGCAATGGCAGCTAATGGACGTAATATCTCTATTCTTGATACTACGCTGCGTGACGGCGAACAGACCCAGGGGGTCTCTTTCTCTGTCGCGGAGAAGCTCAATATTGCCAAGGCGCTATTGGGGCAACTCAAGGTCGATCGTATCGAAGTAGCCTCGGCGCGTGTCTCAGAGGGGGAGCAGGAGGCGGTTGCAGGTATTGTACAGTGGGCAGAAAAGGCGGGCTTGGTAGATAGAGTCGAGGTGCTCGGTTTTGTCGATCACAAAAAGAGTGTCGACTGGATTCTAGACGCAGGTGGCAAGGTCATCAATCTGCTGGCCAAGGGGAGCGAGAAGCACTGCCGTGAGCAGCTTGGCAAGAGCCTGCAACAGCACCTTGAGGACATTCGTCTGACCATCGACTATGCCCAGGCCAATGGGTTAAAGATAAATCTCTACCTGGAGGATTGGTCTAACGGTTATCGCGATAGTCGGGAATATGTTTACACCCTGATGGAGGGGCTGCAGGGGGCTCCCATCTCTCACTTTATGTTACCCGATACCCTGGGTGTGCTGACTCCGGAAAGGGTGCGTGAGAGTCTCACTGATATGCTCAGCTCTTTCCCCTGGGCAGAGTTCGATTTTCATCCGCATAATGACTACGGTCTGGCCACAGCCAACTCCGTGATGGCAGTAGAGGTGGGGGTCTCCTGTATTCACTGCACCATAAACTGCATGGGTGAACGGGCCGGGAATGCCTCTTTGGCAGAGGTGGTGGTAAACCTCAAGGATCAGAAGGGCCTTACACTGGGTATAGATGAGTCGCATATTGTTCTTTTGAGCCAGATGGTAGAGAACTTCTCGGGTAAGAGGATTGCTGATAATGCCCCGATTGTGGGAGAGGATGTCTTTACTCAGACCAGCGGCATCCATGCCGATGGAGATAAGAAGGGTGGGCTCTACCAGACGGCCCTGACGCCGGAGCGTTTTGCCCGACAGCGTAGTTATGCCCTGGGTAAAATGAGCGGTAAGGCCTCGTTGCAGAAAAATCTGGAGCAGCTTGATATATCGCTATCCGATGAAGATGCCGACAAGGTGTTGCAGCGGGTGGTTGCCCTGGGTGATGCCAAGGATAGTATTACCTCTGATGACCTGCCATTCATTATTGCCGAGGTACTGGAGAGCAAGGGGTATAACCTAGTAGAGCTACTCAACTGCACCGTGACCAGTAGCCTGAAGAGTAAGTCTACCGCCAGTATCAGTCTGCGGATCGGGGACGAGATCTACCCCTCTGAGGGGACCGGGAATGGTGGTTTTGATGCCTTTGTCAGTGCAGTCAAAATGGTGCTGGCAAAACTTGATGTACAGATGCCACAGTTGGTCGATTACGAAGTGCGGATTCCTCGTGGCGGCAAGGCCGACGCCTTGACTGAATGTACCATCACCTGGAGCGACGGTAAGAGCAGTCGCAAGACTCGTGGGGTGCACGTCAATCAGGTTTTTGCCGCCATGAATGCAACTATACGTATGTTGAATATCCAGCTACACGATAGTCAGGTGGCTTTAGACAGTTGAGAGTGGAAGGGGCGATATGAGGGATGTAGTAAAAGAGTACTATGGCAAGACGCTCCAGCACTCGGATGATCTTAATACCAACGCCTGCTGTACTGGTGGCGAGACACCGGCTTATCTAAGACAGGCGATGGGCAACATCCACCCGGAGGTTACAGAGCGCTATTACGGCTGCGGTCTGGTCGCGCCGCAGCTGCTGCAGGGTACGCGCATCCTCGATCTTGGCAGCGGCTCTGGACGCGATTGCTACCTGCTGGCTCAGTTGGTTGGTGAGCACGGCTCTATCCTGGGAGTGGATATGACCGATGAGCAGTTGGCTATAGCCAATCGTCACATCGAGTGGCACCGGCAGAAGTTTGGGTATGCCAGCTCTAACGTCGAGTTTCGTAAAGGCTATATCGAAAGGCTGGATGAGTTGGGGCTGGAGGAGGGTAGCTTTGATATCATCGTGTCCAACTGCGTCATCAACCTCTCTCCCGACAAAGAGGCTGTCTTGCGGGAGGCATATAGATTGCTCAAGCCTGGTGGGGAGCTCTATTTTTCTGATGTCTACGCCGATCGCCGGGTACCACCGGAGCTAATGGATGATCCGCTACTATATGGTGAGTGTCTGAGTGGTGCCCTCTACTGGAACGACTTTCAGAACCTAGCAAAAAAGGCTGGTTTTTTGGACCCAAGACTGGTGGAAGACAGCCAGATTACTATTGATAATGCAGCCATAGAGCAGCGTATTGGCCATATCAACTTCTTCTCTGCCACCTATCGACTATTCAAACTAGAGGGGCTGGATAGCCACTGCGAAGACTATGGACAGGCCGCCATCTACCGAGGTGGTATTGAGCACAGTGAGCAGGCCTTTGTGCTGGATAAGCACCACATCCTGGAGCGGGGTAAGATCGTACCACTCTGTGGTAACAGCCAGCTGATGCTGCAGCAGAGCCGTTTCAGCGAGCACTTTGAGTTTTTTGGGGATCGCCAGACCCACTACGGTATCTTCGCCGAATGTGGTACGGACATTCCCTTTGATAGTGGGGCAGGACGGCCGTCCGGGGCTGGTGGCTCCTGCTGCTAATACCGCCCAGATTGGAGTAAGGTTTTTCCTCTACCTGCCGCTAACCTGCGGGAGCAGTGCAAAACTGAGTCGAGGTGATTCAAGCATGCAGGTAAATGGCGATATTATTGCGGCGCTGGATGAGTGTGCCGACCGTCTAGAGCGGCTATATAGAGAGTATCCACAACTGGCTAGTGAGATCTTGCATAAGGCCGTAGATGAATGGCGTAACCGCATGACCATAGATTACAGCAAGGAGCAACTGGGCGTGTCTGCAAGGAACGATCTGGGGAAACTGGCCAAAGAGCTGTTACAGGATAACTCGCTGGAAGATGTTCGGAGTATCATGCGTGAGGATCACGGCCATGATCTCTCCACCCAGCAGTTGGTGCGCATTATTGGCCACGACACCTATATGCATAACCTGAAGCAAGAGGTTCTCTTTATGCAGGATAACTCCATCTCCTACAGCCAGATCGCCAAACTCTGGAATGAGTTGGAGCGCCCGGCGTTTGGCAGAAGTTCTTGGGATGCCGAGTCTGTATCAAGGCTGATTGAATTGAAAAAACCTGCTGGTTAAATTTCCCTCCCTAAGCTATCTATTGTCGTCATGAGATTTTCGTGGCCCTTAGCCCCCAGAGCATTTTCTATCCTTTACTTTGCAATCCAGGTAATTAGTTTTGCGGCTTCTGACGAAATCCCCTCTCCCCCTTGAGGGGAAGAGGGCTAGGGTGAGGGGGCTTCTAACAGTATCTGTAATCAATTTCGTAGCCCTTAACCTCCATAGCTTTTCTCTCTTTCCGTGCAGAGGCTACGAGCCTATTTCTTTTGCTTGCCCAAAAGAAAATAGGCGAAAGAAAAGGGCAACCGAGTATTCCACCCTACGGGTGCCCTGCGCTTCTCGTTGCCAGCGGGGCTGTCCATACGGGGCATCCCTGCCCCGATGGACA
>JBNLDW010000008.1:0-92825 GCA_050304615.1 Sedimenticolaceae bacterium
CAGAGATCCTGCGGTGGTACCATAAGCGGCAAGCAGTTGCACTGGCACACCACCACCCTGTATGTATGGGGTGAATACAACGGTATTTGTTCCTGCTCCGACAGCACCACCAACGTTAGTCGGATTCAATGTCACAATAAGGCTACCATCATTCTGCATTTGTATGCTAGAGATATATTTACTCACTATACCGTTACCACCGGCTTGTGCGTTAAAAGCGGCTATTGTTGCCGTAAGTTCTAAAGGTGTGGCTGCGTCTGTGCCTATAAGTGCTTGGGCGGATTTAACGGTTATAAATGCCTCCCCTACACGTGTCCGAACCGTAAAGTCCTGATAGATAGGTAGCGCAATAGCCGCCATGATGCCGATGATAGCTACCACGATCATCAGTTCGATTAGGGTAAAACCTTTTTGGGTCTTTCTCATGGGATATCTCCTGAGACTATATTCAAAAAGCTACGGTGCAATGCCGTGTTACAGCATCTATGCCTCATGGCCCCATCCTGGGTTCGCAAAAGGTACATTCATGCACTCCTGCGCCGACCGCGAATAGCAAGGGTCACTAATCTTTTCCTGAAGCGATAAAAAACCCCACATAAGCGGGGCTTTTTATCGGACATTATGACCGTACTAATACGGTCTCTATGGTCTACACCCTATTTGCAATCACCAGGTGCATATCTGGCCGCGAGTGTACCGGGAGTGGTTGGTGGCAGACCGCGGTTAGTTGCAACAACACTAGTTGCACTGCCACAGCCCCAATCCAGAGATCCTGCGGTGGTACCATAAGCGGCAAGCAGTTGCACTGGCACACCACCACCCTGTATGTATGGGGTGAATACAACGGTATTTGTTCCTGCTCCGACAGCACCACCAACGTTAGCCGGATTCAATGTCACAATAAGGCTGCCATCATTCTGCATTTGTATGCTAGAGATATATTTACTCACTATACCGCTACCACCAGCTTGTGCGTTAAAAGCGGCTATTGTTGCCGTAAGTTCTAAAGGTGTGGTTGCGTCTGTGCCTATAAGTGCTTGGGCGGATTTAACGGTTATAAATGCCTCCGCTACACGTGACCGAACTGTAAAGTCCTGATAGGCTGGCAGCGCGATGGCCGCCAAGATACCGATGATAGCTACCACGATCATCAGTTCGATTAGGGTAAAACCTGCTTGGATCTTTCTCATGAGGATATCTCCTAAAACTTAAAATAACTTCTGAAAAGCTACGAGTACGGTTACTAAGTGTAGCTGGATATTCTGTCTGTGAATCTCAACCGTAGGACTGCATGATTAATGCCAATCTGTGCTGTGTTTGGGATTCTAGTTATTAAATCGTTTTAAATCAATGCAATATTGAGGTTGTTCGTGTCCGTCGGTTTGTTGGCATTACCCGTTACCATGTTTCTGCTGATTTATTAACAGCTTATGATGGTTACAAGGTGACAAAAAATGTCACCTGAGCAGATTTCCCCAATGAATATTTATTTTTGTTTTACTCTAGCAGTAGCGCCTTTCCTCTTGCCAGTTACTCCCCACCCTAATCCTCGGCCTTGACCTCCTGCGTCATTCTACCTCAGTCATCCATGGAGTCGTCCCCGCTTGCAGGGAGGGGCAACAAATCTTTCCCCTCACCAATTAATGGGGGAAGTTGGGTGGGGGTATAATAGTATCTGGATAGTAGAGCCCGACGCCAAGGCTTCATGGCAGGCCAAGATAGAGCCACGTTGATAGCAGCCAAGATGAATCGGCATAGAGGCAGACGCGCCGTCGTTGGGCTGATAAAATGCTTCTTTTTTGTTTGGTGGAGAGGGGTGTCATGTTCAGCAAAGATATGCAGATCAGTGGTTATGACGATGAGCTCTGGGCGGCGATTCAGGCAGAAGAGGTGCGGCAGGAGGAGCATATCGAGTTGATCGCCTCTGAAAACTATACCAGTCCTCGGGTGATGCAGGCACAGGGTTCGGTATTGACCAACAAGTATGCTGAAGGCTACCCCGGCAAGCGCTATTATGGCGGCTGTGAGTATGTGGATATCGCCGAGCAGCTGGCCATAGACCGGGCCAAGGAGCTGTTTGGGGCAGATTACGCCAACGTGCAGCCTCACTCCGGTTCACAGGCCAATGCCGCTGTATACATGGCGTTGTGTGAGCCGGGTGACACGGTGCTCGGCATGAGTCTGGCCCATGGCGGCCATCTGACCCACGGTGCCAAGCCGAACTTCTCCGGCAAGATCTATAACGCGGTGCAGTACGGCCTGGATCCTGAGACCGGCGAGATCGACTACGCAGAGGTGGAGCGTCTGGCGCGTGAACACAGACCAAAGATGATCATCGCCGGATTTTCTGCCTACTCCCGGGTGGTGGATTGGGCACGTTTCCGCATGATCTCTGATGAGGTCGGCGCCTATTTCTTTGTGGATATGGCCCACGTTGCCGGCCTGATCGCGGCTGGTCTCTATCCAAGTCCGGTGCAGATTGCCGATGTGACTACCACTACCACCCACAAGACCCTGCGCGGCCCCCGTGGTGGACTGATCCTGGCCAAGGCCAATCCAGAGGTGGAGAAAAAGCTCAACTCACTGGTATTTCCCGGTACCCAGGGCGGGCCACTGATGCACGTCATTGCCGCCAAGGCGGTGGCCTTCAAAGAGGCGATGGAGCCTGAATTTAAAGAGTATCAGGGGCAGGTGAAGGACAATGCCCAGGCGATGGCCAAGGTCTTTATCGACCGTGGCTACGATGTGGTCTCTGGTGGTACCGATGATCACCTGTTTCTGGTCAGTTTCATCAAGGCCGGGCTCACCGGTAAGGATGTGGATAGTTGGCTGGGGGCTGCCAATATCACTGTAAATATGAATGCGGTTCCAAACGACCCGCAGTCACCGTTTGTGACCAGCGGTATCCGCATCGGTACCCCTGCCATGACCACCCGTGGTTTCGGTGTGGCCGAGGCCAATGAGCTGGCTGGCTGGATGTGCGATATTATCGACTCCAGGGGCGATGAGGCTACCATTGAACGGGTCAAGGGAGAGGTACTGGATATATGCAAACGACACCCTGTCTACAAATAGTGGTCCATTGACTCACCGGCCCCGGTAATGCGCTGTCCCTTCTGCGGAGCACAGGACACCAAGGTGATCGACTCCCGCCTTTTCGGGGAGGGGGATCAAGTACGCCGACGGCGGGAATGTACAGTCTGCAAAGAGCGCGTCACTACCTACGAGTCGGCCGAGCTGCATCTTCCCCGTGTCGTGAAGCAGGATGGCAGTCGGGTACCGTTCGATGGGCGTAAGCTCTCCACTGGCATGTTGCGGGCACTGGAGAAGCGGCCGGTAGGAACAGAACAGGTAGACGCGGCGCTCGACCGTATCCGCCGCAGGTTGTTGGCCAGTGGTGAACGCGAGGTCCCATCTCGCCAGGTTGGGGAGTGGGTGATGGATGAGCTACGCAGTCTTGATCAGGTAGCCTATGTCCGCTTTGCCTCGGTCTATCGCAGCTTTGAAGATGTAAACGCCTTCCGCGAGGAGATCGAGCGGCTGGAGAGTCAACCGTCCCTGGATGTTACCAAGAGACAGCTTGACCTACTGAAGGAGAAGGATAAACAGTGACCTCCGATGACCATAGGTTTATGGCCCAGGCGCTCCAGTTGGCCCGCCGGGGGCTCTACACCACCCATCCAAACCCACGGGTGGGGTGTCTCCTGGTGCGAGACGGTGAGGTGGTCGGCGAGGGTTACCATCGACAGGCGGGTGAACCCCATGCGGAGCGTAACGCCATTGCCGCTGCGGGAGATGCCGCCAGGGGTGCTACTGCCTATGTAACCATGGAGCCGTGCTGCCATGAGGGGCGCACCCCGCCCTGCAGTGATGGCCTGATTGAGGCCGGTGTTACCAGAGTGGTCGCCGCTATGGAGGATCCAAATCCGTTGGTGGCGGGGCAGGGGTTGGCCCAGCTGCAACAGGCTGGCATTGAGGTGCAGTGTGGTCTGCTAGAGGCGGAGGCGGCGGCACTGAACCCAGGTTTTATCAAGCGGATGCGGCAAGGGCTACCCTATGTACGCTGCAAACTTGCCATGAGTCTGGATGGACGCACCGCCATGGCCAACGGCGAGAGCCGCTGGATCACCGGTGAAGCGGCACGCCGTGATGTGCAGGAGCTACGGGCCAGGAGTGCGGCCATTGTTACCGGTGTTGGTACGGTGCTGGCGGATGATCCATCGCTTAATGTGCGGCTGCGACCGGATGCCATGCCAACGGAGCTGGAGCTACATCAGCCGGTGCGGGTGGTGCTTGATTCAAATCTACAGATGCCGGCGGACGCCAAAATGCTCAGCCTGCCTGGGGTCACGGTGGTGATCTGCGGTGCGGCCAGAGATCCGTTGGCGCGTTCACGGCTGGAGTCCAGTGGTGCCCTGGTGGTGCGGCGTGCCGCCGATGGTGAGCGTATAGACCTGCGTTCGGCCTTTGAGTTTCTTGCCGCCGAGGAGATAAATGAGATCCTGCTGGAGGCAGGCCCAACCCTGGCCGGACCAGCACTGGCCGCAGGGCTGGTGGATGAACTGGTGATCTATATAGCCCCTCATCTTATGGGAGATAGCGCCAGGGGTCTGCTGCACCTGCCGGGACTGGAGAAAATGCAGGATCGGATCGCGCTGGAGATCAGCGATGTACGCAGTGTGGGCAAGGATATTCGGGTCACGGCCAGACCAGTTGGATTGGGTTAGCAACATAACATTATGTTTACCGGAATCATCCAGACAGTGGGAACCATCGCGGGGTCGGAGCAAAAGGGTGGTGATATAGCGCTCCATATCCGGGCCGACAGGTCGTACATGGATGGTGTCCAGCTAGGAGACAGCATTGCCACTAACGGGGTCTGTCTGACGGTGGTCAAACTGCTGGGAGATGGTTATGTGGCCGATGTCTCCCGTGAAAGCCTCACTCATACCACCCTGGGAAGTATCAAACCGGGCAGCCCGGTAAACCTGGAGAAGGCGCTTACCCTTAATACTCCACTGGGGGGACATCTGGTGAGCGGCCATGTGGATGGGGTAGGTCGACTGCTGGAGCGAAAAGACGATGTTCGTTCTATTCACCTGCGGATTGAGGCACCGGCGGAGCTGGCCCGCTATATCGCTGCCAAGGGATCGATCTGTGTGGATGGGGTCAGTCTCACCGTCAACCGGGTCAATGGCAGTCAGTTTGAGCTGAATATAGTCCCGCATACGGCACAGCAGACCATTATCGACGGCTATCTGGTTGGGACACGGGTCAATCTGGAGGTGGATCTGGTGGCCCGCTATCTGGAACGGCTGCTGTTGGGAGAGCAGGCGGCAGAGCCGCAGGCCTCAAGTGAGGTGACGCTGGAGCTTCTGGCGAAGCACGGTTTTATTGATTGATTAGAATGTCCCACTTGATGCCTTGCCTTAGTTAACTCGTTGCCACGCTTTGGCGTGGGGCGTTTCTATTCTTGCTTATCTTTACTGAGCAATCCCGGTAATCAGTTTCGTAGCCCTTTCTCTTCAGAGCTTTTTATGCTTGCCCAGCAGGGGCTACGAGCCTATTTCTTTTGCCTGCCCAAAAGAAAATAGGCGAAAGAAAAGGGCAACCGGGTGTTCCGTCCTACGGATACCCTGCGCTTCTCGTCTAAAGCGGGGCTGTCCATACGGGGCATCCCTGCCCCGATGGACGGAAGCGACATCCCTGTCGCTCCCCTAAAGGGCTATTCCCGCGTTCTCCTGCGATGCTCGGCGGAACACACGGTATTTAGGTGGCCACCCCAAACCCGTTCGACGCAGCCGAGCACCGCAACGCTTGAGTGATTAGGCCCGCAGGGGCGCCACAGGGAAGTGGCGCCTCCATCGCGAGCAAGGGATTGTTCGTCGATGGAGCCCCTGAAGGCGTGAGGAGCGCAGGGTACCCGCGTAGCGGGTAAGTCGTCGGGCGCGTTTTTCTTTCGTCCCTTTCTTTTACGCGCATAAAAGAAAGGGACTCGCAGCCTGTGTTCGGTGCAAGTTAAGACAACAGAATTCTAAGGCTGCGAAACTGATTACTGATACTAGAATACCCCCTCACCCTCGCCCTCCACCCCTCAAGGGGGTACCGAGGTCCCCCTTAAGGGGGAGAGGGGATAGTAATGTGGAGCTGCGAAACTAATTACCACGACAGCTAAAATGAAAAACGCCCTGCGGGCGGGTAGCTCCAGGGATCTGTCAGGCATCGATTCTCTTATACTTGATGCGATGTGGTTGATCCGCCTCTGCCCCTAACCGCCGCTTGCGATCCTCTTCGTAATCGGCGTAGTTGCCCTCAAACCAGACCGCCTGTGAATCCCCCTCAAAGGCGAGGATGTGGGTGGCAATACGATCCAGAAACCAGCGGTCATGGGTGATAATCACGGCACACCCGGGGAAGGTTAGCAGTGCCTCTTCCAGGGCGCGCAGGGTCTCCACATCGAGGTCATTGGTCGGCTCATCGAGTAGTAGCAGGTTGCCGCCGCTCTGCAGTAGCTTGGCTAGGTGTAGTCGGTTGCGCTCCCCGCCGGAGAGATCGCCCACCCGTTTCTGCTGATCTGCACCCTTGAAGTTAAAGCGGCTAAGCCAGGCGCGGGAGTTGAATTCATAGTTTCCCACGGTGAGGATATCAGAACCACCGGAGATCTCCTCCCAGGCGGTCTTACTGTCATCCAGGGCATCACGTGACTGGTCGACATAGGCGACCTTGACCGTCTCGCCGATCCGCATCTCGCCACTATCTGGCTGTTCCTCTCCAGTGATCATGCGGAACAGGGTGGTCTTACCAGCCCCGTTGGGGCCAATGACACCGACGATGCCCCCCTTGGGTAGATTAAAACTCAGATCGTTGTAGAGCAGATTGTCCCCGAATGATTTCTGTAGCTGTTTGGCCTCAATCACCAGGTCACCGAGACGCTCACCAGGTGGAATGTAGATCTCGTTGGTCTCGCTGCGTTTCTGGAACTCCTGGCTCTGCAACTCATCGAAGCGTTGCAACCGCGCCTTGCTCTTGGCGTGGCGACCCTTGGGGTTGGAGCGCACCCACTCCAGTTCGTGCTTCATGCTCTTGATGCGTGCGGACTCCTGTTTCTGTTCCAACTCCAGACGCTGTTCCTTCTGCTCCAGCCAGGATGAGTAGTTGCCCTCCCAGGGGATACCGTGGCCCCGGTCTAGTTCCAGGATCCAGCCGGCAACGTTATCCAGGAAGTAGCGGTCATGGGTCACCGCTACAACGGTGCCTGGATAGTTATGTAGAAAATGCTCCAGCCAGGCAACAGACTCTGCGTCCAGGTGGTTGGTCGGCTCGTCCAGTAGCAGCATATCCGGTTTCTCTAACAGCAGGCGGCAGAGCGCCACTCGGCGGCGTTCTCCCCCGGAGAGGGTGGTAACATCCGCATCCCAGGGGGGGAGACGCAGTGCATCCGCCGCCACATCCAGGGTGCGATCCAGGTTATGCCCATCCGCTACCTCTATGATGTTCTCCAGCTCTGCCTGTCTCTTTGCCAGGGCATCAAAATCGGCATCCGGTTCGGCGTAGGCGGCGTAAACCGTCTCCAGCTCTGTCAGCGCCTCTTTCACTTCACCCAGCGCCTCCTCCACATTGCCGCGTACATCCTTTTCCGGATTTAGTTGTGGCTCCTGGGGGAGATATCCCACCTTGATACCAGGCTGTGGTCTGGCCTCACCCTCAATCTCGGTGTCTACCCCAGCCATTATACGTAGCAGAGACGACTTGCCGGAGCCGTTTAGTCCGAGTACACCGATCTTGGCGCCGGGAAAAAAGGAGAGGGAGATATCCCGTAGGATGACGCGCTTTGGCGGCACGATCTTGCCAACCCGGTTCATTGTGTAGATATATTGGGCCATCTGTTTTGTTACCTGTCACTGAAATAGGGCACACCCTACGAACTTGGATGCTATTTGTAAATATTAAATTATTCTGGCAACTAAAATATGCGCTTTAAGTCTGCCAAAGTGGCAATGACCAAGTCTGTGTATTGTACCAGTGTCACGAGCAACCATTGGAATCTGGATAAAACGGCGACGGGTGAAAAGGTGTTGTTAGAAAATGCCTGGAAAACCGGGATTTCATGTGCGCGTTCAATACTACACGATCTAGGGATCATGCGGTCGATGCAATACGCGGGCTATGGTGAATGCAGTGGTAGGGTATGGTCAAATATCTGCTATGGAGGGTTTGATGAGTAAAATAGTATGGCTAACAGCCTGTGGTTTGCTGTTGTTAAGCACTGGATCAATGGGGCGGATGCACTGCTGTCCCACAAACCTTTATTTCAACGCTAAGGCGCAGAGACGCGAAGAACGCAAAGGTTATAACTGTTTGAATACAAGCTAGTATTTCTTAGCGAGCATTGCGTCTTGGCGTTAAATAATGCGAATCCATGTTTCCACCTCAATGGTTACGGTCGTATGCTCGAGTTTTCAAGCAGTTATCCGCTAAACATGCATATCTTATAGGACAGTAGTGGGGCGGATGCGACCGGTCCATACTCATCTAGGCACCCTGAAGATAGCGTAAATGAGCAATCGGCTGAGGATGCATCTACTCATATGCAGCGGGCCACAGCCCTGCTGCATGAGGGTGATTATGAGGCGGCAATAGTGGAGTATCGACAGGTGCTAAAGCTTGATCCAAAGTTGCAAGAGGCGCGGGTCTTCTTACGTTCTGTAGTGTGCAGTGACACTGTAGGGTTTCGTGCGGCCCGGGATCTCACCTCTCTACCTTCGGCGGGTGAGTAACAAAACAGATATCTACAACTGCTGTAGCTCCGTAATCGGCCCCGCATTTTTAGTTTCTACCGCCTCATAACAAGCATACAGCGCCGCCTGCATCGCCTCTTCCAATACTGGATGGTAGAAGGGCATCTGTAACATCTGCCCAACGCTCATCTCCTGCTGGATAGACCAGGCCAGCAAGTGTG
Source organism: Sedimenticolaceae bacterium (assembly GCA_050304615.1). GTDB lineage: Bacteria > Pseudomonadota > Gammaproteobacteria > Chromatiales > Chromatiaceae > CBFDBF01. Next base: position 8,960 of record JBNLDW010000008.1, read on the forward strand.
CTAGGTGTTCTGCTCGGGCGCAGAACATCTCTGCCCCCAACAGGCGACCACTCACCTTATCTGCGTAGATTCGTATGGTGCCGCGGTTTTTGCCCATGATCAGGGCGCGTCCTACCGGGGCAAAATCGACCTTACCTACAGCGGTGGTCGCGGGGTCTAGCTCTGACCAGCGAGTCCCGACTGCAGCGATATTGGGGTCACAGAAGACGATCCCTATTGGGGTCTTGCGCCGGAACGGTTCAGCTGTCTCCTGGCAGGCGTTATGTCCGGCGATACGTCCCTCATCCCCGGCTTCATGCAGTAGTTGGCGCTCACCGTCGACATCACCGGCGATAAAGATGCGGGAGTTGCCACACTGCATGGTGTTTGAGTTAAACAGCGGAATTCCACGTGTGTCCAGCTCCAACCCGCTGTTCTCCAGTGACAGCTCCTGTAGATTTGGTCTGCGACCAAGACTGGCCAGCACCCGCTCTACCACTACCGATTGTTCTCCAGCGGTGACGCGCAGCTTATCCCCCTCACGTGAGATCTCGGCCGCTGCCCCCAGATGCAGTGGTAGCTCCCTGCCGATGCTCTTGATAGCCATCTGTGCAACCTCTGGATCGCTGATGCCGGCGATGGTGTCGAGGATATCGAAGCCGCTTACCTCAACCCCCATGCGGGCGATAGATTGGCCCAACTCCAGACCAATAGCACCAAGGCCAATGACAGCGAGTGATTGCGGTAGCTCTTCCAGCTCAAAGATATCGTCGGTGGTGATGATGCGGTCACCAAACTCTTCCCACGCCGCCGGGATGATCGGGGTGGAGCCGGTGGCGATGACTATGTTGTCGGCACGTATCATCTGCCCATTTACCTCCAGCAGATTGGGCTCCACAAAACGGGCATAGCCTGCGATGAAATGCTCGTCCGACATCTTGTCGGTACTGTTGGAGAGGACCCGTTCGACAAAGGTGTCGCGCAGATCGCGCACATGCTCCAGCATCTCCTCACTATCCAAGGTAAGGGCCTCCTGACCCTCTATCCCGTAACGCTCAAAGATGGCCCGGCGATGGTAGTCCTCTGCCACCTGTATCATCGCCTTGGAGGGCATACAGCCGACCCGCGCACAGGTGGTTCCAGTATCGCCGCCGTTGATTAGGACAAAACTCTTGCCAGCCTGGCGTACGCGTCCCAGGGCGTAGAGACCGGCACTGCCTGACCCCAGAATTGCCACATCAACTCTTCTCTCTTGCATCTCGAATCCCTCAGGTAATAACTGTTGGTTTTGCTCGGCCGGTGCGTATCTTGATCTCTCCCAACTCCTGGGCAATGGCTTCCAGCGGGGCCATTACCTTGGAGATATCCTGCTCATGTTTTGCTGGATCTGGTTCAAACCGTTCCATATAGAGACGTAGTGTTGCCCCTGAGGTACCGGTTCCTGAGAGCCGGAAAATGATCCGCGAGCTATCACTAAAGCCGATACGAATCCCCTGGTTGTTGCTGACGCTGCCATCTACCGGATCGGTGTAGCTGAAGTTGTCGGCATATTCCACGGTGAACGTATCAAACTGCCTGCCAGGAAGTGTGGGAAGACTATCTTGCAGATGCTGCATCAGGCCATCTGCAACCTCTGCATCAACCCCCTCATAATCGTGCCTGCTGTAGTAGTTACGGCCGAATCGTTGCCAGTGTTCCCGCACGATCTCCCCTACAGACTGCTGTTTTATAGCCAATAGGTTGAGCCAGAAGAGTACTGCCCACAAACCATCCTTTTCACGCACATGATTAGAACCGGTGCCAAAGCTCTCTTCCCCACAGATGGTTATCTTGCCGGCATCTAGCAGGTTGCCGAAGAACTTCCAGCCGGTCGGGGTCTCATAACAGTCGATTCCAAGAGTTGCTGCGACCCGATCGGCCGCCTGGCTGGTGGGCATGGAGCGGGCAACACCAGGGATGCCGCCACCATAGCCTGGAACCAGCTGGGCGTTGGCCGCCAGTATGGCGACGCTATCGCTTGGGGTGACAAAGAAGTTACTGCCCAGGATCATGTTGCGGTCACCATCACCGTCAGAGGCGGCGGCAAAGTCCACCGGGTCTGTGCCGTGAGTCAGTTCCACAATCTCATGGGCGTGAACCATATTGGGATCGGGATGGCCGCCACCGAAGTCTTCAAGTGGAGTCCCGTTTATGACCGTGCCCGCAGTAGCACCTAGCATCTGTTCCAGGATTTTGACGGCGTAGGGGCCGGTTATGGCGTGCATGGCGTCGAAGCGGATTGAGAAGCTGCCGGAGCTGAGCAGCTGGCTGATGGCGTCGAAGTTGAACAGCTGCTGCATAAGCTCCGCATAGTCATCTACCGGGTCTATGATTTTTACACTGGTATCACCGATGTTGATGGTGCCGATCTCATCCAGATCAATGTCAGGTGTTTCAGCGATAAGATATTGATCAATCTCCAGGGTGCGTTGGTGGATCGCCTCGGTTACACCCTCAGGTGCTGGGCCGCCGTTTGGTACATTAAACTTGATGCCAAAGTCGGCATCTGGACCACCGGGATTGTGGCTGGCGGAGAGGATGATGCCGCCCTGAGTCTGGAATTTCCTAATCACACAGGATGCGGCGGGGGTGGAGAGTAGGCCACCCTGTCCCAGCAGAACCTTGGCGACACCATTGGCGGCAGCCATGCGTAGAATCGTCTGGATGGCCTCGCGGTTGTAGTAACGGCCATCACCACCCAGCACCAGGCAGCCACCCCTCAATTCTGGCTGAGTGTCAAAGATCGATTGGACAAAGTTTTCCAGGTAGTGTGGCTGTTGGAATATAGCCACCCTCTTTCGCAGCCCGGAGGTGCCTGGTCGCTGGTCGTTGAATGGTTTGGTGGCTATTGTCTCTATCTGCACTTTTCTGGTTCCGTTGTGACTGCTGCTGCTCAATAATTAACCCGCTCTGGGGGTTGAAATCTGTCCTGGCGGACACATCTTATGCGACTATTCCATATTACAGGATTTTGGAGGCAGAGATAGCTATGGCGGTTGCAAACCACAAAGAGACACTGGAATTTCAGGCCGAGGTGAGCCAGGTACTTAACCTGGTGATTCGTTCGCTCTACAGTAACAAAGAGATATTCCTGCGTGAGCTGGTATCCAACGCATCGGACGCGGCTGAAAAGCTTAGGTTTGAAGCGCTGTCTGATGATGCCTTGTATGAGGGCGATACGGAACTGCGGATCAGGGTGTCACTGGACAAGGAGCGCCGCACAGTGACTATCTCGGATAATGGTATCGGCATGAGCCGTCAGGAGGTAAGCGAGATCATCGGTACCATTGCCAGCTCTGGCACCCGCAAATTCCTGGAGTCAATGAGTGGCGAGCAGACTCAGGATAGTCAGCTTATCGGGCAGTTTGGCGTGGGCTTCTACTCTGCCTTTATTGTTGCCGATAAGGTGACCATGGAGACCCGCCGTGCCGGTCTTGGCCATGAGCATGGGGTGCGCTGGGAGTCTGGTGGAGAGGGTGATTACACCATTGAGACCATCGAGAAGAGTGACCGTGGTACCGACATAACCCTCCATCTGCGCGAGGACGAGGATGAGTTTCTGCAGTCCTTCCGTCTGCGCTCCATTATTGGCAAGTTCTCTGACCATATCGCTATCCCAGTCGAGATGCTGGAGGAGCTGTATGGCGAAGATGCCGAGAAAAAAGAGCCGGAGTGGGAGCGGGTCAATCGTGGTACTGCACTCTGGATGCGGAACAAAGCAGATATCAAGGATGAGGAGTACAACGAGTTTTACAAACATATCGGCCACGATTTTGAGGAGCCACTTGCCCACGTGCACAATCGGGTAGAAGGTGCCAATGAGTACACCTCCCTGCTGTTTATACCTGCACGCGCACCGTTTAATCTTTGGGATCAGGATAACAAACATGGGGTAAAGCTCTATGTGCGTCGGGTGTTCGTTATGGATGAGGCAGACAAGCTGATGCCGCGTTACCTCCGTTTTGTTAAGGGTGTAGTGGATTCAGATGATCTGCCACTCAACGTCTCGCGTGAGATCCTGCAGCACGACAAGAAGATCGACACCATTCGCAATGCCAACGTAAAGCGCATTTTGACTCTGCTGGAGAATATGGCCAAGGATGATGGCGAGAAGTACCAGAGGTTCTGGCAGGAGTTCGGCAAGGTGATGAAAGAGGGGCCGGCCGAGGATCATGCCAATCGGGAGAAGCTGGCCGGGCTGCTGCGTTTTGCCACTACTAAATCAGAGGGTGAAGAGCAGACGGTTTCACTAGATGATTATATTGAACGGATGCAGGAGAAGCAGGAGAAGATCTACTACATTACTGCCGATACCTTTGCCGCGGCTAAACATAGCCCACACCTGGAAATCTTCGAGCAGAAGGGGGTCGAGGTGTTGTTGCTGACCGACCGGGTGGATGAGTGGTTGGTATCACATCTTACTGAATATAAGGAAAAACATATCCAGTCTGTGGCCAAGGGCCAGCTCGATCTAGGTGAGCTTGAGGAGAAGGAATCGCAACAGGAGCTGGAGAAGGCGGAGAAGGAGCACAAGGAACTAGTAGAACGCATCAAGAGTGCCCTTGACGATACCGTCCAGGAGGTGCGAGTCAGCAATCGGCTGACAACATCACCGGCCTGTCTGGTGGTGGGGGATCACGATATGAGTGCCAATCTGCAGCGTATGTTGCAGCAGTTAGGGCAAAGCGCCCCTGCATCAAAGCCGATACTGGAGGTCAACCCAGGCCATCCTCTGGTTATGCGGATGGAGCAGGAGATTCAGGAGGATATCTTCGTTGATCTGGCCAAGATCCTGTTCGACCAGGCGCTCCTGGCCGAGGGTGGGCAACTGCAGGATCCGGCCACCTTTGTGCAGCGGCTCAATAGATTGATGTTGAGCCAATAATCTTTAGGAGTTAGCTTCTCCTTGATTTTCTTCAACAATGTAGGCTAAGCTACGGATTTGCAAGCAGAAACCGGACGCTGCTGCACTTAAGTCCACCTTAGAGGTCGAGCTGACGTTGGCTACTGCGGAGAAAATCAACCTGCTTGAGCTGGATCGGGCTGGTATAGAGTCCCTGTTTCAGCAGTGGGGACATAAGGCCTTTCATGCTAGGCAGGTCTTGAAGTGGATCCATAAGCATGGAGTGCTAGATTTTGCCGAGATGACCGATCTGGGCAAGACCCTGCGGGCACAGCTGCAGGCAGTGGCCGAGGTTAGGATGCCAAGGATTGTCCTGGAGCAGCCCTCTGCCGATGGTACCCGCAAGTGGTTGCTGGAGCTCGAGTGCAACAACCACATCGAAATGGTATTCATCCCCGATGGCACTCGTGGCACCCTCTGTATATCTTCTCAGGTGGGGTGCGCCCTCAATTGCAGTTTTTGCTCAACCGCTAGACAGGGGTTCAATCGTAACCTCTCCGTGGCTGAGATTATCGGCCAGCTCTGGCTAGCACAGCGCGAACTTGAGCGTCCGCCGACCAATGTCGTACTGATGGGGATGGGTGAACCACTGGCCAATCTCTCCGCGGTGGTGCCGGCAATGAATCTGATGCAGGACGATCTGGCCTACGGCCTCTCCCACTATCGGGTAACGGTGAGTACCGCCGGTATTGTCCCCGCCCTGCGTGAATTGCGACAGCATAGTAGCGTTAGTCTGGCGGTATCCCTGCATGCGGCAAACAATGAGCTGCGTGACCAATTGGTGCCGATTAATCGAAAATACCCCTTGGAAGAGCTGATTCCGGCCTGTCGCGATTTCATAAAAGGCGACAAACGGCGTAAGATCACCTGGGAGTACGTGATGCTGGATGGCATCAACGACAGTGACCGGCATGCCAAGGAGTTGATTCGGCTGCTCGAGGGTGTTCCCTCTAAAGTCAATTTGATCCCATTCAACCCTTTTCCGGGATCTGGCTATAGTAGCTCCACACCTGAACGGATTGAGGCGTTTCGTCACCGTCTGAAGAGAGCGGGATTGATTGCTATCACCCGTAAGACCAGGGGGGGCGATATTGACGCCGCCTGTGGGCAGTTGGTTGGTAAAGTGAATGATAGAACCGGTAGGCAAATGGATAGTATGGAACATAGAGTTGCAGGAGGTGTTTAGCGGTGGGTAGAGAGAAGACAAAACTTGGATTTGTGCTGGTCCTTATTTTCGCATTAACGGCTTGCCAACAGGGTGGGGTGCGAGAAGACGATCTTGGCGGTTCCGGTGATGATGCATCCGGGGGTGCCGATATATATATCAAGCTGGCTGTTGCCTATATGGGTGCAGGGGAGTACGGGCTGGCGCTTGAAAAAATCAAGAAGGGCGTTGCGTTGGCACCTAATAACGGCAACGCCCACTATGTACTTGCCTCGATCTATCAGCGGCTGGGAGAGACTAAATTTGCCAGAGAGCATTTTCTGCGGGCACTCAAGATACAGCCACGAGACCCTGACACCAGAAATGCTTATGGAGCTTTCCTCTGCGAACAACAAAATTTTGAAGAGGCTGATGAGCAGTACCTTATGGCACTAGAAAATCCACTCTATCGCACCCCGGAGGTAGCACTCACAAATGCCGGGATATGCGCTGAGAGGAGCGGTAACAAGGCTAAGGCGGAGGATTATTATAGACGTGCTTTGCAACGCAATAATAGACTTCCCTTGGCTCTGATGAAGATGGCGCAACTTACCTACGATGCAGGAGAACCGCTCTCAACCAGGGCCTATCTGCAACGCTTTCACCAGGTAGTAGGACATACTCCAGCCTCACTCTTGTTGGCCATTAAGACTGAACGCACTCTGGGGGATAAGAATGCGGCGGCCAGCTACAGCATGCTGTTACGGGGTAAATTTCCAGATTCACCTGAAGTCAAACAACTACGGGGGTCACAATAGTAATGAATATTCCTGGCATTAATGAGTCAGGGAGAGACAACATAGAGATAGACGGCCCGGGAAAAAGGCTGCGCAGTATACGGGAACAACAACAATTAGATATCACTAAGATAGCCGCAAGACTGCATCTAGGTGTGGCGCAGTTAAAGGCCCTGGAGGATGATGCATATGACAGGCTACCTGCACCAGTATTTGTACGGGGCTATCTGCGCAATTACGCGCGCATACTGGGGGAGTCAGAAGATGAGATTCTGGCTGCCTACGCGGCTATAAATCCTGGTCAGGGGGAACCAGCCAAGCTGATCGGTAAGCCGCCTTCCACAGATACCAAGATATCCAGTGACCATGGGGTGGTGAGGTTGACGACCTGGATGATCGTGCTACTGCTAGTGGCTGCAGGGGCTCTCTGGTCGCATGGATATCTACAGGAGGCGGGGCGTCAAATTGCCGATAAAATAGAGTCGGTATCACCGGCTATCTCTACCCTTTCCAAGGGAGGTAGTGAGGAACAGCCACAGGCGCTGTTGGTCCCTTTCTTGCCACCAAGCGAAAACCCAAGCGACAAGGTGACGGAGCCCGCGGCAATCAAGGTGGCTGTTGACCAGGGAAAAGAGAGCAGTGATCTAGAGCAAGCGTCACCAGCCCCGGACTCTATATCGCCACCCACACAGCAGGTTGAGGCTGAAAACAGGCCGGTTGCTGAGGTTTCTGCTGGAAGCATTATATTTGAGTTCAAAGGTAATTCATGGATACAGGTTAAGGATGCTCATGGCAAAGTGAAGTTACGCGGGGAACTGGCCGCTGGTGATCGACGCAGATTACATGGCGAGGCCCCGTTCGATGTGACTGTGGGTAATGTACCCGCCGTGAACCTGATGGTCGACGGTAGGCCCCTTGATCTTGGTCCATATACTCGGCACAGTGTCGCCAAATTCACCCTTGATCAAGGAGGGGCCAGGTAGATTTGGATGGCCTGTTGTTATAAGGTTCAATCCCCCTCATTAGAGAGGGGGGATTGATCTGGCGGCGATCTAGCCATTTGTGTTGCATTCTGATTCGCAAACAGTGTGTGCATACACTACACTGGCGCCTCCTGGTAAATAGCTAACAACGACAGCCCGCTGTCTGAATTGATAGATCAAGAATTTAAATCCCATGGGAAAACACATTCAGGCCATCCGTGGTATGCGCGATATTCTGCCGGAGCAGACTCCTCTCTGGCAGTTACTACAAGAGCGGGTACAGAGCGTACTTGAGCGCTATGGTTATAGTGAGATCCGCATGCCTCTGCTGGAGATGACGGAGCTATTCCAGCGTTCTATCGGTGAAGTAACCGATATTGTGGAAAAAGAGATGTACACCTTCGCCGATCGCAACGGCGACAGCCTGACCCTGCGGCCAGAGGGGACTGCCGGGTGCGTACGTGCCGGGATTGAGAATGGCCTGTTTTTTAATCAGCTGCAGCGACTGTGGTATCAGGGGCCTATGTTTCGGCATGAGCGTCCCCAGAAGGGACGCTTTCGCCAGTTCCACCAGATTGGGGTTGAGACCTACGGTATGGAGGGCCCGGATATAGATACGGAGATCATTCTTCTTAGCCGTAGGATCTGGCAAGAGTTGGGGTTGGATGGCCTGGAGTTGCAACTGAATACCCTTGGTAGTAACGAGGAGCGAGCGGTATATCAGCAGGAGCTAGTTGCCTATCTGCAGACCCACATAGATGGTCTGGACGCGGATAGCCTGCGCCGTCTGGAGAGCAATCCACTACGTATCCTCGACTCAAAAAACCCGGAGATGCAGGAGATCATTGCCAATGCACCGGCCCTGATGGACCATCTGGGTACGGATTCGCGGCTCCATTTCGAGGCCGTTTGCGCTGGATTGAATGATGCTGGGGTTGAGTATGTAGTGAACCCCAATCTGGTTAGAGGGTTGGATTATTATGCCCTCACCGTATTTGAATGGGTGACTGATAGGTTGGGTGCGCAAGGAACTGTCTGTGCCGGTGGTCGTTATGATGGGCTGGTCGAGCAGCTGGGGGGGCGCGCCACTCCAGCTATCGGTTTTGCCATGGGGGTGGAGCGTCTGATCTCACTGCTGGAGGAGGCTGGTATAGCTCCCGAGGATGGAGAGCCGCATGCCTACCTAGTGCTGGTTGGGGATGAACCACGGCGGCGAGGTGTAGTTATAGCCGAACAACTTCGGGATGAACTCCCAAAGCTCAGACTGATCGCCAATTGTGGTGGTGGCAGTTTTAAGAGCCAATTCAAAAAGGCGGATCGTAGCAGGGCGTGTTATGCGCTTATTGTTGGTGAGGATGAGCTGGCACGAGGAGTCGTCGGGGTGAAGTCGCTACGGAATAAAGATGAGCAGCAGGAGATCAATCTGGTTGAACTAGCCGGTTTTCTGCAACAGAAACTGTGGAACTGAGACAAATAGTTATAGAATGGATTGCTGCTTTAATTGCAATTAATGCTGATACAAAGAGGTGTAAGACGTGAGTGAGTACCTTTCAGAAGAGGAACAGGTAGAGGCCCTGAAGAAGTGGTGGCAGGATAATGGCCGCTCGGTAATAGTCGGGGTGGTCATTGGCCTCGGAGCTGTCTTTGGCTGGCAGGCATGGTCGCAGTATCAGCAGAAGCTTGCGGAGCAGGCATCGCACCGTTTTGCCCAGATGCAGTTTGCCATGGAGGCCGGTAATCATGATGCTGTAGAGAAACAGGCCGAACTTCTGGCAGCAGATCATGCAGATAGCAGCTATACCCTGTTTGCTGCTCTGTACAAGGCGAAGATCAAGCAGGAGAGAGGTGATAGTGAAGGGGCGCAGGAGGATCTGGAGTGGGTGCTTGCCAATACAGATGAGCCGGGGCTACAGCAGCTCGCTCGGCTGCGTCTGATACAGCTACTGCTGGAGATAAATGACACCGACAAGGCCGCGGACATTTTAGCCCAGGCAGATAGCGATAACTTTGCCGGTGAGTTTGCTGCCCTGCGCGGCGATCTTGCCAGGCTGCAGGGTGATAACGAAGAGGCCAGCAAGGCCTACCAGGAGGCATTCAGGATTGGTGTTGCTGATTCCGGCCTGGTACTAATGAAACTTGATGATCTTACAGCTGCAACGGTGACCCCATGAAACATTTAATTCAGAGATTGATCGTAGCTGCTCTGGCTATGCTGTTGTGGGGTTGCGGTTCGCTCAATCCTGTTAGCTGGTTCGAAGATGACCCGGCCGTGGAGCCTCCAGCTGAGCTGGTTGATTTCGACAGGAAAGTTACGCCGCATAAACTCTGGAGTAGATCGGTTGGTGGGAGTGACGACGATCGGGTCAAGCTGGTTCCATTTGCTTACCAGGGTAAGGTATTCGTGGCCTCTCGTGGAGGTCAGGTAAGTGCGCTAAGTGCTAGCAATGGTAGTGCTTTGTGGAGCGTCAAGACGGATTTGAATATCTCTGGAGGTCCGGGTGCCGGCAGTGGATTAGTGCTGGTGGGTAGCAGTGATGGCGAGCTACTGGCCCTGGATATCAATAGTGGTCAGCAGCGGTGGCAGGCCAAGGTTAGTAGTGAAGTGCTATCTGTGCCTAAGGCGGATCAAGGGGTGGCGGTAGTACACACTATTGATGGCAAACTGTTCGCCTTCCAGGCTAATGATGGCCAGAGCATGTGGCTCTATGATCGCTCTATACCGGTGTTGACTCTGCACGGCAGCAGCTCTCCGGTGCTGCATGGTTCAACTGTGATATGTGGTTTCGCCAGCGGCCGGATGGCCGCGTTTGAGCTAGTGAGTGGCAACCCGTTATGGGAGTCAACCATATCCATGCCGAGCGGACGCTCTGAGCTGGAGCGTATGGTAGATATTAATGGTGATCCCCAGGTTGTTGATGGGGTGGCATATGTGACTACCTATCAGGGGGATATGGCAGCAGTGGCAGTGGACAGCGGTGAAGTGATGTGGCGGCGCCCTCTCTCCTCCTATGCCGGCCTGGGGGCAGATGGAAAACAGCTCTATGTGACCGATGAGGAAGACAAGGTTTGGGCCGTTGATCCAGCCAGTGGTTCCTCCCTGTGGCAACAAGAGAAGATGCACGGCAGGAGGCTGACAGCTCCAGTACCATTGGGAGGATATCTTATGGTTGGAGATTACGAAGGCTATCTCCATATACTGTCGGCAGAGGATGGAGACATTGTTGGCCGCATCCGGGTCGGAAGTGATCCAATATCCACCCCACCCACGGTAGTGAATGGGGTAGCCTACGTGCTTGGCGATGGTGGTAGTTTGGCGGCCATTTCGCTCTCTGGTATGTGATGCTGTAAGAATATACTGCATCCACTGGAACCAATCCTGTGCTTCCTGTTATCGCCCTTGTTGGGCGCCCCAATGTTGGCAAATCCACTCTGTTTAACCGGCTAACCCGTAGCCGGGATGCGCTGGTGGCTGATCGTCCAGGGCTGACTCGAGATCGTCAATACGGCGTCGGCAGGCTCGGTAACCGGCGCTATCTGGTCGTCGATACTGGCGGTATTAGTGACGAAAGTGATGGGGTTGATCTGTTGATGAATCAGCAGATCGAGACCGCTATAGGTGAGGCCGACCATATCCTGTTTCTACTGGATGCAAGGGATGGACGCAGTGGCGCCGATGAGCAGATTGCTGAACGGCTGCGGCGTAGCGGCAAGCCAATTACACTGGTAGCCAACAAGAGTGAGAATCTGGAACGGGAGATAGCGGCGGTGGAGTTTCATGCGCTTGGTCTGGGCGAGCCGGTGGCGATTGCCGCGGTGCATGGCCATGGGGTGCAGGGGCTTATAGATAGGGTTCTGCTAGAGCTTCCTGAGCCGCAAGAAGACACGGATGATGAAGTAGACAGGGGTATTCAGATAGCCGTTGTCGGGCGGCCAAATGTTGGTAAATCCACACTGGTGAACAGGATGTTGGGAGAAGAGAGGGTGATCTCCTTTGACCAGCCGGGGACTACAAGAGATAGTATTTTTATACCATTCAGCCGCGATGGCCGTCCCTACACTCTGATCGATACCGCTGGGGTAAGGCGTCGCTCACGGGTCACAGAGGCGATTGAAAAATTCAGCGTAATTAAAACACTCCAGGCGATTGAGCAGGCAAATGTGGTGTTGTTGGTGCTGGACGCAAAGCAGGAGGTAGGGGATCAAGATGCCACTCTGGCAGGACACGTACTGGATAGTGGCCGCGCCCTGGTGGTGGTGATAAACAAGTGGGATGGATTGGAGCAGGGGCAGCGGGAGTGGATCAAAAAGGAGCTTGGGCGCCGCTTGATGTTTCTCGATTTTGCCGAGAAGCGGTTTATCTCCGCACTGCACGGTTCTGGTGTGGGCGATCTTTACGCTGTAGTCGATGAAGCCTTTACCAATGCCACACGCAAACTATCTACACCTGAGCTGACACGTATCCTCGAGAAGGCGGTGCAGGAGCACCAGCCACCACTGGTTAGGGGGCGGCGGATCAAGCTTCGGTATGCTCACCAGGGAGGGCGCAATCCACCCCTAATCATCATTCATGGCACCCAGGCTGAAGCGGTGCCTGACCAATATCAGCGTTATCTCATTGGCCGGTATCGCAAGGAGTTGGAGCTGGCTGGTACCCCGCTACAGATTCAGTTCAAGTCTGGCAGCAATCCATATGCCGGGCGTAAAAACGTACTGACTAAACGGCAGGTGCAAAAACGCCAACGGCTGAAGAAGTTCGTGACCAGAAAAAAGTAGCGGTACGCCGATTATGGTTCTTGCTCGCCGCCTCCTTACTAGCTGGAAGGCAGTCTAATAGACCCCTATATCCAGGTAAGAGCGGGCAACCTTTGACAAGGCAATAACATAGGCTGACATGCGATAGTCATCTATCTTCTTGTTGCTGTGACGGAGTTCGATGATCTCCTGTAGGGCTAGCCGCATACTGTCATCCAGGCCTGACCTCACAAGGTCAAATTCATCTGCCCCTCGCGATAGTTTCAACTGCAAGGCATCTGGTATGTGATTGCCAGTCATACTCTCTATGGCATGTATAATATTGTTGCCGCGGGCCTCATCAAAGCGCCGCTCAATCCGGCCGAGCCTGACGTGTGACAGATTACGAATCCACTCAAAATAGGAGACGATGACACCACCAGCATTTACATAGGCGTCTGGCAAGATGGCTATATTGCGGTTGTGCAGGATTCTGTCAGCGGCAAAGGTGATCGGGCCATTGGCCGCCTCGGCAATAAGTTTGGCTTTGATATTGGCGGCGTTGCCTTCATGAATGACCCCCTCCAGGGCGGCCGGGATCAATATATCGCACTCTATCTCCAGCCCCTTGGCGCCATCCTGGTGGAAATCCGCACCGCTAAATCCACCTATGCATTGGTGTTCGACCATATGTCGATGGAGTGCCTCAATGTCGATACCGGCGTTGTTTACTAAGACCCCATCTCGTTCAATCACTGCAATAATCCTGGCACCATCCTCTTCGGAGAGGAATTTCGCAGCATGATAGCCGACGTTACCCAAACCCTGGATGATTATATTTTTACCTTCAAGGGTGCCATCCATGCCGGTGGCAATGACCTCCTCATGGTGGCGAAAGAACTCCTGCAGGGCATACTGCACGCCGCGTCCGGTGGCCTCGGTGCGCCCACGTACACCACCGTGCGCTACCGGTTTGCCGGTAACACAGGCTACATGGTTGATATCATCCGGGTAGAGATGTTTGTAGGTATCCGCAATCCACGCCATCTCCCTCTGTCCGGTACCGACATCAGGTGCCGGGACATTTGTAGCCGGACTAAGAAACCCCTTTTTTATCAGTTCACGGGCAAAGCGGCGGGTAATAAGTTTTAGTTCATCCCTGTTGTATTTGGTTGGATCTATACGTAGTCCTCCCTTGGAGCCACCAAACGGGACATCCACGATGGCACACTTGTAGGTCATCAGGGCGGCCAGTGCCTCCACCTCCATCTGATCTACTACCGGGGCGTAACGTATCCCTCCTTTGGATGGCAGGCGGTGAATACTGTGGACTGCTCGCCAGCCGGTAAATATCTCAACCTTGCCATCCAGTTGCACAGGAAAAGTGACCTGTAAAACAGAGGTGCAGGCCTTGATGGCATTAGCTATTCCAACCTCCAGGTCCATAGTAGCAAGCGCTAGATCTACCATGTGATCTACGCTCTGACGGAACTGCAGGCCTTGGGGTTGTTTCGTTTTTGACATAGTGGTTATCCTGTTTTCGCACGCCCTTAGCGCGAGCCAACCACTTTTAGTATAGTCAGTTTATTCGTATTGATCGCGCTATAGGCATTAGCGGATTACCACTATCTCTTCTGTTTGGCTGTTACTTGGCTCACGATGGTGCCGTGGCTGAGGCGGGTCTCAAGTTGATCACCGAGCTCTATGCTGGATAGGTCTCGCATAATCTCCCTGTCTGGTAGTTTCAGTGTGATGCTATAACCACGCTCCAGAGTGGCTAGTGGACTCAGGGTATGGAGGTTACGGCTGGCCGCCTGCAGTTGCTGCTGTCGTCGCTCTGTCTGGCCGATTGTCGAGCGTAACAGACGTTGGCTTAACTCTCTGGTCTGCTTTTTTAGAAGTCCCAGGCGTCTGCCAGGTTCGACCGCGCAAAACCTGGAGTATATGGAATTCAGTCTGGCGTGCTGTTGTTGTACCTGCAGTTTGATACTGCGGGAGAGGCGCTGCTCCAGCTCATCTTGCCGCTGCTGTTGTTGCTGTAGGCGTAACCCGGCGTGCAGGCGAGCATGTCGCCGGTGGAGTGCCGTTAGCTGTTCACTACTGCGCTCCCAGCGTCGCCATACCAGCCCCTCCAGTCTCTGTTGAAGATCAAGATATCTGGCCTCCAGCTCTTGTCTATCAGGGGTGGCCATTTCTGCCGCTGCCGATGGAGTAGCGGCCCGCTGGTCGGCAACAAAATCTGCAATGGTAAAGTCGATCTCATGGCCGACCGCAGATATCAACGGTATCTCAATGGCATGGATGGCGCGCGCAACACCCTCATCATTGAAAGGCATAAGATCCTCTAGTGAGCCGCCACCACGGGTGAGGATCAACAGATCACACTCCTTACGCTGGTCGGCCAGCTGCAGCATCTCGGTTATCTCTGCTGCTGCACCGTCGCCCTGTACCAGGGTTGGATAGAGCACCACCGGAATAGATGGGAAGCGGCGTCGCAGTACACTCAAGACATCGCGGATGGCGGCACCACTGGGGGAAGTGATGACCCCGATCCTGCGGGGGAACTGCGGCAGCGGCTGTTTGTGCTCGGGGGCAAACAGTCCTTCACTGTCGAGGCGCTGCTTTAGCTCTTCAAACGCGCGTTGTAGTTCCCCCTCGCCAGCCGGCTCCATATGTTCAACTGTTAGCTGGAATTCACCGCGCGCCTCATACAGGCCGATTCTAGCTCGGATCAGCACCTGCATACCGTTTTCAGGATGAAACCGCAGGTACTGCCGTTTCATCCGAAACATGGCGCAGCGGGCCTGGGCCGAGGGATCTTTCAGCGAAAAGTAGATATGGCCAGAGGCAGGACGGGCCAGATTGGATATCTCCCCCTGCACCCAAAGTAGGGGGAAACTCCCCTCCAGGATGCTACGGACCTCACTATTTAGTCGGGAGACCGTATAGATATCGCGCTGCGTAGATTGCATTTAAGTTTACCCGGCTGGCATCAAATCCTATAATGGACGATCTTAATGTAAATAGTCTCTCTATTGGAAGCCAGATTATGCGTCTAACACAGGAAGCCTTAACCTTTGACGATGTGCTGCTGTTACCGGCTCACTCTACCGTACTACCGAGGGATGTAGATCTTAAGACGCAGTTGACCAGGGAGATCAGTCTCAATATACCACTGCTCTCAGCGGCAATGGACACGGTGACCGAGTCGCGCCTTGCCATCGCCCTGGCGATGGAGGGTGGTATCGGCATCATTCACAAGAACATACCACCGGCAAGACAGGCGCAACAGGTTCTGAACGTAAAGAAGTATGAGAGTGGGGTGATTCGTAATCCGATCACCGTCAATCCGAAGGCGACCGTTTTTGAGGTAATGGAACTGACCCAGGCACACAATATCTCAGGTGTGCCAGTGACCGATGGCAAGGAGCTGGTAGGGATTGTTACCGCCCGTGATTTGCGCTTTGAGACCCGCATGAGTGACCCGGTATCATCCATCATGACCCCTAAGGAGCGACTGGTTACAGTCAAAGAGGGGGCAGATCGAGAAGAGGTAATCCACCTGCTACACACCAACCGGATAGAGAAGGTGCTGGTGGTCAACGACAATTTTGAGCTGAGCGGTCTGATTACAGTAAAGGATATCCAGAAGGCCAAGGAGAACCCCAATGCCTGCCGTGATGAGCAGGAGCGCCTACGGGTTGGTGCCGCAGTTGGTACCGGCGAGGGGACAGAAGAGCGGGTCGATGCGCTGGTACAGGCCGGGGTGGATGTACTGGTGGTGGATACTGCCCACGGCCATTCCCAGGGGGTACTGGATCGGGTCGCCTGGGTAAAGAAGAACTATAAGGATGTTCAGGTAATCGGCGGTAATATAGCCACGGCAGAGGCTGCTAGGGCCCTGGTCAAAGCAGGTGCAGACGCGGTCAAGGTTGGGATCGGTCCCGGTTCTATCTGTACCACCAGGATCGTCTCTGGGGTTGGTGTGCCACAGGTGACTGCGGTGGCCAATGTGGCGCAGGAGTTGGCAAAGAGCGGTGTCCCGCTGATTGCCGATGGTGGTCTGCGTTACTCTGGTGATGCCGCCAAGATTATCGCCGCAGGCGCCTATTCGGTCATGATCGGCGGGCTGTTTGCCGGTACCGATGAGTCACCCGGTGAGGTAGAGCTATACCAGGGTCGCTCCTATAAATCTTACCGCGGCATGGGTTCCCTCGGGGCCATGTCGGGGGATGATGGCTCCAAGGATCGCTATTTTCAGGAGGGTACCACTGAGACAGAGAAGCTGGTGCCAGAGGGGATCGAAGGGCGAGTACCCTACAAGGGGACGGTGCTTAATATCATCCATCAACTGCTTGGCGGTATCCGCTCCAGCATGGGTTACACTGGATGCGCCAATATAGATGAGATGCGCACCAAGCCTGAATTTGTAAGGGTAACCAACGCCGGGATGATGGAGTCGCATGTACATGATGTGACTATCACCAAAGAGGCGCCCAACTATCGGCGCGATTAACCCCTCTAGGTCGCAGGCTAAATGGCTGTGATTAGTTATAAATAACTACAAGATGGACGTAAACGGACGTCATCAGGCATATCTATATGAGCACTAAGCAGCAGGACATCCACGCACACCGTATCCTGATTATTGACTTTGGTTCTCAATACACTCAGCTGATTGCGCGTCGGGTACGTGAGGCCGGGGTCTATTGTGAGATCTGGCCATACGATCATTGTGAAGAGGTTATCGCCGAACACAAACCTGCTGGAATAATTCTATCCGGCGGCCCTGAGACCGTGACAGCCGAACATACCCCGCGGGCACCTCAGGTTGTATTCGACCTGGGGGTGCCTGTGCTGGGCATCTGCTACGGCATGCAGACCATGGCGGAGCAACTAGGCGGCAAGGTTGAATCTGCAGATAAGCATGAATATGGCTACGCCCAGGTGCGGGCGCGTCACCACTCCAAACTATTGCGCGATATTGAGGACCACACTACGGCAGAGGGCTATGGCCTGCTGGACGTGTGGATGAGTCATGGCGACAGAGTAGTTGAGCCGCCACAGGGCTTCAGCGTTATCTGCGAGACGGATAATGCACCGCTGGCCGGGATGGCCGATGAAGAGCGCCACTATTATGGTCTTCAGTTTCATCCTGAGGTTACCCACACCCGTCAGGGGCAGCGCATCATCGAGCGCTTTCTGTTCGAGATCTGTGGTTGCGATCCACTGTGGACCTCCGCCGGCATCATAGAGGAGAGCATCAATGCGGTGCGTGCACAGGTTGGCGATAAACATGTAGTGCTTGGTCTCTCTGGCGGAGTAGATTCATCGGTGGTTGCGGCCATGCTACATCGTGCCATTGGCGATCAGCTGACCTGTATCTTTGTGGATAACGGCCTGCTGCGCCTGCATGAGGGTGACCAGGTCATGGCTACCTTTGCTCAGCACATGGGGGTGAAGGTGATCCGGGTGGATGCAGAGCAGCGCTTCCTGGATGCACTTAAGGGTGAAGATGATCCTGAGAAAAAGCGCAAGATCATCGGCAATATGTTTATCGAGATCTTCGAAGAAGAGGCCAACAAGATCCCCGATGTGGATTTTTTGGCACAGGGTACCATCTACCCGGATGTGATCGAGTCTGCCGGGGCAAAATCCGGCAAGGCCCACGTAATCAAATCCCACCACAATGTAGGTGGTCTGCCCGACTACATGAAGCTGAGTCTGGTGGAACCGCTACGTGAGCTGTTCAAGGATGAGGTGCGTAAGATCGGCGTGGAGCTGGGTCTGCCATCTGAGATGGTCTATCGCCACCCATTTCCCGGGCCCGGTTTAGGAGTGCGTATCCTCGGCGAGGTCAAAAAGGAGTATGCCGATATCCTCCGTCTGGCCGATGATATCTTTATCTCCGAACTGCGTAGCCATAACTTATACGATCAGGTAAGCCAGGCCTTTGCCGTATTCCTGCCAGTCAAATCGGTCGGAGTAGTAGGGGATAGTCGCCGCTATGAGTATGTGGTATCTCTGCGTGCGGTAGAGACGGTAGACTTCATGACTGCCCGCTCTGCCCATCTGCCATTTGAGTTTCTGGATCTGGTATCCCGCCGCATCATCAACGAGGTCACCGGAATATCGCGGGTGGCCTATGATATCTCCGGTAAACCACCTGCCACCATTGAGTGGGAGTAGGGGCATCATACTTTAAGTATCACTGTCTGGAGTGCACCCTCAGGTAACAGCTGGTTGTTGCTATTCGATGGACTTAAATCATTAAAGGGTGTTTATTCCTTCTCCTTTCGTATGTTGAATGATTGGGCTGGCTGAAGCTATGGATTACGATCTGGAAATCTGGCGAATTGTGGCGTTCTTGGCCCTTATAGCCCTCGGTAGTTTTACCCAGGCGTTCAGCGGCTTCGCTTTGGGGCTTATTGTTATGGGGGCGGTAACCGCACTCGATATTGCCCCCATACCTTTTACCGCTGGGGTTATAAGTCTTGTGGTGGTTATCAATGGCACCACGGCGCTGCATGGACACACAAAAGAGATTGAAACAGGTAGCTTAGTGCCGATTCTGCTGGGTCTGGTTCCGGGGGTTGTTGTGGGGTTCTTCCTGCTTTCGTATCTGGATACTAATCTGCCGGCTTTGCTACGATTGCTTCTGGGGCTCTTCATCCTGGTGGCTAGTGTGACCATGGTATTTAAACCGCACCCAAGGCAACAGATGAGCGGACCCCTAAGCCATCTGGCGGTTGGCTTTGGAGGCGGTATTTTCGGTGGACTGTTCAATACCAGTGGGCCGCCAATTATCTATCTATTGTACCGTCAACCGCTAGATGTATCGGCTATCCGGGCAACCCTGTTGTCGGTATTCTGGATCGCTGCGACCTGGCGTGCCACCCTGCTCGTGATAGATGGGGGATACAGCACAGATATGCTGATCCTTACGCTGTTGTCCCTGCCAATCGTCATTGTTACCGCGCGTATTGGTAGACGTCTAGCCAATCGACTGCCATCGCTGTTGATGCGCCGGTTTGCCTTTTCTCTTCTCGCTATCC
Organism: Sedimenticolaceae bacterium; assembly: GCA_050304615.1. Taxonomy (GTDB): domain Bacteria; phylum Pseudomonadota; class Gammaproteobacteria; order Chromatiales; family Chromatiaceae; genus CBFDBF01. Next base: position 28,591 of record JBNLDW010000008.1, read on the forward strand.
TGGGCGCAGTTTTGATTCTGCCTGCTCTGGGTACACTACAAGCATGGTTTTAAACAGTAGGGTGTTAATCCTCCAGAATGCATATATACCCTGGTTTGTATTAGTATATGCTGTGAGTCCTGGTACTGGTGCGCCTACTAGTAACCCTTATATCTTCATTGTATCTGAGGTATTAGCATGAAACAGATATCGATAACCTTAGTGCTTCTATTTGTCATTGGCGTCATGATCGCTACAAACCCATCTATTGAAGAGTACGAGCGCTTTATCGTCAAAGAACTTCGCGACCAGGCTCGCGAGGAGAGTGGCTTTGAGGGGGAGGCGCTGGCCGCTTTGCTCGGTAGTCTGGCCAGCAGTTTTCTGGTCACACAGACGAGGCATCACGACTATCTTCTCTTCAGTACCTACGAGACACCAATAGGCGATGAAACTATGGAGGTGGTCGGCGCGCTACGCCAGTTTTACGTTCTTGAGTCGCCAACCAGATAATCGTAATCAGCAGCTAACTTAGCGTTCATAATCCATCTCACCGGGAGATTTTTTCCGAAGCCAGCATTAGTCAGGCATTCGCTATTTTTCTGATAGTGAAATCTATCGGTTTGTCCTCCTGTATTCGCTCGCTGTTGGTGTCACAAGTACTTGGGCTAATCTAACCTTCAATCTGGCATCTGGTTATGCGACGTTGTCTTTATCCTCAGTGGGCGACATAATGTAGGGAACCAGATCGTTAGGAATGACAAACAGCTGTGGCAGAAACCCTGATTTTTATCGTAGAGGATGAGCCTTCGATTGCGCAAACTGTTCAGTTTGCGCTGGAGTCGGAGGGATTCTCTACTCAGCATTTTACTACAGGTGGATCTTGCCTAAACTCATTTGATGCCCACACTCCATCGCTGATCCTGCTTGACGTTGGTCTTGCTGATGGTAGCGGCTTCGATTTTTTTCGCCTGTTTCGTCAACGCTGTTCGGCACCGGTTATTTTTCTGACTGCGCGTGGTGAAGAGATTGATCGGGTCGTGGGTCTGGAAATGGGGGCCGATGACTACATAGTTAAGCCTTTCAGCCTGCGGGAACTGGTCGCTCGCGTGCGGGTCGTATTGCGTCGCCTGGATGATGTGCAGCTGGTTATAGATGAGGATGCGGACAACAGCATCACATCCACATCGGATCTCTTTGTTATAGACGAACTACGGCGGCAAATTCTCTATTGTTCGACTGCTCTCGACCTGACTCTTCATGAATACCGCTTGCTGGAGACCCTGATCAGTCAACCAGGCCGTGTGTTTAGCCGTGGCCAACTGCTGGAACGTGCCTGGGAAAACCCGGACCATCGGCTGGAACGTACGATCGACAGTCATATCAAGAGCCTGCGCAACAAACTGCGGGCAGTGGATTCCGAGAGCAATCCAATTCGCACCCACCGCGGTCTCGGTTACTCGTTAGACCCTGATTTATGAGTATTCGGAGACGAATTTTCTTCGTGTTTGTCGCCACGATGATCGCCGGTTTCGCCCTGCTCGCTAACTGGATCCGTAATGATGTCTCTGACCGTTACAGTGAATCCTTTGAAGAGGTCATGGTCGATATGGCCAATCTTTTGGCTGAGATTATCACCACCGACATCGCCCTTGGAGATCAGAAATTCCAACGGCTTGATGATGCCTTCGACCGTGTCAAACAGCGCCAGTTTTCTGCCCAAATTTATGATTTCGAAAAAACCTCGGTCGATATTCAGGTTTACGTGACCGATGATAAAGGCATTGTGATCTATGATTCAGATGATGGAAAGGCAGTAGGTAAGGATTACTCCAACTGGCTCGATGTTCACCGGACACTATTGGGTGAATACGGTGCCCGAGCCACCCGTTTCCCTGAGGTGCAGTCACCCCATGATCCTGCTCGGGTATTAACAGTGGCTTACGTGGCTGCCCCAATTTATATGGAAAACAAAATTGCGGGCGTCGTTACGGTAGCGAAACCAAAATACAATATCGACCGCTTTGTTGCGTCGGCTAAGAAGAAACTTATCTGGGCAGTTTTGCTGGCGGTTGCATTAGTGGCTGCGGTTGCTTTTATGCTGTACGGCTGGGTAAGCAGGCCGCTGCAGGAGTTGGTTGATTATGCCCACCGCATAAGCCGCAATGAGCGTGTCGATCTGCCGCTACTTGGAGATAACGAAATAGGTCGTGTTGGCCAAGCTATGGATGAAATGCGCCAGGCCCTGGAAGACAAACAATATGTGGAACGCTATGTACAAACCCTGACCCATGAACTGAAAAGCCCGCTGACCGGAATACAGACCGCAGCTGAGCTGCTCAAACGCGACCTGCCTGTGGAAAAGCGCGAACAGTTTGCGAACACCATTATGCGTGAGAGTGAGCGCCTTAGTCTGTTTTCTAGCCAGTTATTGCAACTTACCGCCCTGGAAAAACGTCAAAATGTGGATGAGCCAAAAGATTTTTCCATCAATCAAACCATTGAGGACGTGATCGATACGCATCAGCTTGACTGTGAACAGCGCAACCAGTCAGTCAACTTCGAAGCGGAGTCTGTATATACCGTAAACGGAGACCCTTTTCTGATTCGCCAGGCGATCGATAACCTGCTGCGCAATGCAATTGAGTTTTCACCCTCTGAGAGCAGCATAACCATACGGGTAGAGCAGCATCAGAACAACCTTGTGATTGATATTATTGATCAAGGCCCGGGCATACCAGATTTTGTCGGTGAGCGAATATACGAACGTTTCTACTCCCTGCCACGCCCCGGTACAGGACGCAAGAGTACCGGCATCGGCCTCACTTTTGCCCGTGAGGTTGCTCAGCTGCATGGCGGAGGAGTAATCCTGGAAAACCGGGCTGTCGGAACCCTCGCACGTCTGACACTGCCGCTTAAGTAATCTCTTTCACATAATCTCCATACCTTTTCCACCCATTCTCCACATAAAAACCAGGTAGCTGCTGCACACTTATCAGCACCTGGATAACTTATGGAGAAAAAAGAATGAACCTACTACCTGCTAAATCTACTTCGCGGCTGGCCATGTTACTGGTTCTGCTGCTGACCCTGGACTTTGCCGCAGCCGCAACTGGCGAGGCCAATACATCACCACTGTCTCCCTATTTTTTTATTGAGGGTGACGATTCTGGTGTCGAACGCCTGCCCCTAAAAAAGACCCACACCGATGTCAAGCTAAACGGTTACATGGCTCATGTGGTGGTAACCCAGATCTATCGCAACCAGGGTACTGCGCCGATCAACGCCACCTATATTTTCCCCGGATCGACTCGGGCTGCGGTCAACGGTATGACCATGACCATAGGTGAGCGCCGGATTGTCGCAAAGATCAAAGAAAAACAGGAGGCCAAGAAGACATTCGAAAAGGCAAAAAAGGCAGGTAAATCAGCCTCTCTGTTGTCCCAAAAAAGACCGAACGTGTTTTCCATGCAGGTTGCCAACATTATGCCTGGTGACGAGATTAAGGTTGAACTGACCTACAACGAAATCCTTAGTGCTGAGGATGGTGTCTATGAATTCGTCTATCCCGCAGTCGTTGGGCCACGCTACAGTGGTGATGCTTCCTCCAGCTCTGAAGAGACCAAGTGGATCCAAAATCCATACTTTTCTGAAGGGGCCAGTGACCCGACAGGTTTCGAACTTGAAATCAGTATGCACTCTCCACTACCGATAAATTCAATGACCTCTCCATCGCATAAAATCGATGCTCGATGGGACGGCAAAAAGTCGGTTGCGATTTCACTGCCGGACGCCGGCAATGCTGGTAATCGCGATTTCATCCTGCGCTATCGCCTGCAGGATGAGAAGATCCTAACTGGTCTGACTCGTTTTGAAAGTAATGGTGAGAATTACTTTCTGCTGGTCTCAGAGCCCCCCAGCCGGGTATTGCCGGAACAGATTCCAGGCCGTGACTATTTTTTTGTTATCGATATCTCCGGCTCAATGCATGGATTTCCGCTGGATACAGCGAAACAGTTGATGGAAAACCTGCTTAAAAATCTGAAACCCAGCGATCACTTTAACATCCTGTTTTTCGCCGGAGGTTCAGCGATGCTGTCACATCAGCCACTACCAGCCACATCGGAAAATATCTCACGCGCCAAGGCCATGCTGATGAAGCAGAGGGGTGGGGGTGGAACTGAACTTTATCCAGCCTTGCAGAAGGTGTTAAGTATGCGTAGCGAGGATGATGTCTCTCGCAACATCGTGCTGATTACCGACGGCTATATCAGTGCTGAGGATCGCGTATTTAAATTGATCGACCGAAATCTACATCGTAATAATCTATTCGCTTTTGGTATCGGCTCATCAGTTAATCGTTATTTGATAGAGGGTATAGCCAAGGTCGGTCACGCTGAACCATTTGTGGTGACCGATCAGAATGAGGCCGCTCAGCAGGCGCGACGTTTCAATGACTATATCTCTGCTCCTGCACTGACCAATATTCGACTCGAGGCAGACGGCGTTGAGCTGTATGACATGGAGCCAGCGAGAATTCCAGATATGCTTGCGCAGCGCCCAATCATGGTGCTGGGGAAGTATCGCAATGCCAGTGAATCTTCAAGCCTGACCATTAAGGGTGTTGGAGGGAAGGGAGAACGGCAGTGGAAATTCGATCTCCATGAAGCGACCACTGGAGACACAAATCTCCCGCAACTATGGGCCAGAAAACGGCTGGAGAGAATATACGTACTTCCAGACGAAGATAAGGATGTTCAGCGGGAAAAGATCATCAATCTAGGGCTCCAGTATTCGCTGCTGACCAAACACACTTCGTTTGTTGCCGTTGATGAAACGGTAAGGAACCAGTCGAAACAGGCCAAAAATGTGAAACAGCCGTTACCGCTACCAGAGGGCGTCAGCAATCTGGCTGTGGGCCGCCCCATGCCGGAGCCGGAACTGGTATGGATGCTGATCATGACCTTGATCGCCGGCGCAATCGGCACTTTATGGAAACGTCGCGATGCAACTGCTGTTTAACCAGGGTCGCTGGCAGTCACTGTTATGGTGGCTGCCAGTTATCACTCTAACGCTGTTATTGAAACAGCACTACAGCATTGCGAGTGCCGCAGAGCTGGAGTGGATGCTGCAGCCGCTAGCGGATGTGCTCAGCCTCGTTACCAGCAACGAATTCCACCGGGATACAAATGGCGAGTGGGTTAGCATTGCCGCCGATGTACGTCTGGTCAAATCCTGTGCTGGGGTCAATTTCATGCTGATGTCGCTATTTGCCTTTGCCTGGAGCTTTCGGCCTGACCCAAAGGAAAAGCCACAACTTCTTTCATTGATTAGTAGTTATCCGGTGTTGTTGGCGGCAGTCTGTGTAGCCGCCTGGAGTATGGCCCTGCTTGCCAACACCTTGCGTATACTGTTGGCGATGTATCTGCAATCGGATGACTCGATAATCCATGGCATAGGCATTGATGAAGGTACGGTTCACCGCTTTATAGGGTTGGCTGTTTACCTCCCTCTGCTTACGCTACAGATGATGCCAGGCAATCGTGTCAGCAAGCGGCAGATGGTGTTAGTTCCTGTCCTATTGTATGCGGTACTGATGATTTTGATTCCACTATTGACAGGAAACGCATTGCGTAATCCGGCACTGTTTCTTGAGCATGCTATTCAGTTGAGCGTTGGTATCGCCATCACTCAAGTAGGATTATATCTGCTCTTAAATCGACAACATATTTAGAGCTGGCTCTAGGCTATTATCGCTTACGCCTCTCTACATAAACTCCACAAGTTTTCCATCAAATCTACACCGAAACAGCAACTGGCTGCTGCACACTGGTTAACACATAAACAACCTATGTGGAGCATAACAATGAACCTGCTATCTGGAAATTTATCTGTGCGGCTTGAGCTGTCGTTGACTTCGCTATTGTCACAGGCCGTTGTAGCGGTTGGGTCAGGCGAAAACCAGCGACCCCCACTGTCTGCCCACTTCTCTATTGAGAGTGACGAATCCGGGGTTGATGACCTGTCCCGTAAAAAGGACAGCGCCAAGGTCAAGCTGAATTGCCATCTGATTCAGGTGGTGGAAACCAAGATCTGTTGCAATCGTAGCAACGCGCCTATCACTGCCGCTGTGTTTAAAATGGAGACCATATAAATGCACACCTATCCGCTACAAAGAGTCAAAAAACCACTGCATGTCGGTATTATTATGGACGGCAACGGACGTTGGGCTACCAGTCGTAACATGCCGCGTTCCGCTGGTCACAGGGCTGGCCTGAAAGCACTGCGCCGGATTGTGGAAGCCGCTCCCGCTCTTGGCATCGGCACACTAACAGTCTATGCATTCTCATCCGATAATTGGCACCGACCGGTGCCGGAAGTCTCCGCCTTAATGATTCTGCTGGGCTACTATTTGCGGCAGGAAGCGTCAAATCTGGCCGCCAATAACATTCGCCTGACGGCGATCGGCCGCCGCGACCGCTTTGGTAGTGATATTCAAGCTGCCCTCGAACAGGCGGAGCAGAAAACCGCTGCGGGTCAATCCATGCACCTGCGGCTGGCGCTCGACTATTCGTCCCGCGACGCCATAGTGACTGCCGCAAACCAGTTAGCCCCGGAAAACATCAGTCGCCAAAGTCTATCCCAGTACCTCGCAGGAGACACCGATGTTCCTTCACTTGATCTGCTAATCCGTACCGGCGGAGAGCAGCGCTTGTCTGATTTCCTGTTGTGGGAAGCGGCCTATGCCGAACTCTATTTTACTAAATGTTTGTGGCCCGATTTTGATGCTGATGACCTGGCATTCGCGCTGACCGATTATTACAACCGCGAGCGCCGCTTCGGTGCTCTGCCCAGCATCGAACCAGCTCCCAAAACATCTGATCGCATAGCCATATTATAAGGAGTATCTAAATGCGCATTCTTTTGATCAATATTGCTCATCCGGCAATTGGCAGCCGCATCCCGGATGATCATCCAGCCTGACCGCGAGCTGTGCCACGCCATGCGTTGGTACCTGACAACAGCATAAATAGGCCCAACTAGTCGTGTCTGATTGGGTCATTTCCCTCTTTACCGCGTCAATTCCCCCAGTGATGAACTAGGGGCCAATCTAACCACTGAAACCATTATCTGAAATGGGGGTCCATTGGTATACTGACCTGTATCATGCCAATGGCTGTATCAAGCCATTCCGCATATACTAGGCTGGCGTTAAACCAAAATGTCCTGACGAAACAGAACAATTAAATATGAATATCCGAAAGCCCACTCCTCTATCCTTAGTGCTGTTTTTTGCGGGTGTCGCACTGCTTTTGTGGTTGTTCAAACCATCCGCAGATAAGAGCATGATGCCACCAACCCCGATTCTCACCGTGGAAACAATAGCCGTTGAGCCAAAAGAGTATCAGGTAATGATTGGCTCTTTTGGGCGCATAGAGCCACGTGTCCAGGGAAATCTGGTGGCACAGGTATCCGGTCAGATCATTGAGGTAAGCCCCAACTTTCGAGATGGTGGTTTTTTTGGAAAGGGAGAGGTGCTGGTCAAGATAGACCCGCGCGACTATGAGATACAGGTAGATATTGCAGCCGCTGAGCTGGCAAATGCAGAGGTCAACTATGCTGAGCAGCAGGTGCTGGCTGATCAGGCAGTCAATGACAGAAAGACACTGCGCAAAAAGGGCACTGCTTCAGATTTTGCCCTAAATATACCGCAATTGGCAGCAGCTAAATCACAGGTTGGAGCAGCCCAGGCAAAGCTTAAGAAGGCCAAATTGGATGTGGAACGCACCATGATCCGGGCACCTTACTCTGGACGTATTCTGACCAAGAGTGTCGATATAGGAGAGGTGGTTTCCGCCAACACCAGCCTGGCCAGTTTGTACGCAACCGATCTGGTTGAGGTTCACCTGCCAGTCAAGAATAGTGAGTTGCCGTTTATTGACCTGCCGGAACCAACCGTGTCTGCTGGGCGAGAGAGAGAAGCCTTGGCAAAAGTGAAGATCATAAACAGGCTGGGAGATGATGAGCAGCCCTGGTCGGCGGTGCTGGTACGGGCGGCAGGCGCAATTGACGAACAGAGCCAACAACTTAATGTGACAGCGCAGATTGACCATCCCTATGCCAGTGATAAGGATGGCCGCCGCCCGCTGAAGATCGGGCAGTATGTTACGGCGGAGATAGAGGGCAAGACCATATCAGGTGCCATAGTCATCCCCAATGCGGCAATCTATCAAGGCAGCTATGTCTACATATATCAGGACGGTCTGCTGCAACGCAGAGATATTGAAATTGCCTGGCAAAACAGCCAAGAGGCCTTGATAAAGCAGGGTATCAGCGCTGGTGAAGAGTTGGTTCTCACACCGCTTGGCAGGGTCAGTAGCGGTACTCCAGTCAAAAAGCTGGGGCCGGATCCGGATAATGAGTCGCCAGATCGCAGGCAAGGCCAGATGGAAGGTAAAACGCCAGGATCCAAAGCTCGCAAACAGGAGCAGCAGAGATGATCGCATGGTTTGCGCGCAATCATGTCGCGGCAAATCTGTTGATGGCAAGCCTGCTTGTAGTAGGTCTGTTCTCCCTGTCTGAACGTATTCCCCTAGAGGTATTTCCTACCCTGGACGCAGAGCAGGTGAATGTCAGTATCTCCTTGCGTGGTGCAACCCCGGAGGATGCAGAGCAGAGTGTCGCTATCCTGGTGGAGGAGGCGGTGCAGGATTTAGAAGGTGTTGAGGAGATAACTAGTCGTTCTACTGAGGGCTCGGCTCAGGTAACTATAGAAGTTGACTCCAACCACAATCCTAGAGAGCTGCTGTCAGATATCAAAAGTCGCGTTGATGCCATCAACAATTTTCCGGTCGAAGCAGAAAAGCCGATAATAACCCTGGTAACCAGACTCCGCGAAGTCATCTCTGTAGCCATAGCAGGACCCTATGCAGAGAAAGAGATACGCGCCATGGCCGAGCGGGTGCGTGATGATCTGCTGCGTATCCCTGGGGTAACCCAGGTTGAGCTGGATTCTGTGCGTAACTATGAGATTGCCATTGAGATATCAGAGAATAGACTGCGCCAGTATGGCATCTCATTAAAGCAGGTGGCAGATACAATGGGCAAAAGCGCCCAGGATATGTCTGCTGGCAGCATCAAGGCCGAGGGTGGGGAGATCCTCATCCGATCCAAGGGCAAGGCCTATACTCGAGAACAGTTTGAAAATATCGTGGTCCTTACCCGACCGAATGGAAGCCAGGTGCAGGTCAAGGATCTGGCCCACGTGATTGATGGGTTTGAGGAGTCTAATCTGCTCAGCCGTTTTAATGGTCAGACAGCAGCATTTGTAGATGTCTATCGAGTAGGTGATCAGAGTGCGATAGAGGTAGCAGACAAGGTAAAGGCCTACGTCAGTTCGCGCCAGACCGATCTGCCAAAGGGGATGGAGCTGACCATATGGCGTGATCGTTCCACGATTGTCAAAAAACGTCTCCAGACCCTTACCAATAATGCTATTCAAGGCGGCATTCTAGTATTGCTACTACTCACGTTATTCCTGCGGCCATACATTGCCTTCTGGGTATTCATTGGTATCCCGGTGAGCTTTATGGGGGCGTTTGTCTCCATGTCATATTTCGATGTGACTATGAATCTTGTAAGCCTGTTCGCTTTTCTGCTGGTTTTGGGTATTGTGGTGGATGATGCCATTGTGACTGGTGAAAACGTATACACTCATTTACGCCACTCTGAAAATGGATTGGACGCTGCGATCAATGGCACCAAGGAGGTAGCCGTTCCGGTCACCTTTGGTGTTTTAACCACCATCGCCGCCTTTCTCCCACTGGCCTTTGTTGAGGGTACTCGCGGGCAACTATTTGCTCAGATCCCGATTGTGGTTATCCCTATACTTATCTTCTCACTGATTGAGTCCAAGCTTGTACTACCGGCCCACCTGAAACATATAAAGCTACGCTCAGAGAAGCAGAGCACAGGCAGACTGGAGCGCATACAGCTCAGGTTTGCGGACGGTTTTGAGCGTGCAGTATTGAAGTACTATGAACCACTCCTGCGGGTTGTGCTGGTCAATAAGAGGAGCACTCTGGTTGCATTTACCGGCATCCTGTTCCTTATGGTTATGCTTATAATTACCGGCTATACAAGATTCACCTTTTTCCCACGGGTAGAGAGCGAGCTGGCCAGGGCCACCCTGACTATGCCTGCTGGCACTGTGTTTGAGGTGACTGACAATTACGTAAGAAAAATCAACGATGCTGCCTTTGCGCTGAAAAAGAAATATCGGAGCGACGAAGAGGGCGATCTCATCCTGAACATTCAATCGACAACCGGCGGATCAGGCTCCAATACCGGGCGTGTGATGTTTGAGATTGTGTCGCCGGAAGATCGCAAATCAAAAACAACTAGTTCTCAACTGGTGCGGGAGTGGAGAAAGATGATCGGCGTTCTGCCAGGGGCAGAATCTCTAACTTTCAGAGCAGAGATAGGGCACGGCGGGAGCCCTATAGATATCCAGTTCTCAGGTAATGACTTTTCCACACTCTCAGAGATTGCGGACAAAGTGAAGGAGCAACTGCATCAATATCCAGTTATATTTGATATCGAAGACAGTATTTCGGACGGCAAGGAGGAGCTGCAGCTTGAACTCAAACCTGAAGCCCATGCCCTTGGTTTTACCCGTGCAGATGTGCTCAATCAGATACGCCACGGTTTTTTTGGTTATCAGGTGCAGCGGATACAGCGTGGGCGCGACGACATCAGAGTGATGGTGCGGTATCCAGAATCCGAAAGGAAGTCTGTGTTCAACCTGTCTGATCAGCGCATTATCAACAGCAGTGGACAGAGCGTTCCACTGGGACAAATAGTCGAGTTGAGTCCAGGGAAAAGCCCCGCATCGATCATTCATATAAACAGGTATCGCACGGTTAAGGTTACAGCGGACATCAATAAGGATAAGGCAAACATGACCTTAATCCAGAAAGAGCTGGGCGAATTTCTGCACAAGACTATGGCGCAATATCCAGGAGTTAGTTATAAGTTTGCTGGCGAGGCGGAAGAGCAGCAGCAGTCACTGCACTCAATGTTGCTGGGTCTGGTGATAGTGCTGTTTATAATCTATGCGCTGCTGGCCATACCATTCAGGTCATACGCTCAGCCACTTATTGTTATGTCTGTAATCCCATTCGGTGCCATTGGCGCCCTGGGTGGACACTGGATCATGGGTGCAAATCTCACTATGCCAAGTCTGCTCGGCATGATGGCGTTGGTTGGGATTGTAGTAAACGACAGCCTAGTGTTGGTGGATTACATCAACAAGAAAAAAGATGAATTAGGTATTAATGAGGCTGTACTCAGGGCAGGGGCGGCGCGTTTTCGACCGGTGATGCTCACATCTCTTACTACTTTTATAGGTCTGATGCCGCTGTTGTTTGAACAATCAACCCAGGCTCAATTCCTCATACCCATGGCTGTATCACTTGGTTTCGGTGTTCTGTTTGCTACCTTTATTACTTTGCTGCTGGTGCCTGTAAACTACATGCTGTTAGAAATTGGCAGAGTGAGAGTGAAGCATTTTATTAGCGAATTTTCGTTTAGTTCAGCATGGAGTGGCGGGGCTAAAAAGTTAAGTGAATTCTCATTTGACTCTATTTGGAAAAACATTACAAAAAAGTGATGTCCAGACATCCGCGTTATTATTGATAATGTTGTTTCTCATGTCCTATTAAGTACAAACTTAGGGGGCGATGTGGTAAATCTAGCTGTTCTTGATGCAGTGACTTGGACATATCACGGTACTTGGCGGTAAGCCATTTCACAAACGGAGTTGCCTGTGGAATATAAAGACTATTACAAAATTATGGGCCTGAAGCATGATGCTTCGCAGGATGATATTAAACGCGCCCACAGAAAGCTGGCGCGAAAGTATCATCCTGATGTCAGTAAAGAGCCTGATGCTGAAGCAAAGTTTAAAGAGGCTGGCGAGGCCTACGAGGTACTCAAAGACCCAGAAAAGCGTGCGGCCTATGATCGTCTGGGTGACAACCTGAAGGCAGGGCAGGACTTTCACCCGCCACCTAACTGGGATTCTGGTTTTGAGTTTCGCGGTGGCGGTTTTACCCAGGCTGATATGGGCGGCTTTAGTGACTTTTTCGAAGAGCTGTTTGGCCAGCAGGGCCGTGGAGGTCATGCGGCCTACAGTACTCAGTTCAACGCCAGCGGTCAGGATCATCATGCCAAGGTGGTAGTGGATTTGGAAGACGCCTTTCATGCAGGCACACGTAGCATTACCTTGCAATCACCAGAGCTAGATGCGCAGGGTCAAATGCATCTAACAAACCGCACACTTAACGTGAAGATCCCCAAGGGCATCAAGGAAGGGCAACAGATTAGACTCGCAGGTCAGGGCGCGCCTGGCATGGGGAAAGGTGTGAAGGGTGATCTCTATCTGGAGATTCATTTCAAACCACACCCAATCTACCGTGCGGAGGGTGCCAACCTGCATATGCAACTGCCGGTAGCTCCCTGGGAGGCTGCTTTAGGCGCAACTGTAAAAGCGCCAACACCTAATGGTGCAGTGGATCTTAAGATTCCACCTGGTTCAAACAGTGGCAACAGGCTGCGGCTTAAAGGGCGCGGCATACCGGGCAATCCTGCGGGTGATATCTACGTGACCTTGAGTGTGGTGGCGCCCCCGGCCAATACCGAACAGGCCAAGGCGATCTATAAAGAGATGGAAAGCAAGCTTGCTTTCAACCCACGCGCTGAGATGGGGGTATAGGACATGACCAGGCAAACCGTATTAACTGGCATCATTGTGGAAGATAGCTCCGAGTTTACCTTGGGTGAACTCAGCCGCGCCTGTGGCAAGCCCGCAGAATGGATATTGGCGTTGATAGAAGAGGGCGTGATTGAGCCGGTAGGGAAGGATCAAGCCAATTGGCATTTTCGTGGTTACTGTCTGCGGCGTGTGCGTATTGTGCAGCGGCTACAGTCAGACCTTGGTCTCAACCTAGCCGGTGCGGCCCTGGCGTTGGAGTTATTGGACGAGGTAGAGGCCTTGCGTAATAGAGTCGCTGCATTGGAGCAATAAATACGCTTGGTATTTCTTGGCTTATTTACGATAGAGTGAGGGTAATGGCGGAAGCAGAACTGTTTATGCGGCATGCACTGGAGTTGGCCCGTCGGGCAGAGTCCGAGGGCGAGGTGCCGGTGGGTGCCGTTCTGGTTCGCAATGGGGAGGTGATAGGCGAGGGCTGGAACCGTCCCATAGGTAGCAACGATCCATCGGCCCATGCCGAGATCCAGGCGCTTAGAGATGCTGGCAGCCGGGTCGGTAACTATCGCCTACCGGATACTACCCTCTACGTAACCCTGGAGCCGTGCCCTATGTGTGCCAGCGCTTTGATCCACGCCCGCGTGGCCAAGGTGGTATTTGGGGCCTATGACCCCAAGGGCGGGGCTGCGGGGAGTGTGTTTGACCTGCTGCCGCCAGATGGGCGGTTTAACCACAGCATGGAGTGTAGCGGTGGGGTACTACAAGAAGAGTGCAGCAACCAGCTGCGGGAGTTCTTTGCTAGACGCAGAGGGTCGAGCTAGATAGGCCTCTAGAGTACAGGGAGATAAAAGGATATTTGGATTACTAGAATATCTAACATAGTAAAGTTTGTTGTGGCTTGGCATGTATAGAATTCTTCCACGAATCAGGGCTCTTGTACTCTGGTGAAAAAGAGCATTAAAACGGCAACATGGGAGTACCCGTGAAAAACACACAAGTTGAGAAGTATAACTTCAGCATAGTACGTTGGTTTGTTTTGCTGGCTGTTATCTATCTAGCTGTAGGCACTCTTGTTGGTCTCATTATAGCAGTGCAACTATCTTGGCCGGCTGTCTACCTGCATATTCCATTTCTTAGCTTTGCTCATCTGCAATCGCTGCATGCTAGCGTGGTTGTATTCGCCTTCGGGGGATGTTCCCTGATAGCTGCCGTTTACTACTCAGTGCAACGTACTTGTAGCGTTCGTCTGTGGAGTGATGTGCTTGGATGGTTTGTTTTAGTGGGGTTAAACCTGATTTTTGTCTATACGGCATTCTATGCGGTATGTATTAGGCTGTTCCTGGGGATTACCTCAGTTGAAGAGTTCGCATCGCTGAGGTTGGAAATAGATAGCGCCATAGTACTGGTTCTGGTGGCTTTTACCGTGAACTTTGTGATGACTATTGTCACTCGCAAGGCTGGCCGTATTTATGTTTCCAACTGGTTCTTTATGGGTATGATAGTGATGGTCGCCTACCTGTATGTGAACAACAGCATCGCCATCCCGGCGAGGCAAATCACCTCCTTCTCAATGCCTGCCGTAGCGCATGACACCTTTTCCACGGCACTCTTCTATCTGTCCACCGGTTTTCTCGGCATGATGTATTACATCGTACCGCAACAGGCTAAAAGACCTATATTCTCCTACCGTCTAGCTGTTATCCACATCTGTACACTAATGTTAGGTTGTGTATGGCTTGGTGCTCATAATCTGAAGCACGCTGCCATTCCCATTCCTGACTGGATCGATTCTTTTGGTGGCACAGTTTCTCTGGCCTTGATCATTGTTTCCTTGGGCGGCTTTGTTAACTTCATACTGACCATTTCTGGATCATGGGATAAGTTGCGTACGGACTACATCCTGCGCTTCCTACTCGTGTCTTTGATATTCTATGCCATATCTAGCATCGAAAGCCCGGTTTTGTCTTTTGTGTCAGTAAACGATCTCTCTAGCTACACCGATTGGACCGTTGGTGACGCGCACTCTTATGCACTGGGTTGTGTGTCCATGGCATGTATTGGCGCGCTGTACCATTTGGCTGAGAAGCTGTGGAACACCAGTATCTACTCCGCCAAGCTCGTAAACCTCCATTTCTGGATGTCAATAGTAGGTGTGGTTGTTTACATAGGCGCAATGCAGGTATCGGGCATCATGCAGGGCCTGATGTGGAGGGCCTATGATGAAAGCGGTGCACTTGCCTATACATTTGCCGAATCGGTTGAGGCTATGCATCCATACTATGTGATGCGTGTTGTCGGCGGTGTAATATACATGGCCGGTGTGGTTGTCATGTTGTACAACCTCGCAATGACTATCCGTCAGGCAGCAGGGCAGAGGGAGTTGACAGATAATTAGAAAGCATGGTCAGAGAATAAAATACCAGGCACAATTACTCTCTGACCATGGCTGGTTATTAGGCGTGACTATTATTCCATTCCTTCTTAAACATCTGGGTCAATATGATGATTCCGCATAGAGTGCCAATAGGAAATCCGATAAGAATTACAATTCCTATTACAATTGACAGTGGGCGCGCCCATGATTTCTTTTTGACAAGCCCTTCCGCTGCGAGTAAATGGATTGTGGCTGGTAGTAATAAAATAAGCATATACGCGTGCCCATTAAAATCTCTGCCAATAAACACAAGAAAAGTCGGTATTGCGAGCAAAATGAAATACATCCATCCCAATATACGATGTACTGTAGAAGCTGTTTTCCTTGCCTTTGCTAACACTTCTTCAGGGTCAACAACTACTTCTGGCAAGTTATTCTCCAAGTTTATCCCACCCTCATCGATCAGCGACACATCACAGATATTGCAATATGAAGCGTGATCTTCATATTCGGTGCCACATATTTCACATGTAATCATTAACGTCCCCTTTTGATTGCTGCCCCCTGATTAATAAAGTACAAGTTTACGCTGCCTACGGCGTCTCACCTGCTTGATCTGTTATGTTTTTGATCATTTCAAGCTCCTCTTCTGTCAAAGCCCCATATAGTTTTGGATAAGACCAGCCGTAACCCCAACGAAAAGTGGTCGGAAAAAATGGTGACCCACCAACCCTAACTCCAGCAAGCATCAGTTTTGCTATCTTTTCTTCACCAACAGACGAGACACAGCTCCTTAATTCATTGTCAGCATCCAGCCTCTCCTCGTAGCTACCGCCTTTCCAGTAGGCGTAATCATGCGCGGTACAGCACTTGTGCCAGAGATCTCTATGCTCAAGGGTGCCATCAGGAAAGCCGCTACATCCGTCACTCGTAAATGGCTTGATGTCATCTCCAGAGTAAAACACCACACCTGCTATGACTAAGAGGAGCAAGGCTATCAGGGCGAGGTAGAGTTTAAACATATCTTTCCATTAGGGTTTAATGCGATCGTGAGAGTTAATACGCATAGGTTGGATATCTATCTACATAGTCAATGAATGCATCAAACACCCATCCCTCCACCTTTTCTGCGGCCCTAAGGCTTTTTATTTTGACCCACTGGCCTTTGTTGTAATCAACAACCACGCATGTAGTTTGTCGATCTAAAATTCTCACGCGAGCTTGAAACGGAAGCTTTGCCAATACATTAGAGGATAAATCTGGTTTATCCCTTACCCTTACACTTTCTCCGTTTGTTATTCCTCTGCTTCTTTGGTTGTTTGGATGGCATGGGCCGATATATTCACTAACATAATCATTTTCCAGTAAACTTGTATCGCATTCGTATTCATCATGTATCAGCTGTAGCGGGGTATGCTCACTACAGCCGGACTCACAAACATAGAGACCACCTTCGCACTTCGCTAACCATTTTTTCAATACATAAGTTGTGCCAGCCAAGGGTGACTCGCCTTTTGCAGAGCACGAAAAGGTGTTTATATGATTGCTGGCAGAGTCGACGTGAGATGCAAATTCACAATCCTGGTCTGGGTATTGGATGCGCTTTTTGCCTGGGGCAGTTACCTGTACAGACTTCGTACTCGCGTGCGTAATAGGGTCATATACAAGTGCGACAACACGTATCTCGTCACCATAGCTATTGGTGCCGTGTATATCTGTCCATGTTGCCCCAAGGCATGGGATTGCAAACAATAGCAATGCAAAGACAAGAATTGGTTTCATAGAGATACTCTTGTTCCCAAGCTGCGAGTAAGTCTAATCCTATTGATCTCTGCCTTACAACCTCTGAACGGCACTGGTAGCGAGCTTCTGCAGCAACTCAAACTGGGGCGACCCCTCCTTAATCTGCAACATAACCGGCGACAGGGTAACCATCTTGTTGCCATTGCTGATAGCGAGAATCGCCACCCCCTCCTGGATATTGTATTCAGGCTTACCTAGCTGGATGGCCACTGCGGCCTTGCTGCCTAGCCCTGGCAGATCGATGAGCCGATACCCATCTCCCATGTCAATGCTCTGCTTCAGTTCGGCTGGGGCGGCCTGGATCTGCAGAATGAATTTAGGAGCACCCTGGGCTGGCCAGACGCATCCCTGGATGTGTGGGGCAGGTGAACTAGGGCTTCCCGGACCGGCGGGCCCGCCAAAAAGGCTGTCTACCTCCTGTTGGGTAAGCAGGCTGCATACATTCAGTGCTTCGCCAGCGCCATCTTCAGTAGCCACCGCTTGCGGTTGACCACTGTCGCAGGCGGAAAGGAATATCAGGATAAGGCCGTAAAGGAGGGGAGATATAATTCGTTTCATTGGTAGTGCTCCATACTGGGAATAATTACGTATGATGTTTAGAGTAAAGGATAGTTCACCGTAGCCTGATTTATTATGTGGAGCCTAACTAACCACAATATTAGAAACAATTGTGATCCGACCACAGTTTCTGTTTCATTCAGAAAAGGGCTCTGACCCCTTTAATTCTGACCCCTTTAATTACAGTGAGCGAGAGTGAGCGATCTTGATGCTGTTGTCAGCCATTGTTGTTTGTAAATAACGCAAAAAAATGTGGTCGGAACACAGTCTTCGCTAATATTAGCTTATATTGTGTTCTGACCCGGATTATCCCTATTTATTAATGGCAAAAGTTTCATCTGATCCCAGTTATCTATTTATTGTGACTTACCAATTATGACTTCATCACCTTCTACGATAAAAGTGGGGCTGTGAAGATCAGCTATCCAATGCCCCAGGTTTTTGCCTTTGTAGTTCCATCGCCACTCTTCTGCCATTGAGGCATCAATATCTTTGTCAAAGCACTTAATTTCGCCGCCGGGTACAATCTGTGAGCCTTCTGTTTCCGGCGCAAGGTTTGCACAGAGTCCGCTACCGTTCCACCAATGATTATCGGGTA
Organism: Sedimenticolaceae bacterium; assembly: GCA_050304615.1. Taxonomy (GTDB): domain Bacteria; phylum Pseudomonadota; class Gammaproteobacteria; order Chromatiales; family Chromatiaceae; genus CBFDBF01. Next base: position 46,672 of record JBNLDW010000008.1, read on the forward strand.
TAACAAAACCATCATCTCTTGTGAGAACAATCAATACACTGACATTGCCGTCGTGCTCTTTAATTACCAGATACTTATCAGTCCAGTTCCTATCTTGGTGGCCATCATAGAAGGCAAAATCACCGGGATTAAGATCCCTGATGTTCAGTCGTGGAAGAGTTGAGCCTGCTGTCGCGGAAGGTCCTAGCGATAGTACAAATGGAGTTGCAGCTAAAGCTAGCCCGCATACCCCTAGGCAGATGACTAATGTTTTCAGTACCTTTTTTCTATCCATAGTATTAAGTGCAGGTTGTTGAAATCAGATAGGGGCGGCCCCTTTAATTAAGCATAAGCCTGGAATTAAGTAAACTGTCCCCAGAAATCCACACTTATTATATGCCGCGGGTACCAGAAAAGGGCTCTGACCCCTTTAACTGGCTTATTGATGGCGTTTTTTATCTACTTGACGCCACAGTCGCTTGTTATGCTATATTTAATTACCGAACTCAATCTCTTTTATATTTTTTTCATACTCTTGACGAATAAAGAATACACCTTCCTCATATGTACCACTAAAGCCTACGATTCTTGCCTTTTCTTGATAAGTTAAATTACCCGTAATTGTACTACCATTTTTAAGAGTTACAGTAACCTTCTCATCAGAATGAAATGATATATTCTTTATTTTATTAAAATCGATTGTTAATAGTGATTCCCCCCTGAGAAATCTAATATCTCTAAGATGTATAGGATCATTTCTTGCAATATACATAGATGATGGAGTCCAACTGCATCGCTCTAAATCAGCCACCGGAATCCTCGACCCATTGGTAAGAACAAGTGTATCGTTATATAATTTATTTTTATTTTTTGCTTTTCTGATAGGAGGATCCTCCTTGAATGTAATTTTTTTTAATTTATCAGTAGAAAGTTCAATATCTCCATAGTTGCTTTTCCCAATAAATTTACCTATCAATAATTTTCCTATAAGAGTTTTCTCCTGCCCGTTTTTTTGATAAACCACAGTAGCGGTATCTTTCTTTAACTCAATAGATATTAGTGAATCGATGAGAATTGCGACATGAAATATTTCAGTATCTACCCCAATACAAGGCTCGTTAACACCAAACCAATCGAGATCTGCTCTCGATTTGTCCGCTGAAAAATATATATCCTCCACTTCTGTCGTAACGCCTGCCGAATCTATAATGAATGCTGCACGTTTTGAGTCTCCAGCAAATACAATAGAGGTAGTAATAAATAAAAATCCCAAACAATAGAAAAATATCGATTGTTTCATAATGCCTCCTTTTTTCCTTGTTTATGATCCAGCTGCTCGTTTAACGAAAAACTGGGTCAGAGAGCAATTAACGCGAATATACTGGCTCTCTAATATTAGAAACAATTGCTCTCTGACCCGGTTTTTCTCAGGTTTTTCCTTTCTCTTGTACAATGTTGCAACGCTCAGCTGCCGTCAATAGTTATGTATTGTTTCCCCTGAATACCTTTGTATTCAGCCTTCGTTAACGCATTAATATCATACTGGTTTAACTGCATTACAGACTTATCAATAACCATAAGATAACCATCTGACATAACTGCTCCCCTAACTTCAATCATTCTCCCTATTGCCCTGACATCTGATTGGTATGAGCGAAATTGCCCATAATTGACTAAGTCTGCACTGGATTTTTCACCTCTACTTACAACCACACTGCATGAAGCCAAAGCATTATAATATCCAACAACTTTAGTAAAAACCTGATCTCGAACAGTCATATTATTCAGATCAAACAAACGGAACTCACTATTGAAAAAGTCATAGCTATCTCTAATTACAGATCTGCAAACTTCACTATCTGATTGAGGAGAACAGCCTGAAACAATTACACATACCACCAATATCAATAATTTCTGCATTTGCCACCACACTTTGGGTTTTCTGGGCTTAGGCTTGGGCATACGATGCTCAAGATCAATACCTGCGTCATTTAAACAAATCATGTTGTAGGGGACAGACCACGTTTTTTCCTTCCGCACCCTCTTTAACCGTGGTCTGACCTCTTTAATTACAGGTTTACGTGTTTGTTAAATCATTTGTGTAGATAGGTATGCCATCGCTATCTTTCATACTATTGCTAAAGTTTTGGTATGGAAATATTGCGTACTTTAAAACCACAGCATAAATAATTAGAATAATACTCATGCTTATTGCGAGCAAGATAGGGAGGGGATATGACGGAATGAGCTTGAATGAATTAAGAATCCCTATCGCAAGGATATAGCAAAGTATCAAGTAACCAGAAGGCTGCATTTTAAATATGTAATAGGTTGCAGCACAAAGTATTACTAATGGAAAAACTGCCGCTAATACTACTACAGACGTGAATTCTATTGATAATAAAGAAATAGTCCAGACGCGAAGAAGGACAAGGACAACACAAAGACCTACAAGCAACATGTTTGCTTTATTGTACTTTTCAGCCTCTTCTGGATCTGGATGCCTCGCTAAATACTTTGCGACCTTTTTCTGCTTAAGGCCTTCATCAGATGCTTTTTCAAATATTTCCTGTTTAGTTTTGCCCTCTTTTAAGAGATTTCTCACGATTTTCATTCATGCTCCTTGTGTATTTAATACAACCTGGGTCGGAATACAATACTCGCTATATTAGCAAAAACTGTGTTCCGACCCCATTTTTCTATGTTTAGCAACTCGTTAGCCGGTTTCTTTTTGCCCAACATTGATAATGCTTTCATTGTATTTAGAAAACACCATAAGATGACAAACTGGCCAATTAGATTTAGGCCCCATTCCACCCTCTAAAACCTGCTGCTCTCTTGCCCCAAATAACCACAAGCCATTCTCATCTAACTCTTTAATATCTTTTGTCAAGCTTTGTTCAATCTGAATGCGTTGACCAATTTCATCAATACCAAGATCAACCCAATCTTGAATGTTTTGAAAAAAACCAGACACTAGGCCAACCAATTCTTCAGTGTCTATATCCTCGTAGTCAAAAGCACCAGCGGACGTATTTTGCGCCAAAGATAATAAGTCTTTCCCGGTTGTAATTCTTTGAAGGTGACTAGGGATGTTTTCTTTGAGCCTTCTAATTTTAACTGGTTTGGTGTATCCCGCTTCAGATAACTTATCATTTACCCACTGCTCATGTTCTTTTTTAATATTAATTAACAAAGATTCCGTAAAGGTCTCAAACTGATCATCCACCTGCTTGTGATGAACTTTGCAAAGCAAAATTATATTATTAGGTACATCGTGTTCATCTTCTGGATAGTTTTCTCGATACCGAGGCCCATTTATTAATTTTGAAACAATATGGCATTCATCACCGACAATAGACTCGCTATCTAAATCAGTTGGATCCATTAAAATTACTTTTTTACAAATCGCACATCTGTTACCGGACCTACCCCAAACTATTTTTCTATTTTTATCTGATAATGACATGGTTATTTTCAGCTAACAGATATTTATTCGACATGCGCGAATATTGGGTTACACAATCAGCACTAACTGGAATACGCCGCAAAAGGCGATAAGACGAGAGCAGCGATATTTCATTTGCTGTCGTTTGATTCGATGAGTATCCGCCTGAGCGGGATTATGGTCAAGCGGCAGAGGGGGAGATCTATATTAGAGTTGTCTTTTTTAGTTCCTGGATCCCGCGGTCAAGCCGCGGGATGACAAAATAACAGCGGGATGATATCTCACGCCTCTAGCGCAACGCCCCCTGATGTTATAGCAAGCAGGTCGTTGATGTCGGCCTCGATGATCTCTAAGCCTATCTTTCTGCAGAAGCGCCGCTCTTTCTAGGTCGGCTCAAATATCAGCGCCCAGCCGACTGGTCGATCTCTTTGTCAGTGTATTTCTCACCATCATAGTAATGGATGAGAATATCCAGTGATTTATTGTGCTGCTAGTGGAGGTTCATCAGTACTCGTAGGTGGGCCTCTACGCTACGGGCCAGGGCGCTGAGTGCATAGCCGCCCTCTAGGGTGGAGACTACTCGGCCTGCGCTATATGCATCTGCTATATCTATGATCTGTTCGGTGACCCAGCGGTAGTCTGCCTCCTTAAGGCTGACCCCGGACATGTCATCCTCTATGTGGGCATCGAATCCGGCAGATACGAAGATCATCTGTGGTTTGAAGCGGTGTAGGGCAGGTAGCCATTTCTCCTCTACTGCGGCATGAAACTCCACGCTGCCGGCGGTCGCATCTAGCGGGGCGCAGATGATGCGGTCGCCATCCTCTTGGAAGTGGGTATAGGGGTAGAAGGGGTGTTGAAAGGTGGAGCAGAGCATTACCCGCTCGTCATCGCTGAAGATATCTTCTGTGCCGTTACCGTGGTGTACATCAAAATCGAGTATTGCGACTCGCTCTAGCCCATGCACCGACAGGGCATGAGCGGCACCGACAGCAGCGTTATTGTAGATACAGAAGCCCATCGCCCGGTTGTGCTCTGCATGGTGGCCAGGTGGCCGTACTGCACAGAAGGCGTTGTCTAGATCGTCTTGCATAACCAGATCGGTAGCATGCACTACGGCACCTGCGGCGCGCCTGGCCGCTTCAAGACTCTGGGGGCTGATGGGTGTATCTGGGTCCAGATAGGCCATTCCCTGCTGTGGTGCGTTGGCGGTAACCTGCTGTAGATAGGCGGAATCATGTACCCGTAGTAGCTGCTCTTCGGTGGCTGCTGGTGCCTCGTGGTGTTGTAGGAAGTCATATAGATGGGCGGCTAAGAGGCGATCCTGGATGGCGCTCAGGCGTGCGGCACACTCTGGATGCGCAGTTCCGGTATCATGCTGCTGGCAGGCGTTGTGACTGATGTATGCGGTGCGCACGGGTATCCTCTATTAATACTGTGTTGCCATACTTGTAGCATAGCGGTCATCTTCAGCGGTTACCATTCCACCACTCAAATTTACACTATAAAGCGTTTTTTTTTGTTATCGGAATAAATACCAACTATGCTTCTTACTAGTAAGGCCCGCGCTACTTCGCGGTCCATGTTTGCAGGACGTAACTTAATGGATCATCACTATCTAAAGCCGCTCTTCTACCCCGAATCTATAGCCATGTTTGGCGCCAGCGACCGCCCCGACACCGTCGGCGAGGTGGTCTACCGCAATCTGCTCTCTTCTGGCTTTAAGGGTAAAGTCTACGCCATTAATCCTAAGCGCGAACAGGTGAAGGAGCTGCCAGCCTATGCCAGCCTGGAGATGGTCGGCAGGCCGGTGGAGCTTGCCGTTGTGGCGACACCAGCAAGTACCATCCCGGCCATTGTCGAGGAGTGTGGGCGCTACGGCGTAAAGACTATGATCATCCTGTCTGCCGGTTTTCGGGAGATTGGCCCAGCGGGCAAAAAGCTGGAGGATCAGGTGCTGGAGATCGCCCGTAGCTACGGCATCCGTTTTCTTGGGCCCAACTGTCTGGGTTTGATCCGGCCAGATATCGGCCTCAATGCCACCTTCGGCAACAACAACGCACAACCGGGTAATTTGGCGCTGGTATCCCAATCTGGAGCGCTCTGCACGGCGGTGCTGGATTGGGCGGAAGAGAACAGTATCGGTTTCTCTACCGTAGTCTCTACCGGTATCGCCGGTGATCTCGATTTTGGAGATATCCTCGACTATCTGGTAAATGATCCCAAGACCGGCAGCATCCTACTCTATATAGAGGGGGTCAATGACGCCCGCGCCTTTATGAGCGGACTGCGTTCTGCTGCCCGCATCAAGCCGGTGATCGCCCTGAAGGTAGGACGCCATAACTCGGGGGCGGAGGCCTCCATGTCCCATACCGGAGCCTTGGTTGGGGGTGATGACGCCTTCTCCGCTGCCCTTGCTCGATCCGGTGTGCTTAGGGTGCAGACCCTTACGCAGGTATTCAGTGCGGCCCGCGCCCTCTCTTCGCGCTATCGCAGTTGCGGTGACCGGCTGGCCATTATCACCAACGGTGGCGGTCCTGGAGTGATGGCGGCAGATCATGCGACCGATCTCAGTCTGAAGCTGGCAGAGCTCGGTGAGGATAGTATTGCCGCACTGAACAAGGTGCTGCCTGCGGTCTGGTCACACAGTAATCCGATTGACATCATCGGTGACGCCACGCCGGAACGCTATTCCCAGGCGTTAGATATCTGCCTGCGAGACGAGCAGGTGGATGGGGCCGTGGTAATCCTGACGCCCCAGGCTATGACCCATCCGCTAGCCGTAGCGGAGGCGATCATTGAACTCTCACGGCAGCACGAAAAACCGATCCTCTGTACCTGGATGGGCGGTGGCCAGATAGAGGAGGCACGCCAGCTGTTCCGTAAGGAGCATCTGCCAGACTTTCGCACCGTAGAGTCTGCGGTAGACGCATTTTGGTTCCTCGCCATGTACCGCATAAATCAGCAGTTGCTGTTACAGACTCCAGCCAAATCGTCTGCTCAGCAGGTGCCGCCTGATGTCGATGGCGCACGCCTAATAGTCGAAAGTGTGTTGTCAGAGGGCCGCCATGTACTGACTGAGCCTGAATCCATAGCCCTGCTTGGCTCTTTCCGTATACCAGCGGTTAGAAACGGCATTGCCCGTTCTTCTATTGAGGCGCTGATCCTGGCGGAATCTATCGGTTTTCCGGTGGCGATGAAGATCCATTCTCACGATATCAGCCACAAGAGCGATGCCGGTGGCGTGAGGCTAAACATCACCAATGCCAGGGTGGTGCGCAGCTCTTACCAGGAGTTGATCGATCAGGTACAGCGGTCCCGCCCTGAGGCGAAGATTGATGGCGTGATCGTGGAGAAGATGTACCGTAGCAACAATGGCCGCGAACTGATGATCGGCGTGATTACCGATCCGGTTATGGGCCCGGTGATCAGTTTTGGCAGCGGTGGTACCGCAGTGGAGATACTGGGTGACACGGCAGTGGCACTGCCGCCGCTCAACCGCAATCTTGCCCTTGATCTGATTAATCGAACCAAGGTGTCCCGCATGCTGGGAGAGTTTCGTAACATGCCAGCAGCTAAAATAGACGCCCTGGTAGATGTTTTGTTGCGTGTCTCTTCCATGGCGTGCGAATTGCCCTGGCTAAAAGAGATGGATATCAACCCGCTGATCCTGGATGAGACAGGGGCTGTGGCGGTAGATGCCCGCATATGTGTGGAATTTCCGCGTGCCTCTACAGATCCTTACCATCACATGGCCATACACCCATATCCGGCAAATCTGCAGGTCACGTACCAGTTGCTGGACGGAAGCGACATTATCATTCGTCCCATTCGCCCGGAAGATGCAGAGATCGAACAGGACTTTGTCCACTCCCTCTCTGAAGAGACAAAATATTTCCGCTTTATGCGTTCCCTGCAAGAATTGACACCAGAGATGCTGGTGCGCTTCACCCAGATTGACTATGACAACGAGATGGCCCTGATTGCAGTCACCCAGCATGGTGGAGAGGAAGAGGAGGAGCTGGCGGTCGGCCGCTACATTACCAATATAGATAGGCGTAGCTGTGAATTCGCCCTAGTGGTATCGGATCGTTGGCAACATCAGGGCATCGGTCATCGGCTGATGCATCTGCTGATGGAGGTGGCCAGAAATCGCGGCCTGGAAGAGATGCGCGGCGAGGTGCTGAGCAACAACCACAAGATGCTGGGGTTGATGAAATCACTCGGTTTTCGCGCCAGCAGCGATCCGGACGATCCTGGAGTCAAGCGGGTGGTTCATACTCTATAGGGTTGCCAAGCAATAGCATCTACACTCAATATTGCCTACCAATGGAATCCCCGCGTAAGCAAGGTAAGTTATACTTTTCTCCCATTTCCTCATGAGGGATGGTTGAGACTATCGACTTTATGCCTCAGTATGAATGTTTAGCAACTAGATGGCAGGATGATGGCGATTATGGATAATAGGGTTTATGCCAAAGGATGATATTGAGTTTCGATGGCCTGGTGAATGTGCCGCCGCTGACAATGACGTGGTAACTGTCAAGTCGTCAGGGGTGTGGCTGCGTCGCGCCCTGCTAGGTCTGCTGCTCCTTGGAATTATCTGGCAGGGCTGGTATTTCGGTTGGGTGCTGCGGTGGCGCTATGTCGACCCGGACATGACGTCGTTCATGCAGCATCGGCTCGAGACAATGCAGGAGAAAAATCCCAAGGCATCGCTCCGGCACGTATGGGTGCCTTATCAACACATCTCTATCAATCTCAAGCGGGCCGTGGTCGCCGCCGAAGACGACAAGTTTGTCAACCATAATGGCTTTGACCTGGAAGGCATGCGGAAGGCGATGGAGAAGAATGAGCGACGCGGCAAAACGGTTGCCGGCGGTTCGACTATCTCCCAGCAATTGGCAAAAAACCTGTTCCTCTCTGGTAGCAAGACGCCATGGCGCAAGATTCAGGAGGCGATCATCACGGTCTGGCTGGAGTTGCTCTGGGACAAGCGCCGCATTCTGGAGGTCTATCTAAACTCGGTCGAGTGGGGTAGTGGCGTCTTCGGTGCCGAGGCGGCGGCACGGCGATACTACCAGATCAGTGCTGCGGATCTGTCTCCCCTGCAGGCGGCTCGCCTAGCCGTCATGCTGCCAGCACCGCGTCGTTATGGGCGAAAGCCATATTCTGATTTCATGAACAGACAGACTTATTTGATCCTTGAGCGTATGTACTACTCTCGGGTGCCATAGAGTCTCTGGTTTAACTTCTATTTTGTGCGGTAAGTGGATGAAGGGCGATGTTAAAGTGTGGATTCAGAGTGTTGATGTCCATCGGTGGTGAGATGAAATGCCCTTGTACGTAGTCCACACCAATATCGTGCAAGAACTGCAGAATCTCTGCGTTTTCTACATATTCTGCTACGGTCTTTTTACCCAGCGAGTGGGCAATATCATTCATGGATTGGACGATTGCGCGATCGCTTGGATCTGTTGCCACACCGCGGACAAATTGGCCATCGATCTTGATAAAATCCACCGGTAGATTCTTTAAATATGAAAAAGAAGAAAATCCGCTGCCAAAATCATCTAGCGCAAGACGGCAGCCAAGGGCATGGAGCCGAATGATGAGTTCGTTTGCGGAGACCAGATTTGAAACAGCCGAGGTCTCGGTGATCTCGAAGATCACCTTGCGCGAATCAATTCTAAGCCTTACAACAAGTTCTTCTATGTCCTCAATAAAGCCCTCATCGGCAATAGTTTGGGCCGACAGATTGATGGTGAACATCCCGGAATAGCCTGATTGCTGTAAGTGCGCCAACCTGTTTAAGGCTGCCTTGATAACCCAGCAATCAATTTTACCCATCATATTGAAACGCTCTGCTGTAGGCAGAAAAACCCCAGGCATGATCAATCCACGTTCTGGATCATCCAGGCGCACTAACACCTCATTCAGCCACTCTTCCTCTGGTACGGTCGAAATAAGCTGCTGGTAAATTGGCCCCTCTTGCGGCTTCATCAAGGCTGCTGCAACATGTTCTACTGGAAGGATAGGTTGGTAATAAAGAATCAGTTGGTTGTTTACTAAAGCATCGTGCAGACGTGAGGACCAACCCAAATCCAGATCCATGCTGCTTTTACTATCGTTTTCTGGAATAAATAGATGGGTGCGGTTGCGGCCATCGCCTTTAGCAATATGGCAGGCGATATCTGCGTTTGCAAGAATCTCACTTGCGGATTCGGTATCTTTGTCCATCAAGGCGATACCTATGGTGCAGTTTATCTTGTACGGTTTCCCATTGTAGAGAAACATATATTCATCAAGCATTTCGCGATAGTAGTCTGCCACCTGAAGGACGCTTTCCTTGCTTACATTGCGCAATATTATGGCGAATTCATCACCTCCCAGCCGGGCAAGCAGGTCGGTTGCCCTCAGGCGCTGAGTTATTTGTTGCGCTATCTCGATTAGCAATTTATCCCCTGCCGTGTGGCCGGCAGTGTCATTGATGTATTTAAAACGATCAAGATCGAGATATAGCAAGGCGCTGGTCTCATTACTGCGCCTGAGACGTCCTGCCTCTTGCTCAAGCTGTTGCTCGAAGTAGCGTCGATTGAAAAGCTTGGTCAGCGCATCGTGATTTGCCTGCCAACGCAACTCATTTTCAAGCGATTTACGTTCCGAAATATCTCGAAAGGCAACTACAGAGCCTTCCGGTTTGTCCTCAATGATGAGCGGATAAACAGTGCACTCCACAGGTATTGTCGTGCCAGATTTATGCCAGAAGACAGTCTCCCATGCCTGGATGGGTTCTCCTCCGGCGTATGATTTGTGTAAGGAACAAAGCTCTTTTTCGATAGGAACGCCATCAGAATCGGCGTAATGAAAAAGCTCTAGCGCCGATTTTCCGATCAATCGCTCTTCAGGATCAAACCCAAGGATCCGTCTACATGCAGGATTTACGAAGGAAATAAGGCCGTCTAAATTCACTCCATAAACCCCTTCACCGACCGATCTAAGAATACCGCCTAGACGTTCACGTTCCCTTTCTATTGATTGATGTGCACGGATGGCCCGACTCATGGCATCTATACGCGTCAGAAACAGATCGTCACTCTCGTTTTTGAACATGCATTCAACCGCTCCTGATTCGAGCGATTGTTTGATTGCCTTGTCAAGATAGCTGCCGGTAAGTACTGCGGTAGACATGGCCTCTGTCATTTCATGATCACGTAGCCGCTGACAGAGAATATCGCCGGTGGCGTTCGGCATGAAATAGTCAACAATGGCTATGTCAAACGGCGATTCCAGGGCCATACTAAAACCCTCGTCTACAGAAGCGGCAATCTCGGTTTCATAGCCGTTGGCAGTCAGCAGTCGTTGATACTTCGTTCGTACCGTACGCGAATCGTCAACTAGAAGCACCCGAATCGGTTGAACAAGGCGATTTAACCCCATCTCCTCAGATTGACGGCTGTTCTTGCCGACGAGTAGATCAGCCAGAATATCAAGGCTTTTCCTGTAATCTGACCACAGTAAAAATGCCGTTTTAGGCCTTCTCTTCGCCCTGTTTATAATTTCTGCTTCTGGGTTATGGGCAAAAGTAACCAGCGGAAGGGATGAATATGACTCTTCCTCAAGCAAGGTGAAGAACTTGTCCGCTTCGGACGTGGCTTGATCGGGCCATCCTAAAACCACGGCGTCCACAGCTATGCCATCTTTCGAGCCATTTTCAGAACTGATGCGCGCAGACTTGAAGTCGAGATGGGTCTCAACCTCATATCCAGCCTTAATCAGTAGATTTTTCTGTATGTGTCGAATCGTGGCGGAATATTCGACCAATAAAACCCTCGGCAAGGCAGATTCCCCCATTGTATGAAAGAAAGTTGTAATTTATTGAGAAATCCCTTACTACTTGTATTGTTAGCGGTTGGAGGGAGGTAAACTTTAGGCAATGCTGGTAATTAAGAGCGGCATATTTGCAAGGGATTCATCGGGGTCTGCTACACATGAGGAATTATGGGGATATTGCTTTAATTATGAGTAAGATAGAGATCATACATGGGGATATTACCCGGCTTGTGGTTGATGCCATAGTAAATGCCGCCAATAACACTCTCTTGGGAGGAGGTGGTGTGGATGGGGCCATACATAGCGCCGCAGGCCCAAGGTTGTTGGAGGCGTGTAAGCCCCTGGGTGGTTGCCCTACTGGTGAGGCGCGCATCACCCCAGGATTCGACCTGCCGGCAAAGTGGGTGATTCACACCGTGGGGCCGATCTGGAGCGGAGGGGAAGCAGGAGAGCCGGAACAGTTAGCTTCATGTTATGACTCATCCCTCGCCCTGGCCCGCGACAATGGTGTAAGAACCATTGCATTTCCTGCCATTAGCACCGGAGTGTATGGCTATCCCAAGCTGGAGGCAGCCATGGTTGCCCTCAGATCCATGCTGACCGCAGATGGGTTTGACCAAATCATCGCCTGCTGCTTTTCTGAGCAGGACGTTGAGCTTTACCGGAGAGTGTTGCAGGAGCTACAGTGAGGGGGCGACCAGTGTTTGTTGAGGCGCAAAATGGTCTGTCCAACGTCAAGAAAATCCCGTTTTTACCCTATATACTCCACCATAAATATGGTTATAATCTAGGTAGTGGTCTTTGTTGATCGCTGTGAGTTAAGCAATCCCTGTATTTAATTGTTCAATAAAAACTGGGAGGGATACGATATGTTAGAGAAATGGGCACTAGCTGGCGGGGTAATCCTTATTGTGCTAGCTATAGTTTTAGCAACTGTACTAGGCTGAGCACATAACAGTAAAAAAAGAGACCCGGCGTTATGCCGGGTCTTTTGTTTTATGGCCACTACCTAACTCTCATCCGTCTCCAGTTATTCGCCAGATTTTTGAGATGTAGAGGGTCAATCCAAATAAGCCCCTAGAGCACAGAAGAGGAGAAGATATCTGGAGGGCTCTGTTCTCCCTCCATTGACTGATCTATAAGCCAAGTGAGCAGGTCGTGATATCCGCGGATATTGTCCACGTAGCCCACCGGTTCCCGCCCTCTGGCATAGCCATGCTTTACCGTCCGATAGTAGGCCTGTCTGCTCAATAGTGGCAGGTACTGTTTTACATCTTGCCATTTATCCGGACTTTTACCGTCCCGCTGCGCCAGGATGCGGGCATCTTCCAGGTGGCCAAAGCCGACATTATAAGCCGCCAGGGTGAACCACATGCGATCAGGTGGTAAAACACTGGGAGGGATCTTTTCGCTAATGAGTTGGAGATAGTTGGCACCCCCAATAATACTTTGTTCTGGTACGGTTCGATCTTCGATATCGAGCTGTTCTGCAGTCGCTTCAGTCAACATCATGATACCGCGTACTCCGGTGGGGGAGACTGCATCTGGGTTCCAGTGTGACTCTTGGTAGCCAATTGCGGCAAGCAGCTCCCACTCGATTCCGGTTGCTTTGGCACTATCCTTGAAATACCCGATATATTTTGGAAGACGGGTCAGGACATGCCGTTTAAATGTGTTGGTGTCGACAAAACCGAGCCTTTCAACATGTCCATAGTAGCGTTCAATTAGTTGGTCAAGTTGCCCGCTTTTTTTGATTCTTCGGATGAATTCGGCGGCAGCATCAAATAGGCTAGAGTCTTCTTCATGGGGGAACGCCCAGGCTAGTTGTTCCGGTGCGGTCAGGTTGAAAGCGACCAGGAGTTCAGGATAGAAGCGACGATTCAGGGCCGTCTCATTTGAGTCTGCAATGGTATAGTCGATCTCCCCCGTATGAACCATGTAGAGTAGCTCTTCACTCTCCAGTTCACGCCGTTCCACCCACTCTAATCCTGGAATCTTCTGTTTGCGCCGGTTTAGTTCGGCCGCATGACTGCTGCCGGCAAGAACCTCAAATTTACTCCCGATGGTTTCACTCAGATTTTTTGGGTGTTGGCTGCCATTACGAAATATCAGCTGCTGGGTGATCTGCTGGTAACTTGGTGAAAATTTGACCTCAACCTTTCTGTCCTTGGTCACAGTGAGTCCGGCCGCGGCAAAGTGGGCCTCCCGACGTTTGATCATAGGGATGATCTGATCAAAGCTTTCAGGGATTACAAAGCGTACCCGCACCCCTAACTCCCGGGCAAACATACGTACCAGGTCGTGTTCTATGCCTGCTATCCCATCGCGACCCTCATAGTAGGTGGTGGCGCTATTGCGGGTGATAACCACCAGCTCACCATCCTGTTTTATCCGTTCCAACAGAGGAGTCGGAATGCTGCAGCTCAAAAGCTGGATAGCCAGGAGAAGTGTGAGCAGGTTGCGCATATCCAATAGGATATCAGATTCAGGTGTATAAGCAGGCCGATATTGATGTAAAATTAACTCTCCTATACGGAGAGGTGCCGGAGCTGGCCGAACGGGCTTGACTCGAAATCAAGTGATCCCTCGCGGGATCCGTGGGTTCAAATCCCACCCTCTCCGCCAATACAATAATAGGATCCCATAAGGGGTCTTTTGCTGCCATATACACCGCTCTCCCTGTGGAACAGGATATCCCGCACATTTCTGATCTCCTCACCCTAATGCTAACCCTCTCCCGGAGAGAGAGGGTAATAAGTAGGACAGCAGTGATATTTACCCTTTTCACTGCTCAAGATGGGGTATTTTCCATAGTTGGGAGTGTTATTATTTAGCTATCAACTTCACCGGCGTCGAATTCTGTAAATAGATGGCACTATCCGACTACATAAATACCCTTGGCCAGGATCTGCTCCGCAGATATGGTGAGCGTGTCCACAAGATTGCTATCAATGCTGGTATGACCTGTCCCAACAGGGATGGCAGTAAGGGGCAGGGTGGCTGTACCTTCTGTAATAGCATCTCATTTAGCCCCAATCCCCGACGAGCACCGGATATTGCTACCCAGATAGAGTCGGGTCGGAGGGTCATTGCTAAGCGTACCGGGGCCAGGCGTTTTATTGCCTATTTCCAGGCATATACCAATACCTACGCCGATGTTCAGTATCTTGCTAAGCTCTATGGTCAGGCGCTGCAAGAGCCTGATGTGATCGGGCTGGCGGTTGGTACCAGGCCAGATTGTGTGCCCGATCAGGTGTTGGATCTTTTGGCTGACTACCAGAATAAGGGCCATGAGGTGTGGCTGGAGCTGGGGCTACAGTCTGCCTTTGATCAGACTCTGGATGGGGTAAACCGTGGCCACAATTTCGCTGACTATCGACAGGCGGTACGGGCCGCGCGGCTACGTGGCCTCAAGGTCTGTACCCATCTGATTGTTGGTATGCCGGGTGAGGGGCAAGGACACGCAATGACTACCCTGAACAGGGTTCTGGAGCTTGGAGTAGAGGGGTTGAAACTGCATCCCCTGCATGTAGTGAAGGGGACAATCCTGGCCAAACAGTGGCAACAGGGAGAGTATCAGCCACTGAGTATGGAGGAGTATATCTCCATTGCCGCCGATTTGATCGAAGGCACTCCGGCAGACGTGGTTTATCATCGGGTAACCGGAACGGCAGCGCAAGATGTCCTGCTGGCCCCGCCATGGTGCAGCCTTAAATGGGCGGTACTAAACGGGATAGAGGATGAACTCAGGCGGCGAGGAAGTCGTCAGGGGGCGTTTGAGATTGGTACCCAGTTGTCCAGTAAAGGTATACAGAGAGAGCGGCAACGGCTCTCCTCAATTCGGTGATGACTATGGAACTGATCTGTCCCGCAGGAAATCTACCGGCGCTAAAGGCGGCTGTGGACAACGGTGCCGATGCGGTCTACATCGGATTTCAGGATGACACCAACGCACGCCATTTCGCTGGCCTCAATTTTGGTCCGGCCAAGGTGGAAGCAGGTATAGAGTACGCCAAACAGCGAGGAGCAAAGGTCTTTCTTGCCCTCAATACATATCCCCAGCCCAGTGGCTGGGAGCGCTGGCAGCTGGCGGTTGATCGGGCCGCCGAGTTTGGTGTGGATGCAATGATAGCTGCCGATATCGGTGTGCTGGACTATGCCACCGAACACTATCCTGAGTTAAACCTACACCTTTCGGTGCAGGGCTCGGCCACCAATTATGCAGCGTTGCGGTTTTATCAGGAGCGCTTCAATATCAAGCGGGCCGTGCTGCCCCGGGTTCTCTCTATTGATCAGGTACAGCATGTGGTGGAGCACTGCTCGATGGAGATTGAGGTATTCGGTTTTGGTAGTCTATGTGTCATGGTGGAGGGGCGTTGTATCCTCTCCTCTTATGCCACCGGGCGCTCCCCCAATACATTTGGCGCCTGCTCTCCGGCCAGCCATGTGGAGTGGCGGGAGACGCCTGATGGCCTGGAGACCCGCCTGGGTGGTGTGCTGATAGAGCGGGTTGGAGCAGGAGAAAATGCCGGCTATCCCACCCTCTGTAAAGGGCGGTTTAAGGTGGGCGGTAATACCTTCCATGCGATAGAAGAGCCAACCAGTCTGAACACCCTGGAGGTGCTACCACTGCTGCATCAGGCCGGAGTGGCCGCCATCAAGATCGAGGGTCGGCAACGCAGCCCGGTCTATACTGCCCAAGTAACTAAGGTGTGGCGGGCGGCACTGGATTCCTGTAACAGAGATCCACAGCAGTACAAACCTCAGGCCGACTGGATCGCCGCCCTGGGCAAGGTATCCGAAGGGACGCAGACAACACTTGGAGCCTATCATCGCCCCTGGCAATAACCACAAAATTAATCTTTTCCTTGTATGCTGCGTTATCACCTTTCTCAAATGCCCATTTACTCATGTGTAAACTGCACTTTTCGAAAGGCTCTGGCATTGCCTAAAAGAAAAATCTCTGATTTTGAGGTAGGTTATAACCCTATGGATTTGAACTCATGAGTAAGCAGCCGAAACTATCGCTCGGTCCCATCCTCTACTTCTGGTCACGAGAGGATGTGTTGGCGTTCTATCAGCAGGTGGCAGAGTGGCCGCTGGATATAGTCTATCTGGGGGAGACTGTCTGCTCCAAGCGCACGCTCTTGAGCATGGAGGATTGGCTAGAGCTGGCAGAGATGCTGCAGAAGGCGGGTAAAGAGGTGGTGCTCTCCACTATGGCGCTGCTGGAGGCGGAGTCGGAGATGAAACGGTTGAGTCGCATCTGTGCCAATGAGGATTATCTGGTAGAGGCCAACGACATGGGGGCGGTGCAGCTGCGGCAAGGTAGACCATTTGTCAGCGGACACAGCGTGAATGTATACAATGGCAGAACGTTAAAGCTGCTGGCAGAGCAGGGGATGACCCGTTGGGTGATGCCGCTGGAGCTATCCTGGATGACCCTGGCCGATATGCAGCAGCAACGCCCGGTTGGGGTAGAGACAGAGGTGTTTGCCTTTGGCCGGTTGCCACTGGCCTACTCGGCGCGCTGTTTTACCGCCCGCGCCCATAATTTGCCCAAGGACAATTGCCAATACCGCTGTCTGGACTATCCAGATGGACTGAACCTGAAGGCACAGGATGGGACCAGCTTTCTGGTCCTAAATGGTATCCAGACCCAATCGTCCTATACCTTCAATCTTCTGGCTGAGATTGGACGGATGCGGGAGCTGGGGGTGGATGTAATTCGTATTAGCCCACAGGCACAGCACACAGATAGGGTGGTGCAGATGTTTCACCGTACCATGGTCGGTGAGGGGGATCTGGCAGAGGCAGCTACCGAGTTGGAGTCTCTGTTGCCTACCGGTTCATGTGATGGCTATTGGCATGGAGATGCCGGGATGTCCGCACGAGGCGAGGAGCTGGGGCCCCCCTCTACTAACTGAGATGGCTAGTCTTTAGGCTCTAGCATATTAGTAGCACCATCCAGTAGCTTTAGGATGTAGCCAAGGCGTTCCTCCAGCTCTAGTGAATCGAGAAAATTCTTCACGAACAGACCAAGTTCTGTGCTGCCACCCAGACGTAGCCGACGGTTAAAAAAGAGGGTGTCTGGGTCTTCCCGTCGGGTAATAAGTAGCAGGTAGTCGTAGACAGCGCCATCTATGCTGAGATCGTGTGGCCGGTCGTTAGCCGCTGCCCGGAGTTTGCCACCATCCAGGGTGATGCGGCAGCTGATCTTTGCATCGCTTACCCGGATCAGCATTACCTTTCCATGGAGGAAATCGAGCTCTCCATCTGCTAGCTCTGGGGCCAGGATGTGGTTCATGCTGCTGACCAGCAGGGTGCTATGAACTACCGGAGGGATCAGTGCCAGGGGCAGGGCGAGGGGGCGCGGCAGGGTCGGCGCCGGTTTAAGTTGGCTGTTGGAAGTAGTCATTTTAAAGAGCCTCTATATCTGAGGTTGCCCCCATGGTCGGATGTTCCGGGGCCTGGTACCAGTTCAGTTTATCCCGTAGCTGCACCACCTCTCCAACGATTATCAGGGTTGGCGGTTTTGGCCGGTCCTTTTCTATCACCGCTTGAATAGTACTCAGGGTGGCTACAAATACCCGCTGCTGTTCTGTCGTACCCTGTTGAATCAGGGCGATAGGCATATCGGGAGAGACCCCATGCGCCATAAGCTGCTCACAGATCACCGGCAGGCCGTGTAACCCCATGTAGAAGACAATAGTCTGGTTGGGGTTGGCCAGTTGCTCCCAGTTGAGGTCTATGCTGCCATCTTTCAGATGCCCCGTCACCATGGTTACCGACTGTGCATAGTCGCGGTGGGTTAGGGGGATGCCGGAATAGGCGGCACAACCGGAGGCTGCGGTTATGGCCGGAACCACCTGAAAGGGGATGCCCTCCGCAGCCAGGGTATCAATCTCCTCGCCACCCCGGCCAAAAATGAAGGGATCTCCCCCCTTGAGTCGTACCACCCGTTTTCCCTGTTTTGCCAGTTTTACCAGCAACTGATTGATCTCTTCCTGGCGCATCGCGTGGTGGTCGCGCTCCTTGCCGACGTAGATATGCTCGGCATCACGCCTGGTCATCTCCATGACGGCAGATGCCACCAGGCGGTCATATACCACCACATCGGCCTGCTGCATTAACCGCAGGGCGCGAAAGGTGAGCAGATCAGGATCTCCTGGGCCACCGCCAACCAGATAGACCTCACCTGTAGGGGAGGTCTGCTCGGTCTCTGCCAGGGCCTGCTGCATTGCGCTATCTGCCTCATCCATATGACCGGAGAATACCCGCTCTGCGACACCTCCACGTAGCACCTTTTCCCAGAATATGCGGCGCTCTGACGGGATACTGAATTTTTCTTTTACCTGTTGCCGGTAGTTGCGTACCAGCTCGGCCAGACGCCCATAAGAGGCCGGTATCAGCGCCTCCAGACGGGTACGGATCAGGCGGGCCAATACCGGGGATGCCCCGCCGGTAGAGACAGCTGCCACCACGGGTGAGCGATCAATGATAGAGGGCATGATAAAGGTGCACAACTCCGGCTGATCGACCACGTTGACTGGAAGTTGTTGCGCCTTGGCCAGTTCCGAAATGTGGCGATTGAGCGCGCTGTCATCGGTAGCGGCAAAGGCTAGATTACAGCCATCCAGATCCATGTCCTGGAAGTTGCGTGCTGAGTACTCTACCTTACCATCTCTGGCCAGGGCCTGGAGTGTGGGGCAGAGCTCGGGGGCGACAATCTGAACCCGCGCCTGTGCCTTGAGGAGCAGTGATGTCTTGCGTGCAGACACCTCGCCGCCGCCAACCACCAGGGTGCGCCCCTCTTTGATATTGAGAAAAATTGGTAGAAAGTCCATAGATTGTCTGCCCTGCTGGAGGATATATCACTAGTGTACATTGTTTATTGCTTTGGATAATATAACAGCATCAGGATATACTAATAAAGCCTACTTTAAGTGTGAGATATGGTGAATAGAATGGTAAAAGAGGTTGATTCAGTTGAGTTAAAGAGCCAACTTGCGGCAGGTAGAGAGATCTATCTACTGGATATTCGCAGTGCTTCAGAGGTGGCGCGTGGGGTGCTTCCCAAGTCCCAGCATCTGCCTATGCACCTGCTACCCTTGCGGATGAGCGAGTTTCCGGTCGATAAAGATGTGGTGCTCTATTGCCACAGTGGCCAGCGCTCATACCATGCCTGTACCCATCTTATGGGCCAGGGCTTTAATAATGTGATAAACCTGCGTGGCGGGATTCTCGACTGGGCCCGTAGCGGCTTCGAGGTTGTTGCTGCTGCCTAGGATGGATTTAAGTAGCGGCTTCGAGGTTGCTGCTGTTGCATAGGATGGATTTAATCAGGGCTTACATATAAAATGCGGTTGGGTCTTTATAACTACCATCCCGGCACAGGCTTGGATGCATAACAAACACATACATCATTAGGAGATTACAGATGGCTGATTTTGATCAAGAACTTGATGCGAGTGGTCTCAACTGTCCACTACCTATTCTGCGTGCGAAGAAGTCCCTTGGCGGTCTGGAGGCTGGCAAGGTATTGCATATTATCGCTACCGATCCGGGTTCAGTAAAAGATTTTGAGGCCTTTGCCAAGCAGACCGGCAATGAGTTGTTAGAGTCTAAGGAAGAGGGCGGCAAATTCCACTTTCTCATTAAAAAGGTCTAGATCCCTACTGGGAGGCGATTATGGAACAGAAGAAACTAGCTATTATTGCAACCAAGGGTTCTCTAGACTGGGCCTATCCCCCATTCATTCTAGGCTCTACTGCGGCAGCACTGGGGTATGAGGTAGAGATATTCTTTACCTTCTACGGGCTTCAGCTATTGCGTAAGAAGGTCAATCTAGAGGTGACCCCTCTGGGTAACCCAGGTATGCCTATGCCTCTGGGTATGGATAAGTGGTTCCCGGTATTGGGTACTGCCCTTCCTGGGATGCAGGCCGTCATGACCGCCATGATGAAGAAGAAGATGGCGGATAAGGGTGTGGCCAGCATCGAAGAGCTACGCGAACTGAGTCAAGAGGCCGATGTTAGGTTTATCGCCTGCCAGATGACTGTAGATCTGTTTGAAATGGATACTGCTGACTTTATTGACGGCGTAGAGTATGCGGGTGCTGCCCGTTTCTTTGAGTTTGCCGGTGATAGTGACGTCTGTCTCTACATATAATCCAGTTTCAAATCGCAGTAACAGACGCCGCCCACCTGGGCGGCGTCTGCATTTTTATCTATCGAGCCATGAAACTACTATGTTTGCGCTGCTCTATCACGTCGGCGTTGGAGCGGGATACGGATGTAGGGTAGGGCCATAGATATTACTAGAATCAGCATGGCCATCTGTAGTTGATCAGCCGCCAGCCAGATTGCCAGACCAAAGGCGGTAGTTGCCGATATGGTGCAATCAATAGCGGTGGCTATCATCCGTTGTCTGCGTACCACTTGGTCATCACTATGCATAAAAAAGATCGCAACAAGTGGTATCGCATAGTGTAGCGGCAGATAAAAGACTGCAATAATTATCCAGAAAATAGCATCATTCATCGATAAAAACCCAAGTGTTGTGTTGTCATATATTACCCATACCGATAAGAGTATGCGAGAACATAAATCCATACAATAGGCCGCATTGTGAATTCCTATCGCTCCTAATTAGATGGATATAATAATATGGCGTGTTTATGGCCTCATGTGTTATAAGTATTACTTATCACTTATAACTAGACCGTATTGACATGTAACAGTGGGGAATTTCTATGGCAGATCGCAGACTTCAGGTGTTTCACACAGTTGCTCGCCTGCTAAGTTTCACCAAGGCGGCAGAAACATTGCATATGACCCAGCCAGCAGTCACCTTTCAGGTGCGACAATTGGAGGAGTACTTTGACACCCGCCTGTTTGATCGCACCCATAATCGTATCAGTCTAACGGAGGCCGGGGCTCTGGTTTATAGCTATGCGATAAGGATTTTTGAACTATATGATGAGATGGTTAATTCGGTACATGAGATGACCGGAGAGGTTGGGGGTGCCCTGACTATTGGTGCCAGTACTACGATTGCCGAGTACATGCTGCCTGCCTTGCTGGGAGATTTCAAGGCGAAATATCCAGAGGTTAATATCCACCTCAAGGTCTCTAATACTGACGGCATTGTCTCGATGGTGGAGAACAATATTATTGATCTAGGGGTGGTAGAGGCGCCAGTTGGGAACAAGAATCTTGTAGTTGAAGGGTGTGGCCCAGATCAATTGGTGGCGATTATGCCGCCCGCTCACCCTGAGGCGGGGCGGAAGAGTCTCAAATACACCGATCTTTTGAAGTACCCATTCATCTGTAGAGAGGAGGGATCCGGTACTCGTGAAGTGATTAACGAGTGGCTGAAGAATAGTAGCAGTAACAAAGAGGAGCTCAATATTTCTATGGAGCTGGGTAGCCCAGAAGCAGTAAAGGGGGCAGTAGAGGCAGGAATGGGGATCTCGGTGGTGTCCAGTGTCACCGTGCAGAAGGAGCTAAAGCTGGGAACCCTGGTGGCGATCAACCTGGATCCGGTTTTGGAGCGCCCATTTTCATTCGTTCATCAGAAACAGAAGTTTCGGGTACGGGTGATGGAGGAGTTACTGGAGTTTTCTCGTAACTATCTTAAAGGGCGCATAAAGGATCTCAAGAAGTAACATCGTGTTACCACATCTACCAAATCTGCCGTCTGCGCAGCGTCGACTGCTCAAATTCTTTTCTGCCCTTAAGGAGCCGGAACGTAAGAACTTGCTTGCGTTTGCCGAATTTCTGGCGACTCGTTCAGTTGATGAAGAGGAAGAGCAGGCAGAGCCAGCTGAGCCTAGGTTGATCCCGCGTCCAGAAGCGGAGAGTGTAGTGGCAGCCATTAAGCGTCTGTCAGATACCTATTATATGCTGGATCGCTCGCTATTGCTGGACGACACCTCTTCTTTGATGACGGCGCATCTGGTCAATGGGCGGGTTACAGTTGAAGTGGTTGATGAGTTGGAGCGGTTATTTCAACAAAAGTACCAGGAGTACCTCGCACAAAAAGCCCCTGATTAATTGCATCAATCAGGGGCTTCAGGACTGCTATCTGTTGTCTTACTCTCCGGTCTTACAGCTGCTTATTCCAAATGGAAGATAGGCTGGGCACCAGCCAATAGCTGCAGTAAGCAGAGGTACCAGGCCAACAGCGCCCCACACATTTCCGGTCATAACTCCCCAGCCAATCAGAGCCAAGCCAACAACGATGCGCAATATACGATCAATACCACCAACATTCTTTTTCATGCCGTTCTCCTCTAGTGAAAATAAACCTGTCCCAAATCATAGCCCAGCACTGGCATAGTTGTCTGTGACTATGTCACATACCATTTTCCACACTCTCCTGCAGGAGAGGTCCATTGAGTACCTCCACTGCGCCACGAGTCACCAGAATCATGCCGCGGCTCTCAAAATCCTTGAGGATACGGCTCACCACCTCGCGCGAGGTCCCAAGATCAGAGGCGATCATCTGATGGGTGATTTCTATCTTACTCTGTTTTTGCTTAAAACGTTGTAATAGATAGTCGGCGATACGCCGATCCATGCGGCGAAATACCACCTCTTCGACTAGGCTTATGATATCCCCCATACGTTGGGCTACCAGGCCAAACACATAGTCACGCCAGAGGGCTGATTGTGCAATCCACTGTCGAATCTCATCGGCGGGGATAACCGCGGCTTCTACCATATCCTCACAGACGGCAAAGGCGGGAAACTGGGTATGGCTGACGATGCAAGAGGCGGTAAGGATACAGCTTTCACCAGGGCCAATCCGATATAGAGTGATCTCCCGCCCGCTCTCTCCCAGTTTGTAGACACGGGCGGTGCCACTCAATACCAGAGCCAGGTGGGAGCACTCCCGCCCCTCGTGGCAGACAAATTGCCCCGCTTCCAGCTGTGCTATGGATGCAGTTTGGAAGAGGCTGTTACGGAGACCTCCGTCGGCAGTCCCAAGGAAGCCAAAGGCATCCAGTATCCTCTGTTGCGCAGTATGATCGGTTATCACTTCCTCTTAGCCTCTGCGTTGAGATAAAACTCAATGGAACAGCAGTGTAAACGAAAAAGATGGCAGCGTACTGCCAGAATTCTGCCCTAATCCGGCTGATGCTAGAGTCAATACTCTGACGCCATCACACGGTATGCCTCTAATACCTTGATAATAATATATAAAATAATTTATTTCCTACTGGCACGTCAATTGCACATCACGTTCAACGGATACAGTGGGGGTGTAACAGATGGCCGATGAGAGACTAGATGAGAACCTTGACCTGGGAATAGAGCAGGAGGGGGGATCGAAAAAGAAGTTGATCATAATTATCACAGCAGCCGTCCTGGTGCTGGTGTTGGGTGGTGCTGCTGCCTGGTTTTTTCTTTCGGGAGATGGAGAGGGGACAGATGTTGATGCTTCGGAGGATAAACAAACGCAGCAGGCAGATGAAGAGAAACTGCCACCACTCTATCACACCCTACAACCGGTGTTCGTGGTGAATCTTCCCCCAGGTGGCGATGCCAAGATGTTGCAGATTGGAGTGAACATCATGGTGCGGCAGCCAGAACTACTAGATTTTCTAAAACTTAACGATCCAATGATCAGGCATCAGTTGCTAAATATATTTAGTGTCCAGGAGTCAGCAGCCTTGCGCGACCGGGCTGGCAAGGAGAAGTTACAGGCGGAGGTGTTGGCAGAGCTACAGCGTATTGTAAAGACCAATGGGGGCACCGGCAAAATTGAAGGTGTCTACTTCAGTAGTTTTGTAATGCAGTAACTATAGACGAACTATTATGGCAGACAGCGACCTACTATCTCAGGATGAAATCGACGCGCTATTGCATGGCGTGGATGGTGGTGAGATCGAAACCGAAAGTGAAGATCTCAATGATGGCGAGAGCCGTTCTTACGATTTCACTAGTCAGGACAGGATTGTGCGGGGGCGCTTGCCCACCCTGGAGATGATTAATGAGCGCTTTGCCAGGTATTATCGCAACAGTCTGTTTAATCTATTACGCCGCACTGCGGACATCTCGGTCTCCGGTGTGCAGATGCTCAAGTTCTCTGAGTTTGTCCACACACTGTTTGTCCCCACCAGTCTCAACCTGATCCGGGTACCACCGCTGCGTGGTAAGGGGCTGTTTGTTCTTGATCCAAAATTGGTCTTCAGTGTAGTAGACAATTATTTTGGCGGTACTGGACGATTCCATACCAAGATTGAGGGACGCGACTTTACTCCGACCGAGCTGCGAGTGGTAAGGATGCTTCTTGATTTGGCATTTGCCGACATGCATGAGGCGTGGAAGCCGGTATTAAAAATCAATTTCGAGTATGTAGGTTCTGAGGTAAATCCCCAGTTTGCGAATATTGTCAGTCCCTCCGAAGTAGTAGTGGTAACCACACTTCATATAGATCTGGAGTCTGGTGGTGGCGATATCCATATCTGCCTTCCTTACTCTATGGTGGAGCCGATTCGTGATCTGTTGGATGCAGGCGTACAGAGTGATCGCGGGGATCGGGATGATAGATGGGAGAAATCAATGCGGGAAGAGATACTGGAGGCACAACTTGAGTTGAGCAGTGTCTTGGCAGAGACGCAGATAAGTGTGTGTCAACTGGCGGCCCTGAAAAAGGGGGATATCATTCCGCTTGAGATTCCTGATGTGGTAGAGGTGTGTGCTGCAGAAGTGCCGATATTCAAGGGTCAGGTTGGAGTCTCTGATGGTAATTTTGCCATCAAGATTAGCGAACAGATAGTGCGTAGTGGGCAGGAGAGCTTGGAAGAATTTCTTGAAAGTCTGACATAAAAAGTGTCAGA
Source organism: Sedimenticolaceae bacterium (assembly GCA_050304615.1). Lineage (GTDB taxonomy): Bacteria > Pseudomonadota > Gammaproteobacteria > Chromatiales > Chromatiaceae > CBFDBF01. The sequence continues at coordinate 71,781 of JBNLDW010000008.1, forward strand.
GCAACATAGCGACAGGGCTTTAACATGAGCGATACAGATATTGATACCAATGAAGCTGTAGGGGATGAGTGGGCAGAGGCTATGGCTGAGCAGGAGAAGACTGAGGCAGTCTCTGAGTCGGCCGTAGATAAGCCAAAGTCGAACGCTGAGGCTGCACCATTCAAAGAGTTACATGAGGATGCCACGTCTTCACGTGACAGTGAAGTGAGCCTGGATGCAATCCTGGATGTCCCTATTACCATATCCATGGAGATTGGGCGCACCAAGATTAACATTCGCAATCTGCTTCAACTCAACCAGGGGTCTGTAGTTGAGCTTGACCGTTTGGCAGGTGAGCCGATGGATGTCCTGGTGAATGGTACTCTGATCGCACAGGGCGAGGTGGTAGTGGTCAATGAGAAATTTGGTATTCGTCTGACCGATATCATCAGTCCAACTGATCGGGTAAAAAGGCTTACCTGATGCGTCTGCTTAGCACGCTATGTGCCGCTATTCTTCTGTCTCCATCAGTATTGCTGGCGGCAGATCAGGGGCCTGCCAAGTCGACTCCTTTTGCCACATCTAGTGTTGGCGGCAACCTCCTGTGGGAGACCCTGGTGTTTCTACTACTTATCATTGGACTTATTATCGGACTTGGTTGGTTATTACGTCGGATGGGCCATGCCCATATTGGTGGCAAGGGTATGGTTACAGTCCTTGGGAGTGTCTCCCTTGGGACCAGAGAACGGGCAGTGGTGGTGCAGTCAGGAGACACCCGCCTGTTGGTTGGCGTGGCCCCAGGACGGGTACAGATGCTGTGTCTGCTTGAAAGCGCAAGTAACGATGGGACTACAGATAGCAGTAGAGAGTTTGCTCGCAAGCTAGATAGTGCGGTGGAGGAGGGTGCAGCATGAGGCTGCCCTCTATCTGGCGATACTCGCTATTGGTTTTGTTGCTGCTGCCACTGGCTGGTGAGGCGGCCTCCGGCCTGGATGCGGTAACGGTTACCACCGCCAAAGATGGTGGGCAGGTCTACTCTCTGAGTATCCAGGTATTACTGTTCATGACAGCGCTGAGTGTGCTGCCTGGCGCCATGTTGATGATGACCTCCTTTGCCCGCATCATTATTGTGCTGGCGATTCTGCGACAGGCACTTGGTACCCAGAATACTCCATCCAACCAGCTGCTAGTCGGGCTGGCCCTGTTTCTTACCATCTTCATCATGCTGCCGGTATTCAACAAGATCCATGATGTTGCTCTGGAGCCATACCTTAAAGAGGAGATCGGCATTGTGCAGGCACTGGATGCCGCTAAACAGCCTCTGCGAGATTTTATGTTGGCCCAGACCCGAGAGTCTGATCTAACCCTGTTTGCCCGTATAGGCAAATATGGGGATATAGAGTCTCCAGAACAGACCCCATTTGCCTTGCTGCTTCCAGCCTTTGCTACCAGTGAGTTGAAAACCGGTTTTCAGATTGGTTTTTTACTCTTTATCCCATTTCTGGTTATCGATCTTGTGGTGGCCAGTGTGTTGATGTCGATGGGTATGATGATGCTGTCACCCCTGATTATCTCGCTCCCCTTTAAGATTATGTTGTTTGTCTTGGTAGATGGCTGGGCACTGGTGTTTGGCACTCTGGCTGCCAGCTTCTTGCCATGATGGAGAGTTAGATGACTCCAGATATCGTATTAGATGTGGGACAGAGGGCAATGGAGATCACGGTGGCACTGGCTGGGGTCATCCTGCTACCTGCTCTGCTGGTTGGTCTAATAGTAGCGATGTTTCAGGCCGCAACCCAAATCAATGAGATGACACTCACCTTTATCCCCAAGTTGATGGTGGTAGCACTAGTGTTGATGGCGGCCGGTCCCTGGATGTTGCAGTTGATTATGGACTTTGTCATTGAGCTTTTCACCAGCATACCTGAACTGATTGGCTGAATGTGACTTAACTTATGTTGTTCATAGTAGTGGGTGTGTGGCATGCATTTTACCGAGGTACAATTGAGCGCCTGGCTGACCGCATTCATGTGGCCACTGATGCGGGTCAGTGCCATGCTGATTTCAGCCCCCGTCTTTAATTCACGCCAGACGCCCGCACGCCTGCGCATCGGTATTGCTGTCTTTATAACCTGGCTATTGATGCCGGTCATTCCCGCCCCTCCGGTAGTTGATCTATTCGGACCGGATGCGTTTCTTATCGCCCTGCAGCAGATCCTGATTGGGGTGACGATGGGATTTATGGTGCAGATGGTGTTTGTGGCTCTGGTCTTTGGTGGTCAGACCCTGGCCTACAGCATGGGTCTAGGCTTTGCCTCCATGATGGATCCACAAAATGGCGTCCAGGTACCTGTAGTCGCACAGCTCTATATTCTAACCGCCACTCTGCTGTTCTTGGTGATTAACGGTCACTTGTTGTTGCTGGATGTCCTGGCGCAGAGTTTTACTACCTTCCCGGTAGCGGTGGATGGCCTCGGACACAGCGCCTTGGAGCAGATTATAGGTTGGGCCAGCCGGATGTTTGCGGGGGGATTACTGATTGCCCTGCCAGCAGTTGCGGTTTTACTGCTGGTAAATCTTGGTATGGGCATCATCACCAGGGCCGCACCCCAGCTAAATATCTTTGCTGTTGGGTTCCCCATGACAATCCTGATCGGTTTTCTCATGCTGTGGATTACCCTGCCCGGCGTCATGTCAAATTTTATAGAGCTGTTAGATGAGGTGTTCTCTAAGTTACAGCAGCTCCTACATATAGCGAGATAAATCATGGCTGAAGAGAATCAAGACGGCCAGGAAAAAACGGAACAACCGACGCCGAAGCGGCAACAGGACGCAAAAAAGAAGGGGCAAATTGCCCGCTCACGTGAACTCAATACCATGGCGATCACCCTATTGGGTGGGATTGCTCTTGTTAGTATGAGCCAATATATGGGCAGTGGCCTGTGGGATTTGATGAGCAGTAATTTCACTATTCCCAGGGCCGATATCTACGATCCAATGGCAATGTTACGGCGACTTGCTCAGGCCATTGAGGATGGGCTGCTTATGCTGTTGCCATTTTTCCTGGTAGTTGTAGTAGTAGCTATTCTCAGCTCCATATCCCTTGGTGGCATTGCTATTTCTGGTGATGCACTGACTCCCAAGTTGAGCAAGATGGATCCGATCAAGGGGATAAAGCGGGTCTTTTCACTCAAGGGATTATTGGAGATGCTCAAGGCAATGGCCAAATTCTTCTTGGTCGGCGGTGCCACGGCTATGGTCTTGTGGTTGACGTTGGATGATTTTCTGCTGCTTAGTCAGATGGAGTTGCCGCAGGCGGTGGCGCATATGGGCACTCTTATCGGCTGGTCATTTGTGTTGATTGCATCAACTCTTATTCTGGTTGCTGCAGTCGATGTCCCATTCCAGCTGTGGGATCACAAGCGGCAGTTGAAGATGACTCAGCAGGAGATCCGCGATGAGATGAAAGAGACCGAGGGTCGGCCCGAGGTGCGTAGTCGGATTCGTGCTCTACAGCGGGAGATGGCACAACGGAGGATGATGTCAGAGGTGCCTAAGGCCGATGTCATCGTTACCAATCCTACCCACTTTGCAGTGGCGCTGCGTTATGACCAGACTAAGATGCTGGCTCCAAAAGTGGTGGCGAAGGGGGCCGATATGGTGGCAGCCAATATCCGTAGGGTGGCAGCCGAGCATGAGGTACCCCTGCTAGAGTCCCCCCTGTTGGCACGAGCTATCTATTTTAGCACAGAGTTGGGAGAGACCATTCCGGCTGGCCTATATCTTGCAACAGCCAAGGTGTTGGCCTATGTCTTTCAGCTGCGAACCTATCGCAAGGATGGTCTGGAGAGGCCACGAAAGCCATCAGAGCTACCGATTCCAGAGGAGTTCTTGCATCCAGGGAGGGATGAGCCAGGCCATGCATAGACCAGTATAGATTGGCGTCATAAAAACGACGGTTTCATTGGGGGAGTAGAGAGAGACGATGAGTGTAGCAACCATACTGGATAGCATGCGCGTTGGGGGAGCCAAGGGGCTGGGTGTACCGCTCCTCCTGCTGATGCTATTGGCAATGGTGATTATCCCCTTGCCGCCGTTTCTGCTGGACGTATTTTTCACCTTCAATATAGCGCTTTCACTGGTAGTCGTCCTGGTTGTTCTCTATACGCTCCGCCCCCTCGATTTCGGGGTTTTTCCTAGTCTGCTGCTAATAGCCACACTGTTGCGTTTAGCACTTAATGTTGCCTCTACCCGGGTGGTTCTGCTTGAGGGGCATCAGGGCGGTGATGCCGCAGGTAAGGTGATTGAGGCCTTTGGCGCATTTGTGGTTGGGGGCAATTATGCGGTTGGTCTGGTGGTCTTCTTTATCCTGGTTATTATCAACTTTGTAGTGGTGACTAAGGGTGCGGGGCGGGTTTCTGAGGTAAGCGCACGTTTCACTCTAGATGCCATGCCTGGTAAGCAGATGGCGATTGATGCCGATCTTAACTCTGGCCTTATTGATCAGGATGAGGCGAGAGCCAGGCGCGATGATGTAGCCAAAGAGGCCGATTTCTATGGTGCCATGGATGGTGCCAGTAAGTTTGTACGTGGGGATGCCGTGGCAGGCATCCTGATCCTGTTTATCAATATTCTTGGCGGGCTTGGAATAGGTATCCTGCAGCACGGGCTCGACTTCCAGACCGCTATGCGTTTCTACACCCTGTTGACTATTGGTGATGGTCTGGTAGCGCAGATCCCATCCCTGCTGTTATCTACCTCTGCCGCCATCATTGTGACCCGAGTTGCCAGCACCGAGGATGTAGGTTCTCAGGTACTAAGCCAGCTGTTTTCCAGCCCCAAGGCGTTAACAGTAGCAGCCGCTGTTATGGCCATCATAGGGGTCGTACCCGGCATGCCCAATTTTGCCTTTCTCTCGCTGGCAGCAATATCAGGTGGGGGTGCCTGGATGATAGCGCAGCGTCAACAGGTGATGGCAACAGAGGTCCCTATTCCAGAACCGGTAGTACAGGTGGATGCTGAGCATAAAGAGTTGAGCTGGGATGATGTACAGCCGGTGGATATCATCGGCCTGGAGGTGGGTTACAGGCTTATACCCTTGGTGGATCGTAACCAGGGTGGTCAGTTGATGAATCGGATCAAAGGGGTACGCAAGAAGCTCTCCCAAGAGCTTGGTTTTCTAATCCAACCGGTACATATCAGGGATAACCTTGATCTGACTCCAAACAGCTACAGGATTACCCTGCATGGGGTACCGATTGGAGAGGCCGAGATCAGGACGGATCGTGATCTGGCGATCAATCCAGGCCGGGTATTCGGCAATCTGGAGGGGGATGTAACCAAGGATCCGGCATTTGGCCTGGACGCGGTATGGATCGATCCATCACAGCGTGATCATGCCCAGACTCTCGGATATACCGTGGTCGACTCCAGTACCGTGGTGGCCACCCATTTGAGCGAGATCCTGCAGTCGCATGCACACGAACTAGTGGGTCATGAGGAGGTACAGCAACTCCTGGATATGCTGGAGCAGAGTACTCCTAAGCTGGTTGAGGATCTGGTGCCTAAGGCTCTCTCCATAGGGCAGATATTGAAGATCTTGCAGAACCTGCTGCAGGAGAATATCCCCATCCGTGATATTCGCACAATCGCCGAAACATTGGCGGAGAGGGCCGGCCAGAGTCAAGACATCGGCGTTTTAACGGCTGCTGTTCGGGTTGCGCTGTCGCGTTCCATAGTGCAACGGCTAGCGGGACCAAGAGATGAGATCCCGGTTATTGTGCTAGATCCATCTCTGGAACAGATATTGCAACAGAGCCTGCATAGTAACGAAGAGGGGGGTGCCGGGTTTGAACCTGGCCTAGCAGAACAGATGCAAAAAGCACTCACCGAAACTGCCGCCCAGCAAGAGATAGTAGGGGAAGAGGCCATTCTCCTTGTGGCAGCGCCAATACGTCCATGGATGGCCCGGTTTATTCGCCACAGCGTCTCAGGGATGCAGGTTCTCTCCTACAACGAGATTCCAGATAACCGCCAGATCAGGGTGGTAGCTACAGTTGGTCAACAGGACAGCAATATAGCTGGCGGTGTAGGGCAGGGGGTAGGGTCGGTGTAGCGGCAATCTTGCCTGCAACCGATCTCATTCAGACTACGGAATATATGACATGAAGATAAAACGTTTTTTCGCAGCAGACATACGTACAGCCATAAAGCAGGTCAGGGAGACCCTTGGGGCAGATGCGGTCATTCTATCCAACAAACGTGTGGATGGAGGGGTAGAGCTGATGGCGGCACTCGACTTTGACGAGAGCGCCTTTGCCGCCAGGGCAGATCCTCCTGAGCGGGAGAGCTATTATTCCAGTGCAAACGTAGCATCACTACCAACTCAGCAGCAGAGTAGCGCTGAGAAAGTAAACTCTCTAGAGAGTGGCAAGAGGCAAGAAGCTTCACCGCGTATAGAGTGGAGTCAGGACCCATTGTTGGTAGACATGCGACACGAGATGCATGCCCTGCGACGTATGGTAGAGAACGAGCTATCTGGGCTGAGCTGGCGTGATATGGGAGAACGGCAGCCCCAGGTGCGTGATCTCCTGCGGCGGATGATGGGGTTGGATCTAAGTCCGGCCATCTGCCAAAGGTTAGTCGAGCAGGTGGGTGCTTTTGAGGATGTAGATGAGGGGTGGCGCAAGGGACTCTACTATCTCGCTTCGGAAATACAGATATCGGGCGACCAGATGATAGAGGACGGAGGTGTGGTGGCTGTGGTTGGCCCCACAGGGGTTGGCAAGACCACCTCCATTGCCAAATTGGCCGCCCGTTTTGCCCTGCGCCATGGCAATCGCCACGTGGCATTTATCTCTGCAGACAGTTACAGGATCGGAGCGCAGGAGCAGTTGACCACCTATGCTCGTATTCTGGATGTCCCCATGCGCAGTGCCGGCACCGTGGAAGAACTTAATAGTGCCCTCAATGCACTGTCCGATAAGCGGCTGATACTGATTGATACCACTGGAATGAGCCAGCGTGATGTGCGGTTAAGCCAGCAGATATCGCTCTTGCAGTCCGGTAGCAGACCAGTGAAGACGCTGCTGACTCTTGCGGCCACAACCCAGCAGGCAGCACTAAGACAGGCAATAAAGGCATTTGGGGCGGCTCGTCCCAGCGCCTGTATTCTGACCAAGCTAGATGAGGCTGGGTCATTGGGTGGGGTGCTCTCGGCAATTATAGATGGTGGACTACCGGTGGCATATATCACCGATGGACAAAGGGTGCCGGAGGATCTGCACCTAGCCAGGTCCCATACACTGGTAAGTCGTGCAGTGAATCTGGGTAACCATGGGGGCGGGGTCGAGTATGGAGAGGAGTGTATGGCCCTGGCGCTAGGGGGTGCGAAGGCACATGCTCATGCCTGATTCCAATACTGATCAGGCATCTGGACTGAGACGCATGGCACAGCCTGAATCAATCAAGGCGATAGCGGTAACCGGGGGTAAGGGCGGGGTTGGCAAAACCAATATATCCGTCAACCTTGCGGTAGCAATGGCCGATCTTGGAAAGAGGGTGATGCTACTGGATGCCGACCTTGGATTGGCCAATATCGATGTAGTACTGGGGTTGCATCCTAAATTTGATCTGTCGCATGTACTACGCGGTGAGAGGGAATTGGAGGAGGTAGTGCTTACCGGGCCTTCTGGTATCCAGGTTATCCCTGCCGCCTCTGGGATTCAGAAAATGGCCGAGTTGAGTGAGGCCGAACATGTTGGACTTATCCGTGCTTTTAGTGACCTGAGCGGAGATCTGGATGTGCTGATTGTGGATACCGCGGCAGGTATCTCCGATACGGTGATCAGCTTCAGTCGCGCGGTACAGGAGGTGGTTATTGTGGTGTGTGATGAACCAGCCTCAATTACCGATGCCTACGCCTTGATCAAGCTGTTGCACCGGGAGTATGGGGTCGACCGTTTTCGTGTTCTGGCGAATATGACCCGTACAGCCAAGGATGGAAGGGAGCTATACAACAAGATGTGTCGGGTGACTGATCGCTATCTAGATGTGATGCTCAGTTTCGTAGGTAGCATCCCTTATGATGATTCGTTGCGTAAGGCGGTGCGCAATCAAAAACCGGTGGTTCAGTCCTTTCCACGCAGCCAATCTGCTCAAGCATTTAAGAATTTAGCCAAAAAGGCCGATAACTGGCCTGTACCGGAAGGAGCGAGTGGCCACCTCCAGTTTTTTGTCGAGCGACTGGTGCAGTATGCAAGTCATAGTGAAGGGGTTAAGCAGTGAAGGGTTTGGCGGCTTATGGCGCAGTTAGCGAACAGAGTTATGACTCATTAGTGAGGCAGCATGCGCCGCTGGTAAAGCGTATTGCCTATCATCTGGTGAGCCGGATGCCATCTAATGTACAGGTGGATGACCTGATCCAGGCCGGGATGATTGGACTGTTGGAGGCGGGGGGTAACTATGATCCATCCAAAGGCGCCAGCTTTGAGACTTATGCCGGTATTCGGATTCGTGGTGCGATGCTGGATGAGATTAGGCGGAGCGACTGGACGCCACGTTCTGTACACCGTAAGGCGCGTATGGTGGCAGATGCCATGCGAGAGATTGAGAACGTACAGGGACGCGATGCCAGAGACGTAGAGGTTGCGGATATGTTGGGGTTGTCGCTGGAGAGATACCACCAGATCCTGTTGGATGCCTCTGGTTGCCGTATCTTCAGTGTGGAAGATTTGCAGATGGCAGGCGAAATTTCACAGGAGCGTGGCGGTAGCGTGGAGACAGGGCCCTATGAGGGGACGCGGAATGAGGCATTTCGGCAGGCATTGACAGATGCAATTTCCGGCTTGCCTGAGCGCGAAAGGTTGGTGATCGTATTGTATTACGATGAAGAGATGAATTTACGTGAGGTTGGAGATGTCCTGGGAGTGACAGAATCGCGGGCATGTCAGATCCATAGTCAGGCCACATTTCGGTTACGTTCACGTCTCTCTGAGTGGTTATCTGAATGGGAAGATGTGTAGTAGTTATTGAGATAAAGAAAGAAATAGAGATTCGGAGGTTACCTTGGACAAGAACATGAAGATTCTTATTGTGGATGATTTCTCCACAATGCGGCGGATTGTCAAGAATCTGCTACGTGATCTTGGGTTTACCAACACGGAGGAGGCAGATGATGGCAATACGGCGTTGCCGATGCTGCAATCCGGGAAGTTTGATTTTTTGGTTACAGATTGGAATATGCCTGGCATGAACGGGCTGGATTTACTGAAGGCGGTACGTGCGGATGAGAATTTAGCAAGTATGCCGGTGTTGATGGTAACGGCCGAGTCGAAGCGGGAGCAAATTGTAGAGGCGGCCCAAGCAGGGGTGAATGGATATGTAGTCAAGCCCTTCACTGCAGTTACTCTGGAGGAGAAGATCAACAAGATATTTGAGCGGGTTGGATAACTGCACGGGTATACCTGGGAGAGGATCTCGATGACAAAGAAGAGTGACAACAGTACCCGGCTGAAACAGGCTCGCGCCTTGGTGGCACAACTTGAGGCAGGTGACCATAGTGGTGCTGAGAAGATATTGGCAGAACTGTCTCCTCAATCTGATAGCGGTGATCTGTTTCATGAGGTTGGGCGTTTGACTAGAGAGCTGCATGACGCGATTAACGGCTTTCTGCTGGATGAGAAGGTCACCGAGCTGGCAGAGAAAGATATTCCGGATGCCGGGGAGAGGCTCCGCTATGTCATCACTATGACTGAGCAGTCGGCCAATACCACCTTGAACCTGGTTGAGGACAGCATCCCCATGACAGATGAGTTGAGCGCCAAAGCCAATGCGCTCTCTGCAGAGTGGGAACGGTTCAGGGGGCGCGAACTTTCGGTGGATGATTTTCGCACGTTAAGTAGAGATTTGATCGAATTTTTAGGCCTGGTGGACAAGCACTCCGGACAGCTGCACAGAAATCTTACCGAGGTTCTGATGGCGCAGGGATTCCAGGATATCACCGGCCAGATCATCCGGCAGGTGATAAACCTGGTGAATGATGTTGAGGGAAAATTGGTGCAGTTGGTACGTATCTCCGGTGCTCATTTGCCGGATGTAAAGGTAAATCCAAAAGAAGTAGATATGGCAGGTCCGGCAGTACCCGGGGTCGAACAAGGTGAGATGATCCAGGGTCAGGATGATGTTGATGATCTGCTATCTAGTCTGGGGTTTTAGAAAATGGCTATTGATACCAATGATGAGATCCTACAAGACTTTCTGGTAGAGGCCGGAGAGATTCTTGAGCAGTTAGGTGAGCAGCTGATCGATCTAGAGCAGCGGCCAGAGGACTATGATCTGCTGAATGCGGTATTTCGTGGGTTTCATACCATCAAGGGCGGTGCTGGTTTTCTCGCGATTGATGCATTGGTACAGGTCTGCCACAGGTCAGAGGATGTATTTAATGTCCTGCGTCAGGGGCAGCGTGCGGTAGATGCAAAATTGATGGATGTTGTGCTGCAAGTGGTTGATGTGGTGAACGATATGTTTGCTGCCGTACGGGATGGCGAGGATCCAGAGCCGGCAGACCAGGCGCTACTGGATACACTGCGCCAGCTTTCGATACCGGAGAATGAGGAGGCAGAAGAAGAGGCGGAAGATGAGCAAGAGGAGGAAGTGGTAGAGGAGGTTGCTACAGAACTGGAATCAGATGCGGCAACAGCCGCTGCTGAGAGTGATGAGATAACTGAAGAGGAGTTTGATGCACTGCTGGATGAGTTGCATGGTAAGGGCAAGCATGGCGGTGTGCCAGCAGCCGAGCCTAAACCGGCTGTCGCCGCCCCTACAGACAATGATGAGATAACGGAAGATGAATTTGAGGCGCTCTTGGATGAGCTGCATGGCAAGGGGAAACACAGTGGTGTTCCCAAGGTTGAGGTAGCCGCGAAGCCTGAGAAAAAGTCGGCAGTAGTAGCCGAGGTGAAACCGGAGAAAGCTGACGAGCCGAAAAAACAGGCGAAGAAGGTTATGCCGAAGAAGGCCATGCCGACTAAAGAGGCGGCGGCGGATCAGGCAGCCAAGAAGCCGCCGGTTAAGGCGGCTGAGAGTAACATAAGGGTTGATACCGCCACACTGGACAAGATTATGAATATGGTCGGTGAGCTGGTGCTGGTCAGGAACCGTATGACCAACCTGAAGGCGTTGATCAATGACGAGCGGATGGCAACTGCTGTGGCCAACCTTGATTTGGTTACATCGGATCTTCAGAACTCGGTTATGAAGACCAGGATGTTACCGGTTAAAAAAGTATTTGGCCGCTTCCCCCGGGTGGTAAGAGATCTGGCCCGCACCTTGAAGAAAGAGATTGATCTGGAGATGGAGGGTGAGGAAACAGATCTGGACAAGAATCTGGTCGAGGCATTGGCCGATCCAATGGTGCATCTGGTACGTAATGCCGTGGATCATGGGATTGAATCACCAGAGGAGCGGGAAAAGGCCGGGAAGTCACGCAAGGGTCTGGTGGTTCTGTCGGCGTCGCAGGAGGGGGATCATATCCTTTTGACTATAAGTGATGATGGCAAGGGCATGGATGCCGATGTCTTGCGTACGCTAGCGGTCGAGAGGGGGATGATGGATGCAGAGGCGGCGGAACGCCTTAGTGATAAAGATTGTTATAACCTCATATTTCAGCCTGGATTTTCGACCAAGAAAGAGATCTCGGATGTCTCTGGACGTGGTGTAGGTATGGATGTGGTGAAGACTGGTATCGCCAAGATCAACGGAATAGTGGATATAGATTCCGTACTTGGGAAGGGCAGTTTGATAACCATCAAATTACCTCTGACCCTGGCTATTCTACCAACCCTTATGGTGCTGCTCGGTGAGCAGCCTTTTGCTTTGCCACTATCAAGTGTGGTCGAGATATTTGACCTTGATTTAAGTAATTCTAATGTAGTTGATGGCCAGCTTACGATTATGCTGCGGGAACATGCGCTACCACTTTTTTATCTACGCAAGTGGTTAGTGCCAGGTGATAGTGGGCAGGATACTGATAGCAAAGGACATGTGGTAGTCGTCAATGTCGGTGGTATGCAGGCCGGTTTGGTTGTGGATCATCTTGTTGGCCAAGAGGAGGTGGTCATCAAGCCGTTGGGTGCTATGTTGCAGGGAGTGGATGGTATGGCCGGGGCAACCATAACAGGTGATGGCAAGATTGCCCTTATATTGGATATCTCAGGGTTATTACAGAAGTATGCACACCGTGTTTAATGTGTCAGTTTGCCAAACGAGAGAGTACTTATGAGTAGCATGGTGCGAGTACTTATTGTTGATGATTCGGCTTTTTTCTGCCACCGAATATCTGAGATGTTGTCCCGCCACCCGGATATAGAGGTCATTGGAGTGGCCCATGATGGGCTAGATGCGTTACAGCAGACGCACAAGCTTAAGCCAGACGTTATCACCATGGATGTAGAGATGCCGACAATGGATGGCATTGTCGCGGCTAGACGGATAATGGCTGAGGTGCCAACCAAAATTTTGATGCTATCTGCCCTGACCAGGGAGGGGGCTAGGGCGACACTTGAGGCGCTAGATGCAGGCGCTGTAGATTTTCTGCCAAAACAGCCGGAAGGTATTGGGCAGGGGAATGAGTCTCTAGAACAGATGCTGGTGCAGCGGGTGTTGGCCCTTGCTCAAAATAGAAGGCGCATCAAGACTACTCCAGAGATAACAAGGGATATAACGTCCAGGCTTAAACCTGCGATCAGGGAGCGCGCACCGCATGCCGGTGGTTATGACTTGGTTGCCATTGGAGCGTCTACTGGGGGCCCGGTTGCGGTACAGGGCTTGCTGTCGACACTGCCGGGTGATTTCCCTTTACCGATAGTAATCGTTGTGCATATGCCGGCTAGTTTTACTCCCGCCTTTGCCGAGCGTATGAATGGTCTCTGTAGTATTGGGATAAAGGAGGCCGTGGATGGAGATATTCTTACTCCAGGCAACGCCTATCTGGCGCCAGGAGGAAAACAGATGCTGCTGGAGCGTCGCCGCAGCAGTGCCACTATACGGATTGAGGAGAGCAAGCAGGGGCAGATATACCGGCCATGTGTAGATGTCACATTTGAGTCTGCTGCCCAGGCATTTCCAGGATCTGTTCTTGCTATTGTGCTTACTGGAATGGGATCAGACGGTATGCAGGGGGCCAAGCTACTGAACCAAGGTGGATCTACTATTTGGTCGCAAGATGAAGAGAGTTGTGTGGTCTACGGTATGCCCCAAGCGGTAGAGCGTGCTGGTGTCTCAGATCGGGTTTTGCCGCTGCAGCAGATAGGTCCGGCTTTAGGCAAGGTGCATTGAGATGGATCTCCTGAGCATCTTAGGAGTTATCCTGGCCTTTGGAGCAATCCTGATGGGAAATTCCCTGGAAGGCGGCCATGTTGATGCGCTGATAAATGGGCCGGCCATGGTTATTGTCTCCGGCGGGACGGTTGGAGCCATCTTGTTGCAGACACCAATATCTGTATTTATTCATGCAATACGCACTGCAGGCAGTGTATTTATGCCACCCCGTATAGAGATTGCCCCGGCTATCAAGAAGATTGTTCAGTGGAGTGGTGTAGCTAGAAAAGAGGGGCTATTAGGGCTGGAGAGGATTACCGAAAAAGAGCCTGATTTGTTCATACGGAAAGGGATGGAATTGTTGGTTGATGGCAGCGAGCCCGAGGTGATACGCGCTATCATGGATGTGGATCTAGAGACCCGGGAACAGCATGATCTGCAGGCGGCCAGAGTATTTGAGTCGATGGGTGGTTACTCCCCGACTATCGGGATCATCGGTGCGGTAATGGGGCTGATCCATGTAATGCAGAATTTGGCCGATCCAAGCCGCCTCGGTAGTGGCATTGCTACCGCTTTTGTAGCTACGATCTACGGCGTTGGTTTGGCCAATCTATTCCTCCTTCCATTTGGTAATAAATTGAAATCTCTGGCTATGGAGAAAGCGCATTATCGGGAGATGATTATCGAGGGGATTATCTCTATCGCTGAGGGAGAGAACCCACGTTACATAGAATCCAAGCTGCAGGGATACCTGAAGTAGGGTAGCAGTGTCGACATGGCGCGTAAGAGACGACAGATAGAGCCAGAGAATCATGAGCGCTGGTTGGTATCATATGCCGACTTCATAACCCTATTGTTTGCTTTTTTTGTGGTGATGTACTCAATCTCCTCAGTCAATGATGGCAAGTACAGGGTTCTCTCTAACACCCTGACAGATGCGTTTGTTGCCCCTGCACAGAGTGATGATCCGATCCAGGTAGGTGAGGAGGTGCGTACCATGGTTCCAGTGGCAGGCGAATTTGCATCTCCAGAAGCAGAGGCGGAGGCCACGGATAAATCTCTTGATAGCGAGCAGACAGAGGAGGGTGCGGCAGAGGAGGATGCGGCAAAGGAGGGTGCGGCAGAGGAGGATGCGAAACAAGATGAGCAACAACCACTGCCGGAGCCAGAGACAGAACCGATATTTCCGAGTACTGCAGAGACGATAATAAACCTACAATCCGCGCTAGATCCATTTATTGATCAGAATCTGGTCAATATCATAAAAAGTGAGCGCGGGATTGAGGTGGAGATGCGGAGCAAGATGCTGTTTGAGAGCGGCAGTGCGAGACTCTCACGAGATGCGGTCGCAGCACTGCGCAATGTGACGGCGATCATCGCTCCGCTGCCAAACCAGATTCAGGTAGAGGGGCATACCGACAACGTACCAATTCAGACTATTGCATTCCCCTCTAACTGGGAGCTCTCGGCGGCACGGGCTGCTAGCGTGGTGCATCTGTTTACGCGATTCGGTGTCGATGCTACTCGTATGTCGGCCATAGGTTATGGTGAGTATCAAGCGGTGGGTGATAACAATAGTGAGGAGGGTAGACAGAAGAACCGGCGGGTATCAATCATCATTTTGACTGCGCCTAAGGCAAGGCAGAAGGGTGGTGGTAGATGAAGATCTGGAGTATTTCCAACCAAAAAGGCGGGGTAGGAAAGACCACAACAGCCGTGACCCTTGGTGGATTGTTGGCCAGTTCCGGGATGCGAACCCTGCTGGTGGATATTGACCCACAAGGTTCTATGACCAGCTATTTTCGCTATGACCCGGAAGGGATGGAGAGTAGCACCTACTCGATATTCAAGGCCAAAATGGAGCAGCGGAAGGTCGACCCCAGCTCATTGCTATGTACTACCGGAATCGAAGGGCTCGAGCTGTTTCCGGCATCGGTGGCGTTGGCCACCTTGGATCGTCAGGCAGGCAAACTTGATGGTATGGGTTTGGTACTGCAGCAGGCACTGGGTACCCTGACTGATCGTTTTGATTACATCCTGATGGATTGCCCCCCAATGCTGGGGGTTCTGATGGTAAATGCACTTGCCGCATGTAACCATTTGATTATTCCGGTACAGACAGAATTCTTGGCCCTGAAGGGCCTAGAGCGGATGCTGCGCACCCTGGAGATGATCCTACGGGCCAGAACGGAACCGTTAAGCTACACCATTGTTCCTACTATGTTTGATTGTCGCACAAATGCCTCCAAAGATAGTCTGCGCATGTTGCGTGATACCTACCGGGAGTCACTCTGGAGCGAGGTGATTCCAGTGGATACAAACTTTCGTGAGGCCAGCCGTATCGGAGCGCCTGCCTCAATATGTTTCCCAGAGACCCATGGTGTTATTGCCTATAGTAAGTTGTTAGTGTTTCTGCAGCAGGGCAAGGAGAGTGGATTGCAGCGAGAGGTTACAGCATGACATCGCAGAAGGAGAGCCAAAGGACAGGCTTAGCCGAGCCAGAACAAGTCGTCTTTGACTACCTCGATCTTTTGCTCAGAGAGGTGAATGCGGAACAGTCTGAGGTAGAGGCAGCTGTTGCACCAGTAGTAGAGATAAGGCCAGATGTGGCTCCGCCAGAGGAACAGTCCGCTGAGGTTGAACCAACGTTGCCGGATTGGGCAAATGAGCCCTTTCAGGCCCTCATATACAGGGTGCAAGGGGTGACTATGGCTGTGCCACTATTGTTGCTGGACGGCATCATTAAGTGGGAGGAGGATGCGGTTCCAATGCCGTGGCAGCCAGAGTGGCATATGGGAGTACTACCATATCGCGACAAGCAGATGGTGGTAGTAGATAGTGTCAAGCTGTTGATGCCGGACGAGTTTGCCGAAGAACCGGCTACACGGGAAAGAGGAAGCCATATCCTGGTGATTGGTGATGGCCGCTGGGGCTTGGCCTGCGACAGCCTAGCTAAGCCAGTTCTCCTGCATAGAGATGAAGTTCAGTGGAGCGGACAAAATCCAGAGAGAGCCTGGGCGATAGGCACTGTGATAGAGAGGTTGTGTGTCTTACTAGATGTTGCGGCAGTCGAGGATGTGATCGGGCACGAAAAATGCAGGATGGAATAGGTACTCGTACCTGAGTGTCAGGGATTTGACGCTGTTCTGAGAGGGTTACATTTTTAGGAGTAAATATGGCTACAGACGAAGTATTAGAGGACGATCAAGCGATGCGATTGCTGGTGTTTAGGCTGGAGGATGAGGCCTACGGCGTCAATGTTATGCATGTGCAGGAGGTTCTACGAATCAGTGAAATTGCCCCTGTTCCCGGAGCCCCTGAATATGTGCTTGGTATAATAAACCTGCGCGGAAGCGTGGTTACTGTTATTGATACCCGCCTCCGTTTTGGCCTTCCAGTTGGCGAGACAGACGATGACAGTCGTATTGTTGTCATAGAAAGCGAGCAGCAGGTAGTTGGGATTTTGGTGGATAGCGTAGCCGAGGTTGTGGATCTGCGTACGTCACAGATCGATGCTGCTCCAAATGTTGGTAATGAGGAGAGCTCGCGCTATATCCAGGGTGTTGCCACACTGGATGATACCTTGCTGATTGTAGTGGATCTGAATAAGTTGTTGACGGAGAGTGAATGGACTGAGGTGGGGATGCTTTAAGCTGGAGCAGTGCAATGAGATTTAGTGAATTCAGTCATACTGCGCACAAAATTGCTATAGGGATTGCGTGATGGCGGATATCCGTGAACCTACGCCTATAAAACCGATCTGGCCAGCAAGGCCGGAGAGACATGTGGAGAAACGAAAGCAGCGAGAGCAGCATAGGCATGAGGAGATGGATAAAAGGCAGAAGGGCAGAAGGCAATCCGACAAACGTTCCCGTATTGATGACTTTGCTTGAGAGGTGAGTACTATGAGTATGTTCTGGATAGTGACAATGCCAATAGCCTCTATTGTAGTAGTTGCTGTAGTGTTGCTTGCAGGCACCCTGCGTAGGCAGCGCCGCCGCATAAGCGGGATGGAGGGGCAAATTGAACACCTGGTGTCCAGCCTGAATGCTATCTGTGCCAGTGCAGTCTGTGTTGATAGGAGAGTGGTTCAGTTAGAGCGCGTAGGGAGGGAGATGCGGCATCGCCAGGAGAACATCGAGACCCATCATAATCCTGGTGATCGTCCGTATGGTGAGGCGATTCAGATGGTACATCAGGGTGCTGCAAAGTCGCGTTTGGTGGAAGAGTTAGGCTTGAGTAGGAGTGAGGCTGAGCTGCTGGTAACGCTCCATGGAGGGGCAAATGTGAATAACCCAGATACCCACAACAGAGCCAGTTTTTCGTAAATCCAGGAAGATCGTCTGTTTTTTGTGTAACCTCCCTCATTTTTTTCTTATTTATGCCGCATACGGTCGTTTATACCGCACTATGTTGGTGGTGGGTTTATAACATTGCGTCAGTGCTGGTATTTGATGGCGTTGTATGGTGAATCTATAGTTGCGAGATTGTATCGGTTCGTCCTTGGACTGAACTGAATCCGCGGTTTTGAATCTGCGTTGGTGTTAGGTGTATACCTATTTCTCTGCTGTCAGGTAACAGATCCATCCTGCTTCAGCCTCTCCCTTTGCTGTTGGTTTGAATTCACCATCAGGTTCTCCATCTTTGTCCCATCCTTGCCAATAGACAGTGACCTTGCTGAAGTTACACTCTTTTAACAGATCCTGTATTTCAGGCAGGATCCAGAGTCGCCAATCATAGCGGAATGCTTGCTCTATTTTGGATCCATCGCTGAAGGCAAAGTGAATGTTACAGATAAGGTTATGAGATATCGGGTCAAAGCTCTCCTGCTCCCAGGTATAGGTGAAATCACCATCCTCAATCTCCTGCTCTTCGCAGAGCTCATTAAATGATTCATATCCACCGTAGGCATCCAGAAAAAATATACCATCATCAGCCAGGCTGGAGTGAACCTGGCGAAAATAGTGTTTTAGGTCTTCGCGTTCCTTGAACAGCCAGTAGCTAAAATTCATTGCCAAGATAATCTCAGGGCTGTCAGTTTTAACTTCGAGGACGTTCTCTTGCAGTAGCTCAATCCGTTGCTGTTGCTCTGCTTTAAGCTTGCTTAGATTATTATCTTTACCCCACTTTAGTACCTCACCATCAATATCAACCCCTATTGCGCGGTTGTTATTGTGTCGCTTCACCCATTCGCAGCAGACATTGGCAGTACCACAGAAATCCTCACGCAATATCTTTGCGCGGAAGCCGCGTAGCTGTTTGAATGTGTCGTTGACGAAATCAATCTCAGATGGCGCATACTGTACTGCCATCTCATAAAGCTTGTGCCGATCTGCCTTGGCAGCCTTAGTAACTCTCTTCTTTTTGTTTTTTTTCTCTTTTTTGCCAGCCATATGATGTTTACTCGTGGTAGATTGATACGCATATCCTAAGCTATATGCTCAGACTTATAGCGCAGACTATACTTTAATTTATGGTGATACGGAACGATTGATGATTACAGCAGATATTGAGCAAAAGATAATTGCTATAAGCCAGGAGTTGCATCGGTATCCTGAACTGAGCTGGCAAGAGGAGCGTACGGCAGCAGTGATATGCCGGGTATTGGATGAGCACGGCATTGCCTGCCGTAGCGGGGTTGCAAAGACAGGGGTGATTGCCGAGATTCCAGGTGAACTTGATGGCCCGTATATTGCCCTTCGTGCAGATATGGACGCACTGCCAATTCAGGAGCAGACAGAACTCCCATTCGCCTCTGAAGTTGATGGGGTAATGCATGCCTGTGGCCATGATGGGCACGTCAGCATGTTGTTGGGTGCTGCCATAGAGCTAAGTCGGGGCAGCAGACCTTCGTTGCCCGTGAGGCTGCTGTTTCAGCCGGCCGAAGAGATAGGGGAAGGGGCGCAACAGATGATTCAGGAGGGGGCGTTGGATGGTGTCGCAGCAATCTTTGGTGGCCACCTGGATTGCAACTATCCAAGCGGCAGCATCGTCGTGGATGAAGGCATAGTGAGCGCCGCCTATGATACCTTCACTATCAGCGTAACCGGGCGCAGCGCGCACGCCTCCCGACCCCATGAGGCCATTGATGCTTTAGTTGCCGGCAGTGCCATCGTATTGGCAATAGAGGAGTGGGCTGCGAGAGAGGTCAAGCCGACTAAATCTGCCGTGGTGGCTATAGGCAGCTTCCACTCCGGAACCGCAGCCAATGTGATTGCCGGATCTGCTCTACTCAAGGGCTCTGTGCGCACTCTGAGTGCCGCTCGCCGTGGAGAGCTAATTGAGAGCGTCATTCAGACTGTAGAGTCGGTAGCACTATCCTATGGGGTCACTGTCCAGGTGAAGTTCCAGGAGATGGCCCCCTCCATGCGCAACGACCCAGACATCACAGAGCTTTCTCGCAGGTCAGCGGCCAGGATCATAGGGGAGGGAAAGCTGAAGGTAATGTCAGAGTTAAATATGAGCAGCGAGGATTTCAGCTATTTCCAGCAACAGGTTCCAGGCTGCTATGTACGCTTTGGGGCGCAGGCTGATGGGTCAGAGAGCACAATTGCTCACTGTGGCAGGTTTGAGTTTAATCCAGGGGCACTCCCGGTCGGTGCAGCCTTCTTTGCCGCTGCGGCCAGGGATGCAGGTGACTGGCTACGAAATAGGGGCAAATAACCTGTAGTTGCCCCGTGTGAATTGCTTTGCACCCGAATCTAGTTTACCCTTGCGCCTCCAAAATCTGGAGAGGTGTCCGAGCGGCTGAAGGAGCACGCCTGGAAAGTGTGTATACGTTTGCGCGTATCGAGGGTTCGAATCCCTCCCTCTCCGCCAAATAAAAAGAGGCCCCCTTGTGGGGCCTCTTTTTATTTGGTGGGCAGGGCGGTTTTGATGAGGATCCTTCGGTTCGATTAAAAATGCAGGATGCATTTTTGACCGCGCGCAGCGCGGCCCCGTAGGGGCGAGGCACATGGATGTGCCGAGTCAATCCCTCCCTCTCCGCCAAAATATAAAAGGGGTCCCAACAGGACCACTTTTATATTTTGAACAGGGAAGAATTCGAACCCGAGATAATCGGAAAGGTTGGGTTCGACCAGGAGCGGCTTGGCCGCGACGCAGCGCGAGCCGCTTAAGCGGCGAGAGGGGCGCAGCCCCGGCAATCCCGACCGGCGGGATTCAGTGGTTCTTAGATATATTGGTAATTAATTTCGTAGCCCTTATTCTTCTGAGCAATTTCCACTCTCCCAGCAGGGGCTACGAGCCTATTTCTTTTACTTGTCTAAAAGAAATAGGCGAAAGAAAAAGACACTCCACGACTTGCCCTTCGGGTACCCTGCGTTCCTCACCGTTCCAGGGGCTCCAGCGAAGGGATATCCCTATCCCTCGCTGGAGGCGCCGCGTCCATGCGGCGCCCTTTCAGGCCTGATCCTGTATCGGTTCCGGTACTCGGCTGCGTCGGAGGAGGTAAGGGGAGGCCATCCTAAACCCCTTCGGATCCGTTAAGCATCGCGATCCCGCGAGGAAAAGGCCTGAAAGGGGTCGGCAGGGATGCCGACCCTCTTCCGTCGGGACATGGAGGTCACGTCGGAAGAGCCCCGAGTGGGATGAGAAGCGCAGAGTACCCGCGTAGCGGGCGGAGCCGTGGGGTGTCATTCTCTTTGGGTACTTTCTCTTGGACACGCAAGAGAAAGTACCTCGTGGCCATTGCGCCTGAATAAGATATTTCAACAGGATCAATGGGCCACGAAATTAACTACCGATGCT
>JBNLDW010000009.1:0-263646 GCA_050304615.1 Sedimenticolaceae bacterium
TGGTGCGTGTGAACTGCCACAGGGTGTAGAGATGGTGATGCCGGGAGACAACGTAAAGATGACGGTAAAACTGATCGCGCCGATTGCTATGGAAGAGGGTCTGCGTTTTGCTATCCGTGAAGGTGGCCGTACTGTCGGCGCTGGAGTGGTCTCCAAGATTATAGAGTAATAGAAATATGGACAACCAGAGAATTAGAATTAGGCTCAAGGCTTTCGATCATCGTCTGATCGATCAGTCTGCACGTGAAATCGTGGATACTGCCAAGCGCACGGGTGCGCAGGTGCGGGGCCCGATTCCACTGCCCACGAGAAAAGAGCGGTTTACTGTGCTGATATCTCCGCACGTAAATAAAGATGCACGCGACCAGTACGAGATTCGGACGCACAAACGCCTGATGGATATCATCGATCCTACAGACAAGACAGTAGATGCGTTGATGAAACTGGATTTGGCCGCTGGTGTAGATGTCCAGATCAAGCTGAACTGAGGTTGATAGAGCAATGACAATCGGAATTGTTGGACGGAAAGTGGGGATGACCCGCATCTTTACTGAGGAAGGCATCTCCATCCCGGTAACGGTGATTGAGGCAGAACCAAACCGCGTGACCCAGCTGCGTACCGAAGAGGTGGATGGCTATCGCGCTGTTCAGGTTACTACAGGTAGCCGCAAGACATCACGGGTCAATAAACCTGCCTCTGGTCATCTTGCTAAGGCCGAAGTAGAGGCTGGACGTGGTTTGTGGGAGTTTCGTCTGGATGAAGACGAGAGCCTGGAAGCTGCAGGTGAGATCAAGGTTGATATATTTGAGGTCGGGCAGGTTATCGATGTAAGTGGTACTACTAAAGGTAAAGGTTTTCAGGGTGGCGTGAAAAGGCACAACTTTAGTATGCAGGATGCCACTCACGGTAACTCTCTGTCCCATCGCGCCCCTGGATCCATCGGTCAGTGTCAGACACCAGGGCGAGTATTTAAAGGTAAGAAGATGGCTGGACATATGGGCCATGTTAAACGTACTACTCAGAATCTGAAGGTAGTTCGAGTGGATGTGGAGCGTAACCTACTGCTTGTCAGTGGTTCTATTCCAGGTGCTCCTGGAGGTGACGTAATTGTTACGCCAGCCATCAAAATGTTGAACAAGGGTTAAGAGTAATGAACCTCAAAGCAATAGCAGGCAGTGCAGGCAAGGGTAAGACTATAGAGGTCTCGGATGCCGTGTTCGCCGCAGATTATAACGAAGCCCTGGTACATCAGGTGGTTACTGCTTATATGGCTGGTGCCCGTTCTGGAACCAAGGCGCAGAAAAGTCGTGCTGCAGTTTCTGGTGGTGGCGCTAAGCCGTTCCGTCAGAAGGGTATGGGTCGGGCCAGAGCAGGTACTATCCGCAGCCCGATATGGCGAAGTGGTGGTGTTACTTTTGCTGCCCAGCCACGTGATTATAGTCAGAAGGTAAACCGCAAGATGTATCGCGGAGCCATGCGCTCTATTCTGTCAGAATTGGTGCGGCAGGAGCGACTGGTAGCGGTATCTGCTTTTGAAGTTGAGGCGCCAAAGACCAAAGAGTTACTAGCTCTGCTGGGTAAGATGAAGCTGAATGGCGCTCTTATTGTTGCGGATAACCCGGATGAGAACCTTTACCTGGCGGCTCGTAATCTATACGGCGTCGATGTTTGTAGAGTGGAAGATGTGAATCCGGTTAATTTGGTTGGTTTTGGTAGTGTAATCGTTACCGCCGATGCGGTGGCCAAACTTGAGGAGCGGCTGGCATGAACAGAGAGCGACTGATGCAGGTTCTGTTGAGCCCCGTTATCTCTGAAAAGAGCACAATTGCTGCCGATAAGGCGCGACAGTTTGCCTTTCGTGTGATTCCTACGGCGACCAAGCCTGAGATTCAAAAGGCAGTAGAGTTGATGTTTGATGTAAAGGTAGAGCAGGTTAGAGTTGTCAACATCAAGGGTAAGACAAAGCGTTCCGGGCGGGTAATGGGGCGAAGAAATGACGTACGCAAGGCGTATGTGAAGTTGGCCGAAGGCCATGATATTGATTTTGGAGCGGGTGCCTAAGCGGCATCGCTAAAGCAACGGTTTAGGGCGGAAGCAAGATAATGGCTATTGTTAAGAGTAAACCCACTTCACCCGGACGGCGGTTCGTGGTCAAGGTGGTTAACCCACATCTACATAAGGGTGAACCATATGGCCCGCTGTTGGAGAAGAAAAGCAAGAGTGGCGGCCGTAACAACAATGGCCGGATTACTACCCGGCATCGTGGTGGCGGGCATAAGCAACGTTATCGGATTATTGATTTTAAGCGCAATAAGGATGGCATCCCAGGTGAGGTTGAGCGTCTGGAGTACGATCCAAATCGTACCGCCAATATTGCTTTGATTAAGTATGCTGATGGTGAGCGCCGCTATATTATTGCGCCGCGCGGCCTGAGAGCTGGCGACAGTATAGTGTCTGGAGATGCTGCTCCGATCAAGCCAGGAAACTGCTTGCCGTTGCGCAATATCCCTCTTGGTACCACCATACACTGCATAGAGTTGAAGGCAGGAAAGGGGGCTCAGATAGCTCGCTCCGCTGGTACTTCGGCGCAGCTGGTAGCGAAAGAGGGCGAGTATGTAACCCTACGTCTACGCTCCACCGAGATGCGCAAGGTACGGAATGAGTGTCGGGCGGTAATTGGCGAGGTTAGTAATCAGGAGCACTCTCTGCGTAAGTTGGGCAAGGCTGGTGCTACTCGTTGGCGTGGGGTTCGTCCTACGGTTCGGGGTGTGGTTATGAATCCGGTTGATCATCCACATGGTGGTGGTGAAGGCCGTACCTCTGGCGGACGTCACCCGGTTACCCCGTGGGGCGTGCCTACTAAGGGATATAAGACTCGTACTAACAAACGTACAAACAAGATGATTGTGCGTAAGCGCAATCGTAAGTAGAGGTGAGCTAAGGTGCCACGTTCAATTAAAAAAGGGCCGTTCGTAGACCATCATCTGATGCAGAAGGTGGAAGCGGCGGTTGCAAGCAACAACAAGCGTCCTATAAAGACTTGGTCGCGCCGTTCAATGGTGCATCCGGATATGGTGGGTTTGACCATTGCGGTATACAACGGTCGCCAGCATATTCCGGTACTGGTCAGTGAGAATATGGTTGGCCATAAGCTTGGCGAATTCGCTCTGACCCGCACCTATCGCGGTCACACTGCGGATAAAAAGACATAAGAGTGGGGTAGAGTGATGCAGGCAGTAGCAAAATTACGACATGCGCGTCTTTCGGCCCAAAAGGGTCGTCTGGTTGCGGATCAGGTCAGGGGTCTGTCGGTCGAGAAGGCCCTGGATATTCTTACCTTCAGCAACAAGAAAGGTGCTGATCTGGTCAAGAAGGTACTTGATTCTGCCATCGCTAATGCAGAGAACAACGAGGGTGCGGACATTGATGAGTTGCGGATCTCCGCAATTTGTGTAGATGAAGGTCCTACCATGAAACGTATTCGGGCACGCGCCAAAGGGCGTGCGGCCAGAATTTTAAAACGTACCAGTCACATTACTGTGACTGTGGCCGACAAGTAAGGCAAGAGAGAACGTTATGGGGCAAAAAGTACATCCAATTGGGATTAGGCTGGGGATCGTTAAGGATTGGACCTCCAAATGGTATGCCGACTCTAGTGAATACGCTGATCTACTGAATAAAGATCTTGAGGTGCGTGATTACCTTAAGAAGCGTCTTGCTCAGGCCTCGGTCAGCAGGATTCAGATAGACCGTCCAGCAAAGAATGCTCATATTACCATCCACACAGCTCGCCCCGGCATAGTGATTGGTAAAAAAGGTGAGGACATCGATGCGCTGCGTGCAGAGGTTTCGAATATAATGGGGATTCCTGTACATCTGAGTGTTGAGGAAATCCGCAAGCCTGAGCTTGACGCGCAACTGGTGGCAGAGGGCGTAACCCAGCAGTTGGAGCGCCGTATTATGTTCCGTCGGGCAATGAAACGTTCGGTACAGAATTCAATGCGCCTGGGTGCAGGTGGCATCAAAATTAATATTGCTGGTCGGCTGAATGGCGCAGAGATTGCGCGTAGCGAGTGGTATAGGGAAGGTCGTGTTCCTTTGCACACGCTGCGAGCAGATATTGATTACGGTTTTGCTGAAGCCAACACCACATACGGCATTATTGGTGTAAAGGTGTGGATCTTCAGGGGTGAGATTTTTGAGGATACAGTGAATAACGAGCCGGACACCACGTCTAAAAAGTCCGCTGGGAAGGGGGCTTAAGCCATGTTGCAGCCAAAACGGACAAAATTCCGCAAGCAGATGAAGGGACGTAATCGCGGCCTGGCGCAGTCTGGAAGCAAGGTAAGCTTTGGTGAGTTTGGACTTAGGGCAGTTGGTCGTGGACGTATGACTTCACGCCAGATTGAGGCCGCACGTCGCACCATTACGCGTAATGTGAAGCGTGGTGGCAAGCTCTGGATTCGGGTGTTTCCAGACAAACCAATCACCAAGAAGCCATTGGAAGTACGGCAGGGTAAGGGTAAGGGTAACGTTGAGTATTGGGTGGCCCAGATTCAGCCTGGACGTATGCTGTATGAGATTGAAGGGGTGACGGAAGAGCAAGCGCGTGAAGCCTTTAAGTTGGCATCTGCAAAGCTGCCGTTTCAGACATCTTTTGCAAAGCGGACGGTACTGTAATGAAAGCGCAAGAATTGCGGGAGAAGAACCTGGCAGAACTAGAAGAGACACTACTAGAGCTGCGTCAGGAACAATTTAATCTGCGTATGCAGCAAGGAACCGGACAGTTGAATCGGCCGTCACAGGTAACCCAGGTGCGTAAAGATATTGCGCGGGTAAAGACTATTATCAATGAGCAGCAAGCAGGTAACGCATCATGAGCGAGAAGCAGTCATCAAACCGAGTGCTCCATGGCAGAGTGATTGGCGACAAGATGGATAAAACTATTACCGTTATGATTGAGCGGCTAGTTAAGCATCCTGTCTATGGCAAGTTTGTTCGTCACTCAACCAAAATTCATGTGCATGATGAGGCTAATGAGTGTGCTGTGGGAGATGATGTGGAGATTGAGCAGTGTCGGCCAATGTCTAAAAACAAGTCGTGGCGCTTGGTTAAGATATTATCTAAAGCAAGTTGAGCTTGACGGCAGTTATACAGAATTTTTGATTGAGACAGACCCATGATTCAGATGCAGACAAACCTTAATGTAGCCGATAACAGCGGTGCCAAGCGCGTACAGTGCATAAAGGTGCTTGGCGGTTCGCACCGGCGTTATGCTGGAATTGGTGACATTATCAAGGTAAGCGTAAAAGATGCCATTCCTCGCGGTAAAGTGAAAAAAGGTGAGGTTTATAGCGCACTGGTAGTACGTACTAAAAAGGGTGTACGGCGTCCTGACGGTTCATTGATCCGGTTTGATAGTAATTCCGCTGTCCTGCTAAATGCCCAGCTGCAGCCTATCGGCACACGTATTTTTGGGCCAGTAACGCGTGAACTGCGCGGTGAGCGTTTTATGAAAATCATTTCACTTGCGCCAGAAGTACTATAGGAGGGATGAGCCATGGCCATGCAGAAGATAAAAAAAGGTGACCAGGTCATCGTCATTACCGGTAAGGATAAGGGTAAGAAGGGCACTGTATTGCGGGTAATTGACCGTGAGAAAGTGGTTGTCGAAAACGTAAACATAGCAAAGAAACACACCAAGCCGAACCCCAATGCTGGTCAGCAGGGTGGGATTCTGGATGTTGAGATGCCGCTGGATATGTCCAACGTAGCAGTGTTTAACCCTGTCACTGGTAAAGGTGACCGCGTCGGATTCAAGACGCTGGGGGATGGGCGTAAGGTGCGTATCTTCAAGTCTAACGGCGAAGTCGTGGATATTTAAGGTAGATATAGAGATGGCAAGACTACAGCAGGAATACCGCGATAATATTGTAGGTCAGCTGCAAAAACAGTTTGGTTACAAGAGCGTAATGGAAGTCCCACGGATCACTAAGATCACCCTGAATATGGGTGTAGGTGAGGCGGTTGGTGACAAAAAGATCATGGAACATGCGGTTAGTGACCTAGAGAAGATCTCCGGTCAGAAGGTGATGGTAACCAAGGCTAGAAAGTCAGTTGCCGCGTTCAAGATTCGTGATGGTTGGCCAATTGGCTGCATGGTTACGCTAAGACGTGAGCGGATGTATGAATTTCTGGATCGGTTGATCAACATATCGATCCCGCGTATTCGTGATTTCCGTGGCATGAGCCCCAAGTCTTTTGATGGGCGGGGCAATTACAGCATGGGCGTAAAGGAACAGATTATGTTCCCTGAGATTGACTACGATGCAATCGACACCCTGCGAGGGCTGGATATCACTATTACAACATCTGCTAAGAATGACGAGGAAGGACGCGCCCTGCTGGCGGCGTTCCGGTTCCCATTTAAAAACTGAGTAGACTATCTATGGCAAAGAAAAGCATGATTGCCCGCGAAGTTAAACGGGCCAAAATAGCCGCAAAATACGCCACTCAACGGGCGGCATTGAAGGCTACTATAAATAACCTGCAGAGCACCTCAGAGCAGATAGATGAAGCTGTACTGAAGCTGCAGAAGATGCCGCGTGATGCCGGCCCAACAAGGCAGCGGAATCGGTGTCGCATAAGTGGTCGGCCGCATGGGGTATATCGTAAATTTGGCCTATGTCGCAACAAGCTGCGTGAAGCGGCGATGCGGGGAGATGTACCTGGACTGGTTAAGGCTAGCTGGTAAGGGTTTAAAGATTAATTGGGGTATCGCACCGTTAGTGGTGGGCTGACCCGGAGGGTTTAAATAATGAGTATGTCAGATCCTATCGCGGACATGTTGACGCGTATCCGTAACGGCCAGGCTGTGGGTAAAGTGGCAGTTACCATGCCTTCATCTAAAAAGAAGAGCGCCATAGCGCAGCTATTAAAAGATGAGGGTTACGTCGCCGATTACGCGATTTCAGCGGAAGATGGTAAGGATTTTCTCAGGGTTGACCTGAAGTATTTTCAGGGCCAACCAGTCATTGAGATGGTGAAGCGGATTAGTCGTCCTGGATTGCGTATATATAAGGGAGCGCAGGAGCTGCCGTCGGTGCGTAACGGTCTGGGAATCGCCATTATCTCCACCTCCAAGGGTCTGATGACAGATCGCGCTGCCCGTAATGCTGGGCATGGCGGTGAAGTTATCGCCTTTGTAGCGTAAGCGGGGGTAATAGATATGTCACGTATAGCCAAGAACCCTATCACCGTCCCATCTGGTGTCGATATCAAGATTGATGGTGCTGACATCAGTGTCAAAGGTGGAAAGGGTAATATGCAGCTGACGCTGCATGAGAGTGTGGCCATAGAGCAGAATGATGGAGCTCTCAATATCTCTCCAAAAAAGGAGAGTAAAGGTGGTTGGGCCATGGCTGGAACATTTCGCGCCCTAATCAATAATATGGTGCAAGGTGTAAGCGGTGGGTTTGAGAAAAAGTTATCACTTGTCGGGGTGGGTTATCGCGCCCAGGCCAATGGTAAAATATTAAACTTAAGTCTCGGCTTTTCCCATCCTATTGATTATTCGGTGCCTGAAGGCATTACAGTTGAGACACCATCGCAGACCGAGATAGTTGTCTCTGGGTGTGACAAACAGAAGGTTGGCCAGGTTGCGGCTGAGATTCGCGCCTACCGACCACCTGAGCCGTACAAGGGTAAGGGTGTTCGTTATCTAGACGAGCATGTGGCTAGAAAAGAAGCCAAAAAGACGTAAGGGGCTATGCAGAATGAGAATGAGTAAGAAAAATTCACGTTTACGCCGGGCTCGTCGTGCCCGCGCAAAGATCCGGGAGCTGGAAGTTTATCGGCTGACCGTCTTTCGTACCCCGCGTCATATGTATGCGCAGGTCATCGGGCCGGGTGATGCTGGAGTGGTCGCGAGCGCATCAACAGTAGACAAAGGTGTCAAGGCGGGGCTGAAAGGATCTTCTGGAAATACAGCAGCAGCTGCCGTGGTAGGAAAGATGATTGCCGAGAGGGCGAAGGGAGCCGGTGTTGAGACAGTGGCATTCGACCGCTCCGGCTTTAAGTATCATGGCCGGGTCAAGGCATTGGCAGACGCCGCCCGTGAAAACGGTCTCCAGTTCTAAGGTATATAGCTATGGCAAATTATAATGCAAATCAGGAAGGCGATGGACTGGTAGAGAAGCTTATAACCGTCAATCGTGTTGCTAAGGTAGTAAAAGGTGGCCGCATCTTCAGCTTTTCGGCGCTTACTGTAGTCGGTGATGGCAACGGTAAGGTTGGCTTCGGTATGGGCAAGGCGCGCGAGGTGCCAGTCGCTATCCAGAAGGCGATGGAGGCGGCACGCCGCAACATAAAAAGTGTAAAACTCAACGGCGATACCTTGCAGTATTCACTAATGGGCCGGCATGGTGCTGCTAAAGTACATATGCAACCAGCCTCTGAAGGTACAGGGATTATCGCGGGTGGTGCTATGCGTGCTGTATTTGAGGTGGTTGGGGTACACAATGTGTTGGCTAAATGCATCGGCACTAACAACCCGATAAATGTAGTACGCGCCACTATCAATGGTTTGGCCGGTATGAGCGATGCAGCAAGTGTTGCTGCCAAGCGCGGCAAATCAGTTAAAGATATCCAGGGATAATAGCCATGGCAAAGAAGAAAAAGACAATGAAGGTGACGCTGGTGCGTAGCATACACGGCCGCCTCAAAAAGCACCAAGCGTGTGTGCGTGGTCTGGGGATACGCCGTATGCACAATACGGTGGAAGTTGAGGATACCCCATCCACTCGCGGCATGCTTAACATGGTGTCCTACATGGTTAAGGCTGAGGAGGCATAAGGTGCGACTTAATACTATAAAGCCTGCAGCTGGCAGTAATAAAGACAGCAAGAGGGTCGGCCGCGGAATCGGTAGTGGCCTGGGTAAGACCGGTGGTCGTGGCCATAAGGGGCAGAAGTCCCGTTCTGGTGGTTTCCATAAGGTTGGTTTTGAGGGTGGTCAGATGCCTTTACAGCGTCGT
Organism: Sedimenticolaceae bacterium; assembly: GCA_050304615.1. Lineage (GTDB taxonomy): Bacteria > Pseudomonadota > Gammaproteobacteria > Chromatiales > Chromatiaceae > CBFDBF01. The sequence goes on from JBNLDW010000009.1 coordinate 9,036, forward strand.
CTTCCCAAGATTGGTTTTGCTTCACGCAAGGCTCGTTACAGCGCCGAAGTACGGTTACACGAGTTGGCTAAGGTTGAGGCGGATGTGGTCGATCTGGCCGCCTTACAGGCCGCTGATATTTTGGCTGACCACATAAAGAAGGCCAAAGTGATCCTCTCCGGTAAACTCGAAAAGGCGGTAACGATCCGTGGTCTAGGCGTTACCAAAGGCGCGCGTGCAGCTATTGAAGCTGCCGGCGGCAAGATCGAGGATTAGATGGCAAACAGGGGTTCACAAGCGGGCGGTGCCATTGCCAGTATGGGCAAGATGACAGAGCTGCGGCAGCGGCTACTGTTTGTATTTGGCGCTCTACTGGTATTTCGGGTCGGTACATTCGTCCCGGTTCCCGGGGTGAATCCAGCTGCATTGGCTCTCATGTTTGAACAGCAGCAAGGTACTATTTTAGACATGTTTAACATGTTCTCTGGTGGTGCCTTGAAGCGGGCCAGTTTGTTTGCCCTGGGCATAATGCCCTACATATCTGCCTCCATTATCATGCAGCTTATGTCTGCGGTGCTTCCCAAGCTGGAGCAGTTAAAGAAAGAGGGTGAGGCGGGACGCCGGAAGATCACCCAATATACCCGTTACGGGACAGTAGTGTTGGCGACATTTCAGGCGATAGGTATCGCAGCTGCACTGCAGACACAGCAGGCAGGTGGTATGTCTGTGGTAATTAATGCCGGGCCTGGTTTTATCTTCACAGCGGCCTTGTCGCTAGTTACCGGCACTATGTTTTTGATGTGGCTGGGTGAACAGATTACAGAGCGTGGTATCGGTAACGGTATCTCGTTGATTATTTTTGCAGGTATTGTCGCTGGTTTGCCGGCAGCAATCGGCGGTACTTTAGAGTTAGTGAATACCGGCGAGATGAAAGCAGTGAGTGTGCTGCTGCTGTTTATATTGGCAATTGGCGTAACCGCCTTTGTGGTTTTTGTTGAGCGTGGTCAACGTAGGATTACGGTGAATTATGCCAAGCGTCAGCAGGGTCGGAAGATGTTTGCTGCGCAGACCAGCCACCTACCGCTAAAGCTAAATATGGCAGGTGTTATTCCGCCGATCTTTGCCTCTAGTATTATACTTTTCCCCTCTACTCTGGGGCAGTGGCTTGGGACTCAGGAAAGTATGCGCTGGCTACTGAAGATTGTTGGCAAGATTGTACCTGGTGAGCCGATTTACGTAATGTTGTATGCCACGGCGATTGTATTTTTCTGCTTTTTTTACACCGCCCTGGTATTTAATTCCAAGGATACGGCGGATAACCTGAAAAGATCTGGGGCATTTATCCCGGGTATTCGCCCTGGCGAGCAGACCGCTAAATACATTGATGCAGTGATGTCACGGTTGACCATGGCAGGTGCGATTTATATTACCCTGGTATGTCTGCTGCCAGAGTTTCTGATTGTAGCCTGGCATGTACCGTTCTATTTTGGGGGCACATCGCTGCTCATAATCGTGGTTGTGGTTATGGATTTTATTGCCCAGGTACAGGCTCATCTGATGTCTCATCAGTATGAGGGGTTGATGAAAAAAGCCAATTTAAAGGGTGGTGGCGCTGGACTATTGCGCTAACGCCAGAATATATATTTAGTTTGGAGTGGAGAATAAGCCATGAAAGTGCGGGCTTCCGTTAAAAAAATCTGCCGTAATTGCAAGATTGTACGGCGTAATGGGGTTGTACGTGTCATCTGTAAGGATGGGCGTCACAAGCAGCGTCAGGGCTGATGTCTTGCTTGATTTACCCTCTATTTACAGATAAAATTATATGTTTTCCGCGCGTCGTGCGGGGGAAAGTGTTTTATGTTAGGAGCAACCTGAATGGCTCGAATTGCAGGCGTTAATATTCCCGACCGTAAGCATACGGTAATCGCGCTGACCTCCATATATGGGGTTGGTCGGACTCTGGCTGGCAGGGTTTGTGCGGCCACTGGAATTGCCGAGAATACTCGGATTATGGATCTGACCGAAGGCGAAGTGGATGCGCTACGTACAGAAGTAGCCAAATACACCATTGAGGGTGATTTGCGGCGTGAGGTCTCAATGAACATCAAGAGGTTGATGGATCTTGGTTGTAACCGCGGCATTCGGCATCGGCGCGGATTGCCGCTTCGGGGGCAACGTACCAGGACAAATGCTCGTACCCGCAAGGGGCCAAGGCGTCCAATTAAGCGTTAGGGATTAACAGTTTTATAGCTCCGGTGCTGTAAGGCCGGGAAACTTTTAGCGGTAATAACTCGCAGGAAACAGCAAGTGGTAAAAGCAACCAGCAGTTCGCGGAAGAAGGTAAAAAAGGTCGTTACTGACGGAGTGGCGCATATTCATGCCTCTTTCAATAATACGATCATCACCATAACTGACCGCCAGGGTAATGCGCTCTCTTGGGCAACTGCTGGTGGTTCCGGTTTTCGTGGTTCACGCAAAAGCACACCGTTCGCAGCGCAGGTTGCTGCTGACCGTGCCGGAGAGAAGGCTAAAGAGTACGGCCTGCAGAATCTGGACGTGCATGTTAATGGGCCAGGACCGGGACGTGATTCAGCAGTACGTTCGCTAAATAATTTGGGTTTTAAGATCACCAGTATTACCGATGTTACCCCCATTCCACATAATGGGTGCCGGCCACCTAAAAAACGCCGGGTCTGAGGAGTTATCGAATTATGGCAAGATATATTGGTCCAAAGTGTAAGCTGAGCCGTCGTGAAGGAACAGATCTGTTCCTGAAGAGCCGAGTTCGCTCTCTTGAATCCAAATGTAATATGGAGAAAGTGCCTGGTCAGACCGTAGACCGGCGTAGGCGTATATCCGATTATGGATTACAGCTGCGAGAAAAGCAGAAGGTTCGCCGTATATACGGAATTATGGAGAAGCAGTTCCGTAACTACTACAAGAGTGCGGCCCAGGCTAAGGGTGCGACTGGTGAGAATTTATTACAGATGTTGGAGCAGCGTCTGGATAATGTGGTTTATCGTATGGGCTTTGGTAGTACTCGTGCAGAATCCCGGCAACTGGTAAGTCACAAGTCGATTGAAGTAAATGGTCGGGTCGTTAACATCCCGTCTTTTCAGGTGAAGGCAGATGATGTCATAACTGTACGGGAGAAAGCCAAGAAGCAGACCCGCATTCAAGGGGCCCTGAGTCTGGCTGAGCAGTATGGTTTTGTGGAGTGGATTGAGGTTGATCCTAAGGCGATGAAGGGAGTGCTGAAACGCATTCCGGATCGCTCTGAACTCCCGGCCGAAATCAATGAGCAGCTGGTGGTTGAGCTGTACTCCAAGTAAGGACGAGTTTAAAGAGGTTCATCAATGCCAGATTTTGTCGCCGATTTTTTAAAGCCGCGCTTGGTTGATATCCAAGCGATTTCTCCACTTCACGCCAGGGTTGCCCTGGAGCCGCTAGAGCGTGGGTTTGGCCACACGCTGGGCAATGCCCTACGGCGGATATTGCTTTCTTCTATGCCAGGATGTGCCGTAGTAGAGGTTGAGATTCAGGGAGTACTACATGAGTACACAACTATCGAGGGTGTACAAGAGGATGTGCTGGATATACTGCTCAATCTTAAAGAGCTAGCAATCAGTATGCATGCCAGGGATGAGGCCAGCCTGATCTTGAAGAAAAAAGGTATAGGTCCGGTGTTGGCAAGCGATATTGAGCTAGATCATGATGTGGAGATTGCCAATCCTGATCACGTTATTGCTAACCTGACTAAGGATGGTGAAATCGATATGATCCTGAAGGTCAAACGTGGTATTGGTTACCAGCCAGTCAGTAGCCGCCAAGACGAGAGCGGTGATGAAGACGGTGCTATAGGTAGGTTGCGTCTTGATGCCTCTTATACTCCGGTGCATCGGGTCTCCTACTCCGTAGAGGCAGCACGAGTTGAGCAACGTACTGACCTGGATCGCCTGGTTATTGACCTTGAGACCGATGGTACTATTGACGCTGAAGACGCAATTCGACGCGCCGCTACTATCCTCCAGGATCAGTTGTCAGCCTTTGCAATACTGGATAAGAGTACAGCTGGTGAAGCAGAGCAAGAGAGCAGTGAGCCGGCTATAGACCCAATCCTGCTACGCCCAGTAGATGATCTGGAGTTGACAGTGCGTTCCGCCAACTGTCTAAAGGCTGAGAACATTTTCCGTATCGGTGATCTTATTCAGCGTACTGAGGTAGAGCTGCTAAAAACTCCAAATCTTGGTAAGAAGTCACTGACCGAGATCAAGGATGTGTTGGCAACCCGTGGCCTTTCTCTGGGGATGAGGCTTGAAAACTGGCTACCTGAGACGGCAGCAGACGACGGTCAGGCCTAAACAGGCTAGCCGGATCGATTAAAATATTAGTTTAAGAAGGAAGTAGACCCATGCGTCATCGTAAGTCAGGGCGTCAGCTAAATAGAAACAGCAGCCACCGCAAGGCCATGTTTCGCAACATGACCTGCTCACTGCTGCGCCATGAGCTGATCAAGACCACACTGCCCAAGGCCAAAGAGCTGCGACGTGTGGCTGAACCTATTATCACTATTGGCAAGGTTGACAGTGTTGCCAAACGCCGCCTTGCATTTGATCGTCTGCGTGACAAAGAGATGGTAGGCAAGCTATTCAATGAGATTGGTCCTCGTTACACTGAGAGACCTGGTGGTTATCTGCGTATCCTCAAGTGTGGATATCGCGCTGGTGATAAGGCGCCGATGGCCTATGTTGAACTGGTAGATCGTCCTGACTTGCAAGGTGAGGCAGTCGAGGTCGAATAACAGCAACATCATAGTGCAATATTAGAAACCGGGTCCGTGTGGCCCGGTTTTTTGTTGCGCGTCTGCTTCAATCCGGGTGCCTTCCAGGAGATCATATCGAGCGATTCAAAATTGTTGGGGGGTCGGTAAATTGGCGTAACTACGCCGTTTGCAGCTGTCATTAAATGGTGTTGATTCACAATATGCGGGTAATCTCCTTGTTATTCTGATAGTTGGAGGATAGATTTAGCACTTAGGAGCAATATTAAGGTTAATAGGCTCATGTCAAACGAACGTCGTATTGCAGAGGCCTCATCTCTTCGGGAATTATTCCGCGAACAGTGGAGTTCCTTGAGCAGCCTTTTGGGCGAACGGAATGTACGCCAGATGGAAGAGCAGCAACGAGAGCTGGTGGTGGATGCTGCCATCGATAATGTTGTAACCAAAACTGATGCGCGTATTCGTGCTATCGGCAGTTATAAGAAGAGTCTACGACAGAGCGTACACGCGATCCTAGAGCATGTCGAAGGGTTAGTGGCTAGCCTTCCCCCGGCACAGCAGATTAACCAGCAGACCTTTGTTACTGCCAAGAATATCAATCGTTTCTTTGTTAGTGCTGGAGAGATGCAGGAGATCTTCAGCCGTTCATATGAGTTGCAGCAATATTTTGCTGAACACAGGGCGGAGGAACAGGAAGAAGCCTATTGCTTGCTGTCTATGTATAAGCAAGAGAAAAACGTTCTCGGTATGGGAGTAGAGAATAATCTTTTGGTGCGTGATCAGCGCAAGACCAACATTAACTTCCGTGGGCATAAGGTTACGGCCTCAAGTGTAGATGAATGCGAATTACGTAGCGCATTAAAACGCATATTATTTGATCGTATAGCTGCCTTTATTCGCTCAGAATTAAGCGGTGAGCTGGGGCTGGCTAAACAGCACCCTCAACTTTCACTCGACCGGTTGTGTAAGGCCATGAGTAGGCCGCGCAAGCTGATTGGCGTAGAGCATAACAGCCTGCAGGTCGACCGGCTTGGCACCCTGCAGGTAGAAGAGTCAGTAGATGAAGACAACATAATTCAGCTGGACGAGATCAAAATAGCCGAATTGCCTAGAGAGATCATACTTCTTGCCAGATACCCCAGGAGTGAGATGTTGTCACTGGATGAGTTACGTCAGAGATCGGAGCAATATCTGGGATAGTTATCTTCTCTGTCCCGCTAATTGGTACACTAGATTACCTAATTCCTGCGCTTTGGCGTGGGAATGGGTATTATAGTATCGGTAGCTAATTTCGTAGCCCTTAACCTTCATAGCTTTTTTCATATTCCCAGCGAGGGGCTACGAGCCTATTTCTTTTGCTTGCCCAAAAGAAAATAGGCGAAAGAAAAGGGCACTCCACGACTTGCCCTTCGGGTACCCTCCGTTCCTCACCGCTCCAGGGGCTCCAGCGAAGGGATATCCCTATCCCTCACTGGAGGCGCCACTTCCCTGTGGCGCCCTTTCAGGCCCAATCCTGTATCGGTTCCGGTACTCGGCTGCGTCGCAGGAGGTTTTGGGTGACCACCCCAATAACGTGTGTTACACCGAGCATCGCAGTTGTAAGCGGGAATAGCCTATTATGGGAGCGACAGGGATGTCGCTCCTGTCCATAGGGGCACAGGACGCCCCTTATGGACAGCCCAGCTTGAAACGAGAAGCGCAGGGCACCCGCAGGGTGGAACACTTGGGTGCTCTTTTCTTTCGTCCCTTTCATTTGTTCGGCGCATCCCTGCGCCTCACCCCTTCGGGGCTAACGCGTAAAATTGCTCCCGGCAATTTTATGAGCGAGTATTAGAAAGGGACTTGCAGCCTGCTATCAGGGGCAGGTTAAGACAACAGAGCGTTTAGGCTGCGAAATTTATTACAGATGTTGCAAAAAATAAAACTGTTACCCCAGTATCTTGCGTAGATACTGCCCGGTATATGAGCGCTCTACTGCAGCCACCTGTTCCGGGGATCACTTGGTGAAGACTGGCTCATCGGTGGTAATTGCAACGACTAACTGGTTACCGATGCGGAGGATATTGACTTATTACCCCCCAATCTGTATAAGATTGATTAAGGGAGTTCATATCTATCATAGGCAAGGAGGCATAACAATTGAATCTAAAACCCCCTCCAATTTTCACCTTCAACAATCTGTTTGTGCAGAGACAGACTGGTGTCTGTCATTTTAAACTTGTCGTGGCAATGGGGTATGACATCTAACAATATAACAATAACTAAAAAAAGGACAACATTTTGTACAACACATCTTTTGGCGAACACAGTCCGCTGGCCCTCTTTCGGAATTGGCCGGGCGCTTTAGCACTGTTTATCAGCCTGTCACTTTTATCTGTCACCAATCGTGCGTTAGCAGAAAGCTACGTCCCCTATGGCTACAAATTTGAACCCCTTCCCAAATACGACGAGCTGCGTAAACCGGCCAAGGGCCGCGGCACCTACCTCAAAGACCCCAACGTCTGGGTCTACACACGAGAGTTCGCCGAGCGCTTCGGTATGCCGGAGAGGTGGATAGATGAGAGCCTGAAAGGCGCCCAGGCGGTGGCCTACCTGGTCGAGGCATCCAATACCCAGAGTTGCGGCTTTTTTGGTGAGAAAGAGAACTGCCGACCCAGGCTGTACTGTATCTTTGATCTTTATATTACCGATGAAGAGAGCGCCAAGTTACCATGGGAGTCTCATAAGTCTGCGGATTGGATCGGTAAAGATAGCTCAAGAGTCTTTTTAAACTCTCAACATGAAGAAGATCATTGGCACTGGACAGATGAGGTGCGAGGTATCCGTTATGTACGCAGAGGCCCCACTGGCCTGCGTTCAGTGGTGTTTGTAGAGGGGCCGCCGAGTAAAAAACATGACTGGGTATACTCAGGCCAGGGGCCCATGTACATGCGCTCCTACCGGCGCGATTTTTTCAAAGGTCTGGATCTGCTTGAACTCACAGGTTGCATGGTGACCAGGGCAGATAAACCGGTGCGAATCTACTTTCTCGATCCACAGCCGAGTATGAATGAACCGCAGTATCGCCTGCCCAATGGTGAGGTGAATCGTCTTAAATTAGATGCAGCGAAGAAATTACGCCACGAAAAATGGAATGCAGGTAATCCCCCCCCACAAGGTGAGACTGCCCGATGCATATATGGAGAGGGTTGCCGCCCACGACAAAGCGGTGCGCCAGGAGCGCAGTCTGGCAGCGGAGGCGTGGCGGCGCTTGCAGGGCCAGAAAACAGAACAGCAACCCAAAGAGCAGCAGTCTGAACCGGGCCTGTGGCGGCGGTTTATCCACTGGCTGTTGTAGTGAACTACTGGATAGCAGATCATTATTGATAAAGATCTTTAAGGAGAAAGATTATGGCCGACAATATCACCCTGAGTCTGTTGATGCAGGACTCCTACAATGAGGGAAAGGAGAATCGCGGTGGTGCTGACATCGAGCAACTTGGTTTTATAAAGCTAGATGACGGTAGGGACGAACAGAGCGGCTTCCAGGCCCAGGCCTATATCAATACAGCTATCCAAGAGATCGTCATGGCCAATGTATTGACTATCTCATCCCACTCTGTATAGAATCGGCAAAGGAATGTAGCTCACTATATGCAAGGAGGCGCACTAGTTGAACCTGAAGACCATTCCCAATTTCACCTTCGACTATCTACCTCTACAGAGACAGCGGTTGGCCGGTGTCTGTCGTTTTAAGCATGCAGTGGCAATGGGGCATGACATATAACAATAACTAAAAGAGGACAACACTTTGTACAATTTAACTCCTGATAGATACAGACCAAGAGCTCTCTCCCGTGGCCTGCTGGGTGCTCTGTTGCCTGCCATTATTCTGGTTCTTATTGTTGTAAACCTTATTACAGGTTGTTCACGCATTGACCCCCAAGACGAACATCCACTGCGTAATCCATACAGCGCAGAAGAGCGCCGCATGGTTGATATGCGACTCTTTAATGAACTCAATGTCCGTAATAGAGGGTGGAGAAACAGAAGCCAGGTGATGCGTTATGAGCTGATAAAACAGATGTCAGATGAGGGTTATGAGCTGGCGGAACTGACACTTCGACTGTTTGATATTCGCCCAAAAGACTGGGACATGCCATTTGATAAAGAAGCCTGGCTCAGGCTGAGGATCATAGCTGACCAGGGTGACGCTTCAGCAATGTGTCTTGCTGCCAAGGCTGGGCGTAAATGGAACCGTCTGACGAACGACACCTATATGAAATATGTGGAGCGTGCGGCCAAACAGGAGCAGCCGGTATGCATGATGTATTACGCCAGCCATCTGGAGAAGCAGGGCAAGATCAATATCGATGACTCCATAAAGCTTCAGGAGAAATCCGCCCGGCTGGGTAACCATTCAATGCAGCTTATATTGGTGAATGATTATGCAAAGGGGAGAAGAGGTTTACCCCTCGATATCGGTAAAGCGGAGTGCTGGCTTGAGATAGCAAAGAGACCGGAATTTGATACCGGTGAAGCAGCGACATATAACCCTAATCTGAGAAGATGGACACGTCTTGCCAATGAAGCAGGCAGGAATAACAAACATATTAAATATGATCCTAACACCTGGTGTCAGCAGGTAATGCATGAGGATATACAATAATACAGGGAGATAGTTATGACTGAGACATCAAGCGCCCAGCAAATATGGAATAACGAATATCCTGACCTGACTCAAGATTATGAGCTTATTAAGAACGCTATTTTAGATGCTGAGCGAAATGGCTTAAAAAGCACGGACGCGTACGCCCAAGCTAACGTCTATCGCCTACAGCTAGAGTATGCCATTAACCAACATATCGATGCCGCATATGAAAATGTCGAGTTAAACGATATGTATCAGCAATACAAGGATGAGAAGCATTACTATGACGATATTAGCTATAACGGAATACACTATCACAACATAGGTGACTCTCTTGAGCTGGATATAACCCACTGGCGGGGGATGTACTATTACATTGACCAGAAGATTGTAGAGTTTCTTGATGAGTTTAGCGCGGATTATGCTGCTGCTGCCTCATTCGTTTTTGATCACTTACTGAATCCCACAACATGGTTAAAGGTGCCAAAAATCACAAGTCAGGATGGAATCTATGATGACATGGCGCAGGCCCATTTTTAAACAGCAATAGGGTATGCGCTGCCTGAGCAGACACTTGGAGAACAAATATGGGAGGCATTAAAGAATGGAGGTGAATTTGATTCAAGCATAACCACAACAGGCACGCTCAGCAGCATCTACTTTGGCGTAACTCCGTCAGAGCGTGAATTAGATGAGATTGCTCTGCGGCTTCAGGAGGGAACAGACGCCGGGGTATTGGACCAGTGGCAGCAGCAAATGATGATAGTTGCTGTTTTAATGTTGGCAACTATCGAATTACTGTATGAGGCATGCAATTTATTATGATTGAAACTTTTAGGCTTAGCATTGTTCATATTGTCTGCATAATCTTAGGAGCAATTCCTAGTTCCTTGTTATTTGCCGGAAATGCTCCGCAAGAGATGGATGATAAGGCAACCGCAAAGCGGACGATAACCCTACAGGGGACAATGGATACCAGGCTGTTTGCCAATTTGGTAACTGTCTACAGACCTACACGCTTTGATAACAAGGAAGAGTGTCTGACTAAACACGCCATTCCCACTACCGGACGCCGCAAGGGGCTTTTGGATTGGGAGGTTGTCAGATTAGAGCCTGATGCTCATGGGTATTTTAAAGCAAGTGTGCCTATTGATTATATTGGGAAGTTCAAATGTGGCTATGAATATGCAGGGACGTATCTGAGAGTGCGCCGCGACCAGAAAGACGGTCTCTATGCAAAGATCTACATTGCGGATGACAATAACCGGCCATTTCATGTCTATCAGGGTCGTCCTACCGGACAGGGAGGTTATACACCTGATGCTCCCAGATTTCCCGGGAATGACAAAAGATACTACCAGCTATCGAGTGGCAGCCGGATCACTTGTTTTACCAAATATTACGATGGATCAAAAAATGTTGCATTCATCTGTTATCCAGCATATGGGCATGAAACAAATGGCGTAGATGAATTTAGTACAGTGACCATTGATATCGATATCGATATCGACGAGTCGAAATGCCTGTTTGTCTACTCTTACAACGATATTCCTAACCGTGGCAGGAAGGATAAGGACTATTACCGCGACTATGTAGAAAAACCTACGACCTTTCTTGAGCGTGTTCAGAATGGTATCAAGAATCTATTGAACTAAAAAACAAAACGAGGGAACGTACTATGGGCACTACCACAATATTTCTCGGCACGGATGGAACACATAACCATAAAGATAATGACGAAGCTGATGGCTCCAGAACTAATATAGCCAAGCTCTTCGATCTGTTTGATGCGCAAGGGGAGAATGGTGTAATAGCCCTGTATGAAAAAGGGGTAGGCACCAGGGATTTGTCGGATGAAGAGCATGATCAGATCAGGGATGGCCTGGCGGAGAAGACAGACTTCTATTCAGGGGTGGAAGGTGGGCTGGCGTGGGATGATATCCTCGATCCCGAGGTAGAGCGACAGGGCCTTAGAAGCCAGGTCGATAATATGATGTCGCAACTTAAGGATACTATAGAAGACATAAACCCAAGCGATACCATAGTAATCCAGGCGGCCGGCTTCAGCCGTGGCGCAACTGCTATGCGGGAGGTAATCAATCAGATACATACAACCTATCCCGAGCTGATCACCAGCGGTCGTCTGGTGATTGACAATGTAATCCTGTACGACACTGTGGCCAGCTACGGCCTTGCGAATGAGCTAAACTCTGGATTCAATCTCAATCTTGGCGAGCACTCTGCCAACCATATCTATCACTATACCGCCCTTGACGAATACCGCTCTAGCTTTCCACTCGAATCTCTGCAGGATGATAATGGAGAACTGGCGTCTAATATAGAAGAGACTGTTCTGTTTGGTTCGCATAGCGACCAAGGTGGTGGATATTCCACTGATGACAATTTAGAAAGGTTAGTATTTGATTCTGGCACGCTTGGGATCTATATCAATGAGCAATCGAGAATTCTGGCAGAGAACGATTTCAGGGATCAGGCGGAAGACCAGGGCTTGCTGGTGGAATTTGACCATGTGTTCGGAAACAACACAACCACCACCACTTATCGCCTTATTGAAGAGCGAGTGGTGCAAGAGGGGTTAAGTAATGTTGCCTTCAATTTGGCTTTCAATAAATTGGTGGAGAATGGGGCCAATATTGGTGATGTTTCGCTTTTAGGAGAGTCTTCTGCAGTCCCCGACGACCTGCTGGATTATTATAATTCGGCCCTGAATGGAGAAGATATCAGCCAGTACTGGTCTCAGGTTGAGCAATATATTCATACCTCCTACAGTGATGAATACGCTGACAAAACACTTATTGACATCATATCAAACTATAGGGATTTAGATGGCACCAGGGATATTTACAGTAACGAGCCAGACGAGGCCTATAACGCATTTGATCCAAGCACTTATCTGGATGTTTTCGGTGGACTTGTCGGTTATTATTATATGGATGGAGACTGGTACGATGGTAATAATGCAAGTTACTGGAGTGGTATCGTACCGCAGGTAGGAGACGACAAGTCATCAGAGCTGGATACCATCTACCAATGGCAAGTAGAACAAGGGTTATTGCTGCCTAGAGATGATGATTGGGATCGACTGTTTCAGGAATTCGACTATGTAGACTTTGATTTGATTGATGCGGCAGATGGTTCGTTCTCTTATGCAGACAGCCTGTGGCGTTACTTTTCTGATGAAGAGCCTGAAGCTGGGCGTTACCTCTTTTTTGAGAATAGTGATGGCACAAGCTACCGTTACTATGACATTTTCGACAAAATGGTACAGGTTATAGACGATGCAAACGGTAATCTTTTATCTAATATAATCTATGACCAACTGTCGTGCACTGAATTCACCCAATATCAGCGACCTATCTACACCATCCAATCATACGAAACCCTGCTCGATATAGCTCAAAGCCTAGACACAAGTGTTGAGTCCTTGCTTAAGTTCAATCCTCAAATCACAGATCCAGAGCAAATTCAGGATTATTCAGTAATTTATTACCCCGATGACTTGATCGATAGCGATATTCAGCTGATTGATGCCATATCCAAGGAGATGCTCCAATCACAGCTGCCATTAATTGATGTTGGTTATATCCATACGGGTGTCGATGACAATGGTCAAGATCTATTCCAGATTATCAGCCGTGATAGCTCCATCTTTAATCTGGCTGATAACACCGAACAGAGCGTGGAAACTGTCATAGAAGATTTGTTGGCAAAAGCCGACTCTTTCAGCCAGTACGGTAGCACCAACTACGACACCACCCTCTACGGCTTCGATATCGACACCTCCTTCTCCTACGGTAATTTGGGCCAAGAGACCGAGACCTTCGGCTTCAACTTCGACAGTATTCTGAACGACGGCCTGCTCTGGTCCAGCGGCAACGCCTCATTCACCTCGGTTACCGCCAACGACTCCGGCTTCTGGGTAGAGATGAACGCTGCCATCTCCGACAGCTACCAGCCCGGGCGTAGCAACCTGATTGATTCCACCATTAGTCAGGATTTTAGTGACCTGTGGAACAGTATGCTGTGGGAAGATGAGTTGGATCTCTATGATCCACTTAACCTTAACGATTTCAGTTTCACCTCCTCCTACCTGAGCAACCGCTCAACCTGGCTGGCCGAGATCGACCCCCTGATACTGGACCTGGACGGCGACGGCATAGAGCTCACCCCCTTTGGTGACAACTACATCTTCTTCGACATCGACAACGACGGACACCGTGAACGCACCGGCTGGATGGCCCCTGATGACGCCATGCTGGTACATGATTTAAACAGTGACGGTAAGATCAACGACATCACCGAAGCACTCTCCGAATACTACGGCGCCGACAGAGGCACCGGAGCGGTATGGTCATCCAGCTTTGCCGCACTCGCCAGCCTCGACAGCAATCACGATGGAGTGATCAACGCATCTGATACAGCCTTCAGCGACCTGCGCATCTGGCAGGACATAAACCAGAACGGCGAAACCGAAGATGGAGAGCTACAGAGCCTCACCGATGCAGGCATCACTGAGCTATCGCTGAACGACACCGCAGACGGCTCCTTCACCGGCGGCAATGAAGTCAAATCCAACAGCAGCTACCAACGCAGTGACGGAACAGAACAGACCCTTGCGGCGGTCAACTTTATCGCCGACCCCAGTGGCCTTACAGACACAGTGGACGGCAGCGGCAGGCGGGTAGAGGTTGAAGATGGGGCCGCCACTTATACAGTGGGTAGCGAACAGGGCGAATCAATCACCGCTACAGACAAACAGGTGACCAACATTATTGGTGGCATAGGCAATGATGTTCTGACCGGAGACGACCAGAACAACTGGCTGGTGGGATCACTGGGAGAGGACCAGCTCATCGGTGGCGGTGGGCATGACTATCTGGTTGCCGATGCAGAAGATATTGCCAATACGCAGGACAATATTCAGGGCGGTGACGGGTTCGATATCGTACAGTTTGTCGGTGATGAGGGCGTGGTCTTCAATCTGCAGCAGTCTCAGGTGGAGATGGCCATCGGTACCGATCAGGCTGACATCCTCGCCTCCGGTTCGTCTGATCAGAGCATTATCAATGGGGGTGCAGGCAACGACGTGTTGCTCGGCGGCTCCGCCGACGATGTGCTCAATGGCGAAGAGGGAAAAGATTCAATTTATGGCCATCTGGGAGATGATCTGCTGCGCGGTCACCGTGGCGATGACAAACTCACCGGCGGCGGTGGTGAGGATATTCTTCAGGGCGGTCTGGGTGATGATCTGCTGTATGGCAGTGCCGGAGAGGATCTGCTCAATGGCGGCGCCGGGAATGATTATCTGGACGGCGGTGCGGATTACGATGTGGCTCACTATACCGGCTCTTATGCGGACTATGCTGTGGTTGCCAATGGGGATGGCAGCCACACAGTAACAGATCTACGTGCCGACAGCCCGGACGGCACCGATACACTGGTAGACATCGAAGCGTTTAACTTCGCCGATATCAATGAGGTGCAGATGGACGCAGACGGCCCAATGCCGGTGAAAGATCAGGTGCGGGTGACAGCAGAGGCTGATGGCCTTACCCACAGGATAGCTGTGGCGGACCTGTTGGCCAATGATCTCGATTATCAGGGCGATGATCTTATACTGCGGGAGGCGTTTGATGCCAAAGGCGGTAGTGTCTCTATTGATGATAATGAGATCGTCTTTGTGCTGGATGAAGGTTTTACCGGTATTCCAACATTCTCTTATCGCATTCAGGACAGTCAGGGCAATAACGGACTGCAGGTTGGTGTAAGAGGTACAGAGCAGACGGCTGAGATGACGGCCCAGGTGACCCTGTTGCTGGACCACCACCCGGAAGATCCGACATTTTTGGACCAGTGGTATCTGTCTGATATTAATGTATTGCCGGTATGGAGTGACTACACTGGTGATGGTATTAAGGTGGGTGTGTTTGAGCCAGGTCCATGGGATGCGGAGGAATACGGTCAGATTGATTACAGCCATCCTGATCTATTACCCAATATTGATGCAGAGTCCCTGAGGACGCAAAATCCCAATATTGAGCCAACACAACATGCAACCCTGGTCGCCGGTGTCATTGGCGCTGCGCGCAATGATATAGGCTCGGTCGGGGTGGCCTATGATGTGACGCTTGGCAGTGAAGGTATACGAGAAAGCGACATGAATTCGCTGTTGAATTGGCGTAACTATGATGTTGCTAATAATAGCTGGGGTCAGGAAGATGTACTGTTCAATAATGTTGTCGCAGATCAAAATGGAACCATACTTACCCAGGCATTATTTGAGGATGCTGTGATTCACGGCCGTGATGGTCTTGGTTCTATTGTAGTGTTTGGTGGTGGTAATGATCGTCAAAATGGCTGCGATACTAACGCACAGGATCTAACCAATAACCGATTAGGTATAACTGTGGGTGCAATCAATGCTGAGGACGATCTTGGCAACCTGCAGCTTTCCGATGAGCCGTTTTCCAATCCAGGAGCGTCAATTCTGGTATCGGCCCCAGGCTCTAATGTCACTTCAACCTCACGTCTGGTGGAGAATGAAAATGGCTCTACCTTCGGCAGTGATTATGAGACGACTCAGGGTACCTCCTTTGCTGCGCCGATAGTTTCGGGTGTAGTAGCCCTTATGCTTGAGGCTAATCCAGAATTGGGATGGCGTGATGTGCAGAAGATTCTGGCGCTCTCAGCCAAGCAGATAGATGACCCCAACACTCAGTGGCAAATCAATGGCTCTAATAATTGGAACGGCGGTGGTATGCACACCAGTCACGATTATGGCTTTGGTTTGGTAGATGCCCATGCTGCCGTTCGCCTGGCGGAAACCTGGGAGACCTGGCAGCAGCAAGGTGTCTGGAGTAATGAGGAGAAGCTCTTTTACCAGAGTGGTGATCTGAGTCAAGTGATTCCAGATGGCGTGGGAGAAGTGTCACACACCATTACTGTCACCGACGATATTGAGCTAGAGAATGTCGAGGTGGTGCTCGATCTGCAACATGAGCAGATGGGCGATATGGAGATTGTTTTAATCGGACCAGATGGCACTGAGAGTGTTTTGATCAACCGTCCAGGTGTTGCACCTGATGGTAATGCTGGTGAGCGTGGTTATGGAGCATTGGACAGAACATGGCTGACGACAACTACCAACCACTGGGGTGGAGATAGCGCTGGCGAGTGGACTTTGGTAGTGCGTGACACAGTGACCGGTGAAACAGGTATCCTGCGCGATTGGGAGTTGAGATTGTATGGTGAACTGAGCGATGACAATGATGTTTATGTGTATACCAACGAGTATGCCAGTCTTGGTGAAGCTGGCCGTGCAATTTTAACTGACTCAAGCGGTATCGATATTATCAATACCAGTGCTGTGACTGGTGGTGTAGTGATTGACTTGTCAGGGGAGTATGTAAGTTATATTGCAGGGCGCGATCTTTTTATTGACAGCGGTACAATAATTGAAGACATCTATACCGGCGATGGTGATGATGTCTTGATAGGAAATGATGCATTTAATTATCTGTACGGTGGCCGTGGTGATGATGTTATCACAGGTAGAATGGGTGATGACCACCTAGATGGAGGCGATGGTAACGATAATCTATTTGGTAATGAAGGTGATGACCAGCTTAACGGCGGTAGTGGTTTTGATGTGCTTGTAGGTGCGGAAGGAAATGATATGCTCTTCGGTGGTGGTGAATTAGATCTCATTATCGGAGGTGCTGGAGAGGATACTATTTTTGGTGAAGATGGGGACGATTTTCTTTTCGGAAGTGATGGGAGTGATGCAGTATATGGTGCCGGTGGAAATGACACTATCTACGGAGATGGGTCTCTTGATTACAATACGCTAAATGTTGTTGATTATGATGCACAACATGGAAATGATGAGCTGTATGGCGGTGCAGGTGACGACGTTATATTAGCGTTTAACGGTAATGATTACGTCTCAGGTGGTAGTGGCAGTGACATAATATTTGGTCATGAAGGAGACGATGATCTACATGGCGATAGTGGTGATGATGAGATCCAGGGGGGGCAAGGAGATGATGTAATTTATGCAGGCACAGGTAATGATGCGGTTAAAGGTGAGGGTGGCAATGACATAATCTACGGTTGTGGTGGCAATGATTGGCTTTCAGGCGGTGCGGGCAGTGATGTAATTACATCCGGTAGTGGCGATGTTGTGCAGTTGATTGGTGGTGATGGGGGTGACACCTTCAAAATAGATCTGCGCGAACTATCTGACCATAATGTTTATGATGTGATTCACGATTTTGATACATCAAATCCGAACGAGAAGATCGACCTGAGTGCATTCGACCTGACCGCCGGGCAAACTCTGTTTAAGGCCCAATTAGGCGATCATACGTATATTGTATTAAATGGTTTCAGCGGTTTCTATCAATATCTGGTTCTAAAAAATACGAATGTTACAGATGTTAATGCAGGACATTTCGTCAATGCAGACATCGCGCTATATAACTACCTGGAGGTACCTGAGGGCCAGGGAGACAACCCCTTCGTAGGCACAGATGATCATGATTATATCCTTGGTACGGATGCGCCTGAAATCATTGAGGGAGGTGCCGGTGACGACATTATCCTCGGCGGCGGTGGCGATGACGTGCTCCTTGGGGAGACAGGAGAAGACTGGATATTTGGTGAGGGTGGTGATGATGTGATCTATGGTGGCTCAGGGAATGATGTGCTGATTGGTGGAGCTGGCGATGATACGATTGACGGCCAAGACGGTGATGACTGGGTTCAGGGTGATGCAGGTGATGATACTCTGTATGGTAGCAGCGATGACGATGTGATTCTGGGAGGATCAGGGAATGATGAGCTGCACGGCGGCTCTGGCAATGACGTGCTGGAAGGAGATTATGTTATCGATCTCTCTATAGAGGAGAACAGTTACGATGACAAACTGTATGGTGATGAGGGAAATGATTTTCTGCTTGGTATGGAGGGGTCGGACGAGCTATATGGAGGTGCAGGAGACGACATATTAGGCAATGGCACCAGGATAGGTGGGATTGACGACGGCATAAACAACTACTTTTATGGTGGATCTGGAAATGATCTGATTCATGGTGGAAATGGAGATGATCTGATCAGTGGTGGTGCTGGCCATAATGTAATATACCTCAGGCATCCTTATTACAGCGGCATATCAAGTGATACGGATACAGTTGTTATAACTGAAAACGCAGGGGGTAGAGATACAGTAGTTAATTTCAGACCTGACAGCGATAAACTGGACCTATCAGCATTCGATTCTGACCTGCAAGAAGTTGTTATGTATGAATTCGGGGTGAGCTCCACAGAAGAAGCTGGTGTCATGCTCTCCCTTGGTAGTGATCAGTATATTATTATTAAGGATGTTTCCAGTAATGACCTGATATCAAACTGGGGTTCCAGTAGTGCAAATGGTGAGGGTATTTTGATTGCCGACCATGGGATAGATATTGTTCGGGCAAGTGAATCTATCTCCAGTATTCAAGGGACAGAATCAGACGATACGATCAATGTCGGTGATCAAGATGCGATAGTGTATGGGTCTGGCGGTAATGATGTCGTTATTGGCGGCTCAGGCAGTGATTTTATCTCTGGCGGCTATGGAAACAAGATAATAAAGGGGCGTGGTGGGGATGATATCCTGGTTAGTGGGGTTGGGGATAATATTATCTCCGGCGGTCAGGGGGAGGATGTCTATGTGATCGGTAATAATAAGTGGCATAAGAACATCATAACAGATTACACTCCTGGCGAAGACAGAGTTGATGTCTCAATGCTGTTTGATATAGCCCAGGCCAAGTTTTCCAAACAGAAGATATTTGTTGATGAGCAAGACGATAATGTTATTTTCTATTTTAAAGATAGTATTCTAGTTATTCAGAATACAGCCTACAGTGAAATAGACTTTAATGATTTCATTGGCTTGGAGGAGTATTACACCACCAGAAAGGAGTATGACTCAACTAATGAGGCAGAGCTGGGGTTAGGCAATAACCTGGTTGATGGAAGTGATACGGATCTATTCGTGATCACCGCCAAATATTGGGGTACGGATGTCATCACAGGCTTTGACCCGGCTGTAGATAAGATTGATCTGTCTGATATCGTATTGGACTGGCACTACAATGTGGATGATATACAGCATCTTGATATTAAAAATGTCTCAGGCGATGCTGTCATCAGCTTTGGCAGTGGCGGTTACCAAAAGATCGTTCTGCGCGGCATTGATGCCGGCGCCCTGAATCTATCCAACTTCCTGGGGATCTCTTATAATTCGCGCATTGGTGAAGATTTTTCCATTGGTTTTGATAAAGTGAATATTGTTGGCGGCTCAGGAGATGATCTGCTGCTGGGTGATATGTATACAGAGAGTATCGATGGCGGTGATGGTGATGATGTTATCTATGCCAATACTCATTTCGGGCTTAGAATCACAGGCGGTGGCCTAATCAACGGCACTGTTGTAGGTGAAAATGTTGTTACCAGTGATGTTGATGAAATCACTGTAACCGGAGGGTCTGGCGGTGATACATATATTATAGGTGCAAACTCCAGGAAAGTTGTAATTACTGATTTTGAGTATGGTCAGGATAAAGTTGATTTATCCGCATGGGAAAAAGCTAAATATTTCACCGATTTAAACATCTCCCAGCAGGGAGCAGACGCTGTCGTGGGGATCGCAGATGATAATGTCGTTATAACATTCAGAAACAGTGATAAGTCCAGCCTGACACCAGAGCATTTTATCAGTGTCATCGACACTGAAAATATCCATGACGATCAGGTATTGCAAGGCAGCAGAGTATACGGTGGTTTTGGCAATGACACATTAAAAGGTACACTTGGAGATGATGTGCTAAAAGGCGGTGATGGCGACGATATACTGCAGGCCTATAGCGGCAAGAATTATCTTACAGGTGGTGATGGGAGTGATCTGTTTGTTGTGCATGAGGGGTATTCCAGCAGTCACAATATTGTAACTGATTTTGATATCAGTAAAGATAAAATAGATCTAACCTCTTTTGCGGATAGCGCATCATATGGCAATAGGTTAAGTGCCTTAAAAATCATCAAAATAGAAGATGACACTATTGTTGAAATCAAAAGCGAATCAATATTCATTACTTTGCAGAACACAGATCCATATCTGTTAACCAAAGCCCACTTCATAGGGCTAATTGATGATATTGATGCTTTTACAGTATATGAAAAGCTGGCACTTGGAGATAAAGGATCAACGGAAGATCAGTTGCTAGAGGATGATGGCTACGATGGCAAAGTATATGGCGGCCATGGTAATGATATTCTGAAATCCAGTGCTGGCGATGATTATCTTGATGGCGGGCTTGGCGATGATCGCTTGATTGTAGATGGTGGCGGAATAAAAACGCTTGTTGGTGGGGGCGGTAGTGATGTTTTTGTTATAGATGAAACTGAAGATAATACTACGGTTACTATTACTGATTTTGATGCAACAAAGGATGCACTGGATCTAACTGCATTTGCGGAAAAAGATTATCATCCAGTAAAGTACTTTAGCCAATTGGATCTAATTCAGAATGGTGACGATACTATAATAAATATTGACGATGGTACTACCAAGATCGTCTTGCGGAATGTAAATAAAGAAGAGTTAAGCAATAGCAATATTATAGGTGTTATTGATCCGTATACTATCACGGAAGATCAGCTGTTAGGGATGGATCAGGATAATGTAAAGTATGTTGGTGGTGCGGGGAGTGATGTTCTCACTGGAGGTGATGGTGATGATGTTCTTGAAGGGGGGGGTGGCCGTGATATTCTATATGGAGGATTGGGTGTTAATTTATTAACGGGGGGCGATGACTGCGATACATTTGTAATAGAAGATCGAAGCACAGCCCGGACAGATTATGCCATTACCCAGGTAATTACTGATTTTACTCCAGGGGAAGATCAAGTAAACCTTAGTCAGCTACAGAACTTCGAGCTGAATAATGAGACAATAATGGATTCAGATGTAGGTGTAATTATTAGGCCTGATGAAAACCATGAAATCATTATTAAAAACGTCGCTATCAGTCAATTAAGTATCTCTCACAGCTATGATGTGCCAGACATTATATTGCCGTGGTCGGCATATAATCCTGTGAATGTAGATTCGTATGAATCCAATATTACTATTGAGGGATCATTCTGGTTTGGTGATTGTATATGGTCATTTGGGGATGATAACGTTATTAACACAATCAATGGAGATGATTTTGTTGTGTCATTTGGTGCGGGCTGTATTATAAATGGCGGTGATGGTGATGATAATTTGAATGCTGCGGAGGGCGACCAAAATCAATTATCAGGTGATGATGGTAATGATGAGTTGGGGGTATGTGAAGGATCAAATAATGTTCTTGATGGCGGAGCAGGAAATGATGTCTTAACAATAGATGGTGATGCACAAAATACGATATTGATTGGTGGTGATGGCAATGATGAGTTTGTGATGGGGTCAACTAATGAGCATTGCTTCGCCGTTATCGATGATTTTTCGCAAGAGGATGTAATAAATCTATGGGACTTTGATGTACATGATGTTAACGAGCTAGCTATTACACAGGATGGAGATGATGCTATTCTTTGTTTGGATGGAAGCTATACGCTGACACTGAGAAATATAGATGTTGGTGCTTTAACGAACGATCAATTCATATTTAGCCCGGATTATGGCGCTACGGATGGAGATGATGTGATCACAGGGACTGACTATGATGATGAGATTAACGCAAAAGGTGGAGACGACATTATCTATCTAAGTCGTGGTTTTGATCACCTTGTTGGTGGAGCCGGATCTGATGTATTTGTAGTGCCAAGAGACACTTATAATTACAATGATTATAAGATGGTGCTGATTGGCGACTTTGAAATCGATTATGATAAGTTGGACTTTTCGTATAATGACACTATTAATAGTGTTGATGATTTTAATATGTATGCTTATGAATTCGAGATGCCTGCAATAGATGAGTCAGGAGAGATTGACTGGAATAATGTTGAGTACATGACCGGTCTGCATCTTTTTGATACTAGCATTGACCTGTATGGAGTGAGCAAGGACCAACTTAGTGAAGATAATTTCATCTTTTCATGATTGGTGCTTGCTTCAAATATGAAAATTGTAGCATTGGGTAGAGTATGTATATGAGGTGTCTTGAGTGTATTGATAAATACAATATAGCAATCAATAAGATAGTAAGCAGAAGGGTGGGAGGGATTCTAGTTAGATGTATGTGATGATTGGCGCTAACAAGGTGCAGGTTAGAGAATTATAGATTGATATCGCTTTATACTCTTTTCATGCATGCGTCATACATTCTGGATATAGGATCTTTGGAAGGCTTGGGTAGTAATGGTAGGCGATGTGTCAGCTTGACAGGATTCTGTCTAGTACTGTTTCAGTAGTGTACGTTGAATTAATAACCACCAACTCTGATTGATTTGTAAATTGCTTCCAGTTGCATTTACTTTAGACCAAAGAAATATCGATCTTATGATCATATAAAAAAATGTCACGGATGGTGGGGGTTATGCAATATAATTTAATTCAACAAAAATTATTATTATGCCGTAAAGCATTCTGGGGGGCCTTTTGGATTAGTTTTCTAGTTAATGTCTTAATGCTGGCTATTCCCTTATATTCATTGCAAGTACTCGATAGGGTGCTGTCTAGCGGTTCCTATGAAACATTAGCTATGCTCTCTGTCGTTGCGGTTGTATGCATTATCTTTATAGGTGTTTTTCAGGGGATCCGTTCATTAGTCTTTTTGCATATTAGCCGCTGGCTTGATGATGAATTGTCCTCTGATGTTCTTGATTGTGCATTAGAGCAAGGACTGAACACGCCACAACATGGCAACCAGCCTTTAAGAGATTTATCGGTTCTCAAGTCTTTTATCACGTGCCCCGCACTGACCACTCTTTTTGACGCACCATGGGCTGTAATCTATCTGTTGGTGATATTTATGGTGCACCCAATATTGGGGGTTATTACCATAGCAGGCGCACTGTTGCTGCTGTTTATGGCGTATCTAAATGAAAGGTTAACTGCAAAGAAATTACGTAATGTGAATGAGGCGCAGTTAGGAACCATGCGGTCCGCAGATTCCTTCATTAGAAACACTGAAGTCATTAATGCAATGGGCATGAAGCAGGCGGTGATTGAGCACTGGCAACAATTTAACCGACCTTGGCAGCATGCAGAATATGAGGCAAATAACACATTAAGTGAGATGACTGCCATGACAAGGTCGATCAGGATGGCATTACAGGTTTGTTTGACCGGGACTGGTGCAATATTCGTATTAATAAACCAGATGTCAGCTGGAGGTATAATCGCTGTTTCTATTCTGGCTGGAAAAACACTGATGCCATTTGAACAGGCGATAGTAGTGTTTAAGTCCTTGATAAATATGAAGCAGGCTTATAATCGTTTGGCGGAAAACACAGAGGAATCAGCAGATAAAAAGCGTTATTTAATGGATCTGCCAGAGCCCAAGGGCGCTGTTTCACTTGAGAAATTGGCCTATCAATTACAGAGTGATAGTCGATGGTTGATTAAGGGTGTAAATATCCATATCGAACCAGGAGAGTTGGTGGGTATTGTAGGGCCAAGTGGTAGTGGGAAGACTACGCTTGCCCGCCTTGTGGTCGGAGTATTAATACCAACAATAGGATGTGTCAGGATAGATGGCGCAGATTTGAGGCATTGGCCGATATCTCAGCGTGCTGATGCAATTGGCTATCTACCGCAAGATGTAGAGCTATTTTCAGGAAGTGTCAGGGATAATATCTCTCATATGGAGAAAGAGGTCGATGATGAGCGTGTATTGGAGGCATGTCAATTTAGTTATGTGCATGATGTCGTACTTAAGTTGCCACATGGCTATCAAACTGATGTTGGTTTTCAGGGCGCCGCTTTATCTGCAGGGCAGAGGCAGAGAATTGCACTCGCCAGAGCATTTTATAAACGCCCTAAGGTGGTCATGCTGGATGAGCCAAATTCAAACTTAGATTCAGCTGGGGAGCAGGCTCTGGCTAAATGTTTATTGAATGCTAAAGCACAAAAGATCACGTGTATTGTTACTGTGCACAAACCCAGTATTCTGCAAATTATGGACAAGATACTTATAATGCAGGATGGAGAGGCGAAGGCCTTTGGCGCAGCAAAAGATATCCTGTCAGAACTTGGTGTTGGTAGTGGCCCAACTGAAACGCGCAGAGCAATACGTATCAAGCGTGGATGATAAATGGTTATCGATAAATTCAAACAAAATGCAATAAAGGCTGCATCGATAGTAAAAGATTATATCAATTCAGCCAAAGAGTATGATAGCGAAAATGTTGCTGCGCAGCCACTGAAATTAGGCATGTACCTGGCTGTTGTATTTGTTGGTACGTTTGTTTTGTGGGGGACTTTTGCGCCCATCAATTCTGCTGTTATTGCGCCCGGTAAGGTGGTGCTGGATTTTAACCGTAAAGTGGTCCAGCACCTGGAGGGCGGCATTGTAGAACAGATATTTGTGAAAGAGGGCCAGTTTGTGGTGACTGATGAACCGCTGGTTTCACTAAGGGACGTCAGTGTCTCTTCTCAGCAATCTTTATTGAATAATCAGTTAATGAATGCAAGGGCGCAAAAAATCCGCCTGGAAGGGGAGCGTGATTCCTGGAGCACTCCTGATTTTCAGTCGTTATCAGAAATATCAGATAATCATACTGTATTTGAAACGCAAAAGGATATTTTTGACAGCAGAAAGAAATCTATTCAGGGGAAAATCGGAATATTCAAGAAGCAAAAGCAACAAGGGGAGGATGAGTTATCTGGATTGGAGTCACAGATTGTGGCAATTAAAAAGGAGCTTGAGCTTGCTGGTAAAGAGCAGTCAATGTTTAAAAAGCTAGCGGCCGGAGGGAATGTGGCGCTGACACGTGTAATTGAGGCGGAAAAACAGATTGCACATCTGGAGGGTACGTATGGTGAGTTGACCGCA
Organism: Sedimenticolaceae bacterium; assembly: GCA_050304615.1. Classification (GTDB taxonomy): domain Bacteria; phylum Pseudomonadota; class Gammaproteobacteria; order Chromatiales; family Chromatiaceae; genus CBFDBF01. Next base: position 34,483 of record JBNLDW010000009.1, read on the forward strand.
GAAGTCGCTAAAATCAAGAAGGCAAATCTTGCCATTGAATTGGAGATTATTGACCTACAAAACGAACACTTGAATAGAGTGCTATCAGAGCTGGAAGAAGTTGAGCAAGCCATTTCTGATTTAACTGAGCAAACAGAGGCGGCATCTGACATATTGACTAGAACAGTCATTCGTGCGCCAGTGTCAGGAACGATTATGGATTTGCAAGTTCATACTGTCGGCGCTGTTGTATCACCAGGAGCAGAAATCATGTATGTAGTGCCTCAAGACGACACCATGATTGTCGAGGCCATAGTTAATCCTAATGATATTGATCAGGTCTACTCCGGCATGCCGGCCAAGGTTCAGTTGACGGCTTATAGAGCAAAAAAAGCACCGAAGCTTGATGCGACTGTAATAACAGTGTCTGCAGATATTCTGAAGGATGAGTTAACTGGAGAGGCTTATTATTTGGCCCGCGTTAAAGTAGCGGAGTCAATGCTTAAAGAGTTGCAGTCAAATATAAAATTGTACCCGGGAATGCCAGCCCAAGTATTTATGATTGGTGATGCAAGATCCTTATTTGATTATCTATTTACGCCGATTTCAGATGCGACCTATAAAGCGTTTCGGGAAGAGTAGATTATAGTGTCGTCGGCTTCTGCTTATCTCAGAAATGGTTTTAGATATTGCCCGGTATAGGAGCGCTCGACAGCAGCCACCTGTTCCGGGGTGCCCTGGGCGATTATCTCTCCGCCCCGATCACCGCCCTCGGGTCCCAGGTCGATGATCCAGTCGGCGGTCTTGATTACATCCAGGTTGTGTTCGATTACTACTACGCTATTTCCGTGATCGCGCAGTCGGTGTAGCACCTCCAATAGGTGCTTAATATCATCAAAGTGTAGCCCGGTGGTTGGTTCATCCAGGATGTAGAGGGTGCTGCCGGTATCACGCTTTGATAACTCACGGGATAGTTTCACCCGCTGTGCTTCGCCCCCCGAGAGGGTGGTCGCATTTTGTCCCAGGGTGATATAGGAGAGCCCTACATCCATTAAAGTTGTCAGCTTCCGTTTTAGCGCCGGGATGGCATCAAAGAAGGCGAGGGCCTCTTCTACAGTCATCGCCAGCAGTTGATCAATGCTCTTGCCCTTATATTGTATCTGCAGGGTCTCGCGGTTATAGCGCTTTCCCTTACAGACATCACACTGTACATAGATGTCTGGCAGGAAGTGCATCTCAACCTTTATCAGACCATCACCGCGGCAAGCCTCACAGCGTCCACCCTTGACATTAAAGCTAAAGCGTCCTGGAGTGTAGCCGCGTGAACGCGCCTCCTGGGTGTTTGCAAACAGCTCACGGATTGGTGTGAACAGGCCAGTATAGGTGGCCGGGTTAGAGCGAGGGGTGCGTCCAATTGGGCTCTGATCGATATCCACCACCTTATCGAAATTCTCCAGGCCCTTGATCTCATTGCAGGGCGCAGATTCCCGATGGGCGGGGTTTAGTTGTGACGAGACCAACGGGTAGAGGGTGTCATTGATCAGGGTAGATTTACCTGAACCGGAGACGCCGGTAATACAGGTGAAGAGGCCCACTGGTATATGCAGATTCACCTGTTTGAGATTGTTACCGCTGGCACCCAATAGGGAGAGAGTGCGCTGTGGATCGGCAGTAGTACGCTCCGTCGGGATCTCAATGGCCAGCTCTCCAGAGAGATATTGGCCGGTGAGAGAGGTTTTTGCTGCAATCACATCTTTGACCTCTCCCTGAGCTACGATAGTGCCTCCGTGGACCCCGGCGCCGGGACCTATATCCACCAGGTGATCGGCGCTGCGGATTGCCTCCTCATCGTGCTCTACCACGATAACGGTGTTGCCCAGATCGCGCAGGTAGGTGAGGGTCTCAAGCAGTTTGGCGTTGTCACGTTGGTGTAGGCCAATAGATGGCTCATCCAGTATATACATCACTCCAACCAGCCCTGCGCCGATCTGGCTGGCTAGGCGGATGCGCTGCGCCTCACCCCCAGAGAGAGTGTCGGCACTACGCTCCAGTGAAAGGTAGTCTAGTCCTACATTGACAAGAAAATTAAGCCGCTGGACGATCTCTTTTACTACCTTGGCTGCAATCTCTCCCCGTTTGCCCGAGAGCTCCAGCGTGTTAAAAAACTCCAACGCATGCCCCACCGGCATGGCGGAAATGGTTGGTAGATTGTGTTGATCAATAAAGACATGTCGCGCCCCCTTATTGAGGCGAGCCCCGCCACACTCCGGGCAGTGCTGGTGGGCGAGATAGCGTGACAGCTCATCACGTACCGCATTAGATTCGGTCTCCAGATATCGCCGCTCCATGTTGCGGATGATCCCCTCAAACGGGTGAACCTTAGTGTAGCTGCTACCGCGCTCATTGAAGTAGCTGAACTTGATCTCTACTTCACCACTGCCGTAGAGGATAGTGTGGCGGATATCAGCCGGAAGATCCTCCCAAGTGGTCTCAACATCGAACTTATAGTGGCTACCAAGGGATTTGATCAACTGAAAATAGTAGCTGTTACGTCGATCCCAACTGCGTATAGCACCACTGGCCAGGCTCAGATGGGGGTGGACCACCACCCTCTCTGGATCAAAATACTGTTCTACCCCAAGGCCATCACAGGTGGGGCAGGCCCCTACCGGATTGTTGAAGGAGAACAGCCGTGGTTCCAGTTCGGGGATACTGTAGCCACACTGGGGGCAGGCGAAGTTGGCGGAAAAGATTAGCTCTTCCCGTTGCGTCTCATTCTCGCTGTCGATCCAGGCTATCCTGGCCAGTCCATTGGAGAGCCGCAGTGCGGTCTCAAATGACTCTGCCAGCCGCAGACCAAGGTCAGGCCGCACCTTAAAACGGTCAACCACCACCTCAATAGTGTGTTTTTTGTGCAATTCCAGCTCAGGTGGATCATCCAGTTCCCACACCTCGCCATCTATCCGGGCACGGATGAATCCCTGGGCCAGCAGTTCTGCCAGCAGTTTGTGGTATTCCCCCTTGCGCTCTGATATGGCTGGGGAGAGCAACATCAGTTTGCTACCTTCTGGCAACGCCATGACCTGGTCAACCATCTGGCTTACGGTCTGGGCTTCCAGCGGTTGATCGTGCAGGGGGCAGCGCGGGGTACCGGCGCGGGCGAACAGTAGCCGCAGATAGTCATGGATCTCAGTGATGGTGCCGACAGTAGAACGGGGGTTGTGCGAGGTGCTCTTCTGTTCAATAGAGATCGCCGGAGATAGCCCCTCAATGTGGTCTACATCCGGTTTCTCCATCATCGACAGGAACTGGCGGGCGTAGGCGGAGAGTGACTCCACATAGCGCCGTTGTCCCTCAGCGTAGATGGTGTCGAATGCCAGCGAGGATTTGCCTGAACCAGAGAGACCGGTTATGACGATCAGCTTATCCCTGGGCAGATCGATATCGATGTTCTTCAGATTGTGGGTGCGAGCCCCACGTATATGTATAGTGTCCATTAAGCAGCTGCCAGCGGGTGAAACCCACTATTATACTACCTCTTTAACATTGTGGGCTAAGTTACAGTGGGGAGTGTTAATATTAGCTATAGATTAATCTATGGGATCCGAGGCTTGGTATGACGACAGAGAGTGAAATCATTGAGGACGGCCACGGGGTGAGCCCGGAAGAGTCGCGGGCGGCCTTCTCCCTGGCTGGTATCTTCTCCCTGCGGATGCTGGGCCTGTTTCTGATTATGCCAGTGTTCGCCCTGTATGCCGAAGAGCTAGAGGGGGTGACGCCTTTTCTGGTCGGGGTGGCCATAGGTGTCTACGGACTGACCCAGGCACTGCTGCAGATCCCATTAGGCATGCTCTCTGACCGGATTGGCCGCAAACCAGTGATCATAGCTGGTCTTCTGATGTTTGCTGTGGGCAGCGTAGTAGCTGCAACCTCTGACACCATCTGGGGTGTTATTCTGGGTCGAGCCCTACAGGGTAGCGGTGCCATAGCCGCAGTGATCATGGCACTGGCAGCCGATCTGAGCCGGGAGGAGAACCGCACCAAGATCATGGCGGTGATCGGCATAAGTATCGGTATCGCCTTTACCGTTTCGTTGGTGCTGGGACCGCTGCTGGATGGATGGATCGGCGTCTCCGGAATATTCTGGTTGACGGCCCTGCTGGCCCTGAGTGGCATCGTGGTTACCATTTTTCTGGTACCAACCCCCAGAGAGAGCCATTTTCACCGGGATACTGAGCCGGTCCCGGCCCAGTTTGGTCAGGCCCTATCCAATCCTGAGCTACTGCGTCTTAACCTGGGGATTATGGTGCTGCATATGGTGTTACCAGCACTTTTTCTGTCTGTACCGCTGGCCCTCCGGGACTATATAGGGATGGAGAGTAGCAGCCACTGGCAACTCTATCTGCCGGTAATGCTGCTCTCAATGCTGCTGATGGTGCCATTTATCGTAATCGCAGAGCGTCAGGGTAAAATGAAGCAGGTACTTCTCGGGGCGATCCTGCTACTGGCAGTGGCCGAGTTTGGGCTCTATTTCCTGCACCAGGGGTTGTTTGGGCTGGGCTTAATGCTGTTGCTGTTTTTCCTCGGCTTCAACCTGTTGGAGGCGATGCTACCCTCACTGGTATCCAAGGTGGCCCCGGCGGCTGGCAAGGGCACCGCCATGGGGATCTACTCCACATCACAGTTTACCGGGGCCTTTATCGGCGGCATGCTCGGCGGTTGGGTACAGGGCTGTTTCGGTATTGAGGGGGTATTCATCTTCGGCACACTGGTAACTCTGCTGTGGCTGCTGGTGGCCTCAAGAATGGCGCCACCATCTTCTTATAGCAGCTATCTGTTGCGGGTGGGTGAGCTGGATGAGGCGCGGGCGACGGCCCTGCAGGCACAACTGCTAGGTATCAAGGGGGTGGGGGAGGCTGCCGTGGTAGCTGCAGATGGTATTGCCTATCTGAAAATTGATAAAAGCGAGATCGATATGGCCGAGATTAGTGCATTATCTTCGTTCCCTTCATGAATTATCCGGGTTAAACTGGAAGCTCATATTTAATACCGCCTCCAGGACGGAGACGGGTACTCAGAGACAGGGGGATTAAGGAATCATGGCTACTCGCGGAATCAATAAAGTAATACTGATCGGTCATTTGGGACAGGATCCAGAGGTGCGGTATATGCCTAACGGTAACGCCGTGGCAAATGTTTCCATTGCCACCAGCGAATCCTGGAAGGATAAAAGTAGTGGGGAGCAGCAGGAGCGTACCGAGTGGCACCGGGTGGTGTTTTTTCGTCGCCTCGCCGAGATAGTGGGAGAGTACCTAAAAAAGGGATCCAAGGTCTATATCGAGGGGAAGCTGCAGACCCGCAAGTGGCAGGACAAGAACGGTCAGGACCGCTATACCACAGAGATCATCGCTGATCAGATGCAGATGCTGGATAGTCGTGGTGGTAGTAGTGCGGAATTCGAACATAGAGGCTCGGCCCCATCCCAATCCAATTCTGCACCGCCCCCACCGCAGGATGAGGGGTTTGATGACGATATACCCTTTTAGGGGTTGCCCACGTTGGTCGGACTAAGTCCGACCAACAAAGGGTAGGTACTACCTACCTTTTAGCATTCCGTACCTTCTTAAACAGTAGTGGCACTACCTCATCAAAGATAGAGACAAAGTGCACTGTGAGTCCCCGGCGGATATGCTCTGGAATATCGGCATAATCTCCTCGGCAGTCGTGTGGCAGGATCAATTCCCTTATCCCGGCGCGTTTGGCTGCAATCACCTTCTCGCGTATACCTCCTACCGGGAACACTTGGCCGCTGAGGGTCAATTCTCCGGTCATGGCAATTGGGCGGGCCACTTTTTCATCACGCCCCAGGGAGAGCAGGGCGCTGGCCATGGTGATGCCCGCACTGGGGCCATCTTTTGGGGTAGCTCCGGCCGGCACATGCAGGTGGATAAATCCCTTCTTAAAGAACTCTGGATCGACACCATACTGCTCGGCATGGCCGACGATATAGCCGTAGGCTATCTCCGCGGATTCACGCATGACATCGCCCAACTGGCCGGTTAGCTTGAAACCTCGGTTGAAACGATGGGTACATGCTGCCTCTACGTTCAGGGTGACACCACCCATGGCGGTCCAGGCAAGACCGGTGACAACCCCGGCGCCGCTGAGACTACGCTCATCCCGGAACGGGGGATTACCCAGATAGTCCGTCAGCTCATCTTGGGCCACCGTAATGGGCGGCTTGGTTCCATCCAGAAGCTTGATCACAGCCTTACGCACGATCTTTCCGAGCTGTTTCTCTAAGCGACGCACCCCGGCATCTCGGGCATAGCCATCAACTATAGCCCGCAGGGTGGCGGCGCTGATTTTGACGTCACTGCGTTTTAGTCCGGCCCGTTTCAGTTGTCTGGGTAGTAGATAGCGGCGAGCAATCTGCTGCTTATCCTTGGGGATATAGCCAGATAGATTGATTACCTCCATCCGATCCAGCAGTGGGCGAGGTATGGTGTCAAGCTGGTTGGCAGTGCAGAGGAATAGCACCTTGGATAGATCAAAGCGTAGATCAAGATAGTGATCAAGGAAGTCACTGTTCTGTTCTGGATCCAGTGCTTCCAGCAGGGCAGAGGCTGGGTCGCCGTGATAGGAGGCACCGATCTTGTCGATCTCATCCAGCATGATCACCGGGTTTTCACTACCCAACTCTTTCATCGCCTGGATGAACTTGCCCGGCATGGCGCCGATGTATGTGCGGCGGTGGCCTTTGATCTCCGCCTCATCCCGAATACCGCCAACCGAGAAGCGATAGAATTCGCGCCCCATCGCAGCGGCTACTGATTTGCCGATAGAGGTCTTGCCGACCCCTGGCGGTCCAACGAACAGGATGATTGAGCCGCCGACCTGTTTCTTCATGATGCCAACTGCCAGAAACTCCAGGATGCGATCTTTTACATCTTCCAGGCCGTAGTGGTCACGATCCAGTATCTTGCGGGCGTGGTCGATATCGAGGTTGTCCTCAGAGTGCTTGCCCCATGGCAACATTGTGATCCAGTCGAGATAGTTGCGGGTAACGGCATATTCCGGTGAGCCAGTCTCCAGGATAGACATCTTGTCCATCTCATCATTTGCCCGATTCTCTGCCTCATCTGATAGTTGCAACTCCTGCAGCCGCTCTCTGAATTTATCCAGTTCAACGGTTCGGTCATCCTTGGCGACCCCCAGTTCTTTCTGGATCGCCTTGAGCTGTTCACGCAGAAAAAATTCTCGCTGCTGCTTATCCATCCGCTCTTCCACCGATTTGCGGATTGTATGTTGAGCCTTGGCCATCTCCAGCTCATTGGTAAGCAACACCAGGGTCTTCTCCATACGTGGCAGCAGCTCGGTGGCCTCAAGTACCTCTTGTAGTTGAGCGTTACTAGATGTAGTGAGGCTGGCAGCAAAATCTGCTAGATGGGAGGGATCCTCCGGACCGAAACGGTCGAGGAACATACGCAACTCTTCGGTATAGAGCGGATTAAGTGGCAGCAGTTCTTTGATGGTGTTAATGATGGCCATAGCATACGCCTTGATTTCCTTGCTCGGCGTAGCATCATATTCCTGAAAGTAATGTACCTGTGCCTGGAACGGTGCATCTTCGCTCAGAAACTTTTCGATGCGAAAGCGTTGAATACACTCCACTAGTACTTGCAGGCGACCATCACTCTGCTGTACTCGATGGACCCGGCAGACCGTGCCCACCTGCTTGAAATCTTTGCTCCGTGCCTCTTCCGCAGACGGAGCCTCGGCCAGGACAACTCCCAGCATCTGTTGCCCACTCTCGGATACCTCCTTGAATGTCTCCTGCCAGTGTTCCGCTTCCATCAGAAGCGGGACTGCCTGTCCGGGGAAAAATGGGCGTACAGTGACTGGTAACAGGTGGATTATCCCTGGCAGAACTTCGGTGGCGCGCACCAACGACTGTTCTATAACAATCTCACTCTCATTCTGCCCGTTATCCTTTTTGCTCATGGTCTTTATCCGTTGCCTTGTATGGTAATAGCACATCTAATTAAGACATGCCCTGTCCAGCAGATATCAGGGCGAAGTCACCGTTTTACAAGTCGCATTGGCCAGTCGTGCGAACTCCTCCACGCTCAAGCGTTCGGCACGTAGCCCTGGATCTATACCAAGCTCTTCTATGGCCTGCGCATCCAACAGCTTACCCAGGCTGTTACGTAGGGTCTTGCGCCGTTGGCCAAAGGCCTGGGTAACCACCTGTTGAAACATCTGGTGATCATCTATTTGCACCGGTGGTGTAGTACAAGGGGTGATACGGACAAAGGCGGAGTTCACCTTGGGCGCAGGCGAGAAGGCCTCAGGCGGTATGGTGAACAGAGGGGTAACCCGGCAGCGCGCCTGCAACATGACCGACAGGCGGCCATAGGTTCTGCCACCTGGTTGGGCCGCCATCCGCTCCACCACCTCCTGCTGCAACATAAAGAACATATCCCGGATACAGCGCGACTGCTCCAGCAGGTGAAACAGGATCGGGGTGGAGATGTTATAGGGCAGGTTGCCTACTACCCGCAGCTTGCAGTCTGCTGTTGCCAGGGAGCAGAGATCAAACTTTAAGATATCGGCACTATGGATACGCAGCTCCCCAATACCCTCACACATGGCCGCCAGTGGACCGATCAGATCACGGTCCAGCTCCACCGCATCCATCTGCCCAACCTCACGCAGCAGATCCTTCGTTATGGCCCCCTGTCCCGGGCCGATCTCTACCAGTTGCTCTCCCGGCCGGGGCGCAATGGCCGCCACGATCCGATGCACAACTGCGCTGTCCTGCAGAAAGTTCTGGCCGAATCTTTTTCGGGGGCGGTGATTCAATGGATTACCTTAGCATTCATTTTCAATGGAATTAGTAGGGAGTATAGAGTGTATGGCTTCACCTAACATCCTATACTCTTGTTCACGCAGAGAGGAGTGGCGCCATGCCAGACCGATCTGGCGAAAATATGGTTCTTCCAGTGGCGTCAATTGTATATTGGTCCCATCGGTGATATTTGCGTCAATGGCAAGCTTCGGCAGAAGCGTAACGCCGATTCCGGATGCAACCATCTGAACCAGGGTAAAGAAGCTACTGGCTTCGAATTTATTTCGGCCTTGACGCTGTTCAAACTTGCAGGCATCCAGGACATGTGAACGTAGGCAGTGACCCTCCTCTAGCAGCATGAGCGGTTGATTGCGCAGCTCATCGACTGAGATCGACTGCCGATTTGATAAAGCTCGTTTTTGATTACAGGCAAACAGAAACTCGTCATCAAACAGAAGCATGGTCTCAAAGTTTCTTGTGTCATAGGGCAGTGCAAGCAGAGCAACATCGATATCTCCCTGCTGTAGCCGGTCGAGCAGACGGTCAGTCAGATCTTCCTCTAGGAACAGCCTTAAATTTGGATATAGATTGTTTAAGGCTGTAATAACACGGGGGAGTAGAAATGGGCCTATCGTCGGTATAGCACCCAGTTTTAGCTCTCCCGTCATCGGCTCTCGATTGGAGGATGCCAGCTCCATAATCTCCTCGGCATTGCGTAGCAGATGGTGTGCCCTGAGTGCGATTTCCTTGCCGATGGATGTCATATGAACATGTCGTTTACTGCGTTCTGCCAGCGGCACACCGAACAGACTCTCCAGATCCTTTATCCCTGCACTGAGAGTGGAGGGTGTGACACAGCACCGCTCTGACGCCTTGCTAAAGTGCTCTGTCTCTGCCAATGTGACAAGGTACTCCAGTTGTTTCATGCTCGGTAACTGCTTCATTAAAGCCTCTACTAAAGCCTCTACAGTGTTCGTAAAAAGCGAACACAGAATGGAATATTAATCGATTTACGCGAATTAACTCACGCCATAGTATTGGTGTCAACCCTTGGAAAGATCTGGGGTATTAGCGCAAGCAGGTTATAAACACTAAAGGAGATAGAGCAATGTCTAAAGGTAAATGCCCAGTTATGCATGGGGCCGTAACAACGGATGAATCATCGGTTACGGAGTGGTGGCCCAAAACCCTGAATCTCGACATCCTGCATCAACACGATAGCAAGAGCGATCCGATGGGAGCGGACTTCAACTATAGGGAAGAGGTCAAAACACTCGATTTTAAAGCGCTGAAAAGCGATATGCATGCGCTAATGACAGATAGCCAGGAGTGGTGGCCTGCTGACTGGGGCCACTATGGGGGGTTGATGATTCGTATGTCGTGGCATGCTGCAGGTACCTATCGTACCGCTGACGGTCGCGGCGGCGCCAGCACTGGCAATCAACGCTTTGCACCGCTCAACTCTTGGCCCGATAACGCCAACCTCGATAAGGCGCGCCGTCTACTCTGGCCGATCAAGCAGAAATACGGCAACAAGCTCAGCTGGGCCGATTTGATCGCCTACGCTGGAACAATTGCCTATGAATCTATGGGGTTGAAGATCTTCGGTTTCGGCTTTGGGCGGGAAGATATCTGGCATCCAGAAAAGGATATCTACTGGGGTTCAGAGAAGGAGTGGCTGGCGCCCAGCGGCGGCGAAGGTAGCCGTTACTCTGGTGAGCGTGATCTGGAGAATCCGTTGGCGGCTGTAATGATGGGGTTGATCTACGTCAATCCTGAGGGGGTGGATGGTAAGCCTGACCCGCTTAAGACCGCTCATGACGTACGCATCACCTTCGAGCGTATGGCGATGAACGACGAGGAGACCGTTGCCTTGACCGCCGGTGGTCATACTGTGGGTAAGGCACATGGTAACGGTGATGCCACGCTGTTGGGCCCGGAACCAGAAGCTGCCGACGTCGAGGAACAGGGGTTGGGTTGGAACAACAGGAGCAAGCGCGGTATTGGTGGTGATACTGTCACCAGTGGTCTCGAAGGCGCGTGGACAGCCCATCCAACCCAGTGGGACAGCGGCTACTTCGACATGTTGCTAAATCATGAGTGGGAGCTGAAGAAGAGCCCTGCAGGTGCCTGGCAGTGGGAGCCGGTTGATATCAATGATGATGACAGACCGGTCGATGCTGAGAATCCGTCGCTGCGTCGCAACCCGATCATGACCGACGCCGACATGGCGATGAAGATGGATCCAGAGTATCGCAAGATATCTGAACGCTTCCACCAAGACCCTGATTACTTCTCTGAAGTCTTTGCGCGCGCCTGGTTCAAATTGACGCACCGCGACATGGGTCCGAAGGCGCGCTATATCGGACCGGACGTTCCAGCCGAAGAGCTGATCTGGCAGGATCCAGTCCCCGCTGGCAGTACCAGCTACGATGTGGACGCCGTTAAGGCAAAAATCGAGGCCAGTGGTTTAAGCATAAGTGATATGGCCAGCACAGCATGGGACAGCGCCAGGACCTTTCGTGGTTCGGACAAGCGCGGCGGCGCCAATGGTGCGCGTATTCGCCTGGTTCCACAGAAGGACTGGGAAGGTAACGAGCCCGAGCGTCTTGCCAGGGTGCTTGGCGTACTCGAAGGCATTGCATCTGAAAGCGGTGCCAGCGTGGCTGATTTAATCGTACTGGCTGGTAACGTCGCTGTCGAACAGGCGGCCAAGGCGGCCGGGCACGATATCACTGTTCCATTTACGCCAGGACGCGGCGATGCGACCGAGGAGATGACCGATGTCGATTCGTTCGAATGGTTGGAGCCGATCCATGATGGCTATCGCAACTGGGTAAAGAGGGAGTATATCGTTACCCCAGAAGAGCTGATGCTGGATCGCACTCAACTCATGGGACTGACCGCTCCTGAGATGACGGTCCTGGTCGGCGGAATGCGGGTGCTAGGTACCAACCATGGCGGAACCAGACACGGCGTGTTTACCGAGCGTGAAGGCGTTCTGACGAATGACTTTTTCGTCAACCTGACCGATATGGGCAACACCTGGAAGCCGGTGGGCGACAATCTGTATGAGATCCGTGATCGCAAGAGCGACAAGCTTAAGTGGACGGCAACGAGGGTAGACCTAGTGTTCGGCTCCAACTCGATTCTTCGCGCCTATGCTGAACTATATGCGCAAGATGACAGCGAGGAGAAGTTCGTGCGCGACTTTGTCGCCGCGTGGACGAAGGTCATGAACGCGGATCGCTTCGATCTAGTCTGATCGCTGGAAGAGGCGTTTAATCGGGCATTAGGAACAACACAGGAACAGTGCCCCGAAGAGGGTGATGGGCGGGCCAGAAGGGTCCGCCCGTTGCTATTGTGGCGTAGAAGCCGACTAATCATCATTTTGTCATCCCGGCGTATGCCGGGATCCAGGGAAATCACACTATGGATTCCGGTACCGGATCAAGTCCGGCACAGGCTCTTAGCCGGAATGACGTAATAATCAACCCCCCCACTCAAGCTGATAAACATTATATTAAACAATATGATACGTTGCTGGGAAAATAAGTCTCCAGATACTTGAAAAGAAAACAGCCAATCCATATATAGAAATCAGAGTTCCCAGTCAGGTTAATTGAGAATCGATAGGAGGTGCTTAAATGTTTGGGAATCTGAGTAGTTTTGAGGGCAGCCTGTTCGACGAGCTCAGGCGCATGGGAAGAGAGACAGATTACCTGTTTGGTACCGGGCCCTGGCCCAACGGCATTCGTGCGGTGGCCAGGGGAACCTACCCACCCATCAATATCGGTAGTACCCCGGATCAGGTAGACGTCTATCTATTTGCTGCGGGCATCGATCCGAAGAACTTGGATATATCCATCCAGCGTAACCTGCTCACTATAGATGGTGAGCGTAAGTTGACTGTTGCAGAGGGAGCTGACTATTTTCGGAACGAACGCTTCAGTGGAGAGTTTCATCGGGTTATAACACTTCCAGATGACGTAGATCCAGAGGCGGTAGAGGCGAACTACAGAGATGGCATACTGCGTATTACCATCCAACGCCATGAAGCCAAGAAACCGCGTCAGATCGAAGTGCAGTAATCACCAGGAGGTTGATTTCAATGACTAAGAGAAATGATGTAGCAACAAGTGGATCCAAACCGGACTCTGATGCCAGAGAGCAGGCGCGAGCAATCCGGCCGCCGGTAAATATCTTCGAAAACGATAAAGGTATTACTGTGCAGGCAGATATGCCTGGTGTCTCGAAGGATAGGCTCGATATACAAATCGACAAAGACACCTTGTCGATTGAGGGCGTCTCAGAGGTGCCAATGCCAGATGGGATGGAGGCGCTGCATGCCGATGTTCACTCCACGCTTTATCGGCGAAACTTCTCTCTGAGTAGTGAGCTAGACGGAGAGAAGGCCGATGCCATCCTAAAAGATGGCGTGTTGACACTCTCTATTCCCAAACGCGAGCAGTTTAAGCCGCGCAAGATTGAGGTGCGTGCCAATTAACCGGCTGTGCGAGCGGCTGATACATAAGGGAGCACTCCGGCTCGCAAGGGCCGGGGTGTAATACCCCTAATAAAGTCGACGGGTAGCTGGCACTGCTGGCCATAAGATATGCATGTTTAGCGGATAACTGCTTGAAAACTCGAGCATACGACCGTAACCATTGAGGTGGAAACATGGATTCGCATTATTTAACGCAAACCTTCCGCTCCATGCTCACGCCCCTCGCCTACTTCCCTGTAGGCGAAGACGCCAAGACGCCAAGACGCAATGGTCGCTAAGAAATACTAGCTTGTATTCAAACAGTTATAACCTTTGCGTTCTTCGCGTCTCTGCGCCTTAGCGTTGAAATAAAGGTTTGTGGGACAGCAATGGGTAGCTAGCTATTTCTGCTCCGGCGCGTCAACCTCGGGAGGAGTGAACAGCTTCTGCTTTATCCCAGCTATATCAAGATCTTTTTTGATCGGGTATTTAGAGGAGATATAGTCCACCGCAATCGGAGTGTAAGGACCTTCAAATACCTTTGATATGACCACCAAGGCATCATTTGCCGAACCAATATTGATTGTGGCAATGCCATCTTTGTATGTAGTGGTTACCGGCTGCTTGTCGTTACCAGCGAAGCTGTTGTTATCCTTCTGTAGTGCTGCGTACTCTTCAGCTGAAGCCGGATAGCTTATGGTGATCCTGTTATGGTCATGTCGAACCCATGGGTGATTCGCTGTCGCCATGGCCCTTATGTGGTCGGTCATGCTGGTGTCTGTCGGCTCTGCAAGCAGTATCCATTGTGAGATCGATTTGCTGGCCTGCGCTGTCAGCAGATCCAGATTTTTTATCCGTACCACCTGATAGCCACTCAGGCGCTGTTTGTTATCATAATAGAAGTCGCCATTGGTCACTTTGACGTTGGCCAGCAGCAGTTGAATCAGCGGGATCCAGTCGCGCTGTTCTGCCATCTCCTCTGGGGTGGCTTTCCCCTCGTTGTATCGTGCGAGCTCCTTCTCCAGGTGACTGCGGTTGTACTCAGATATCCAGTTGTCAAAGAAAAAGGTGCGCTCGCTATTGATAACAGAATCGATCTCCTTCTGTTCGCTCTCGCTCAGTGTGGTCTTTGGTTTCTTCTTTTGTTTGTCGGAGATGTTGATATCTTTTGCATGTATTCCCCGATATTCCTGGAATATGGTCAGTTCATTGTCCACTATGTTGTAGCTCAACTGCTGCTCTTTGAACTCTACACAGGCGGTCAGTAGGGATGCTCCCAGGATCACTAAGGCGAGCTTTATGTGGGGGTAGGTTGGCATGGTCGATTTTGCTCCTTTTCCACTTATGGGATCCTGAACACTGTAGCCCATAGTCGCTGTTTGCGTCTAGACCTGCGAATATGGGTAGAAAAAAAACCGGTTTGGGTGTAACCTACTGTCCCTTTTGAGATTTTCGTCCCCTTCATGGCAGAAAAGCTGTATATAAAGACCTTCGGTTGTCAGATGAATGAGTATGATTCCGCCCGGATTGCGGATCTTCTCAAGGCCTCCCATGGTCTCGAGCTTGTATCCTTGCCGGAACAGGCCGATGTGCTGCTACTAAATACTTGCTCTATCCGTGAGAAGGCACAAGAGAAGCTCTTCTCCTATCTTGGCCGCTGGCGCTCCTGGAAGGAGCAGCGCCCGGAGCTGGTGATCGCTGTGGGGGGTTGTGTTGCCAGTCAGGAGGGGGATGCCATCCTGCAGCGGGCAGACTACATAGATATGATCTTTGGCCCCCAGACCATGCACCGTCTGCCGCAGATGCTGGATCGGGTGCGGCGCGAGCAGTGCGTAGTGGTAGATGTATCCTTCCCTGAGATTGAGAAATTTGATGTTCTGCCACAGCCGACTGCGGGTGGTGCGTCTGCCTATGTCACCGTGATGGAGGGCTGTTCCAAATACTGCACCTATTGTGTGGTTCCCTTTACCCGGGGGGAGGAGCTTAGTCGTCCACTCGACGATGTGACCACAGAGGTTGCTGGGCTGGTGCAGCAGGGGGTACGCGAGATCCATCTGCTGGGACAGAATGTGAACGCCTATAATGGCCTGATGGATGATGGCACCAGTGCCGATCTGGCACTGCTGATCCACTGCGTAGCGGCAATTGATGGCATCGACCGGATTCGTTTTACCACCTCCCATCCGCTGGAGTTTTCGGACCGTCTGATAGAGGTGTTTGCCGAGGTGCCGGAGCTGGTAAGCCATCTGCACCTGCCGGTACAGAGCGGCTCTGATCGGATTTTGGGGCTGATGAAGCGCGGCCACTCTGCACGCGATTATCGAGAAATAATTCGCCGCCTGCGGCAGGTGCGTCCTGATATAAGCATCTCATCTGACTTTATTGTCGGTTTCCCTGGGGAGAGCGATGCGGACTTTGAGCGCACCATGGAACTGATCGAGGCGGTCGGTTTCGATCAATCATTCAGCTTTCTCTACAGTGCCAGGCCGGGAACCCCAGCGGCAGATATGGTAGATGATATTCCACTGAAGCTGAAACAGGAGCGGCTGCAGCGGCTGCAACACCGGATCAATGAACAAAGCCAGCAGATTAGTCGGCGCATGGTTGGTACCCAACAGCGGGTGTTGGTAGAACGGACCTCACGCAAGGATGCCTCGCAGCTGGCGGGGCGCACTGAGAACAATCGAGTGGTCAACTTTGATGCCCCGGCCGATCTGATCGGTCAGTTAGTGGATATCACCATCACCGAGGCCCTACCCAACTCCATGCGTGGCATATTGGTGCAGCCATCGTTGGTCAAGAGTGCCTGATGGACGCATCTTCCAGATCTTTGGACATCACCCTTACCCCGGAGGATAACCACCTGCTGGCCAACCTATGCGGCCAACTGGATGAGCATCTACGGCAGATTGAGCGACGGCTTGGGGTGGAGATAAACAACCATAGCAATCGCTTTCGCCTGCAGGGGGAGCCTGCAGCGATACACGTTGCCGGGGAGTTGTTGAAGGGACTCTACGCACAGGCACAAGAGGAGGTATTGACCCCCCAGCTGGTGCATCTGTTCCTCCAGGAGTCCGGGGTAGAGGAGCTGTTACGGAATGATCTTGAACCCAGCCTGCCGGAAGTAGTGATCAAGACCCGCCGTGGCATGGTGCGGCCACGCGGCCCCCATCAGCGGGAATATCTACACCGTATTGTTACCCATGATATCAATTTTGCGATCGGTCCGGCCGGTACCGGAAAGACCTATTTGGCGGTAGCTGCTGCGGTAGATGCCTTAGAGCGGGATCAGGTGCGGCGAGTACTGCTAGTACGTCCTGCAGTAGAGGCGGGTGAGCGTCTCGGTTTTCTACCGGGTGATCTGAGCCAGAAGATAGACCCCTATCTACGGCCTCTCTACGATGCCCTGTATGAGATGCTGGGGTTTGAGCGGGTGGCTAGACTTATTGAGCGCAACGTAATCGAAGTAGCTCCTCTTGCCTACATGCGTGGGCGTACTTTGAATGAGTCCTTTATCATCCTGGATGAGGCGCAAAACAGTACACCAGAGCAGATGAAAATGTTCCTAACTCGTATCGGTTTTGGTTCTACTGCGGTTATTACTGGAGATATAACTCAGGTCGACTTACCCCGTGGCCACACATCTGGACTACGGCAGGCGGCCGCAGTGTTGCCCGAGGTAGAGGGCATAAGCTTTACCTTTTTCCGTGCCAGCGATGTAGTGCGCCATCCGCTGGTGCTGCGTATTGTTAACGCCTATGAGGATTATGATCAGGAGGAGGCGTGAAGCTGGAGCTGGAGTTACAATCTACGCGAGAGATGGCTAAGGTTCCTCCTGAGGAAGATTTTCGGCGCTGGGTGGAGGCGGCGTTGGCCGGTCGACTGGCGGAGGCAGAGTTGGTAATCCGCCTGGTAGATGAGGCCGAGAGTAGGGATCTGAATAGCCGCTATCGGGGGATCGATGCACCTACTAACATCCTCTCTTTTCCAGCATCTATACCAGAGGTGGTGGAGACCACCCTATTAGGGGATCTGGTGATTGCTGCTCCCATAGTCGAGCGAGAGGCACAGCAGCAGGGTAAGACAGTGGAGGCCCACTGGGCCCATCTGGTGGTGCATGGAGTTTTACACCTGTTGCAATACACCCACCAGGACGAACACGATGCCGCTATAATGGAGGGGTTGGAACAGGGTATCTTGGCTGGGCTTGGGTTTCCAGATCCCTATGCGGAGAGTACCGATTAAAAGTAGGCAGTACGTATATGCAGTGCTGGATAACCTGAATATATCAGAGGTTTCACAGGGGAGAGATGAGTAAAGATAAGGCGAATAAGGATAGCGGGTCATGGCTTAGTTCGACGTGTGCCAAGGTGGTCAATGGCATAATGCTAGAGCCAAAAAACCACAAGCAGTTGCTGGATCTTCTGTCGGCAGCGAGGAAGCGTTCGGTGCTTGATGCCAAGGCGCTCGCCATGATGGAGGGGGTGCTGCACGTGTCTGAGATGCAGGTGCGGGACATCATGATTCCACGGGCCAATATGGTGGTGGTAGAACGGGAGGAGCCACTGGAGGGGATACTGTCAGTGGTCATTGAGTCCGCCCACTCCCGCTTTCCGGTTATCGATGATGATCGCAGTGAGGTGGTGGGTATCCTGTTGGCTAAGGATCTACTAGCCTATGCTTCAGGTCGGGCGCGGCGTTTTGATATTCGTGATCTATTACGGTCGGCGCTGTTTGTACCGGAGAGCAAACGCATCAATCTGTTGCTGGATGAGTTCCAGGCCAGTCGTAACCACATGGCTATCGTGGTGGACGAGTATGGAGCAGCATCTGGACTTGTGACTATCGAGGACGTGCTGGAACAGATTGTCGGTGAGATTGAGGATGAGCACGATTTTAATGATGGCACGGCCATACTCAAGCGGAGTGAGATGGAGTATACCGCCAAGGCCCACACCCCGATCGACGAGTTTAACCAGTACTTCGGCACCGATTTTCCGGACGATGAGTTTGACACTATTGCTGGATTGGTCTCCAAGGCGCTTGGTCACATGCCGAAACGGGGAGAGCGGGTGGACATCGGCCAATTCAGTTTCAAGGTGGTACGTGCCGACAGCCGCCGCTTGCACCTGCTGAATATCCGCCGACTGTCAGAGGTTAAAGAGGAAGACGCTTGATCAACCTGGTTGGTTGGAAGCGCCGCCTGATCGCCATCGCCGGCGGTTTGTTGACTCTGCTCGCCTTTGCCCCAATTGGACTATTCCCGTTTGCCGTTATTGGCCCAGCTATACTCTTCTATCTATGGCTGGATGCTACCCCTGGACAGGCCTTCCGTGATGGGTGGTTGTTTGCACTTGGTCTGTTTGGTGCTGGGGTCTCCTGGCTGCAGATTAGTATTGACCAATTCGGTAATGTAGGAAGCCTATTGGCGGCTGTAATAACGGCTGTCTTTGTGATGGTTATCTCAGTCTATTATGGATTAGCCGGTTGGGTGGCGCAGCGTCTCTCTATAGGGCAGGGCAGGGGCGTTAAGCTGCTGTTGATCTATCCCTCCATTTGGCTGTTGTCGGAGTGGCTGCGTGGCTGGCTGTTGACCGGTTTTCCCTGGCTCGCCTTGGGTTACTCCCAAAGCGACAGCCCACTCAAAGGATTTGCGCCTCTACTCGGGGTATATGGTGTCAGCCTAACCCTACTGCTCTCGGCGGCACTACTACTGTTTGCCCAGTTGGTCGATGGCAGACGACGGCTGGCCGCTCTCTGCGCAGTCATCTTGTTGTGGGCATCTGGTTTGGTTCTGGATTGGCAGGACTGGACATCCCCGGTGGGTGAACCGGTGCGGGTCTCTCTGATCCAGGGTAATATCAACCAGGAGTTGAAGTGGCAGCGGGATCAGCTGGTTCCGACTCTGGAACTCTATACTGAGCTCACCATGGCCAATGTGGATAGTGATCTCATTATCTGGCCGGAGACCGCCATTCCGGCATTTCTTTACCGGGTGGACGAGGAGGTGCTGACGCCATTGACTGAGGTTCTGAATAGTAATGGCAGCCAACTATTGGTGGGGATACCGCTCTGGGACAAAGATAAGAAGCACTACTATAACGCCATGGTTAGTCGTGGTGGTGCCGCAGGTAGTTACCGCAAGCGGCACCTAGTTCCTCTGGGTGAATACACACCACTTAAGCAGCTGATCCAGCCGCTCATCGACTGGATGCAGATACCCATGTCGCAGTTCTCTGCGGGCGCACAAGAGCAACCACTCATGATCCTCGCTGGCCATCCGGTCGGCATATCCATCTGTTATGAGGATGCGTTTGGTGAGGAGGTCATAACTGCCCTGCCGCAGGCAAAATTCTTGATAAACGCCAGCAACGACAGTTGGTTCGGCGACTCATTGGCTCCACCACAGCACCTACAGATTGCCCGTATGCGCTCGCTGGAGACGGGGCGTTACCTGCTGCGTGCTACCAACACCGGGATCTCGGCATTGATCGCCCCCAAGGGCGAACTGATAGGCTCTGCCCCACCGTTCAGTGTGGCTACATTGAGAGGTGAGATCCAGCCTATGGCGGGGATGACGCCATACGCAATAGTTGGCAATTATGCAGTGGTTATATTGGCGCTGCTATTGTTAGTACTGGCCGTGGGCTGGAGGTTTAGGCGTGGTAATCATTAACGGTCTGCCGCAGGGACAACAGCGATCACGTTGGGGATAGGCCACGATTCTATACTCATTTGCTCACCGATAAAGTTTGGTTTAAAGATGCTGCTGAATTCGCGTTTATAATCTTTGTGGTTTATATACATCTGCGCCTCAGAGCCCCCCTCTAGATGCTGCGCGGCCACCAGATTTATTGGAAGTCGCAACAGGGTTTCATTGAACTGATATACAGATATAAAGCTCGACGAATAGATAAAGAGGATACGGCCTTTATCATCTTCCCCTAAAGCTGCCTCATTCCACCTTCTACCTTTTGGCTGCCAGCGGTTTACGCCGGGACGTTTTATAAGACGTAAATTCTGCACCAGGTAGCGGTACCGTTCGCGTAGTTTCGTCAGGCTTACTCCCTCGCTGTCACGGTCGATAATCCTAAATGGAGCTATACCGCTGTGGTATGGGGAGAATGCTGCTAGTGATTGGTATCGATTGATCCCCCTGCTGGCTATCAGTTCGTTTACCTTCATATAGCCAGCGTGGGTGGAGTGGTCAGTAAAGAACATCCCAGCGTTTATGGCTGCGGTAAGATTATGCTGTTGGGCCCAGCTCTTGGCTGAGAGCCCACCCTTATGGTTGAACTCCCTGTTGGTCATAATCTTCAGATCCCACAGTTTGGGATCAATGCGCAGGATGAATATTGTGGCAGGCCCGGCAGTGTCGCCCTGTCGGTGGCTGAATTCTCCCATCTCCAGGCCAGGCTCCAAGGTTTGCCAAGGCTCTTTAGCGTTGGCATAAATGCCAAAAATGACGAGGAGCAGCCCGGATAGCAGTAGCAATATGGGTATATGGTGCTTGGTGTGAGTACCCCTTAGATCGGTCATATAATCTATATCTACGTGACTACTAGCACTTACAGTTTATTGCTGGCGAGGTGCTGTGGCAACAGACGTTGCTATAAAATGTAGACTGCATCCGCAGTTTCTAGATTATGGTTTATACTCCTGAAACATGGCAGTATGGGCACGTATTATTTGGGTTTTCACATGTATTAGAGATCCCTTAAATACTCCCATATATATATTTCAGGAGATGGCCTTATGAAAACGAAACGCAATGCCTTTCTGTTTGCTGTAAGTACCATTTTTACCCTGCTGCTACTCGGCTCATCTATGGTTGTAGCGGCAGAGCGGATTGTCTTTGGCGGTGGTCCTGCCGGCGGCACCTTTCAGGTAGTTGCCAATGCCATCCAGGTCTACCAGCCTATCAAGAATCTGGAGGGATACAACGTACAGGCCCAATCTTCGGCCGGTTCTGTTGAGAATTTGCGCAAGGTGGACAAAGGAAAGTCGCATTTTGGTGTGGTCTATTCCGGCCACGTCTATCTTGGCCGCAACGGTATGCTGAAGAATGACGAAAAAAAATATGAGGATGTTATGGCGGTCGCCTATCTATACGGCGCACCAGCCCAGCTGGTAGTGCGCAAGGGCTCCGGCATCAAGAGTACCAAGGATCTTGAGGGTAAAAAGGTTGGTGTCGGCAATGCTGGTTCAGGTGCCTTCGCTAACTGTGAACTGTTCTTCTCACACATGGGGATCTGGGACAAGATCGAACGCAATGCCATGGGCTATAACGATGCCGCGGCTGCCTTCGGCAACAATCAGCTCGACGCCTTCTGGCTGTTTACCGCCTTCCCGAGTGGGGCTGTGATCATGGCGGCCCAGACCAACGATATCGAACTGGTGGATCTGGGTAAGGACGCTACTGATAGTGGTTTCTTCGATAAGTACCCCTATTTCTCCACCCTGTCCGTTCCAGCAGGAACCTACCGTGGGGTGGATGCGGATACCCCCTCCTTTCAGGACTCCGCCCTCTGGGTGGCCAATGCCAAGGTGCCTGATCAGCTGGTCTACGACATGCTGTCCGCCATCTATACAGAAGAGGGGCTCGCCCACATGAGAGAGCAAAAAAAGACCTTCAAGGAGATGTCCCTAGATACGGGTACCAAGGGTGTGGTTACCCCCTGGCATCCGGGCGCAGTAAAATTCTGGAAAGAGAAAGGGATGATGGAGTAATCTGACTCCGTTGGATCAAGGGAGGGGCTACCAGCCCCTCCCTTTCACTTTGTTTTGCTATAACCAAGTGGATTAAGCTAAATGGGATCCTTTGACGCATTGCGCAAATGGGAGCAGTGTCTGTTTGACGCCATGGCCCTCGTGCTGGTGCTATTCTACTCCTATGCTGCAACGTGGGAGCCTATGGATACCCAGTATCATCGTGGCATCTATGTGGCGATCACCTATGTACT
This sequence comes from Sedimenticolaceae bacterium, assembly GCA_050304615.1. GTDB lineage: Bacteria > Pseudomonadota > Gammaproteobacteria > Chromatiales > Chromatiaceae > CBFDBF01. The sequence goes on from JBNLDW010000009.1 coordinate 56,762, forward strand.
GGTGTTCCTGATCTACCAGTCAAAGAGCACAATCGGGCGTGCTATAGACTATCTATTGATCCTGGCTTCAATGGTATCTTTAGGCTATTGGATCTATGTCTTCGAAATCATCAACTATCGGGTAGGGGCAGAAACGGAGCTTGATCAGGCCATAGCTATGGTGGGCGTTCTGGTTGGCATGGAGGTGGCGCGTCGGGTGGTGGGGAGTGTCTTTATTGTTATTGGCACCATCATGCTGCTGTACGGAGTCTATGGGGATTCTGCGCCAGAGTTGATTTCACACGCCGGAGATACCTTTCCCGAACTCTGCACCAGTATCTTCTATAAGAGCGACGGAGTGTTCGGCATCATGGCCAATGTGCTGGCCACCTATATCCTGCTGTTTGTGATATTCGGGGCCTTTCTGAAGGCGAGTGGTGCGCAGCGCTTCTTTATCGACTTCCCTCTGGCTGCTGTGGGCCATAAGGTTGGGGGCCCTGGCAAGGTTGCGGTCATCGCCAGCGGTCTGTTCGGATCGATCTCTGGCAGCGCTATCGCCAATACCGTTTCCACCGGGTCCTTCACCATCCCGATGATGAAACGGGCTGGCTTTAAGCCACACGTTGCTGGAGCCATTGAACCGGCGGCATCCATTGGTGGGATGTTTATGCCACCGATTATGGGGGCTGGCGGTTTCATCATGGCGGAACTGACTGAGCTGCCATATTCCCAGATCATGCTGGTGGCCATCTTTCCTGCACTGATGTATTTCTTTAGCGTATTTGTAATGGTTCATTACGAGGCCAAGAGATCTAATATCATTGGTGAGAAATCTGATGATAGTGCCACTGAGATTCTGCGCAAAGAGTGGTTCTATATTTTACCGCTAGTCGTGATTACGGTGTTGATGCTGTGGGGTTACTCTCCTGGTTTTTCGGCAGTCATCGGTATAGGAACTAGTATAGTGGTAAGTTGGTTGCGCCCAGATACAGCGATTGGGCCACGGGAGTTTCTGCAGGCGGCAAGGGATGGGACAGAGAGCAGCCTGAAGATTGGGGCTACGGTAGGTGTGATCGGTATCATCATCGGTGTGCTTACCTACAGCGGTCTTATACTCACCTTTGCCGATATTTTGATTGGGCTGGCCGGCGGCAGTCTGTTTCTCACCATCCTACTGATAGCGTTGGCCTCGCTGATACTCGGTATGGGCGTACCGGTTACGGCAGCCTATCTTATTACTGCCGTAGTCGCAGTTCCTGCCCTAACCCACCTTGGGGTTAATGTGCTTGCCGCACATATGATTGTCTATTGGCTATCACAGGACTCCAATATTACTCCACCGGTCTGCATAGCCGCCTTTGCTGGGGCGACCATAGCCAAGGCCAATATGTGGAGGACCGCGTTTAATGCATTCAAGTTTGCTAAATTTCTCTATCTAGCACCATTCCTGTTTGGATATGTCCCGGCCTTCTCACTGGACGGTAGTGCGACAGATATTGTTATTGCCTTTGTACTTATACTGTTTGGTACATACGCCTATTCGTGGTTGTTGAGCGGGGTGTGGTTGCGTTTCTTTAAAAGGGTGAGGGATTAGTCTGGGTAATCACGGCCTATTCGTTGCTCTCTATGGTTAGCTGACCGTTGTTTAGCCGCAAGACACTGCGTCCCTCCAATATTGCCAATAGCAGATCACCTGCCAGCGCTCGGCGCCAGCCACGCAGTAGTTCCAGTTCGCGCTCGCCACTTACCAGTTGCTCCAACTCTTTGCGGCTTGCCAGAGCAGATGCGGTTATACCTTCACCTGCTGCTGCCAGACGCAGGGCGGCCATAAGCAGGTCGGTAGTTGCCTCTTGATTCGGGGTCAGTTTGGGTGGTTGTTGCCTAGTCTGTGGCCACTGTTCCTTGGGGTTGGCCTTGGCCTGCTCGATCAACTTTAGCAGCTGTTCACCATGCCGATTTATTGTTCCTGATTCCAGCCCGCGGGTCTTGCCCAATGCATGTAGGTCGGTCGGTTGTCTCCGGGCCAGTTCCAGCAGGATATCATCCTTTAAGATCCAGCGGCGGGGGCGGTCTGCCCGTTCTGCCTCAATCTCACGCCATGCGGCAAGCGCCTGGAGTACGGCCAACTGCACCCCCTTGAGATATTTGTTGCCCTTAACTCGTTGCCACATCTCTCCGGGATCATTGCGGTAGGTTGCAGGGTCGGCCAGCTGCCTGAAGTCATCTTGCAACCAATCATCACGCCCCTGCTGGCACAGCATGTCATGTAGTTTTAGATAGATCTCACCCAGATAGATAACATCATCCAGTGCATAGCGCAGTTGTGCTTGCTCCAGTGGACGCCGAGACCAGTCGGTACGGGTATGGCCTTTTTCCAGCTCTCGTCCGAGCAGTTTCTGTACCAGATTGGCATAACCGATCTGCTCGCCAAGTCCCAGCATGGTGGCGGCGAGTTGGGTATCAAACAGCGGCTGTGGCAGCTTCCCCCAGAGGTGGTTAAAGATCTCCAGATCTTGTCGTCCGGCGTGGAATATCTTTACCGATGATGGGGTGTAAAGTAGTTCCTGCAGTGGCGTCAGGTCTTCGATGGCGAGGGGGTCAATAGAGGCTGCTACCTCACCATTATATATCTGCAGCAGGCAGAATTTAGGGTAATAGCTCTTCTCCCGGACAAACTCGGTATCCAGGGCGAGCCATTGGCTCCCATCTAGTTGACGGCATAGCTCTGCCAGTCCAGAGGTGGTATCGATGTAAAGCTCTTGCATTTTTGGGATTGATGCGGCAAATAGGTAGTCTAGCGGTTATGATACTACATGGCGTGTGCTATCAGGGGGACTATTTGGTGCTGCGATTACTCCAACTATTTATTGATATCAGCTTGTTCCGGGCCAAACCACAGGATCTGCCGAGATCCAGGTTCCTGCTTGCTGCCACCATGGGCGCGACACTGGTGACCAATATCCCTCTGCTTATACCTCATTTGAATGGGGTTGGTACGGTGCTGGCCGCATCTCTGCTGGATCTTTTTTTAATGTATATTTTCCTGCGGGGTGGGCTCTATCTGATGGAGATGGAGGAGCGGTTTCTACAGACTGCTGCTGCCCTGTATGGTACCGGTGCGGTGCTCAACCTGCCAGCCTTGATGTTAGAGATGATGCTATTGGGTGAGCAGATAGACGCAATTAGTGCACTGGGTGGCTTGCTGCGTCTGGCGCTGTGGGTTTGGAGTTTAGCGGTCATAGGTCACATCCTGAGACATGCACTAAATGTCCGTCTTGCGGTAGGTGTGGTAATTGCGGTGATATATACCATGCTATTGATGATGCTGATCCAACAACTCATGCCAGTGACAGTCTGATATGCATATTCATATTCTCGGTATCTGTGGCACCTTCATGGGCGGGATTGCGCTCCTGGCGCGGGCCATGGGACATAAGGTGACCGGCTCGGATGCCAATGTCTATCCCCCTATGAGCAGCCAGCTGGAGGCGGCCGGTATTGAGTTGATGGAGGGGTATGACCCTGGTCATCTATTGTCGGCACCAGATTGTGTGGTAGTTGGTAATACCATCTCTCGGGGCAATCCGGAGGTGGAGTATGTGTTGGATCAAGGGATGAACTACACTTCAGGGCCGCAGTGGTTGGCGGAGCATGTACTGCATGATCGTTGGGTGTTGGCAGTGGCTGGGACCCACGGCAAGACCAGTACCGCGGCCCTTTTGGCCTGGATCCTGGAGGATGTGGGAATGGATCCTGGATTTCTGATAGGTGGCGTACCCAGTAATTTTGGCGTCTCAGCCAGGCTTGGGAGTACTCCCTTCTTTGTGGTAGAGGCGGACGAGTATGACACCGCCTTCTTTGATAAGCGTTCAAAATTTGTGCACTATCGCCCACGCACCTTGATATTGAACAACCTAGAGTTTGATCATGCCGATATCTTTGATGATATAGAGATGATCCAGCGTCAGTTTCACCATCTTTTACGGACTGTCCCGGCTTCTGGTCTGATCGTCTCACTACTCAGCGACAGCAATCTGCACGATGTTCTGGATATGGGGTGCTGGACTCCTGTGGAGTATTTTGATCCAGAGATGGAGGCCAGTTGGCATGCAGCTAATACAGCAGCTGATGGTAGTGCCTTTGATCTGATCTGTGAGGGTGGCACGGTTGGTCGTATCGACTGGTCTCTCTCTGGTCGTCACAATGTCAGTAACGCTCTGGCGGCATTGGCGGCAGCGCGCCATGCCGGAGTGCCACCCAAGATAGGAATACAGTCACTGGCCAGTTTCCAGGGGGTGAAGCGGCGTATGGAGGTGCGTGGCGAGTTATCTGGGATTACCATCTATGATGATTTTGCACACCACCCAACAGCCATCGAGACCACTTTGGCGGGATTGCGGGCGAAGGTGGGCGCGGCGCGCATTATTGCGCTGTTTGAGCCACGCTCTAACAGCATGCGTATGGGGGCTCATAGCGCCACCCTAGGGGCCTCACTCCAGGCGGCGGATCAGGTGCTGGTCTATATTCAGGACGGACTGGAGTGGGATCCACAACCGCTCTTTACCGTGCTCGGAAAACGCCTGCGGGTATCCTCATCGGTGGCGGATATCGTCAAGGCAGTTGCGCAAGAGGCGGTTGCTGGCGACCATATTCTGGTGATGAGCAATGGTGGTTTTGACAACATCCATGAGCGGCTGTTACAGGCGTTACAACAACGTGGTCAGGCCGGAGACAAGGCGTGAGTGAGGGTGTGCAACCGATAGCTGTTGCCATAACTGGCGCCTCTGGTAGTGCCTACGGAATTCGTCTGCTGGAGTGCCTGCTCCAGAGTGGCAATAGGGTCTATCTAATGATCTCCAGTGCGGCAGAGATCGTGTTGCCGTTGGAGACCGGGATCAAGTTGCCAGCCGAGCCAAAAGAGGCGCAACTCCTGCTTAGTGAACTGTTGCATGCGGAGGAGGGTCAGCTAACGCTATTTGGGCAGGATGAGTGGACTGCCCCGGTGGCCAGCGGTTCTAACCCTCCCCAGGCGATGGTGGTTGCCCCGTGTACTGCCGGCACCCTCTCTGCCATTGCTTGCGGCGCCAGTAATAACCTGATTGAGCGGGCGGCGGATGTAATGCTCAAGGAGCGACGCAAACTGATTCTACTGATACGGGAGACCCCGCTCTCTGCGATCCATCTGGAGAACATGCTAAAGCTGGCAAGGCTCGGTGTGATTACAATGCCTGCCAGTCCTGGTTTCTATAACAGGCCACAACAGGTAGAGGAGCTGGTTGATTTTATGGTGGCGCGGGTACTGGATCAGTTGGGTATTGATCACGACCTGATGGGGCGTTGGGGGACTTCCTAACCTATTAGTCCGCCATGTCCGAGATGGGTCGCCAGTATACATCAGATGCATCGTGGCAAGTGACTATGGTTTTGTAGGCATCCGGCGCATATTTCAGTAGTGACGTATGTTCTTGTGCCGACAGCGGCTTGCTAAAGAGGTATCCCTGGGCTGTCTGAACGTTATGTTGACGGCAGAAGTCAAGTTGTCCTCTGGTCTCAATACCCTCAGCGACTATCTTCATCTTCAGGCTTTCGGCCATGGATATGATCGCCTTAACCAGTATTCTACTATCCTCGCTCTTTTCCAGATCAGAAATGAAGCTGCGATCTATCTTAAGTATCTGCAGGGGGAAATGCTTAAGATAACTTAGTGATGAATAACCGGTGCCAAAATCATCCATGGCCAGAGAGATGCCTCGTTCCCGCAATGCCCCCAGGATGTTGATAGTCTTGGCTGAGCTGTGCATCAACAGGCTCTCAGTGATTTCCAGCTCCAGTTGATCACACCTTAGCCCACTCTGCACTAATGCCTTGTCTACATCGTCTAATAGATCGCCAGAGATAAATTGCCGTGGTGAGATATTTACCGAAACATGAAATGGATGTTCGTATATGTGTTGCCAGTTGGCGGTTTCTTGGCACGCGGTGAGCAGGACCCATGCCCCAATCTCTTTGATTATCCCCATATTCTCTGCCATCGGGATAAACTGAACCGGGCTGATCGCACCTAGTTCGCTATCGGTCCAGCGTAGCAGAGCCTCGGCCCCCTCTATACGGCCGGTGATTATGTTGACCTTGGGCTGAAAGTGGACGGAGAGTTCATCTCTCTCTAGCGCATGTCGCAGGTGGCTGGCTATCTTTGCCTGTTCATCAGAGGTGCTACGCATCTCACCTGAGAAGAAGCGGAAATCGTTGCGCCCACTCTGTTTAACGTTATACATAGCTATATCTGCATGCTGCATCAGATCTTCCATGGTATCGCCATCATCAGGATATATACTGATGCCGATACTGATAGTACTGAAGATCTCATGCTGCTCAATCAAAAAGGGCTGACGGAAACTGTCGGACAGCTTGTTGGCCACCTCCTCGGCATCGGCTTGCTGTTTTAGCCCTTCAAGCATGACCATAAACTCATCACCGCCGGTACGCGCAGGCATATCACTTGCACGTAGTAGGTTTTTGATACGTTTTGCGGTCTGGCGCAACAAATCATCCCCTATCTTATGGCCCAGCGTGTCGTTGATATCCTTGAAGTTGTCTAGATCTATAAAAAGCAGGGCTATCTTCCGCTTCTGCCGTTTTGCCCGGACACATGCGGCACCCATGTGCTGCTGCATATAGTGGCGATTTGGCAGTCCCGTCAACTGATCAAAGTTTGCCTGGTAGATGAGTTTCTCTTCTCGTTTATCACGCTCTGTTGTGTCCTCCGCGATAATGATAATGGCAGGAGGATCATCCTTAATCTGTAGTTGAATCCTGGCCTCAACCGGGTAGGTAGAACCATCCCGGCGCTGGTTGGTGCCTCTGTAGATGGCAATCTCCTGGCTACCGCTCATTAGTGGCTGTAGCAGTTTGCCGAACGACTCTCTGTTCAGGCCAGTGAATATTTCAAGGATATTGAGGTCATCAAGCTCATAATCGCCATAACCCAGGTTTTCACTTGCCCCCTTGTTGATCTGAATGCACTTTAGATTGTGGGCATTGACCACGAAGATCTCATTAGAGCTGTGAGTCAGGATACGGCCGAGGCGGTTATCAATTCTATTTTTCTCCTGTTCCAGGTCATCTACAAGACGTCGATTCACATGTAGTAGACGGATGTTGAGATTGAAGGTGTTGACATGCTCTTTACTGAATTTAAGGTAAAAAATAATTACGACTAAGGTAATGACGCCGGTTCCCAAGTATTCGGTACTGCCAGTCAATGTGGTCTGATAAATTATTGGTGCCAAAAGAAAGATTAAATATATGCCAGCAGAGACCACATCAACTAATATGGTCACTGCACCTGCCGCAATGCCGTATGGAACTATGATTGTTAGCAGCAGGTAGGGTATAGAGTCTACTGAGTAGAAGAATATATTGAGGCTGCCAGTTGTCATGCCTGCGAATAGTACGCCCACTCGGAACAGCCTGAGCCATAACTTCGGAGACAGGGTCTGCTTATCTGCCCTGTTATAGTATCGGAGTAGTATGAGGCGTCCAGAAAGGACGATACCCAGAACTAGAAGCCATGCAAGTAGTGGTTGCCAAGCGAATTTGTAGGAAAGGATTGCTACATAAACGGCACATGTGATAAATAGAGCAAAAGAGGCCTGTTTTGATCTCTTATAAAGAAAATCAATACGCTCTTTCAGTACTGTCCGTTCTATATCTTCTTCTTTAATGGTCATTGTTCTTCAGATGGTCATGCACGTTATGAGCGGCGATCGGTATCTTTACGTCTGTCGCGTTCTACCGTTTCGCCCGACCAGCTCTCCAGGGGGAAGCGATCATCTGTCATGGCGATGCGACGCTCCTGCTTGGTCCTCAGGATTGCCCGTTCTCCATGGGGTGATATCTTCTGTAGTTGTGCCTGTACCAGTCGGTCCATCATATTGAGATCCTTCTTCTCCAGCCGCATGGCGGCATCAACCCAGATGTTAACTATATCTGATAACTCCTTATATTGTAGCGTATTATAGCGCTGTTTCACCTTTTGCAGCGCCCGGTGGCCATTGCTTACACGCCGGTGCTGCCGTATATACCTTTCCACACTCTCTGGGCCTGAGTCGTTTTCTGCTATGTAATTTACAATCCCCAGGTCATACAGCTCCCTGGCGCTATAGATATTGCCTGTGCTTATGATCTTCTCAGTAGTTGTGAGGTCACACATGCGGGCGAGCAGGCTGTATGCACCCATACCGGGGAAGAGGTTGAAGCGTATCTCCGGAAAGCCCAGCTCAGACTCTTCGGTAGCGATCAAGACATTGCTAGAGATGGCGGTCTCAAAGCCGCCCCCCAGAGCAGTCCCCTCAACCAGGGATATGGTAGTGACGGGGAGGTGCATGTTGGTGGCATTAAGGTAGACCGCATCTATGCACAGCTTGGCATAGTCGAGTAGTTGCTCTCGCTCCTGCCTCTCTATAAGCCCTATGAAGAGGGCCAGATCTCCACCCAGATTGAATACCCCCGGCACTTGAGAACAATATATTACATAACGGATAAGTGGCTCAGAGCCAGATTCTAGGGTCTCAAAGTAGTCGATGATGCTCTGCTGCATCTGCAGTATCTCTTGCAACATCTGCATAGAGAAACATGGACGGGGGGAGGGGTTGAAATAACACCATACGGCTAGATGTTCAGCGTCATACCTGACCGAGATCTCCTGGTAGTCACGAAATGTGCTGAAAAAGCTGCGATTCATTATCTGGCAAAGTACCTGGCAGTAATCTCCCTATAGTTATTGATTTATGGAGCAGCTATGGAATTAAAATCCCATAACGATAAGTTAGCAGTAAATGTTATAGATCACAATAGCGTTCGGATACGGCCAAACTTAAGGCGACCAGATATTATTTATTACTGCCTGCCTTTCACGTTACCAGATTGGCCAGCAGTTTAATGTGAGCCACATCATCATTCAGGGCTGGAATATAGTGGTACTCACCCCCGCCCTCTTGCTGAAAAATAGCCCTGTTTTCCAAGGCAATCTCTTCCAGGGTCTCCAGACAGTCGCTGGCAAAGCCGGGACAGATCACATGGACACTCTTTACTCCGTCGCGGCCCCATTGCTGTAGAGTCTGGTTGGTATATGGCTGTAGCCACTGCTGACGTCCCAGACGGGACTGGAAAGAGAGTTGCCAGTGATCTGGATCGATTCCAAGTTTTGCTGTCAGTAGTCGGGCCGTGGTGTGGCACTCTTCCGGGTAGGGGTCACCGGAATCAGCATACTCCTGGGGGATACCGTGGAAAGAGAGCAGCAGCTTTTCCGGCTCTCCATGCTGCTGCCAGTAGCGGCGTACCGTTGTTGCCAGGGCATCTAGATAGTCAGGATTGGTGTGATAGTGGTCGTTGAAATGTAGCTCCGGCAGCCAGCGCCACTGACGCAGGGTTGCCGTTACTGCATCGAAGGTGGAGCCGGTGGTGGTTGCAGAGTATTGGGGATAGAGAGGCACTACTGTGATGCTGCGCGCATTGGCCTGCCGTAGTCGCTCCAGTCCGGCGGCAATAGATGGATTGCCGTATCGCATCGCCAGTTCTACCATGAACTGACCGGGTGAGCGCCGATCCAGCTCAAGTTGCAGCGCCTCTTGCTGGCGTCTGGAGATGGCCAGTAGGGGAGATCCATCTTCGGTCCATATCTTACGATAGGCGGCGGCCGAACGTTTGGGCCTGGTGCGCAGGATAATGCCGTGTAGGATCGGCCACCACAGCAGTTTTGGTCTCTCCACGATCCGTGGATCGCTGAGAAACTCTGCCAGATAGCGGCGTACATCAGCCACCTTCGGTGAATCCGGGCTACCGAGATTCAGCAGCAGAATGCCATGTTTACGCGGCAGTGAATCGGAAGGTTGGGGGCCGTGGTAGCGCATATTGTCTTAATAACTGTACCCATATTGGTATCTAACTAGTAGTGTACCCTATACAACTATCCAGTATAGATGTAGTTTTTGTGGGCAGGGCTAGGGAGGGGTGTTTAAACAGACCGATGCAAAACGGTAATAGCACAAACCACAACATCATACTCCCGGTCGAGGGGATGACCTGTGCCTCCTGTTCTGGCCGTCTGCAAAAGGTCTTGTCTGAGCTGGATGGTGTGATGGCGGCGAGTGTATCCCTGGCCAGTGAAAAGGCTAGCCTGGAGATAGATCCAGCAGAGATCGGAGTGACCGATCTGGTGGCCGCCATCGATCGGGCTGGCTTCTCTGTACCTATGGAGTCACTGGATCTGCAGATCAGCGGCATGACCTGTGCCAGCTGCTCCAGCCGTCTGCAGCGACTATTGTCGGATCTGCCGTGGGTAGAGCGGGCGGTGGTCAATCTGGCGACCGAGCGAGCAACCATTACGGCCCCCAGCGGCATGTTCGAGCTGGAGCAGGCCATGGCCACTGTCAACCGGGCCGGGTTTGAGGCCACAGTGGCAGAGACAACTGTAGAGCAGCGGGCCCGGGAGGAGCAGCGCATCGCCAGGCGTAACCGCCAGGAGTTGCTAAGACTGCTGATCTCAATCCTCCTAACCCTGCCTCTGGCTATCCCCATGCTGTTGATGCCGTTCGGTATCGATCTGGCCCTGCCACCTTGGGCGCAGTTTGTGCTGGCCACCCCGATACAGTTCTGGATCGGCTGGCGTTTTTACAGCGGGGCCTTCAAATCACTGCGTGGTGGTGCCGGTAATATGGATCTGCTGGTGGTGCTGGGGACCAGCGCCGCGTGGGGATTGAGTAGCTGGGTGACCTTTAGTGGCAGTGGCCACCTATATTTTGAGGCATCCGCCATGGTGATCACTCTGGTCATGCTCGGTAAATGGATGGAGGGGCGGGCCAAACGCAGTGCAACTTCTGCCATCCGGGCCCTGATGGATCTACGCCCGGAGATAGCACGGGTAGAGCGGGATGGTGTGGCCATAGAGGTGCCGGTAGAGAGTGTACATAGAGATGAGTTAGTGGTGATTCGGCCCGGTGAACGGGTGCCGGTGGATGGGGTGATTACCCAAGGGGCGAGTCAGCTCAATGAGTCCATGTTAACCGGTGAGAGTATGCCGGTGGTAAAGGAGGGTGGCGACTCAGTGACCGGTGGCTCCATTAACGGTGATGGCATGTTGCGGGTGCGAGTGACAGCGGTGGGTGCGGAATCGACCCTGGCACGGATCATTCGTTTGGTGGAGAACGCGCAGGCCAGCAAGGCGCCGGTAGAGCGGCTGGCAGATCGTATTGTCTCCATCTTTGTGCCGCTGGTGTTGGTAGTTGCCCTGCTGGCATTTGCTGGTTGGTGGCTGTTTGCCGCTGATATGGAGACGGCATTCCTGGCAGCAGTCTCCGTGTTGGTGATCGCCTGCCCCTGTGCTTTGGGGCTGGCTACCCCGACCGCCATCATGGTGGGAACCGGTGTGGCCGCACGACGTGGCATTCTTATTAAAGATGTGGAGGCGTTGGAACAGGCCCATCGTAGCAATACCGTTGTATTCGACAAGACTGGTACCCTGACCGAGGGCTCTCCTAGAATGACCGGGTTGGTTGCCGCCAATGGCAATACCCAGGGCCTGTTGCAGCTGGCGGCATCCGCCCAGCAGGGGAGTGAACACCCCCTGGCCCAGGCCGTGTTGGCACATGCCGCAGAGGAGGGGGTTGAGCTATTACCAATTGATGAGTTTTCCAGTCTGCCGGGACGTGGGTTGTTGGCCCAGGTTGGGGGAAGGTCGATTCTTATAGGCAGCCGTCGTCTAATGGTGGAGCATGGGGTGGGTATAGACGCCCTGGCATCTACAGTCGATGGGCTGGAGGCGGAGGGTGAGACTATATTATGGGTGGCTGAGCAGGGGGTAGAGAGCATCTGTCTTGGCTATATCCTGGTAAATGATCCGCTGCGCAGCGGCATGCGTAAACTGGTTGATACCCTGGAGCAGCGAGGGCTACAGGTGGTAATGCTGACCGGCGACAGTCGCCATGCCGCGCAGGCGGTGGCGGCCGAAGCAGGGATCAGGCAGGTGGTCGCAGAGGTGTTACCGGAAGATAAGGCGGCAGAGGTTGAGCGACTGCGCGCAGCAGGGCAGAGGGTTGCCATGGTTGGAGATGGGGTCAATGATGCCCCTGCCATGGCGGTAGCGGATGTGGGTATCGCGATGGGCAGTGGTACCGATGTGGCCATGCATACTGCCGGGGTCACCCTTATGCGCCCAGACCCAGGGTTGCTGTTGGATGCCCTGGACATTTCAGGTGCCACCTATAACAAGATTCGGCAGAACCTGTTCTGGGCGCTGATCTACAATGTTATAGCAATCCCGCTGGCCGCCTTCGGGCTGCTAAACCCGGTTATTGCCGGGGCGGCCATGGCGATGTCATCGGTCAGCGTGGTTACTAATTCTCTGTTGCTCCGGCGGCGGTTTGATCAATAAGGTGAAAGACGGTGCTGTCCCACAAACCTTTATTTCAACGCTAAGGCGCAGAGACGCGAAGAACGCAAAGGTTATAACTGTTTGAATACAAGCTAGTATTTCTTAGGACCATTGCGCCTTGGCGTTAAATAATGCGAATCCATGGTTCCGCCTCAATGGTAACGGTCGTAGGCTCGAGTTTTCAAGCAGTTATCCGCTAAATTTGCATATCTTATGTGACAGCAGTGGGTGAAAGGCGGTGCTGTTCCACGCGCTTACTAACTTTAGTTTTTTAGATTCCCTCACCCCAACCCTCTCTCTGAGGGAGAGGGGGATAAGTGATACAACAGTGATTGAAGGAGGTATGGAATGGCGAACATATATAGAGTTGAAGGGATGAACTGTGGTGGCTGTTCAAGTTCGGTTGAGCAGGCGATAAAAAGCGTGGCCTCCACTGCGTCTGTCGAGGTGGAGCTGGAGGGCGGATTGGTCAGAGTTGAAGGGGTAGATGATGATGCGTTGATCCAGCAGGCGGTTGAGGCCGCCGGGTTTGTCTATGCGGGAAAAGTTTGAGGAATCACCACATAATCCCCTCTCCACTAGTGGGACCGCACTATCCCCTCCCCGCTAGCGGGGAGGGTTAGGGAGGGGAGTACAAAAACAGTCAGCTTTAACTTGTTTTAACGCCTTGATTTAAGAATGGTTCTTACAGCATCGGTAACTAGTTTCGTAGCCCTTTCCCCTCAGAGCTTTTTATGCTTGCCCAGCAGTGGCTACGAGTCTATTTCTTTTATTCGCTGCAGCCCCTTTAGGCGTGAGGAGAGCAGGGTACCCGCAGGGCAAGTCGTCGGGCGCGGTTTTCTTTCGTCCCTTTCTTTTGCGCGATCAAAAGAAAGGGACTTGCAGCCAGACATCTGTGCAAATTAAGACTACGTAGTCTTATAGGCTGCGAAATTGGTTACCGATGCTACTAGAAAATGGGAAAGGCTCTGAAGGCTAAGGGCTACGAAACTGACTACCAATATAACTCAAGAATCATGGCCAACCAACCGTCGTACACACTCAAGATATTCCTGTTCATCTGGCATGGTGTTGGCCTGTTGCGCCTCCAACAGGGTCTTACCCAGACACTCCATTATCTGGTGTTCGGCCGCATGGGAATCCCCGGTTTTAAGGCCCAATTGTTGGTACAGAGCAGATATACCAGGGGGGCGGTTGGTAGATGTCTGCTCCTGAAGGGTGATATGCATCCCCATATGGAGAAACGGGTTGGTGTCCCCATATTCAGGTAGAAAATCCTGCTCCAGCGCCTGTTCCGGACTGTTGAGTAGCTGATGATACTCTGGATGATGCTGGATGACGGAGGCGATAATTCGCTCCAGTGGTTGCATCGATTCCTTTGCCTTAAATTTGCGCCACGCGTCGGTAAACATGCGGCGCATTGCAGTTCTATTTTGACCAAACATTAGTCCAGATTCTTCTCCTTGTACTCGCACAGATCCTCAATGATGCATGAACCGCAGCGCGGTTTGCGTGCAATACAAGTATAGCGTCCATGCAGGATAAGCCAATGATGGGCGTGCTCTAAAAATTCCTCTGGGATAGAGCGGAGGAGTTTCTTCTCAACCTCCAAGGGGGTCTTGCCAGGGGCCAGGTGGGTGCGGTTGGAGAGCCTGAAAATATGGGTATCCACCGCAATGGTGGGTTGCCCAAACGCGACATTTAATATCACATTGGCCGTCTTGCGACCCACCCCTGGTAGGGCCTCAAGTGCGGCGCGATCCTGGGGTACTTCACCGCCGTGTCTCTCCAGCAGTAGGCGGCAGGTTGCGATGATGTTTTTCGCCTTGGTATTAAACAGGCCGATAGTGCGGATATACTCTATTAATCCATCCACCCCCATATGCAGGATAGCGTCAGGTGTGTTGGCGATCGGAAATAGCTTGCTGGTTGCCAGGTTTACACTACGGTCGGTTGCCTGTGCAGAGAGCATGACTGCAATCAGCAGTTCGAATGTGGTGGCATAGTCCAACTCTGTTGTTGGGTGTGGATCTGCCGCCCGCAGCCTAACGAAGATTTCACGACATTTATTTTGGTTCATTGGAAACTATGTTTTAGTGTGGTCTAATCAAGTACAGTATTTATTAGTGACAGATTTCTATATTTAGTCTAAGGTTAAGATTAGATGGAGGATATCATTTAGTTCATGGATAGATCTAACTTCATAAATCCAGGTTTGCTGGCGCATCCAGAGTTTCAATCTGCCTTAGTGCGTCTTGGCATCTGGTTGTTTTCCGTTACCTATATTGGGTTAGCACTATGGGATGGTCACTACCATATTGCTACCCCGTATTACATCGCTTTTTTCACTGTTTATCTATTTGTGTTTATCGCCATTCTGATCTCTGTGATTGTCAGGTCAGATTGGGAGGCGCGTCCTTATTTCTCGTTAACGGCCGATATTACTGCGTCAACCCTCTGTATATTTATGACGGAGAGCGTGGTTAGTCCTTTCTATCTGCTCTATATATGGATCTTTATATCCTACGGAACGCGTTTTGGGGAACGCTTGCTCAGGTTTGCGTCCATCTGCAGTTTAGTGGCATATCTTTCAGTAGCTACAGTAATGGATCAGTGGGGTGCAAATCTATTCGAAATAATATTTTTTCTGTTGCTGCTGGTGGGGTTACCATTTTATCAGTACAGTTTGTTGAAAAAGCTCCATCTTGCCAAGATGGGGGCCGAACGTTCTAGCAGGGTGAAGTCTACATTCCTTTCCAATATGACGGACGAGCTGCGTACCCCGCTTAACTGTATCTTGGATCATATTTACCTTATGAATAACAAAGAGTTGACTCCTGGCCAGAGAGATCACGTGGAGTCAATATTCTCTTCAGTTGCGGCCCTGGATCTTATGATAGGAGGGGTGCTTGATTTTACCCAGGCTGAGACGGGTAATTTAGAGTTGCAGATGCTTCCGTTTAGGGTTAGTACTCTGCTGCTGGATGTTTGTACCGCCATCTCTACTGAGGCGGATACCATGCAGGTGGAGCTTATCTGTCAGGTGGATAGGGCGGTACCCGCCGTCTTGATGGGAGATGAGTTGCACCTGCGGCAGGTGTTTTTTAGCCTGTTAAGCAATGCTATAGGAGCTATTAATGGCGGCGAGATTAAACTTTCCGCAAGCTTAGATGAGCTAAATCCTGAAACCATTCTTCTGAAGATAGAATGTAGCGATAGGGATAGTAGTATTGCAGACGAACAGCGATCACAGGTATTTGATGCCTGGCATGGGCCGCCAGTTAATGCCCGCCGGGCTGAAGATGTTGGACTTGGTACTGCTCTTGCCCACAACTTGATGGCACTTATGGGTGGAGAGATTACCGCGCACAGTGTCTCTGGCGGCAACAGATTATTCGAGATCAGGCTACCTATGTCCATGGCGGAAGTAGCAGATGAGGATGAGATTAAGATCCATAACGTAGAAGGGAAAAAGGCACTGGTCTACGAGAGCAACAGCTCCAGCCTTGAGGTAATAGTTGATGGTTGTAGACAGGTTGGGATTGAGGCTATAGCGGTACAGCGTGTCGCTGATTTAACCGAGGCTATCCTTGCTATTGAAGGTAGTGTGGATGTGGATCTGGCTATCATTGCGGATAGCCCGGCGGGTCAGGATATGGCACGCATAGCAGCTATATTTCGCGACCATCTTGATGCTGATTTTCCAGTGTTGTTCCTCGGTTACAGACGGAGTGGTCTGGAGCTGGATAAGAAGAAGCATACCGCTTTCTTGAGGAAGCCATTTATGCCGGCAGGTCTGGCAGAGGCGGCATTCAAGGCGCTACATAATAGCAATAACAAGAGTCACAATTAGTCCGTATATCTACACTTTACTGGAGGTCTACATAAGCTCCTGAGGCAGTGAAAATACCACTTTCTCTTCGTTGCCACTGAGTGGCTTAATCTGATGTGCTCCCAATTTTTCCAATTTTATAATCACCTCATCTACCAGTAAGTCGGGGGCCGAAGCACCAGCTGTTACACCAACCCTGTCCACCCCTTTCAGCCACTCTGTAGATATATCTGCTGCCCCATCAATAAGGTAAGAGGGGGTGCCAAGTTTGGCTGCAATTTCCTTCAGGCGGTTGGAGTTGGAGCTATTGGGGGAGCCCACTACTAGCACCAGGTCGCAATAGCGGGCCAGCTCTTTTACCGCATCCTGCCGATTTTGAGTGGCGTAACAGATGTCATCCTTTTTGGGTCCCTCGATATAGGGGAAGCGGTGACGCAGCGCAGATATAACCTCTGCAGTATCATCCATGGAGAGGGTGGTCTGGGTAACAAAGGCGACTTTGTTTGGGTTTGCCAACACAAGTTGGCTTACATCCTCAGCTGTAACTACCAAATGGATTCCGGCTTCTTGTTCCCCGTTTATATATTGCCCCATGGTCCCCTCTACTTCGGGGTGTCCACGGTGGCCGATCAGGATCACCTCATATCCTTGCAGGCTGTAACGCGCCACCTCCAGGTGAACCTTGGTCACTAGCGGACAGGTGGCATCAAATAGTTGCAGGTCACGTCGTTCTGCCTCTTCACGTACCGCCTTGGAGACACCATGGGCGCTAAAGATGACAGTATTGTCGTCAGGAATTTCATCCAGTTCGTCAACAAATATAGCACCCCGTGATCGCAGGCTCTCTACCACAAAGCGGTTGTGAACCACCTCATGGCGCACATATATTGGGGCGCCAAAGATATTGAGGGCGCGCTCAACAATCTCTATGGCACGGTCAACACCAGCACAAAATCCACGCGGGTTGGCAAGTAGTATCTCCATACATTTAGTGCTGTTCCATGTCGTTGTCGGTGGGGGTGGTAACATCGATTATCTCTACCCTGAATACCACATCCATACCGGCCAGTGGGTGATTGAAGTCTACTTTCACCTCATCTCCCTCAATCTCCAGCAGAGTACCAGCCAGCTCAGTCCCATCTGGAGAGACAAAGCCGATAATGTTACCCGCCTGTATCTCCATGTCGGTTGGAAATTCACTGCGCGACAGGAGGTGGATTTTTTCCTCTATGCGGGCTCCAAAGGCCTGCTCGGGTGAGAGGATGAGGGTCTGCTCAGCCCCCGGTTTTAGCCCGTATAGAGCAAGTTCAAGTCCTGCTGGCAGGCTGCCATCACCCATCACCAGGGTCTCAGGCTCCTCCCCAAAGGTAGAGAGCAGTTCACTGCTGTCGACGGTTGTCAGTGATAGATGGAGTGTCACCTCGCTGCCTGGGGCAATTTTCTGTGGTAGTTCAGTCAACGCTATTTCCTCCCGTTAGAGCCTTATTTCAGCGGGCCTCGGTTACGCCAGCGGCCTGATTTTGGGCGCGGGCCAGGACAAACAGTAGATCTGAGAGGCGGTTGAGAAACTGCAGGTGGATACTGTTGGCATCCTCCTCTCTGTCTGCCAGTTGGCTTATACGGCGCTCGGCGCGGCGACACACCGTGCGGGCGTGGTGCAGGTTGGCGGCCGCAACAGAACCTCCTGGCAGGATAAATGCGCGCAGAGGTGGCAGCCCGGCGTCCACTTGGTCCAGCGCCTCTTCCAACTGGGTCACGCTATTCTGTTGTATCTTCTCCGGCTTGACCAGTGCCAGATCACTACCTAGATCAAACAGCTGACGCTGTACTATTAATAGTATATCCTCCGTGTCGCCGCTGACTCCATGGGCAATCAGAAGACCAATCAGGCTGTTCAGCTCATCCACACAGCCAATCGCCTCAACCCGCAGGTCACACTTTTCCACCCGGCTGCCGTCACCAAGGCCGGTAGTGCCGCTATCCCCATGTCTGGTGTAGATCTTGGATTTTTTTGTCGCCATATGTTGGACAAGATTTTACGCTGATCTCACATCACTGCAACAGACCAAGCTGGCACGCCCATGGAGACAGGGACACCTAATATATCCCTCCCCCGCTTACGGGGGAGGCTAGCGGTACGTGGACATCTATCTATATCCCCGACTTACTCAGGCGTTTTGGCCAAAGACTGTGTCGTATATGGTCTTCGCTCCGGTGAAGGTAGGATCAACGTCTTCATCAGTGCCATGCGTACCGTGATCGTTATCTATGCGCCAGCTGAACATTCCTCTCATACCGTTCTTCATGGCATATTGGGTCCAGGTTTGCGTATTCTCCAGCGAGGTCTGCGCTTGTCCATTCTCAGTACAGGCTCCACCCATCAGGATCCTGATATTCACTCCGGCATCTTTCCACGTCTGGACATCATGCGGGGTGCCCATTGATGAGTAGTCTTGAAGCTCAACGGCATCAACATTGTCGTTGAATGCTTTAACGACGTTGTCCCCGTACAGGTTAGTGGGGCCAGATTCAGGCCAAGGTGCTGAAACTGCAATCCCCAACCCCGCCTTCCTGAAGCTCGGGCCGAGCTGAGTTACTAACTCGGCCACAGAAGACATACCATCACCCTCAGCGTCAATTGAGATCCCGCTGTAGCCATTTTTGAGAAGCCAGGCGATGATGCTATCTGTAGAGCGGTTTTGATTCTGCTGGTTATCGTTTACGGTGTCTGCAATTCCTGTGTCACCAAGCCCGGCATAAATCACTGCGCTAGGTGCCTGTTCCTTGATCTGCTGTTTCACTTCATCTGCGTACTTTCCGGTCATTTCTACCGTGTATCCGCCTGCAGCGACAGGTGAGAGTTGGCCAAACGCGAGGTTGTAGCGGGTCGCGTAGTTGAGGGGAATTGTTTTGTTTACAAGGTTATCTAGTCCAGTCTTGTTCCAGGTGTCATACCAGGCCACAATCTCAAAACCGTTTTCCATTTTACTTGCCATATTCCATTCTCCATGCAATGTTGATGTTAGAATAATAGAAAACGGAGGGTATCACCCCTCCGTTATACCGTTTCAATAGTGGAAGAGAACAACTACAAGGCGCACTCCACACTCCACTCCGTTAACCTTGCAAACACGACTTCTGGGTCACTAACTTCAGCATATTTGACAATGCATTCAGCCACTCCCTTAATGTAACCTTTGCCGAACGAATGGGCATACTCCTTGGTCGCAGTGGGACACCATTCATCGTCGATCTTATGCGCCATACAATTACTCCAACTCATGCGTAATACTTCCTTGGCGGATCGCTTTCATTTACAGATCGCTTTGCACGGCCCCTAAATCGTGACCTGTGCCGGACGCTCCAGCATCATTTACGCTTGCATAACATAATAGGGTATAAACCAGGTTTTTCTGCCCGTTTAGGATAAGTGGGGTTAGATGTGAAAAGGTAGGTGTTGTTACGGAACCTCTGATCTGTTCAGAGGTTCCGTAGATAAAACGAGTGATTATGGAAGGTATGCCAGTTTTTGATCGAGCTTGTATGTCCAGGTTGCTCCAGCATTTTTCCAGCCGTTTACAGTCCTTTTGCCATCTTTGGATTTGTCACCCTCAAATCCGTCAGTGACACTATAGAGGTTCTTGAATCCGGCCTTTGCCAGCATGTTGATCGCTGTGGCACTTCTCGAGCCGGATCGGCACATGACCATAATGGTGTCTGTTTCCTTAAATTGCTTTTTGACCTCTTCAACAAATTTTTCATTAAGAACCATAAGAGGTTTTGAGGTCTCAGGATCCATGCCGCCTGCATAATTCTTTACAGGTATATTGATCGCCATATCAGGATGACCTACAAACGCATACTCACCAGGAGTTCTGACATCAAGGATCTTTGTTGTTGGCTCTGCTTGCCATTTAGCAAAGGCTTCGCTTGCAGTGATGTAGAGTCCCAGCTCAGTCTGCTTTTTCTCTGGGAGGGTTGTTTCAGCCCATGAAGTCGCTACAAAACCTAACAGTAAGATCATGGCAGTTATGGGAAGAAGTGATCGTATATGCATGTCTATCTCCATTTCTCAAGAATAATCCAATTATCTCCGAGCGACGAAATATACAGCACATCCAATATCAATATTGTGAGGTGATGCAAATAAACGAGAATCCAATTCTGGTGCAGTTGGGTGGGTGAGAAGTGGGTTTTGTATATACGAGTATAGGGGAAGCACTTATTATGTAGATCGGAAGGATGACTAGGTATAGAAAATAAATGCGTCCCCTTTAAGTCATTGAGTCTTGTTTTGGGCTACGCGCTAAAGAATATTATTCTTAATTCGGCCTAAAGTTCGATGAACAATGTTGTTAATCCTCTAACGTCACACGCACCTAACGTAACAACGGTAGCTCAGTCCATCAGACTTGTAACCGTCATCCTGCGGTCATGCGCGGGATGACGGTTCTTGTGGTTCGTCAGCAACCGCTTCTACAGATTCTCACGAATAAACAGGATTAGTTTGTCGGCATGCTGCTGGAATAGGTGGACGGAGTCGTGTTGTGCTCCCTCAACGGCAATGACTTGCACTGGCCTTTCGGCCGTGGCGCGGGCCTCAATCAGGTGCATATCATCGATTGGTACCACTGTATCAGCGGTGCCATGGGCAAGTAGTATTGGGCAGCGTACGTAGGGTACGCGGTTCATCGGGGCGATGTCGTCGAAGCGGAAGCCTATGACCCGCTGGATGTAGTTAATGATCAGGGGGCGCAGAAAGCTGGGTAGCCAGGGCCGATCCAGATGGCGATTCATCATGAGCTTGGGATGGGCGAAGCCGGAAACGCCGATGACCAGATCGATATCTGTGCCGCGAGAGGCGGTGAGGATGGCGGCAGCGGCGCCAACCGAGTGGCCAAGTACTACTATCTGGTGATCAGGGTTGTTCTGTTTCACCCACTCCAACACCTTGGTCAAGTCCTCTGCAAAACGGGGTAGAGAGGAGAAACTGTCACTATCGCTCTTACCGTGATTGCGGGCGTCATAAAGTAGTACATCCATGCCGTATTGATGAAAGGGCTGGGCCAATGGCAGCATCATCTCCGCGTTGGCTCCCCAACCGTGGACTATCACCATGGTGCAGCAACTTTTCTCGGCTGGTATCAGCCAGGCAAATAGTCGTTTGTCCTTTACGCTGTCTATGTAGTGTTCGCTGTAGGGTAGGCCATATTTTTCCGGTGTGGTGCTCTCTCTTATCCTGGGTGCGCGGTAGGCCAGGTGTAGCACGATTGGAAAAAACATGATTACCGCAAGGAGGATTAGGAGGGTGGTTAAAATAAGGTTCATGGGTCAGTTGTCAGAGAGTGATAATAGTTCTGGAGGAGTATACCCATTTAAAACGTATTTGAGCACGTACCTTTGCTGCCAGCTCCAGCTAATAGCCGTCTTGTAGGAGCTTGTTCTGGTAGGCGATCTTTTTGATGCTTCTCTTGGTGGCCCATAGGGCCTGGCCAAAACACTCGCTACCAGACAGTGCTAAATGCGCATATACTGCATTCGGCAAAGTTGCCTTTTTAATAGTCGAACGGGAGTGGCCAACATGAACAATAAGATCAGCCAGATTCTCGATCAGATTGCCGCCCTCGAGGATGAATTAAATGCGGCGGTAAAAGAGCACAGCGAACGTCTGCGCTACGAATTCGAAGGTAAGCGTGTCGTGTTCGAACAGGCGATGAAGGAGGCGCATCAGCTGGTTAAAGTGGGCGTGTTCCGCTGGTTTCTCACTGTGCGTCCGCAGAATTACATCACCATGCCTGTCATCTATGGTATGGCTGTGCCTATGCTTCTGTTCGATTTTTTCGTCAGCCTATATCAGTGGACCTGCTTCCCGATCTATGGCATTGCCAGGGTGAAGCGTTTGGACTATTTTGTGATGGATCACCAGCATCTGGCCTATCTGAACGTTATCGAAAAGGCACACTGCATGTACTGCTCGTATGCTGTCGGTCTATTGGCCTATTCGACCGAAGTTGTTGCGTGCACCGAACAGTATTTCTGTCCGATCAAACATGCGTCTAAAATACTCAGTCCGCATGCACGCTATGCGCGTTTTCTGGCGTACGGCGAGCCTGACGATTTCCAAAGTAAGCTTGAGGAATATCGCAGTGCCCTCGCCGCAGAGAAATCAGAGGCGGAAAAACCGTAGGACGGTAGTGAGCCGCCCGGCTAAAAATGACAGGTGGCCGGCTCCTTAGATAATCCACAGATAGTCGATAAAAGACAGGTCAGAGAGCAAAAAATGACGTACTTCCTTTATCTGACGATACCAATCGTTTAATATCATCAACCTCGCAATGAGCCGGTGCCCGATGGGCCTTGAGTATGGTTGCGTTCCGGAATTTAACTTAATGGAGATAGATCAAGCGATGAAAAAGATAGTCGTAGTAACTGCCGTTATTGTTGCATTAGGTGCTATCGGCGCCGTTGTGGCTAAAGAACGGGATCCAAACGAGAGAGCGATTGCTGCACGCAAGGCGGCATTTACCCTGATGGTTGCAAACGTTGGCCCCATGGGTTCGATGGCGAAGGAAAAAATCCCCTTCGATCAGGAGCAGTTTGCGTTGCGTGCCTCCAACCTGGCGATGCTGTCTAATATGCCTTGGGAGTTTTTTATTCCAGGATCTGACCAGGGTGAGTCTGAAGCTAAGCCAGAGGTATGGAGCGATGCTGCCGGCTTTAAAGAGGCGGCTGATAAGTTCCAACAGGAGGCAGCCAATCTTATGCAGGCCAGTAAAGGCGGTGATCAAAAAGCCATGTTTGAGCAATATGGTAAGACCGCCAAGGCTTGCAAGTCTTGCCATAAGGAATACAAGAAAAAAGACTGACTTTGATATAATGGGGCCGCATGGAGACATGCGGCCTTTTTTGTGTCTGATGGATAATCGAATCAGGATTACTTGTAGTGCCACATTGTGTGAATGACTATATGGAAAACAGACCGAATACTGCTTCTATCCCCCATATTGATCGCCGTGTTTTTGTATGGGATGTTCCCGTGCGTCTGTTCCACTGGACGCTGTTGGTGCTGATGGTTGCCCTGGTGATTACCGGTGAATTTCTTGATGACGTCATCGAA
The DNA here is from genome assembly GCA_050304615.1 of Sedimenticolaceae bacterium. GTDB lineage: Bacteria > Pseudomonadota > Gammaproteobacteria > Chromatiales > Chromatiaceae > CBFDBF01. The sequence continues at coordinate 80,120 of JBNLDW010000009.1, forward strand.
CTTCATGCAACGTTAGGCCATGCTGCGCTTACTCTGGTGCTTTTCCGACTGATGTGGGGAGCTGTGGGTAGCAGCTATGCGCGATTTCCCCAGTTCGTGCGCGGACCAGGGGTCGTGATCTCCTATGTGCGATCTCTTATGTCGCGCCGGTCAGAGCATGTGGTAGGCCATAACCCTTTGGGTGGCTATATGGTTATGGTATTGCTGATTGCTGTTTTGTCGCAGGCTATCTTGGGGCTGTTTGCAAACGATGATCTCTTGTTTGATGGGCCGTTTGCCTACATGGTCTCAAAGGAGATTAGCAATCTCATGACTGGGCTGCATGAGGATCTGTTTCATGTGTTGCTGGTTCTGGTTAGTCTGCATGTTGCTGCAGTTGTTTGGCACAAGCTTTTTATGGGCGAGAATCTGCTGACCGCGATGTTTACCGGTTATAAGGAACTGCCCCCTGATGTAGAGGCAACGGATGCACAAGGCGGCGGTGTCCTGCTGGCTATCACACTGTTGGCCATTAGTGTGGTCGTGGTGTATGGGGGAGTAGCCTTTTTTAGTTGATAATCAGCGTGTGGAGACCAGTTCCTCCGCGCGGTCTTAGCAATGCCGCTTTGTGCCCATAGTCGGTATAATCACTTCGCATGAATCTCACCACCCCCAAAATAGGTTTTGTCAGCCTGGGTTGCCCCAAGAATCTGGTAGATTCTGAGCGTATCCTCACCCAGTTGCGCTCCGAAGGGTATGAGATATCGCCCTCCTATGATGGGGCGGACCTGGTTATTGTTAACACCTGCGGCTTTATCAATGCGGCGGTAGAAGAGTCGCTGGATGCCATTGGTGAGGCGCTGCAAGAGAGCGGTAAGGTGATTGTTACCGGCTGTCTTGGGGCGCGTGAACAGGAGGTGCGAGCGGCCCATCCTAAGCTGTTGGCGGTGACCGGACCCCACAGTTATGCCGAGGTGATGCATGCGGTACACCGACAGCTACCCCCACCACATGAGCCTCACAGCAGTCTGGTTCCGGCTGCCGGGATCAGGCTTACTCCACACCACTACGCCTACCTGAAGATTGCCGAGGGGTGTGATCACGGCTGTACCTTTTGTGTTATCCCGCAGTTGCGTGGAGAACTGGTTAGCCGTCCTATTGGTGAGCTGCTGCAGGAGGCGGAGAATCTGGTTGCCTCCGGAGTACGTGAGCTGCTGGTGATTGCGCAAGATACCGCCGCCTATGGTCGTGATATGCGGTATCAACCTGGGTTCTGGGGTGGGAGACCACTCAAGAGCACCCTGCTGGAGTTGGCATCTGCGCTGGGTGAGTTGGGCGTGTGGGTACGGCTGCACTACATCTACCCCTATCCTGCGGTCGATGATCTGATCCCGCTGTTGGCAGAGGGGAGGGTACTGCCATATCTGGATATCCCGTTGCAGCATAGCAACCAGCGAATCCTGCAGGCTATGCAGCGACCGGCAGCGGCAGAGAAGATGCTACAGCGTATCGCCAACTGGCGCGCAAGCTGTCCCGATCTAACCTTGCGTAGTACCTTTATCGTCGGTTTCCCTGGTGAGACCGAGGCGGAGTTTGGTGAACTGCTCGATTTTCTGCGTGCCGCACAGCTGGATCGGGTAGGGGCGTTTGCCTATTCACCGGTGCAGGGGGCGGCGGCTAACGATTTGCCAGGACAGATACCGGATGAGATAAAAGAGGAGCGTCTGGCCCGCTTTATGGCGCTTCAGGGAGAGATCAGCCGCGAGCGTCTGGCCCGTAAGATAGGTTCACACATGGTGGTGTTGGTAGATCAGGTCGAACAGGACAGGGTAGTTGCTCGGAGTGCGGCAGACGCCCCGGAGATCGATGGCAGGGTCATTGTTGAGGGGGAGTGGGAATTGGATCCTGGTGATTTCATCGAAGTGGAGATCACCGCCTCCGATGAGCATGACCTATGGGCCAGGCCGGTAGAGGCAGAGTGATGTCAGCGTCCACTAAAAATAACTTTATTCTCCCGGAGCGCTATCTGATAACCGGCAGCGATCCGACCCAAAGGGAGAGCTTCCTGACCCGTCTGGAGCAGGCGTTGGAGAGTGGCCTGCAACTGATCCAGCTGCGCGCACCAGAGTTGCCTGAGCTGGAGATTGAAGGGCTGGCGGTAGCCGCGCAGGAGCTGTGTCGCACTACAGGGGCGAGATTGCTGATAAATGGTGCGCCCAGTATGGCGCAGCGGGTGGGTTGCGCTGGGGTGCATATCAACAGCCGTAGATTGATGGAGTTGACAGAGCGGCCCCCACTGAGTGCAGAGTATTTGGTGGCTGCCTCTTGCCACAATCTGGAGGAGCTGGCCCATGCTGAGGCCCTGGGGCTGGATTTTGTCGTCCTCTCACCGGTGCTACCTACTCCCAGCCATCCTGCTGTAACCCCTATCGGCTGGGATCGTTTTGCTGCATTGGCCGCAGCGGTCTCGCTGCCGGTTTACGCCCTGGGGGGGATGCGCGAGGAGCTGTTGCCGCAGGCCAAGGACCACGGGGCGCAGGGTATTGCCGGTATTAGTGGGCTGTGGCCCACTGATTCAATATGAGTGCTCTTTTTTTTAGACTCCCCCTCCTAGCCTCCCCCGCTTGCGGGGGAGGGACGTATAGCTACTCCCTGTGGGGGAGGGATGTATAGCTACTCCCTGTGGGGGAGGGACGTATAGCTACTCCCTGTGGGGGAGGGACGTATAGCTACTCCCTGTGGGGGAGGGACGTATAGCTGCTCCCTGTGGGGGAGGGACGTATAGCTACTCCCTGTGGGGGAGGAACGTATAGTTACTCCCTGTGGGGGAGGGATGTATAGCTACTCCCTGTGGGGGAGGGATGTATAGCTACTCCCTGTGGGGGAGGGATGTAATATCAATTTCCGCAAATGGGAGAGGTGCTCTTTATTATCCCCTCCCCGCTTGCGGGGAGGGTTAGGGTGGGGAGTTTAAATAACTGCGGATATCTTCAAGGACAGCATCCATGTTTGTAAATAGCTGGTTATTCCAATAACGTAAAACGCGAAATCCCCGTGTTTGTAAATAAATGTCTCGTGCTTGGTCATAGCGATGCTGGGCTATATGTTGGCTGCCATCCAGTTCAATAATGAGCATTTTTTCGATGCTGGCAAAATCAGCAATGTATGGGCCGACTGGATATTGCCGACGAAATTGTATGCCTTGGAGTTGGCGTTTGCGGAGTTGTTGCCAGAGGAGTCTTTCCGCATTGGTGGATTTGGTTCGCAGGGAGCGAGCACGGCGGGTCGTGGTGAGCATAGTAGTTCCCTCCTTGGACTATTGCAGCTCATTTTATCGTAGCATGTTGGTGACTCTCCATCCTAGCCTAGGCAATCAGGGCAATAATGTCTTGTTACTGAGACCGTATATTTAACGCAGAGGCGCAAAGATTTCTCCTTATGGATTCACATAAAACTCTGCGTTCTCTGTATCTCTGCGAACTTTGCGTTTAATTCTTGATATCTATAAATACCTGGCAACCTGAGCTATAGGGGGCGTGAGCTGTACCGAGGATAGGGTGGGGAGTCAAAACAGCTATTCAGGAAATTCTATGGAGATCAGTTCCATAATCAGCAGATTGTCTTTATCCTGTTTCTCTATCCGCACCGGGATGTAGTATCTCTCCGGGTCGAGCCACAAGGTGGCACTTGTCGGATTATCTCCTTTGGAGCGGGCCACCTTCAGCGCGGTAATCTGCTTCTGCTCTAGCTTGATATTCTCCTCTTCCTGCGGGCTGAAGTGGTAATCCTTGAGTCGTCCTTTGTTGGCTACCAGGAAGGTCTGCTTCTGCCGAGAGGCCAGCATTGCCAGTGTCAGGGCCAGCTGTTGACTAAAATTATCCTGGGCTCCTAGTGGGAGCTCCAACTGCCACTGGGAGTTGCTGTCCTGGTCGGTTACCCGGCCCGATTCCCAATCGAAGGAGAGGTTGGTATGGCGCGGCTTTTTCGATTTCTCACGTTTGTACAGATAGCTCTCCGGGATGACCGTTGTCCCTGATATCTTGCCGCTGCTCTCCTCGGTGATCTCATCGCTCTTGAAGGCGGCGAGCAGTCCGACAGGGACGGAGTGTTGGCGGTAGTGGTAGCTGCCATCTGGCTGCACCTTCAGTGTTGTCTCCACCTTTCCTGCCACCATATTGCCCATGCTGAGCTGGTATTTTGCTACGAACGATGGAACGGTGCTGCTCTCTGCTGACGCCAGTGGCGACACCAACAAGCAGATAGCTAGTAGCGGCAATAGATGACGTAGGTATCGTTTCATGCAGGTGGTTCCTCTCCGTAGTTCATGGTTATGGGCGACTTCAGCACCTCTCCATCATAGATGATGTCGGTACCATCCATGCGCAGCCGTCCCTCGGCAAACCAGCGGATGGTGGTCGGGTAGATGATGTGCTCTTGCGACAGCACCCTGGCAGCCAGGCTAGAGGCATCATCTTCTGCCTCTATCGGTACTAACGCCTGAATGATCACTGGCCCTCCGTCTAGCTCCTCGGTTACAAAGTGGACACTTGCGCCGTGTAGTTGTTCCCCTGCATCGAGGGCGCGTTGGTGGGTGTGGAGGCCGCGGTACATGGGTAGAAGGGATGGGTGGATGTTCAGCATCCTTCCCCGGAACCGCTCTACTAGGGCTGGGGTGAGGATGCGCATGAACCCAGCCAGGATAACCAGGCCAGGCTGGAACTCATCCAGCAGATCGCCGAGTGCCTGGTCATAGCTGTCGCGGTCTGGGAAATCCTTATTGCTTAGTGTGCGGGTCTCAATGCCGGCTTCTCTAGCCCGCTCCAGCCCGAAGGCGTCTGCCCGGTTGCTGATGACGGCACGAATCTCCACCGGCAGATACTCCTTGGCGTCATCGATTATCGACTGGAGGTTGCTGCCACTGCCTGAGATCAGAACTACTATGGGAAGTTTTTGTGGTTGCTCCATGTGGGTCAGCCGTTGCTCATTTCAACGCATGGGGGCTCACTGGAATCCTCAATTCGACCTAGTCTCCAGGCGTTCTCGCCCTCCGCAGCCAATAGTTCCATGGCGCGCTCGGCATCCTCTGATGCCACACAGACCACCATGCCAACCCCGCAGTTGAAGGTGCGCAGCATCTCCTCAGTCGCCACACCGCCCTGCTGCTGCAGCCAGTCAAAGACCGGCGGATAGCTCCAGGATGATGCATCGACCACCGCCTTGGTGCCATCGGGTAGTACCCGCGGCAGGTTCTCCAGCAGGCCACCTCCGGTGATGTGCGCCAGGGCGTGAATCTCTATCTGCTCGTGTAGCGCCAGTAGTGATTTGACATAGATACGGGTGGGGGCGAGGAGGGTTTCGCCCAGTGGTCTGCCGTCCAGCTCCTGATCCAGATCGGCATTGGTGACCTCAATGATCTTGCGGATCAGGGAGTAGCCGTTGGAGTGAGGGCCGGAGGAGGCGAGGCCGAGTAGCACGTCACCGGCAGCGACCCTGTGTGGGGAGATGATCCGATCTTTCTCAACGATACCGACAGAGAACCCCGCCAGATCGTATTCATCGGCAGCATACATGCCCGGCATTTCTGCAGTCTCACCCCCGGTCAGGGCGGCACCCGCCAGTTCGCAGCCGCGGGCAATCCCGGTGACCACGGCGGTTGCAACATCTACATCTAGTTTGCCGCTGGCATAATAGTCTAGAAAGAACAGGGGTTCCGCCCCGGTTACCACGATATCGTTGACGCACATGGCCACTAGGTCGATACCGATAGTGTCATGGCGCTTCATGGCCAGGGCCAGTTTTAGTTTGGTGCCAACGCCATCGGTTCCGGAGACCAGAACCGGGTTTTTGTAACGTCCCATGGGTAGCTCGAACAGGGCACCAAAACCACCCAGACCATCCATGACGCCGGGGCGAAAGGTCTTTTTGACGATCGGCTTGATCCGCTCAACCAGGGTGTTGCCGACATCGATATCCACTCCGGCATCACGGTAACTGAGGCCTTCGCGATTGCTACTGTTATCGGTTGTGTCCACAACTGCTCCTGGATTCAAAGGGGTAGGCCGGCTATTCTATCAATCCTCCAGCCCGGTGGAAAATATATAGCGTCTATTTGGCTGTATTGGGGTCAAGTTAGGGATTGAGGATGGCTTGTAGGTGGGAGATAATCAAAAAAGAGGCATACCGTTGATAACCATGAATAGACGCGATATTCCAAACATAATAAGCATTATGCGGATCTTTATCTGCGTCCCTATCGTATGGGCCCTGTTGCAGCATAGATTTGGTCTGGCCCTGGTGCTGTTCGTTATTGCCGGTATCTCAGATGGGCTGGATGGATTTTTGGCAAAACAGTTTCGCTGGGAAAGCCATCTAGGTGGCATCCTTGATCCGGTAGCTGATAAGCTGCTGCTACTGTCGTCCATGCTATCTCTGGGCTGGATGGGGATGCTACCGTGGTGGCTGGTTACTGTTGTGGTGCTGCGCGATGTGATTATCGTAGCCGGGGCAACTATCTACTATTTCGGCATCCACCGAGTAGACGCGCAGCCGAGTATGATCAGTAAAATCAATACAGTAGTGCAGATCATCCTAGTTCTGGCGGTGGTCATGAATGTCGGATTGATTGCACTGCCGCCGCTTCTGCTACAGGGGTTGATCTGGGTAACACTGGTCACCACTCTGCTGAGTGGGCTGGATTATGTCTGGGTCTGGGGGCGGCGGGCAGCGGATAGTCGCTCTTCTTGAACAGGGTGCAATTTAGCATATAGAGGTAGTTTCCTTATTTACTCCTCATCCTGGCCTCGGCAAGGCTTCCGCTCCAAGCTATGCCCCTCACCTACATACATGTAGGCGATTTCTCCTGCATTATTCTACTGTTGCCCATCCATGGGCTCGTAGCGCCTACTTCCCTGTAGGCGTCTCCCGCTTGCGTGATGGTTAGGGTAGGGAGCCTCAATAGCTGTTGCCTCCACCAGTGTGTGGAAGGGACGTCTCGGAATATTCCATCTACGCTAGGTTGAGGGTGAAGGTCGGAAGTTCAATCGCAATCTACTGCGCATCGAGAATAGTGCGAATAAACTGGATGGTGGGTCTGCGTTGCGCGGCCAGTGAGGCGCGATCCAGCTTGTCAAGCAGGGCGAGGAGTGAGCCCATATCGCGTTTGTAGTGTTTGAAGATGTAACAGGCGGTGTCGGTAGTCAGTTCCATCCCCCTACGTTTGGCGCCATCCACCAGGGCAGCTATCCTCTCTTTGTCATCCAGTTCCAGCAGGCGGTATGAGGGCCCCCAGGACATGCGCGATGTTAGATCCGGCATCCGCATATGTAGGGCTGATGGGCTGCGGTCGGCGGCTATCACCAGTCGTCCTTCACGTTCTCGTAGCTTATTGAACAGGTGAAACAGCGCCTGCTCCCACTCCTCATCTCCAGCTACTAGCTGTATATCATCCAGGCAGACCAGATCCATCTCTTCCAGACCGAGTAACATCTCTGCGCTCAATTGTGGGGCTAGCGCAAATGGTACATAGGCCGCACTCCTTTTTAGTTTACCGGCTAGACAGCAGGCAGCCTGTAGCAGATGGGTCTTACCTATGCCGTGGTTAGCCCAAAGGAAGATAAATTGCTCACCATCACCCTCACTACAGCTCCTCACAGCGGCCACCAGCTGGTTATTGCCGCCATTAAAGAAGTTGTCAAAACTTGCCCCGTCATCTAGGGTGATGTTTAGTGGGAATTGTTCGTTTATAGTCATCTCAATGGTTTATATGTAGTAGTGGCACACATTATATAGCAACAACAGCGGGAGTGAGCGGGATGGATAGAGCGGTTCTACTAGGTCAACGTATCATACGCTTTGGCAGGCTGCTGGTATCTCGCTTTGCCACCGATCAGGGGCCAGCAAATGCCGCCTCTCTCACCTTTACTACACTGCTATCCATAGTCCCACTGATGACCGTCATGCTTTCGGTATTTTCGGCGTTCCCCATCTCTGGCCGGGTGGCAGAGATGATTCAGGGCTTTGTGTTTGCGAACTTCATTCCGACATCAGGGGAGATACTGCAGGATTATCTGCTGCAGTTTTCAGCCAAGGCATCCCGGCTTACTGGCGCTGGCTTCGCCTTTCTGGTGGTGGTGGCACTGCTATTGATGGCCAATATCGACCGTGCCCTTAATACCATCTGGAGGGTAAAGGGTAAGCGTGGGGCCATTGCCAAGTTTGTTGTCTATTGGGCAATACTCTCTCTTGGGCCGCTGCTGATGGGCGCCAGTATAGTGGTGACCTCATATCTGGTATCTATTCCAATCATATCGGGCGCGGCTGCCACCATGGGGTTTGCCGGAGGTCTGTTGAAGCTCGCGCCGCTATTGTCCTCGGCAGTTGCCTTCACCCTGCTCTATGCCGTGGTGCCAAATTGTAGTGTCCCTATTCGTCACGCTATGGCCGGAGGACTGTTGGCGGCACTCCTGTTTGAATTGGCGAAGCGTGGCTTTGCCTTCTATCTGACTAACTTTCCCGCATATGAGGCGATCTACGGTGCCTTGGCCCTGATCCCTATTTTTCTGGTCTGGATCTATCTCTCCTGGCTGGTGACCCTGTTGGGGGCAGAGTTTGCCTGCTGTCTGGGGATATTCCGGGAGGATGATCCAGAAGATGATGGTGGCAGGAATGACCTGCTATTGGCCTTCCGCCTCATTGGCAGACTATGGCAGGCTCAGCATGCTGGCGAGACGCTTTCAACCCAGGCCCTGGCAGAGCAGGTGGAGAACGCCTCTGAGGAGCATGTCGAAGCACTGTTGCTAGAACTACAGGATGGCCATCTACTACTGCGAACAGAGGAGCGGGAGTGGGGGTTGATGCGTGATCTGTCAGCAGTCTCACTGCATGAGCTGTATCAGATTCGCCCCTTTCTGCTACCGGAACAGGGGTTGCTGCAGGGGTCCGATAAGCCTGCTGATAGGCTGTTGGGAGATCTGTTACTGCGGGTAGAGGGAGAGCTGGAAAGTTCTCTAAGTGTATCCCTGGGGAGTCTCTACAGGGGCGAGGATGCTTCCGAAAAATAAACCACTACATACCGATATACGACCAATATAAGATTAGAAGATACCACCAAAGCACATTATTTGGTGATTATATGGATTCAATTACCCACTTTTATCTATATCCGGGTGATTTCAGGTTCAGGCCAGCAGGGACGGAGTCAAGGTACTGTAGACCGGTCTGGATCTGGCCGTCCGGCAGCAGTGCCAGCCAGCGCAGTGCAGGCGGGGCATTGTCGATGCCGAACTTATCATGGTTGGGGGTGAACTGTATGCTAGTTGATGGGGTGCTGAGAATGCGTATCCCGTCATGCTGCTGATCTGAATCCTGGTGGACATGTCCGTATAGTACCAATTGCACGTTTGGATGCTGTTTTAGAACTGAGAAGAACTCATCTGGGTTGTCCAACACCATCCGATCCATCCAGCCGCTACCTATCGGGATCGGTTGATGGTGGAGACAGACCAGTACATGCTTGTCCGGGTTACTCTGCAGGGTGTTCTCCAGCTTTGCCAGTTCGGCGGCGTCCAGGTGCCCACCGTCACTACCCGGGATGCTTGAGTCGAGCATGGTAATGAGCCAGTCGCCGTGGATGGCCGCAGCAGGCATTGAGATCAGGTCGGTCTGTAGCTGGCTGTGCAGCACCTCATTGCGGTCGTGATTTCCCGGCAGATAATAGGTCGGTGCACCAAGGCTATGAAGATGCTCTTTTATGCGCCGGTAGCCACCTTCCGAGCCGTCATGTACCAGGTCTCCAGTAATTAGCACTAAATCTACTGGTAATACTTCATCCCGTGCCAGTTGCAGTATTTTGCTAAGGGAACGTTCGGTATTGACTCCGGCAAGACATTTGCTCGGGTCGCCATACAGATGGGTATCCGTAATATGCAGTATCTTTATGGAGCCGGAAGGCAGGCCGAATAATGGCTTTGATGGCTGCTTGTTGTGCTGCTGTTTGCTCATCTAAATATGGCTGCCTTGCTTGCGATCCTACAGTCTACTAAAGAATCCCTTATTAAATCCATCTATGGTTTTCAGGATGTGACTGAGTGCTATAGAAAATAACAGCAGATTCCTCTAATTATTGAAACCTCTGAATATATTAGAGGATTCCTGTAAAGGTTTATACCAGAGGATAGCCATTTTGTCAGAATTTGTCGGTGTGGATAAACAGCCCAACCCGCATATCCTTGGCGGCATAGATCTCTCTGCCATCCACCTTTACTACCCCATCCGCTACTCCCAAAATAAGTTTGCGGTTGACTACCCGCTTTATACTGATCTCATAGCTGACCTTCTTCGCCGTAGGTAGTACCTGACCTGTGAACTTAACCTCGCCTACTCCCAGTGCTCTGCCATGACCAGGGTTACCGATCCAGGCAAGATAGAATCCGATGGCCTGCCACATAGCATCCAGTCCCAGGCAGCCCGGCATTACTGGGTCACCGGGAAAGTGGCAAGCGAAGAACCAAAGGTCTGGATTGATATCCAACTCGGCCTTGATCTCGCCCTTGCCGTACAGCCCACCCTCATCTGAAATGTGGGTGACCCTATCCATCATCAGCATATTGGGAGTTGGTAGCTGGGCGTTACCGGGGCCAAACATCTCTCCGCGGCCACAGGCGAGTAGATCTTCCCGCTCAAATTTCTCTGTTCTTGCCATAAGTTTGTTACTGCCTTCTGTTTTGGTTTATTACTGCCCAGCGTTCGCGCTGTTTAAAAGCTGCCCCTTCAGGTAGGCAACTATCTCATCTAATGCCAGCATCCGGTTCTCACTATCTCGGCGTTGGCGATATTCCACCTGACCTTCGTCCAGGCTGCGCTCGCCAATCACTACTCGATGGGGGATACCGATCAGTTCCATATCGGCAAACATCACACCTGGCCGTACATCACGGTCGTCTAGCAGTACCTCGATGCCAGCGTCCTGCATCTCCTGGTAAAGTCTTTCTACTGTTTCGCGTACCCGCTGTGACTTATCCATTTTCATCGGTAGCAGTGCTACCTGAAAGGGGGCGATAGCTGGTGGCCAGATGATACCACTCTCATCGTGGCACTGCTCGATGGCGGCTGCCACTACTCGTGATACCCCAATGCCGTAGCAGCCCATGGTCATGGCTTGGGCAGATCCATTGGCATCTAGTACTGTGGCGTTCAGGGCTTCACTATATTTTTTGCCGAGCTGGAATATGTGTCCCACCTCAATACCTCGTACTAGGGTAAGACTCCCTTTGCCATCTGGACTGGGGTCTCCCTCTTGCACGTTGCGCAGATCAGCGATGGTTGGCTCTGGTAGGTCGCGTCCCCAGTTTACTCCTGTCAGGTGACTGCCATCCTCATTGGCACCGCAGACAAAGTCGGCGACATGGGCGGCACTGCGATCTACCACTACTGGAATGGTCAGCCCCAATGGGCCGATAGATCCAGCCTGACAGCCAATAGCGGCAACTATCTCCGCATCAGTAGCCATGGTTAGGGGTTCTGCTACCAGGCTAAGTTTTTCTGCCTTGACGCTATTCATCTCATGGTCACCGCGTAGTACCAGGGCTACTAGTTCCCCCTCATCGGACCCATGTACCAGCAGGGTCTTAAGGCACTGGGCGGCATTTACTCCAAGGAATTTGCTTACCTCATCTATGCTGCGCTGTTCCGGGGTGGCTACTGTGGTCATCTTTGCGGTCGGGTCTGGGCGCTCTCCAGCCGGAGATAGTGCCTCCGCCAGCTCCAGATTTGCGGCGTAGTCACTGCCAGTGGAGAAGACAATGGCATCCTCACCCGAATCGGCCAGCACATGAAACTCATGGGATGTTTCGCCACCGATACTTCCGGTATCGGCCTGCACCGCCCTAAATTTCAGTCCGCAGCGGCTAAAGATAGAGCTGTAGGTCTGGTACATCTGGTCATAGGTCTGTTGTAGAGAGCCCTCATCCGCATGGAAGGAGTAGGCATCTTTCATCAAAAATTCACGTGCCCGCATAATGCCAAAGCGGGGCCTGATCTCATCCCTGAATTTGGTTTGGATCTGGTAGAGGTTGATCGGTAGCTGTTTGTAGCTGCGCAGTTCATTGCGGGCCAGATCGGTGATGATCTCTTCGTGGGTAGGGCCAAAGCAGAAGTCACGCCCGTGGCGGTCACTGATACGCAGCAGTTCCGGCCCGTATTTTTCCCAGCGGCCAGACTCCTGCCATAGTTCGGCCGGTTGTACCGCTGGCATCAGCAGCTCCAGTGCCCCGGCTCGGTTCATCTCCTCACGGACGATATTCTCGACCTTACGTAGTACCCGGAGTCCTAAGGGTAACCAGGTGTAGAGTCCAGCTGCCAACTTGCGAATCAGACCGGCCCGCAGCATTAACTGGTGGCTGGCGATCTCGGCATTGGCCGGGGTCTCCTTCTTGGTCTGGAGGGGGAAATGGGATGTGCGCATCTATATTGATCCAGAGTGTCTAGAATATAAGGAACAGATTTTAGCCTTAATGCCGTAACAGGGACAATGTTATATATATGGTTGAAGGCCTTATCAGGATTGGTTTATAGATGATTGTTGGGATTTTATAGTGGATGCATGGGTCACCAATAAAGAGTTGATAGGCCAGTCATGGCTCTCTGCCGGCAGGCGTATGTTACTGCTTTTCTGGTTGTCTCTCTCTGTGGTGGCGGGCGGTTTGGGTCTTACCCCCGAGGTGATCCAGTGGGTCAAGACGGAATTTGGCAGTGCCGGAGTTGATCGACTATATGCCTGGCAGCGGTTTGTAGAGCAAACTGGTAGCAAGAGTGAGCAGGAGAAACTGCTCCTGGTGAATAATTTTTTCAACCGCCTTAGATACCGTACAGACCAGCAGCTGTGGGGTAAGAACGACTACTGGGCCACGCCAATAGAGGCGTTGGGTAGGGGTGGAGCAGACTGTGAGGATTACAGCATTGCCAAATATTTCACCCTGCGTGAGCTAGGAGTCCCGGATGAGAAGATGCGCATAACATATGTAAAGGCGCTAAAGTTGAATGCCCACCATATGGTGCTTACTTATTATGCCACCCCTGGCGCAATACCACTGGTACTGGATAATCTTAATACTAAGATCCTGCCGGCCTCAAAGCGGGATGATCTGGCACCTATATATAGTTTTAATGGTAGTGGTCTCTGGCTAGCGAAGGAGAGGGGCCGTGGTCAGCGGATGGGTGGCTCTGGTCGGGTTAAACTATGGCAGGATCTCAAGGCGCGCATGCAGAGTCCGGTGCCAAAACGATGATTAAGTATAAATAACCAAAGAGTAACGGGAGACAGGTCATGACTCTTTTACGACAACTGATTGCACTGGTGATGGTTCTGCTATTGCTGGTATTTATGGGCACATTCGCAATCAGTATACGCAATACCCAGAGTTACCTAGAGGCGCAGTTGGTGTCTCATGCCCAGGATGCTGCCACCTCTTTGGGTCTCTCCATCTCTTCCCATTTGGCAGAGCAGGATATAGCGACGGTCACCTCTATGAGCAATGCCATCTTTGATCGTGGTTACTATAGGATGGTGCGGGTGGAGGATATTAAAGGCTCTACTTTGGTAGATTTGGTACAGCCGGTGAAGATCCAGGGTATTCCAGATTGGTTTATCTCCACCTTCCAGCTGGAGACCCCGGTTGGAGAGGCGGCGGTAATGGCAGGATGGAGTCAGGCTGGCAAGGTTTTTGTGCAGAGCCATCCTGGTTATGCATATATCCAACTCTGGAACACAGTTACATATACTGCTAGCTGGTTCCTGGCCTGTGCGCTGTTTATCTTACTGCTGGGGATGGGCCTGTTACGTTGGGTGTTACAGCCACTAAAACGGGTAGAGCAGCAGGCCGACTCTATCTGTAATCGCGAGTTTACCACCCAAAAGAGGTTGCCCCGTACCCGAGATCTCAGGCGCATGGTTGAGGCGATGAACCGTCTTTCGGAGAAGGTGCAGGGGATGCTGTCAGACTTGGATAGCCTGGTGGGACAGCTGCGGCAGCAGGCCTACAATAGTCAGGTAACAGGGTTGGCCAATAAACGTTATTTCCTAGATGCCCTGGCCGATCGGCTTGATTCGAGTGAGCTCTGCTCCCAGGGGGTGCTCTGTCTTATCCAGTTGAAGGGCTTTAAGGATTTTAACGACAAGCATGGTTATCAGGCTGGAGACAGGCTATTGCTGGCGGCGGCGCAAGGTCTAGAGAGGGCAGTAGAGGATATACCACAGCATATACTGGCCCACCTCTCTGGTGCCGATTTTGCCCTGTTGGTGGAGGAGTGTTCGCTCGATGAGGCTAGTGATATAGGGCGCAAACTTTCCGATGTGCTGACCGAACTGTATGCCACCGGGCAGCCGGATTCACCCGATGTTGGTCATGTGGGGATGGCATACTACGATGGCCGGCAGAGTCTGAAGGAGCTCCTGTCACAGGCAGATATGGCCCTGCGCTCGGCGCAGGGAGAGATGGCCAACGGCTTCTATCTCAGTTCGCCGGCAGATATGCAGCAGCGCTCCATGCGGGGTGTGACTGAGTGGCGCCACTTCATAGAAGAGGCATTGGCGCAGGATCGGATAGTCCTGCACTATCAGCCAGTAGTAGCCTGCCCCTCCGGCGATCTCCTGCAGCGTGAGGTGTTGGTGCGTATCGCCGAGCCGGATGGTGAGCTAGTTACGGCAGGTCTCTTTATGCCGACCGCAGAGAATTTTGGATTGACCGTAGATATAGACAGGGCGGTGATTGCCAGGGTGCTGGAGAGTGTGGACGAGGTCGAGCCTGGGGTTCGGGTCAGTATCAACATATCGCCACAGACTCTACAGGATTCCGGTTTTGTTGACTGGTTAGAGCAGGCATTGGCGGGCCGCGGAGATGTTGCAGGGCGTCTTATCTTTGAGATGCCGGAGTATGTGGCCCTGGCCAGACTGGATCTGGTGAAAGATTTCATCTCCAGGATAGGGCCATTCGGGGTGCGCTTCTCGCTGGATCACTTTGGCCGCAGCTTTAGCTCACTCGCCTATCTGCATTCACTGAAGATCCACTATATCAAGGTGGATGGCAGCTATCTGCGCACCCTGGATGAGAATCGGGATCACCAGTTCTTTGTCCAGGCGTTGGCGGATATTGCCCACGGACTGGATATAAAGGTGATTGCCGAATCGGTAGAGTCTGAGGCAGTGTGGGATCTGTTGCCATCTCTCCATTTCGATGCGGCCCAGGGCTATTTTATTGGTAGGCCGGAGTAGCCTGACTGTTAGCACCAATTTAGCTGCAGAGTTAGTGGGATGTCCCTAATTCCTGACTGTTTTGGCTTGTAAAAGTGGGTTAATTACTAAAAAATCTGCATTATTAGCAAAATAAAGTGTGCCCTTTTACCCAAATGGGCGATGCACTGGGTCACAAATATGACCATAATGCTTGGCAAGATGCAGAAAAACAGATAGTTACACGGTTTCGACCAAGCGGTTGATGGAGAGCTGAATCGATAACGGAGAGCTAAAATGGTAGATAGCACTAACAACCGGCCAGATTCAAACACGGCGCCACAGGAGCTTGCCCTGGATATTGAGGGTAGGGAGCAGTTTAACGCCCTGCTGTTTGTTCAGACCGATGCCAACCCTGGCGACCTTACGGTTATCCTTCCGGACAGTACACCGGATAACCCAGATGACAATCCACAGATCGTCTTTCCTAACTATATTGCGCTGGCAAATGCCGGGCTACCACCGGCGCTGACCCTCGCCGATGGCACCGTCATTCCGGGCGAAGAGATCCTGGCCCTGATTGAAGGCCTTGATTACGGCAAGGTGGCCCCTGCTGCCGGCCAGCAGGGTGGTACAAATTCCGCTGGAGGTGGCGCCGGGTTTGCCGCCTACACCACCGAAGGGCTGGGGGATGATCTGAATCATGGCCCCTATGCCGGAGGCTATATGGGGCCGCGGGTGGAGTTTGGGGACGATCAACCTGTATATCCGGATGATGAAGATGGCTCTACTCCATCGCGCTTTATTGGCCCTGCTACCACCTACCGCAACGATCAGGCAACATGGACTTTTGATATAACGAGAGATGATCATACAGTCGGTGGTTTAGCAACTGTAAACGGTGCCGATAACCCAGCTATACAGGATATAGGAGGTGGTGTTGGCCAGTTTACCTTCCTGGCCAATCTTGGTTCTCCATTTCCAGGGGCTGCCGATGATTGGGATGGTGGACAGATCTGGTTACAAGCTGGTGAGACCATAACTTTGACCAACCAGACACCAGGTGGACACTACTGGCTCGCCATTGATGATGATCTTAACTGGGATTTTACTCAGCCAGCTGGACAGCCTCAGATCGGTAATTTTTCCTGGGATCATACATTGGAGTCATACACGGTGGGAGATTCGCTCTCCTATACAGCGACGCATGATGGTTGGTACTACTTCGCGGCTGGGGGTGTGGATGGGATTACTCCAGAGTTGGGCGCCTTACCTAGCGATTATGATTATGAGACCCTGGTTACAATCTATCCCCCTGGAGCGTATCCAGGTGCGGACGGCACTGGTACCGATGTGCTTGGTGGTACAACTGGTGATGATGTCATAGTCTCAGGTGACGGAAATGATACTATGAGTGGTGGTCCTGGTGATGATACCTTTGTATACAACTCAATAGATGACGGTAGAGACACCATTAGAGATTTCATGAATGGTAATGACACTATCAATCTGGATGCCCTGTTTGATGCCTTGGGCGTCGCTGATGGTGATCCTGCCCGCGGGGATGTTTTAGTAGATAATGACGCTTTCGGTAATGCGGTATTGACCATCGGCGATGGGACATTTACTCATACGGAAGATGCTGCCGCCCAAGCCGCTGGCTTTGAAATCACCCTTGATGGGGCGTTAGGAATGACTGATGCAAACATTGCGCCCTTGATAGCCAGTGGCAATCTGGTGGTTGACGAAAGCTAGATATACTGGTTGTTTTCAGTGCCTGTAGGGCAAAACCCCATCGCTTGCGGCGGGGTTTTTTAGTATCTATCAATAGATATCAGGCTCTCTTCACTCTATACGTCAAGCATTGTCTTCAGTTTCTGCCGGATGATATTGATTTATAGTAGAAAATAGTTGCACACCTTGCCCCGGTGGTATATATAAACTGTTATAGGAACAGTGTTTTTCCCATATGTGGAGTGGTATAATGTGATGCTTGTCACATTATGATCGAAAAAGTGGGATGGTTAGGCCTTGGTTTAACGATTACATAGTGAGGGGTTTAAGGGGTTATGTTGCGATATACATCAAAGATAGGGGTTAAGGGAATGGCCGCGCTTTTCTCGGCTTTGCTACTATTTGGTTCCTCTTCTGTGCTGGCGCAAACCCTGGACGAGGCGGTGCAGCAGGCGGTGACCGACTATCCGACCATGCAGCAGGGTCGTCACGAGAGCCAGGCCATCGAGGCAGACCTGCAAAATGGTCGCTCCCGCTATTATCCATCTGTCGATCTGGAGCTCGCTCGTGGCCGTGAACGGACTGATAATCCTACAACCAGAGCCAACGGTTTTGACGATCGCTGGTTGACCCGCACAGAGCGCAAGCTAACAGTTGTTGAGACCATCTTTGATGGTTTTGACCGGGAGGCGGATATAGACGAGCAGAAGGCGCTGCTGCGTGGTTCCGGCTACCACATACGGGACGTGGCAGAGACCTTGGCTGCAGATGTCTCCTTTGCCTACATAAATGTTCTGCGACACGAAAAGATCCTGCGACTTGCTCAAGAGAACCTGAAGGTGCACAAAAGGATACTAGGGAATGTAAAGGAGCGGGTGAATGCAGGGCAGTCAGGAGTCGGTGATCTGGAGCAGGCCAAGACTCGCTTGGCCGAGGCAAAGGCCCGTATAACCGAAATTAAGACCGATATGGACCAGGCCAGAATCAGCTTTAACCGGATAGTTGGACATATGCCTGAAGGTCTGGCCATGCCTAAATTTAACGATGGGCTGCTGCCAGAGAGTGTTGATGTGGCTGTTGCTACCGCCAATGATCACAACCCGGTCATTCATCGTGCCACTGCACAGATGGATGCCAGTAAGGAGAGGATCAGGTCGGCACGCTCAGAGATGTATCCCAGCCTATATCTTGAGTTGGCTGCTACTGATGATGACAATCTGGATGGTGTCCGTGGTGAGAACGGTGATCTGTCTGCAATGCTGCGCCTGAAGTGGAATCTGTTTCGCGGTGGTTCCGACCATTACGCAGGAAAGGCGGCAGCACAGCGTCACAGTAAGAGCATGTATGCGGTGGCGCAGGTCAGACGTGAGGTAGAAGAGTCTGTGCGTCGTGCCTGGAGTAGTCTGAAGCATCAGGATGAGGAGGTAGTGAGCCGCAAAAGCCAGGTTCAATCCAATGGACAGGTGGTTGATGTCTACCGGGAAGAGTTTAACGTGGGGCAGCGTGATCTGCTTGATCTACTGGATTCCGAGAATGAGTTGTTTGTTGCCCGCTCAAAACTCATCTCTGCTCAGAGTTCAGCGCTCTATGCCAGATACCTGCTGCTTGCGAGCATGGGGAAGATCACAGAGACTATGAAGATTGAGTTTCCGCCAGAGGCCGCATTGGCTGCCGATTGATTTTAACTACAGCACAAATCTTGCAGCCCCTCTCTCCCCTGGATTGAGGGGCTTTCTTATTATGTACAGGATGCGCTGCCCCCTCCCGCTTGTGGGGAGAGGGACAAAGTAGTGGATAAATAAGAGTTTCCTTAAGTATTTACTATAATTGTCGATAACAGGGGCGGTGGAAAATTTTATGAAGTCGGCCGTTTTAATGGAACCTATAGCCGGATAATAGGGCTAATAGATCGTATCAATCATTGCCAGGAGAGGTTGTTGACAACAGCTGAGGCACAAGCAGCAACAACAGATCATGTGGGTGACCACAAGGCTTTGCGGGTTCTTTGTTTCGGTGAGCTGCCAGATGCGGGTCTGCCGTTACCTGTGGAGGGGGAACAGTTAACTATTAACTTTGAGTTGTATCTATCTGGCCGCCACGGTTCTCCCACCCGTGAGTCACTGCAGGGTTATGATCTGTTGCTACTCTTTCTGGCCACAAACCACTGCGACAGCATCAAGCAGTTTGGCCTACCTGATGGAGTCACCCGTGATTTTCCCATGGTGGTAGTGGTGCCAACCTTCGATTCGCTGCTTGCAGTACAGCTGTTAAGTTGGGGTGTGGAGGAGGTTATCCCTGTCTCCGAATACAACAGCTCCAGGATACAACACGCCCTGCTCTCTACGATTACTAGATTCAAGCGCAATCACAAACCGGCAAATCGCAGCAATGATGTTATAGCAGCAGTGGAGCAGAAGGCGTTACAGGCCCTAAACGGCCTCCCTTTTGGGGTGCTGCTGGCTGACCGTGAATCCAGAGTGCTATTTATGAACGCATCTGCCCGCCAGATATGCGCCGGCGAGGGGGAGCTCTACATCTCCAGTGACAAGGTATGTTGTGTGCGTAACCAGAATGATAATGCCGCCTTACATCGGCTTATTCGTGAGGTGTCAGATGAGGAGGAGAGCCAGCAGGAGGGCAATTACATGCTACAAATTTCTGGTAGTGATGGTGCTCCTCTTACCCTTCTTGCGGTGCCAGTAGGGAGTCAGGCAGAGCAACATGGGGTGGCGCTGTTCCTGGATAGTGGAGGTGGCTTTTTTGAGATTTCATCCGAGGCGATTAAACGAGTCTATAGTCTGACCGAATCAGAGACAGAGCTGCTGTTAAAGTTGGTGCAAGGAGATACTCTGGCGGAGATTGCGGAGTATCGGGATGTTACTATACATACCGTCCGGGCCCAGTTGAAATCGGTTTTTACCAAGACCGGTACCCAACGTCAGGCTGGATTGATCAAGAAGGTATTGACCGGGCCGGCGGCCCTGATGCATAGATAATAGAAACCGGAGTCAGAACAAAACACAATGTCATCCAAATCAGAGAGGCGAAAGAGAGCGGCGGAGATGGCAGCTGCCGAGCCGAGTCCGTGGTCGGTATACGTTGCGGATATCGACAATGAGGCGGAAGATCCCCTGTTGGGCGCGCTGGTAGCATTGACCAAACATTACGGACGTCCACGCACCATCAATGCACTGCGTGCCGGCTTGCCGCTGGAAGATGGGCGGATGTCCCCCAACCTGTTTGTACGGGCAGCGGAACGGGCTGGCTTTGCTGCCCGGGTCACTTCTCGCAGTTTGCGCGCAATTCCAAAGATGGTATTGCCAGTGGTCATAATGCTCAAGGGGCGGGATGCCTGTATCTTGATACGGCGCTTCAAGGAGAAGGGGCGGGAGTATGCGGAGTTGCTATTCCCCCATACGGGTGGTGGAGTAGACTGTGTGTTGCTGGCCGAACTTGAGGAGCTGTATAGCGGCTATAGCATCTTCATAAAGCCAGAGTTCCACTTTAAACACCGGGTAGAACAGGAGAAGAAACAGCATATTAGCTCCTGGTTCTGGGGTACCCTTAAACTGTTCTGGAGGACCTATACCCAGGCGCTGCTCGCGGCGGTACTGATCAACATCTTTGTCCTGGCCAGCCCCCTGTTTGTGATGAATGTATATGATCGGGTGGTGCCCAATCAGGCCGAGGCGACCCTGTGGGTACTGGCCTTGGGTGTTGTGCTGGTAATACTATTTGATTTTCTGTTGAAGACTCTGCGGGCCTATTTTGTGGATAGTGCCGGCAAACGAGCCGATGTACTGCTCTCTAGCCGAATCTTTGAGCAGGTGTTGAATATCAAGCTCCACGCCTGCCCACCATCATCCGGGGCCTTTGCCAACCGTCTGCGTGAGTTTGAGACACTGCGTGAGTTTTTTAGCTCTGCTGCAGTTATCGCAATGGTGGACCTGCCATTTATCTTTCTGTTCCTGCTGATTATCTATATGATCGGTGGCGTGGTGGTGCTAGCACCCGCTATAGCAGTACCTCTGGTGCTATTTACCGGGGTCATGTTGCAGCGTTCTCTCCGTCAGGCAATAGGCCAAGAGATCGATCAGAAATCGCAGAAACATGGAGTGATTCTGGAGACTATTGGTGCCCTCGAAACGGTCAAGGCACTAGGTGCTGAGAGTAGGATGCAGCGCGACTGGGAACGTTTTGTCGGGCGTGCGGCTAAGACCAGTCTTGGGGTGCGTCTGGTGGCCTCGACCGGCATCAATTTTTCCCAGGTGGTGATGCAGCTGGTAACGGTGGGTGTGATCCTGCTCGGGGTCTATCAGATCATCCAGGGTGAAATGACTATTGGTGCCCTGATTGCATGCACTATTATTGCCGGTCGCAGTATGGCGCCTCTGGGGCAGATTGCGGGCCTGCTAAGTCGTTATAACCAGGCTATGGAGGCGCTCAAATCCCTCAACGACATCATGCAACTGCCGGTAGAGCGGGGCAGGAGCAAGAATTTTCTGAGTCGTCCGGAGATAAAGGGAAACATAGAGTTTAAGGATGTCTCTTTCGCCTATCCCGGTTCCGAAGTAGCGGCCATAAATAATATTTCGCTCCAGATCAGGCCGGGTGAGAAGGTGGCTATGATCGGTCCGGTAGGGTCGGGCAAGACCACGATGGCTCGTCTGATTGCCGGTCTATATGAGCCGAGCCATGGGGCGGTGCTGCTGGACAATACCGATTTGCGGCAGATCGATCCATCCGACGTCCGCTCGCACATTGGAGTGGTGATGCAGGAGGTGATCCTGTTCCAGGGGAGTGTGCGGGACAATATATCTATCGGCGCTCCCTTTGCCGATGATGCCATGATCTTGCGGGCCTCCATGCTGGCCGGGGTGCATGATTTTGTCTCGCGTCATCCCCAGGGTTATGACTGGGTCGTGGGTGAGAGGGGCCAGGCCCTATCTGGTGGACAGCGTCAGGCCATAGGATTGGCGCGGGCGCTGCTATCCAATCCGCAAATACTGCTGATGGATGAACCCACAAGCATGATGGATATGCCGTCAGAGAAGGCATTTATGCAGCGTCTTGGCCAGGTGTTGGGAGATAAGACCCTGATACTGGTCACCCATCGGCCGACCCTGCTCTCCCTGGTAGACAGGATTATCATCCTCGGCAGTGGCTCTGTGGTAAAAGATCAGCCACGCGAGGCGGTGATGAATATGGCTGCAGCGGCGACTAAGGCCAGTCAGTCACGGGAGGCAGGGACATGAACCAGCAGAGAGACTGGTCAGATGCAGATTTTGCCTCCGAGATGGATGCCGCCATGGTACAGGGGGCAGATCCTCGCTCCAGATTACTGCTCTTTGCTATCGCACTATTTTTTTTAGTAGCGCTACTCTGGGCCAAGCTCGCGATTATTGATGAGGTAACTCACGCAGACGGTAAGGTGATCCCATCCTCGCAGGTGCAGGTCATTCAAAATCTGGAGGGGGGCATTCTCAAGGAAGTGTTGGTAGAAGAGGGCGGATTTGTAGAGGCGGGAGATGTGGTTTTGCGCATTGATGATACCAGCCACGCCGCAAGTTTTGGCGAACTCCAGGCGCGCAATGCCAGCCTGCTGGGGGAGATCCAGCGGTTGCAGGCGGAGGCAGAAGGGACCCCGCTGGTCTACTCCGACAATATGAAGAAGGAGCATGACGGTGTGGTAGAGGATCAGCAGGCGCTTTATGGTGCCAGGGAGGCTGAACTTGGTGCCCAGCTGGCTATCCTGCAGCAGCAGTTGGAGCAGCGGGAACAGGAGAAAGCGGAGTTGGTGAGCAAAATAACCCTGGCTGAAGAGGGCCTCAGTATCGCCAACGAGGAGTTGGCCATTACCGCGCCGCTAGTAGAGAAAAAGATCGTCTCCAAGGTGAAGTTGCTGCAGCTGCGGCGGGAGATCAATGGGCTTGAAGGTGACATCAGTGCCGCCAAGCTGGCACTGCCAAGGGCTGAATCAGCCATCGCCGAGGCGCGACAGCGGGTGGAGGAGAAACGGCAGAACCAGAAATCCGGTATCCTGGGTGAACTTTCCCAGCGCCGTGCCGAACAGCAGGCCGTCCAGGAGGCTATAATCGCGGCCAAAGACAAGGTGGCACGCACCGAGGTACGGTCGCCGGTCAAAGGGGTGGTAAAAGAGCTGAAGATTCGTACCGTTGGTGGAGTAATCAAACCGGGTGAGGATCTGATGGAGATCATACCAATAGAGGACAACCTGCGGATAGAGGCGCAGGTGCGACCAGCCGATATTGCCTTCCTGCGCCCGGAACAGGAGGCGATGGTCAAGTTTACCGCCTATGACTTCTCGGTCTATGGTGGGCTGCCGGGCAAGGTGGAGCGGATCAGCGCCGACACCATACTGGATGAGCAGGGTGAGGCGTTCTACAAGGTGATAGTCCGCACCGAAACGAACAATCTCACCAGGGGAGGAGAAAATCTACCGATCATCCCAGGCATGGTGGCCACGGTGGATGTTATAACCGGCGAAAAGAGTGTGCTGGACTATCTGCTAAAGCCGATCATCAAGGCACAGCAACAGGCCTTGAGAGAACGATAATAACCGTAAGTTCGGACAAATAGCCTCTAATTTCGGGGAAAGACGCGTTTAGGAACGGTAATCCTGTAAAATTGGTAAAAATTCACACTTTTATGCGAACTATTACCCAAATGGGGGATGCGTAGGCCACCATTTGAGCAAATACTGAATTCCAGGTAGCATGCAGATTGCGCTATAAATCGCTGGCATATAGCGATTTTTTCTGGTTTTGTGGTAGAATTTCACGAAATATATGGTACTATATGAGTAGTGTGAACCGGGTCACGCTTTCGAAACAGAGTGGCCCGATAGGCTGATCAAGGCAACGGGGTATAGGCGGTTATGAAGAAGACAACACTAACTATTAAGGCTTTGGCATTCGTGCTGCTGTGGTTTGGCCTCGTTGGCACATCCAGCGCCCTGTCGGTGACGGATGATAACTATGTAGGGGATATGGTACGTCTGGTAGGTGGTGCGCCAAACATTGGACCACTTGGAGTTGCCCCTGAAACTTTGACAACTGCATTTATCACCAATTACCACAACACTGGTGCGCCTATTATGGGCAATTTTGATGCTTCATGGACCGACCCCGCTCCAGTTTCGCACCTCTATCGTATGGATCTGGCGTTAGACCTGATACTGGATATGACCATGGAGTTTAGGGCCGACGACCCTATGACCATCACATTCTTCGATGGTGCGGGTGTACAGCAGATGCAACAGTTAGTGCATTTTGGTGGTGGCAACGCACAGGAGACTCAGATCTTTAATGATGTAGTATCCCTGAATGCAGGTATAGCTTGGATGTTGGTGGAGGCGTCAGTGAACCCCAATCCGGATCAAAATGGGGGGATTAATGGGATGTATGCGATTAAGCTTGCGGGTACGGCGGTTCCCCTACCCCCAGCACTGCTGCTGTTCGGCTCTTCACTATTAGGTTTTATTACCCTCGGTTGGCGACGGAGTAAAGCATAGGTCCAGAAAGAAGACCTATAGATGTACCCATATCACCCCGGCATCTGCTGGGGTGAGTTGTTTCTGGCCCCCGGCACATGGGGGCCCCCTGTATCTACCCTCATCTATTTCCCTTGAATTCCAGGGTCATCTCCCCAATCTGGTTGTGTATTGAACAACAGATTTGGAGCAAGTTGCCATGAGAATGGACCGTTTAACCAGTAAATTTCAGACTGCCCTGGCGGATGCGCAGAGCCTGGCCGTGGGCCGGGATCACCAGTTTATCGAACCAATCCACCTGATGCTCGCACTGCTGAACCAGGAGGGTGGTACGGTACGTCCTCTACTGGTAGAGGCCGACACCAACCTGAAGCGGTTACGCTCCAGCCTGGGTGATGCCATGGATAGACTTCCTGCAGTGGAGGGTGCGGCGGGTGAACAGCATCTATCCAATGAGCTGAGCCGTCTATTGAATCAGACCGACAAGCTGGCGCAGCAGCGCAAGGATAAGTATATCTCCAGTGAGCTGTTTGTCTTGGCAGCGGTTGATGACAAGGGTGAGCTGGGCGAGTTGCTGCGTGAGGCCGGCGCCGACAAAGAGAGGATGGAGGAGGCCATAGAGAAGCTGCGTAGTGGCCAAAGCGTGGATGATCCCAATGCCGAAGAGCAGCGTCAGGCACTGGAGAAATACACCATAGACCTCACCGAGCGGGCTGAGCAGGGCAAGATGGATCCGGTGATTGGGCGGGATGATGAGATTCGTCGGATCGTCCAGGTATTACAGCGGCGCACCAAGAATAACCCGGTACTGATAGGTGAACCCGGAGTGGGTAAGACCGCCATAGTTGAGGGTCTGGCGCAGCGCATAGTCAACGGTGAGGTGCCAGATGGCCTGAAGAACAAGCGTTTGCTTAGCCTGGACATGGCCGGCCTGATCGCTGGGGCCAAGTTTAGGGGAGAGTTTGAAGAGCGTCTCAAGGCGGTGCTGAATGATGTGGCAAAGCAGGAGGGTAATATCATCCTGTTTATCGATGAGCTGCACACCATGGTCGGGGCGGGCAAGGCAGAAGGGGCCATGGATGCAGGTAATATGCTTAAACCGGCCCTGGCCAGGGGTGAACTGCACTGTGTGGGTGCCACTACCCTGGATGAGTATCGCCAATACATAGAGAAGGATGCGGCCCTGGAACGCCGCTTTCAGCAGGTGTTGGTAGGTGAGCCAACAGTAGAAGATACCATCGCCATCCTGCGTGGCCTGCAGGAGCGATATGAGGTGCATCATGGGGTGGATATTACCGATCCTGCTATCGTCGCCGCGGCCACGCTCTCTCACCGTTATATAAGTGACCGCTTCCTGCCGGACAAGGCTATCGATCTGGTGGACGAGGCGGCCAGCCGTATCCGTATTGAGATCGACTCTATGCCAGAGGTGATGGATCGGCTGCACCGGCGTTTGATTCAGCTGAAGATTGAAAGGGAGGCGCTGAAGAAAGAGGACGATGAGGCTTCACGGCGGCGGCTGCAGGATCTGGAGGCGGAGGTGGCCAGCAGTGAACGTGAATTCTCTGATCTGGAAGAGATCTGGAAGGCGGAGAAGGCTGCGGTGCAGGGTACCACCCATATCAAAGAGGAGCTGGAGCGGATGCGTACCGAACTGGATGCAGCCCACCGCGCCGGTGACCTTGCCCGGATGTCAGAGCTGCAGTATGGGCGTATTCCAGAGCTGGAGAAGCAGCTCGATATGGCGGCGCAGGCAGAGATGCAGGATATGCAGTTGCTACGTAGTAGTGTGACCGAAGAGGAGATTGCCCAGGTGGTTTCGGCATGGACCGGAATCCCGGTATCCAAGATGCTGGAGGGTGAGCGCGACAAGCTGTTACAGATGGAAGATCTGCTGCACCAGCGGGTGATAGGACAAGATGAGGCGGTAAAGGTAGTGGCTAATGCCGTACGGCGTTCCCGTGCTGGCCTGGCCGAACCCAATCGCCCAAATGGTTCGTTTCTGTTTCTTGGTCCCACAGGTGTAGGTAAGACCGAACTGTGCAAGGCGCTGGCAGAATTCCTGTTTGACAGCGAGGAGGCAATGGTTCGGATAGACATGTCAGAGTTTATGGAAAAACACTCGGTAGCACGGCTTATCGGGGCCCCTCCCGGCTATGTTGGTTATGAAGAGGGTGGATACCTTACCGAGATAGTACGGCGTAAACCATACTCTGTGATCCTGTTGGATGAGGTCGAGAAGGCCCATCCTGATGTGTTCAATATACTGCTGCAACTGCTGGATGATGGTCGCCTGACCGATGGTCATGGTCGTACGGTAGATTTCCGAAACTGCGTTGTGGTGATGACATCCAACCTTGGCTCTCACAAGATCCAGGAGCTCTCCGGTGAGGAGAACTACGACGCGATGAAGCGCGCCGTAATGGATATTGTGGGGGAGCATTTTCGCCCTGAATTCATCAATCGTCTGGACGAGGTGGTGGTGTTCCATCCGCTGCAACAGGAGCATATCCGCGCTATTGCTGCGATCCAGGTAGAGTACCTGCGCCAACGTGTGGTGGAGCAGGGGCTTGATCTGGTGGTATCGGATGAGGCCCTTGATCGACTGGGTGCGGCCGGTTTTGATCCTGTATATGGTGCCCGTCCCCTCAAACGCGCCATCCAGCAGCAGCTGGAAAATCCGCTGGCACAAAAGATCCTGGCCGGTAACTTTGTAACAGACAGCACCATTAAGGTGGATGTTGGCCCGGACGGTCTCGTGTTTACCAAGGGTTGAGCCCTAGACGCTATGGCAATCACCGCAGGCCGGTGAGTAGCGGCAGCATTGCCTTTATTTAGGGTGTTTTTTAGGATAGATAGTCCTAAGCCCCAGCAGAGAACGGATGACCCCAATGGCAAATGAGCCAGATAGTTTACGGGCAAGACGTAATGAACAGCTCAAAGAGCTGCTGGCGGCCTGCGCCCTGAATGATCGTCAGGCATTTGCACAACTCTATGAGTTGACCTCGGCGAAACTAAACGGCGTCATCCTGCGTATATTAGGTAGAGAGGCGTGGGCCCAGGATTGCCTGCAGGAGGTCTACATCAAGCTTTGGAACAAGGCGGGTGACTACCGCCCCTATGTGGCACTGCCTATGACCTGGATGATGACCATAGCGCGCAATCAGGCGCTTGATCTGCTGCGGCGACATAGGCGCGAGCTTTTGTCGGATGAGCCAGTAAAGATGGAGCAGGAGACCGATATTGAGCTACTCCCAATGGAGAGATTGCAGCGGGATGATGCTGGACGGATGTTGCAGCGGTGTCTCCAGCAGTTGCAGGAGCAGCAGCGGCAGATTATTGCCTTGGCATACTTTCGCGGCCTGACCCATGATGAGTTGGCGCGACAGACGGGCACGCCATTGGGGACGATCAAGACATGGATACGTCGTGGACTTGAGCAGTTGCGGGGTTGTTTAGAGTCATGACTACACGACCAAACAGTGAGCAAGAAGCGCCGGATATGGCCGCTGAATATGTTTTGGGCACCATGTCGGATAGTGAACGTATGGAGTTCGCGAGTCGGCTGCTGGATGATCGCCAACTACAGGCTAAAGTTGCGGCCTGGGAACGGCGTATGAGCCCAATGCTTGAGGCGGTGGAGCCGGTGCAGCCGCCACCCCAGGTGTGGCGCGATCTGGAGAGGCGGATAGGGTCGCATTCCAATATATTCGGGCTATGGAACAGCCTGGGTTTTTGGCGCAATCTAGCAGTGGCTGCCTCCACTGTGGTGATCATATTGAGCATGACCTTGACGCAGGAAAGACAGGGCCAGATAGAGATGGATCATATGCTGGTGGTTATGAATGACCAGTCTCAGGCTGGCTGGATTGTCTCCGCAGACGTTTCTAAAGCCATCCTCAGGGTAAAGGCAGTGGCCCCGACAGAGATGCCTGCGGGCAAATTTTGTCAACTCTGGATGGAGGGTACTGATGGCAGGCTAATGCCGGTTGGAGTGCTACCGCATAGCGGTTCAGAGAGTATGCCCATACCAGCAGTGTTGACAGAGGGCAGCAAGTTTCAGGTCAGTATTGAGGAATCCTCCAATGCTCCGATGCAGGGGCCCAGCGATAAGATCGTATTTACAGGTTCCTTGATCAAGATGTGAGTGCTGGTATTGCACCCGGCCTCAGCGACTATCACCTGAGGCTGATAACAGGCCAGTTATTGGACGCCGCATAGGCGGCCAGGATATCGTCTGGATCTACCGCGACCGGGTTGTCCACCCTCTGCAGAAGTGGAATGTCGTTGTGCGAATCACTGTAGAAGCTGCTTCCGACCAGATCGTACCCATGCTCATTTAACCACTGGTTCAGGCGGTTCACCTTTCCCTCCTGGTAGCTCGGCTCACCCACTACTGCACCGGTGTAGCGGCCATCCACTATCTCAGGATCAGTGGCAATAAGGTGCTCTATTCCAAGGCGCTCGGCAATAGGTGTGGTTACAAAGGCGTTGGTGGCGGTGATGATCATCAGGATATCACCAGCTTTGCGGTGTCTATCTATCAGCTCAAGGGCGGCAGGCAGAACTATTGGTTCGATCTGCTCGCTGAGAAAGCGCTTCCGCAGCTGCTCCATCTCAAGAGGGTCGTTGTCTCTGAGGGGCTTGAGAGAAAAACGTAGGAATTCAAATATATCCAGTACTCCCTCTCGGTACTCCCGGTAAAAGCGCTCATTTTCGCGCTCATAATGTTCCCTGTCGACAATACCATTGGCACAGAGAAACATGCCCCACAGGTAGTCTGAATCGCCTGCTAGCAGGGTGTTATCAAGATCGAAAATGGCCAGTGCCAACGGTGTTACCCCCTATAATATAGAGGGGATATGTTACCGCAGATTGGTAAAGGTTGTCCGGTTGTGGAAGAATTGGAGAATAGATTCAGGGAAGGTTAATTGTGATAGATTCTGATGGTTATAGGCCCAACGTGGGCATCATCTTATGTAATGATCGGCGGCAGCTGTTTTTGGCACGGCGAGTGGGCGGTAATGCCTGGCAGTTTCCCCAGGGTGGTATTAATGAGTCCGAGACACCGGAACAGGCGATGTTCCGTGAGCTTAAAGAGGAGGTAGGGCTCACTGCAGATCAAGTGGAGATTATGGGGAGCACCGAAGAGTGGCTCCGCTATCGTCTGCCTGAGCGCTATATACGGCATAACTCTAAGCCGCTCTGTGTCGGCCAGAAGCAGCGCTGGTTTCTATTGCGGGTACTATGTGAAGAGAGTAACTTCCGCCTTGACCTGTCACCAAAACCGGAATTTGACCACTGGCGCTGGGTGAAGTACTGGCAGCCGGTACGTGAGGTGATATATTTTAAACGTAAGGTGTATTCACGGGCCCTGGAAGAGCTGGCTCCGGTGTTGTTTCCAGATGGTCCACCGGCCCGTACCGGCTCAAACTACCTGCGCCGGAACAGGCGTTAGCAGCGGTTTAAAAGGCATCATGTGGCGCGATACAGCGTCAAACCAGACATACTTTAAATTCTCTTATCTTAAGTAGACGGAGCGATATAGCAAGATAGATGCTTGACACCCTGCGCAAGATCATCCAAGAGGTAAATGGGGCGCCCGATCTGGGCAAGGCCCTGGAGATTATTGTACGGCGAGTAAAACAGACGATTGAGAGCGATGCCTGCTCGGTATATCTAACCGATTTTGAGAATCGGACACACGTACTGCGTGCTACCGATGGCCTGCGTCAGGAGGCGGTTAATCGAACAGAGCTGCCGATGCATCGTGGTCTAATCGGGTTGGTTTGTGAGCGGGCTGAGCCGGTTAATCTGGACGATGCACCAGCTCATCCCCGCTACCTCTTTACCGCCGAAACCGATGAGACTTACTACCATGGTTTTTTGGGTGCACCTATTATCCAGAATCGCAAGGTATTGGGTGTGTTGGTAGTAAGGCAGCGTGAGCCACGCCAGTTTGATGAGAGTGAAGAGAGCTTTCTAGTGACTTTGGCGGCACAACTGGCCGGGGCCATTACCCACGCCCAGGCCAGCGGTGAGCTGCTTGCCTTGCAGGAGCAGCAGGCCGGGCCGCCACGTTTTCTGCAGGGCCAGGCTGGGGCTAGTGGTGTCGCTATAGGTCAGGCGGTTGTAGTCTATCCAATGGCCAATCTGGAGGCCGTTCCAGATCGACAGAGCGATGACCCGGAGCGTGAAATTGCTCTATTTAAGAATGCGTTGGCAGCAGTGCGTGGCGATCTACAACGGCTGGAGCAGAAGTTAGAGGGTGATCTGCCAGCTGAGGATCAGGCACTGTTTCAGGCCTGGATCCTGATGCTGGAGAGTGATTCCCTGGTCAACCCGATAATAGAGCGTATCCAGGCTGGTACCTGGGCGGCCGGTGCCCTGCGCCAGACTATACAGGAGCACACCAAGGTCTTTGACAACATGGATGATGCCTATCTACGGGAACGTTCCTCAGATGTGCTGGATCTGGGTCGGCGTATCCTGATGCATCTGCAGCAAGAGGCCCCGATAGTCCAAGATTATCCAGAGAGGACCATTCTGGTAGGTGATGAGGTTAGTGCGGTGCAACTGGCTGAGGTGCCGATAGAGCGGTTGGCTGGGGTTGTCTCTGCCGCTGGTTCATCTTCATCTCATGTAGCTATCCTTGCTCGTGCCATGGGCATTCCTACGGTGATGGGTGTAGTTAATATGCCAGTCAGCCGTATGGATCGGCAGGAGCTGATTATCGATGGGTATCGTGGACGGGTATATATCTCTCCCACCCCATTGGTGAAATCTGAGTACCGCAGGCTGGCACGTGAAGATCAGGAGCTTTCTGCGGAGCTGGATGAGTTGCGTGGCCAGCCATCTGAAATGAGTGATGGCACCAAGGTTCCACTCTATCTGAATACCGGACTGGTTTCAGAGATGAGTAGTTTTGGTGCAGAAGAGGCCGCTGGGGTCGGACTCTACAGGACAGAGTTGCCGTTTATGATACGGGATCGCTTTCCCAGTGAGGCAGCTCAGATTGCCAATTACAGCAAGCTTATTCGGACCTTCGCCCCGCGTACAGTGACCCTGCGTACCCTGGATGTCGGCGGTGATAAGCCGCTGCCATATTTCCCCATAGAAGAGTCCAATCCATTTCTTGGTTGGCGTGGTATCCGTATCTCACTTGACCATCCAGAGATATTTCTTACCCAGGTGCGGGCAATGCTGATGGCTGCCATCGGTTATCACAATCTACAGATTTTGCTGCCAATGGTATCAGGTGTGTCTGAGGTTGATGAGTTGAAGTCGTTGATCCAACGCACCCATGATGAGCTGTTGGAGGATGGGCATGATGTGAATATGCCGCAGATCGGTGTAATGATAGAGGTGCCGGCAGCAGTCTATCAAGCGGAAGAGTTGGCGCGGCGGGTGGACTTTCTCTCAGTTGGTACCAATGATTTGACCCAGTATCTCCTCGCGGTTGATCGCAACAATCCGCGAGTGGCAGGAATCTATGATGATATGCATCCAGCTGTTCTGCGTGCTCTCAATCAGATTATTGCTGGCGCCAGCGTCTATAGTAGACCAGTCAGTGTCTGTGGCGAACTCGCGGGTAATCCCATGGCTACAGCACTGCTCCTGGGGATGGGGGTGGATAGCCTCAGTATGAGTGCCAGTAGTCTGCTACGGGTAAAGTGGGTGGTTAGAAGCCTGAGCCGCCGCCGTGCCCGCCAGTTGTTACAAGACGCTCTGCGTCTGGAGGATGCTGGCTCGGTGCGTCGCCTGATGCAGGGCGCGCTTGAAGACATGGGCCTGGGTAGTCTGGTCCGGTTGGGTAGTAAAAGGCAGGATTAATTTCCACTAAGATCGAATTGCCGGCCTATGAATTCGGCATCATCATCGCTGATATCAATAATCTGAAATCCCGTCCAAAACATGTTGTCATCGGCTGCTGAATCTGACCAGAGGCTTTCTGCGCCGCATTCTATTGCCTGAATTCCATCTACCTGCTGCGCAAGATTTAATAGTAGCTGGTACACTTTGGTAGGTTCGATCAGTTTATTACCGATTAACATGAAACCATTTGTACTGATATTTGCCAGGATGCCTAACGGCTCAAGGGTATTGCTGTCTATGACCTGGACTGGTTCAGCTACATTCTTTCTGCTGCAACATCTTTTTTCTTGCATGGCTCTATCCGTTTTAGGTTGATGTGGTTTTTTTGCCGAATGTTTTAGAAAGCGTATTGCGAATGGCCTTTAGGGCTCGATCAACGAATGGTGCTGTGGCTTGGGTGATAATCTGCACCTTGTTGTTGTGCATCAGGCTGGCAAGTTCATCTATATGAATTACTATGGCCTTGGTTCCGTAGTGGTCCACGAACATGAATTTGCCGGTTAACCGGCTGAACCAGGATAGCTTTAGCTCTCGTGCGCCCATACCGGTATCCTTGAATAGAAACCATGTGTCGAAGCTGGTGGTCTTGAGCTGCGCAACAATCTTCTCCTCTTGCTTGGATAGTGATGGTATCTCCATCTTCTTGCGTACAGGTTTATGCGGCTTCTTCTTGGGCGGTTCGGTTTCTGTTGGCATATTTATGATGCCAGTTGCAAGGTAGTCAGAGAGGAGCCCAAACATAGCATCGTTATAGGCAAAGAACGGTTCTCCAAATGGAGTCAGGCTCTTTATGATTTGCCGTTTTAATCCAGGTAGTTTTATCCGCAGTTCTTCTTTAACTTCTATATTGTGATTTGCCTCTGCTGCCCATGCCAAAGCATCCGCTACCTCCAAGGACTCTCGCCAGGTACTACTCTGCTCTGCTTCGTGGTCGCGCAGCAGAATTAGGGTCATTCTATCCAGCCATGAATGGTGCAGGAAAAGGTCAATCTCATCTGGCAGATGGCGTTGGCCAATCTGGCTTTGGAGTGCCTCCGTTGCCTGTGTGCGAGCATGCGTAAGTCGTTCTTTTCCTTTCTCGGCCTCTTTCGCCCTGGCTTCAATAACCCTGACCTTTTTCTCGAACTGCTTAATCTCTTGCCCTAATTCTGCAAATACCTCATGAAAGATGTTTATGTCATCATGAAACTCATGCAGTATTCTCTCGATATATTTTTCTAGTGAGAAGTATATGCCAGCATCCAGCCTTTCCTCATCTACCCATTTGCGACCACTTTTTGCCATGGAGTTTAGTAGTCGACGGGCTATATGCTTGCTGTCTATCAGAAAATTCCGGTCTAGCAGCGCAACCTTGAGATATGGAGTATGCAGATGGCTGAGCAATACCTTGACGATATTTGGCAGTTCCTCATCGCCAAGGGCGTACTGAAACATCATCCCAACCACATCGATAATATTCATATCGGCCGTAGGGATCTTGTCTTTGTCCATAGCTGCGAGTAGCTGCTCACGCTCCTGCAGCAGGGTATCGCCTCTCTGCTTCAGTAATTCTTCATCAAATTTGATGTCAGGCAGCTGCTGGTTCGCATCGGTTGTCATGCGAGAGAAAGTCGTATAGCCATGTTGCTGAATGCTGCCTACATTGTCCACCAACGCCATAGTAGTTGCCATATTCTCTCGGCTCATCCCGGGATGTGGATGATACCCAGGATCCATGCTGCGGCGTGTTCCCAGGAGTTTGCATATGGAGTTAAATACCTCTCTACCTGTAGCCTCACTCTGTTCTTGTGTGTCATCAAGGGGTGAGGCATTGTCCACATTTGCATCGCCAGCTGATTGCTGCGACTCGTTTTGTCGTGTTTTATTTGATTCGTTCTTTTTTGCTATTGGTTTAAGGTTGGGGAAGAGTCCAGCAGCGGACAATAAACCGTTTATTTCATGATATATAGTCTCGACATTTTTAGCGACGTGGTTGTCGAGAAGGGCAAACAGTATGATTCTGATGTCAGCATCGACCGGTATATGTTTGATTGCTTGCTGAAATGATTTGACTACATGATGTGGGCCAGAGGGAATATTGTGTTCTTTTAGCTGTTCACCCTCGTGCAACAGGGAGAGGCGCTGTCCCATGGCATAGAGCTCTTGAAAGCAGTGATTTCTGATGCGGGAGATTATTTTTTCAACGGCAACATTTTCATCCATCTCCTTCTGCTCAATCAGTTCTAGTTGATCGGCTTTGCCGGTGTTTATTATTGTTGTATCAAACAGATTCTGCCCATCTATAAATTGCTCAAAGCCAATATTGAGAAGTTCAGCGAAACTCTCTTCTACCTTCTCGCGACTACCTTTTATCAGATTGATGGCCTCCAGAAAGTGGGTGTAGAACTTGTTTGATTCGGCCTCATCTGCAAAGTCCAGTAGTGCAGTCTCGCTGTTCTCAAGTAGCCTGGTAACGCTGGAGGAAAAATAGTCCACAGCCATTTTCTGGCATTCACGCAGAACCTCACGGTGCTGCGTGATCAGATCTTTATGTGAGGGTGTGAAACGCCTCTCCATGGGACCTCTCTTGTGGATGTAATATAAATATATCTATCTGGTTTATATTAGCATAAGTATGAAAAAGCAAGGCGAACTAATAATATCTCTCCACTCCCACAGAGAGCTGTTTTGCTTTGTGTTGTCATATAGGTTAGATTGAGAATTAGTTTGTTAATTTCATAATCAAATATATGGGGGCATCATGGTTGTAAAAAAGAGGGCTGCAAAGAAGCGCATTACGAAGAAGAAAGTGGCAAAAAAGAGAGTGGTGGCGAAAAAGCGGGTGGCCAAGAAAAAGGTCGCTGCGACTAAGACTGATGTTGTGGCCAAATTACGTCAGAGTCTCAAAGATGCAAAGGCTGAGACGCGAGAGGCCAATAAGCTGGCGCGTGAGAGTGCGCTTCAGGTCAAGGCCCTGTTGAAGCTTATGGAGTCAACCCAGGCCGCTACTGACAAGTTCCTTGCCCTCAGAGTTAAGGATGCAGTTAAAAAATATGGGGTAATTATTGCCCCCAAAAAACGCCGTCGGCGCGTAAAAAAGAAGGCGGCAGTAAAGAGTTAGTTATTAAGGAGCCCCTGACCTGTGCAGGGGCTCCTCATTTGTAGATTTTTCCCAGCTACCACCCCTGCCGTTACTACCAGCTGGCAGGGTCCAGCCACCAGGAACGGTTAGGTCATCTGTTTTCTCTGTTGTCGATGAGGTTATCGACTACCGTAGGATCTGCAAGAGTCGATGTGTCACCCAAGGCATCGATCTCGTTGGCTGCGATCTTACGTAGAATGCGGCGCATGATCTTTCCTGAGCGGGTTTTTGGCAATCCAGGCGCCCATTGGATAATGTTGACCTTGGCGATCGGGCCGATCTCTTTACGCACCAGTTGTACTAGCTCGTCCTTGAGTTCATCCACGTACTTTTCGCCAGACATAAGGGTGACGTAGGCATAGATGCCCTGGCCGGTAATATCGTGGGGGTAGCCTACCACGGCAGCCTCAGCTACCTTGGGGTGTAACACCAGGGCCGATTCGATCTCGGCAGTACCCAGACGGTGGCCGGAGACGTTGAGCACGTCATCCACCCGGCCGGTGATCCAGTAGTAACCATCCTCATCCCGCCTAGCTCCATCGCCGGTGAAGTAGTAACCCTTGTACAGGGCGAAGTAGGTCTCGTAAAAGCGTTGATGATCGCCATACAGGGTGCGCATCTGGGATGGCCAAGGGAATTTGATTGCAAGGTTACCGGAGGCTGGGTTGCCTTCTATCTCATTGCCCTCATCATCCAGTAGTATGGGCTGCACCCCAAAGAACGGGTTGGTTGCAGAACCTGGTTTTAGCGGGGTGGCGCCAGGCAGTGGGGTTAGCATGTGGGCCCCGGTCTCGGTCTGCCACCAAGTATCAACGATGGGGCAGCGGCTATCCCCTACCACCCGGTTGTACCACTCCCAGGCCTCAGGGTTTATCGGTTCGCCAACAGTTCCGAGCAGACGCAGGCTGGAGCGAGAGGTCTTTTTGACCGGCTCCTCACCAGCGGCCATCAGGGCGCGAATTGCGGTCGGTGCGGTGTAAAAGCTTGCCACATTATGCTTATCACAGACCTGCCAGAAACGGCCCACATCAGGATAGGTTGGAATGCCTTCAAACATCATACTGATGGCGCCGTTGGTGAGTGGACCGTAGACAATATAGCTGTGTCCGGTTATCCAGCCGATATCGGCAGTACACCAGAACACCTCACCGTCTTTGTAATCAAATACCAGCTTGTGGGTCATAGCGGCCTGTAACAGGTAACCGCCGGTGGTGTGCAGT
This sequence comes from Sedimenticolaceae bacterium, assembly GCA_050304615.1. Taxonomy (GTDB): domain Bacteria; phylum Pseudomonadota; class Gammaproteobacteria; order Chromatiales; family Chromatiaceae; genus CBFDBF01. Next base: position 116,785 of record JBNLDW010000009.1, read on the forward strand.
ACCCCCTTGGGTTTGCCGGTAGAGCCAGAGGTGTAGAGGATAAACATAGGATCTTCCGCGTCCATCTGCTCCGGTTCGCACACCGGGTCAGCGGCGGCCAGGGCTTCGTGATACCAAATGTCACGGCCTTCGGTCCACTCCACCGGTTCACCACCACGCTTAACCACAATAGAGGTATGCACGTGTGGACAGTTGGCCAGGGCTGCATCGGCATTGCTCTTCAGGGGCAGTGCCTTACCGCCGCGTATAGATTGGTCTGCGGTGATCACGCACTGGCAATCAGAGTCCAAGATACGGTCTTTTAGGGCGTCCGGTGAGAAGGCGCTGAATACGATGGAGTGCACTGCACCGATACGGGTGCAGGCCAGCATGGCCACCACTGCCTCTGGGATCATCGGCATGTAGATGGAGACCCTATCACCCTTTTTTACACCGCGATCTTTAAGTACGTTAGCAAACCGGTTTACATCAGCATGTAGCTCCCGGTAGCTGATTTTTCGATCCTCTTGCGGGTTATCACCCTCCCACAAGATGGCTGTCTGATCGCCACGCGTCTCAAGGTGACGATCCAGGCAGTTATAAGATACGTTAAGCTTACCGCCCTTAAACCATTCAATATGCAGGTCGTCCTGCATATAGCTCCAATCCAGCACCTTATCCCATGGTTTTGACCACGAAAGATAGTTTTCTGCCTGTTCTGCCCAGAAACCTTCTGGATCATCTATCGAGTGCTGGTACATCTCCTGGTATTGATCTGCGGTGATATTGGCTTGCGCCGCAAATTCTGTAGGAATCTCGTATATTTTGTCAGACATTGGTGTGCTCCAAAGTTATTGGTTGTACGTGTATGGTTTTATATTGTGCTAGTTGCTGCTGTAACTCATCTGTTTGGTGGAGAGCCACAAGAGTGCTGCCTCTTCTCCTCTATCCAGCCGTTTTTTTGTAATGACGTGGCCGCTATCTGTACGCCACTGTACTATCAGATCAGGCTGCGGCACCTCCGCAGTGGCGGCAACCTGACTCAACGGTGGGCCTAGTTGCCGCTTAAGATCCAGCCCCAACTGAGAGTGGTAGTTGTGGCGATATCCCACCTTTACTGCATTAACCCCACCATTGCGGAAAAATATGGTCGCATAGTCCGCGGGCAGGGCGTTAAAGCTGCCAATCTCGGCAAAACAGTGGCGTTCACCAAACGCGGTATCCTTATCCTGGCATTGCCACTTAATATCCGGGTAGAGCTCCATAATTTCATCCTCTGAGACTCGGCTATCAAGCAGTTTGAGGTTGAGGTAAAGGGGCTCTCCCCCAAATATACTAATCAACACCATATCGCTGCGGCGCTGTCCATCTTCAGTGAATACCAGCCACCACATCGGGCCTACTACAATGGCGACCAGAAGTAGCCCTTTGTAGAGTTTTGGCAGTCTGATTTTGGCATTTTTATCGTTTGGTTTCATGCGTTAATAAAGTCCCCTATCTGGTAGTTTCCGCCAGGGGCAATCTCTGCTGCCATGGCCAGGAATAGCTCGGCTGTAGCCAGTGCGTCATACAGGGCGTTATGGGCCTTGTATTGTGGTAGTCCATAAATAGTACGCAGGTTGAACAGGCGCAAGTTACCTGGCTGTATGGTATGGTTGCGCAGCTCCAGCAGGCGCTGGGCGATCTGTAGTGTGTCTATGATGGGAATTATAAAGGGTGTCCCATACAGGCGGCGACAGGCCGCATCAATAAAATTTTGCTCGATACTCTTATAGTGCACAAGAATAACCTTTCCCGCTAACCGTTGCAGCAATCGCGGCAGCAGCTCCTCCAGCGATTTGCCAGCGGCTGCATCATCATCGGTAATATTGTGTATTACAGCCGATGATTCCGGGATTTGCCCCTCTATCCGCACAATTTGATGCCAGGCGGTGTCCAGATGGATAGTGCAGTTATGTAGCTGGATCAGGCCGAAACTGAGGATGCTATCCTTTTGTGGATCAAGGCCAGTGGTCTCCAGATCCAGGGCTACAATTTTAACCTTACGCCAGTCATCTTTTTTATCTACGAATGGTACAGCAAGGTACTCCTGCATTACGCTGTGAGTTGCGCGCGCCAGGGCATGTTTGCGTTGCGTCTCTTTATTAAACATGCGGCGCAACATGGTTAACGAAAACGCGCCAGTTGGTAGCGGTGATCCATGGTATCCTGCATATCCTGTATAACCTTGAATGAATCCTTCAGGTGCTTACGCTCCAGCTCAGACAGATTACCTGGCGGTAGATAGTTGTCTGGTTGGTCGCCACGACGGATCTGATCTGCCTGATGGCTTATACGCAGGCTGGCAATAAACTCCAGGGCATCCTCCAGATTTTCTCCCATCTCTTCACTCAGGGCGCCGGTTTTTACGGCTATGCGTAGCCGGTCGGTGGTGTTGGTGGCATGCAGACCCTTGGATAGGCAGAGGACACGGGCTATATCAGTGATCGGGACAATACCACGATGCTTTAGATCTAGAGTGTCAGCATGCTCATCCCCGTGGATCAATACAAATGTTCGGAAAAACCCAAGTGGTGGCCTGTGGGTAAGGGCGTTGGCGGCCATAAAGGCGGTGAAGATGCCGTTGTCGCGGGTTTTGTTGAGTATCTCCAGTTGCAGCCGTTTAAATAGTTTTTGTTCGCCATACACCGGACGAAGATCGAAGAAGATGCTGGCCAGCATCAGTGATTTTGGCTCCGGTTTGGTGATCCAATCATTAAAATAGCGGCGCCATACCTTTAGTGGTTGCCGCCACTCTCGGTTGCTGGCCATGGCATTGCCAGGACAGTAGACAAAACCGCAGGCATTGAGTCCGTCGCAGACACTATTTGTCAGGGTCTCAAAGTACTGTTCATGTTCAGATTTGATCTCATCTGAGATTATGATGGCGTTATCCTGATCTGAGTGAGAGGTCTGCTCCTGGCGTGCCTGAGAGCCGCCACAGACCCAAACAAAGGGGACCGGCTCCGGCCCTAGCTCCTCCTGTGCCATCTCAATCAGGCGCGTGGTCACTGCGTCGGTTATTAGAGAGATGGCCTCGCCTATATGCAAGGCAGAGGCACTGGAGTTTGACATCTGCAGTTGCAGAGCAGGGAGGCGCTTGCAGCTATCAACAAGCTGCTGCAGATTACTGGCTTTACGGATGTCGGTGATGATAAAGGCCGGATTGCGACTATTGTGGCGGGTTATATCGGTAGCGGTTAGCATACCGAAGATCTTTCCTCCCTCCATCACCGGCAGGTGATGCACGTGTAGCCGAGTCATAGTCATCATCGCCTCAAGGGCCAGGTCGTCAAGCTGGATGGTCTCCAGATTACTGGTCATGATGCTACTCGCTGGTCGGTCTACCGGTAGGCCTACCGCCACGCAGCGTTTACGCAGATCACTGTCGGTAATCATCCCGACCAGTTTTCCCGCATCTAGCAACATCACTGAGGATACGTTCTGTTCGGTCATGAGCTGGGCGGCTTCCTGTATGCTGCATTTTGCCTCCATGGTAACGGCCGGCTTTTTTACTAGATCGGCTACTTTGATCGCCATGTGTGCCATGCCGTCACCAGATTCTCTGGTGTCGCCGCTCGCCGCTCGCCTTAGGCGTTCGCGTATGGAGTTTTTAAAATGGAGGTCAAACTCTTTCGATTCCAGACGCAGGGCCTTTAGATCGGCACAGGAGAGCAGATAGAGCAGGGTATCCTCCATCGCCAGGTTATGCGTCGTTAGATCGAAATCCACCAGTTGACAAGGCGAGGTGTAGTAGTCGCCCTCCGCCAGTTTGCCGTGCAATTTACCTTTTTTGTCCCTAAGTTCGATGGCGCCACTGCGCACAATATAGAGATAGTCACCATCGGTATCGGCTGGGGGGAAGGCGCTACCGCGTCGCAGGTAGCGGATTTGCAACGCCTCTGGGAGCTGGTTGAGCCGCTCTTCCGGCAGGGCATCAAATGGGTGCCGCTGCGCCAGAAAATCCCGGATTTCAATTAGTTCGATTTCCATGGAGGCCTAGAGGTTGCTGTGAGAGTTGATTATAACGCCGTTCTGCTACCATCTGATAGCTCTACGGATGGACCCTAAATATTCTAATTAAGACCCATACGTAGAGTGTAGCGTAGGAAAAAAAGGTCCCGCCAACAGCGGCGGGACCTTTAATTGCCAACCTTAGTCCATATTAGTGGTCGGTGGCTACACCGGCACCCTTAGGTACACGGATATCCTCGACCAGATGTTGGATGTGCTCCGGTGGCGCTGCCGTTACACGCGATACAACAAACGCGACGGCAAAGTTAACCACTGCACCTACCGCACCGAAGGCATTTGGAGAGATGCCCAGGAACCAGTCCGGCTTCATGTCGCCGAGGAAGGCGGTACCTGGAATAAACATGATGCCTTTGTGCTGGAACACATACAGCATGGTAATGCCCAGACCGGAAAGCATACCCCAGATCGCGGCCTGGTTGTTTATCCGCTTGGAGAAGATACCCATCATCAGTGCCGGGAAGATGGAGGAGGCGGCCAGTCCAAACGCAATGGCTACCGTTCCTGCCGCGAATCCAGGTGGATGCAGGCCAAGGTATCCTGCCAGGCCGATAGCACCAGCCATGGCGATACGGCTAGCCAATAACTCCTGCTTCTCTGTGATCTGCGGCGTAAATGTGCCCTTCAACAGATCGTGGGAGATGGATGAGGCGATGGCTAGTAACAGACCGGCAGCGGTGGATAGCGCCGCAGCGAGACCACCAGCTACTACTAACGCAACTACCCAGTTGGGCAGCCCGGCGATCTCCGGGTTGGCCAGCACCATGATGTCACGGTCTGGACCGCTCTTGGCGTTCTCTACGGTCTTACCGAAAGGAATGTGCATCAGCTCGTTGCCTTTCCAACCAAACTCTTCCGCCTTGGCGGCAAACTCTTCATTCGAATCGTTGTAGTACTGGACACGTCCATCGCCGTTTTTGTCCTCGAAATGTAGCAGACCGGTGGTCTCCCACTTCTTGAACCAGCTAGGACGTTCTGCATACACCAGGTTGCCTTCAGCCGAACCCACTTCACCAACCTGGATGGTATGCATCAGGTTTAGTCTGGCCATGGAGCCAACAGCAGGTGCCACGGTGTAGAGCAGGGCGATGAAGACTAGTGCCCAACCGGCGGAGGCGCGAGCATCTTTCACCTTTGGTACGGTGAAGAAACGGATGATCACGTGAGGTAGGCCAGCAGTACCGATCATCAGGGTCAAGGTGTAGGCAAACATGTTAATGGTATTACCCATTTTTGCCGTGGTGTACTCCTTGAATCCCAGATCAGTAACAACCATATCGAGCTTGCCCAGCAGGGTAGCCCCACTGCCATCCGACATGTTGCCGATCAGACCAAGCTGTGGGATAGGGTTGCCGGTCAGCTCCAGGGAGATGAATACGGCAGGTACGGTGTAGGCGCAGATCAGTACGCAGTACTGGGCGATCTGGGTATAGGTAATACCCTTCATGCCACCCAACACGGCGTAGATGAACACGATGCCCATGCCGGTGAACAGGCCAGTGGCGTATTCCACTTCCAGGAAGCGGGAAAAGGCGACACCGATGCCCTTCATCTGGCCGATTACGTAGGTAATAGAGGCCACAATCAGGCAGATAACCGCGACGATACGAGCGGTCTTGGAGTAGAAACGTTCACCGATGAACTCCGGTACCGTGAACTTGCCGAATTTACGCAAGTAAGGAGCCAGCAGCATGGCCAGTAGTACATAGCCACCGGTCCAACCCATCAGGAACACCGAGCCACCGTAACCGGTGAAGGCGATCAGGCCAGCCATTGATATGAAGGAGGCGGCTGACATCCAGTCGGCTCCGGTAGCCATACCGTTGGCAATAGGGTGTACACCCTTGCCGGCTACGTAAAATTCCCCGGTAGTAGATGCCCGGGACCAGATGGCGATACCGATGTATAGGGCAAAGGTGGCGCCAACAACGAGATAAGTAAGTGTTTGTAGATCCATGAATCAGGTCTCCTCAGTCTTCGTGTACGTCGAATTCCCGATCCAGCTTGTTCATGCGTTTAACATAAACGTAGATCAGAATAAGGAAGGTGTAGATAGAGCCCTGTTGTGCAAACCAGAAGCCAAGACCGGCACCGCCAATCTTGATTGCATTCATCTGGTCTACGAGCAGGATTCCAAACAGGTATGAGACAACGAACCATATCACCAGTAGTATCGATACTAGGCGTACGTTCGCTTTCCAGTACTCTGCAGCTCGATTGTTCATTTTGGGTTTCTCCCGTTGCAGTAGAGTTAATTATTGCTATAACCTGGAAGGCACTGTTCCGTATGTCTCCCCCAGAACTGTTGTTCTCTAATAATTATTCAACCATCCAGCGCGGGGCGGATAGTGTGTCCCAGAAATTGAATCAACAGCGAAACAAAGTCAATCAGGGTTAGGCTGGTTAACATCCTATCTACTGCAGTAAATCGGGTGAAAATGGTTCGTTAGGTAACCAAAACAGGGCAAAGTGTTACCTTACGAAACGGTAGTGTTTCCAGAGGTAAAGGGGGGAAGAATCTTGGGATTTATTGCAGTATGTTGCTATTTTTTACGCTTGGCCGGCCTGGGTATGCCAAAACGCTGACGACGTTCCCATAGGGCCTTTCGGCTGATTCCGAGTCTCTCAGCTATCGCTGTTTCAGTCATATGTCCCTGGTTTTCTAGAACGAATTGTCGGAAATACTCCTCCAATGATAGGTTATCCTCTCTACCACCGTTCTCTTTATTCCTCGCCGCAGTTGGGTGGTCGATGGCCAGTAGCTCTGGGGTGATGCTGTCACCCTCGCAGAGGATGACCGCCCGTTCAATGGCATTGGAGAGTTCACGCACATTTCCCGGCCAGTTATAGCGGCGGATCGCCTCCAGTGCTGTATGGCTCAGGGTCATTGCCGGGCGGTTTAACTGGCGGCAGATCTTCTGCAGCAGGAAGATTGAGAGATCACGAATATCATCGCCCCGCTCACGGAGTGGCGGCAGCGTCATCTCTACCACCCGTAGTCGAAAGTAAAGGTCACCCCGAAAACGTTGCTGCTGTACCAGTTGTCTTATGTCACGGTGGGTGGCAGCGATAATGCGCAGATTCATCTGCTCAGTGGTCTCATGCTCATCCCCCTGTAGCAGTCGCAGCAGGCGGGCCTGGGCCGCTGCCGGGAGCTCCCCGATCTCATCCAGAAATATGGTGCCCCCTCGAGCTTTGGCCAATAGGGATGGATCAGCGACCTCTGCCTCGTGACTATGGCCGAACAACTCCGCCTCTATCTGATGTTCTGGCACGGCGGCGCAGTTGAACACCACGAATGGGGCCTGGTTGCGGTTGCTCTTCTCATGCAGTGCCCTGGCTACTAACTCCTTGCCGGTTCCAGATTCACCCAGGATCAGGACGGTGGCATCGGTGGGTGCTACCTTGCTTATAAGTTTGCACACTGTCTGCATTTCTGGAGAATTTCCTACCATCCCCTTGACCGGGTAGTTCTGCTCCAGCTCGTTCTTGAGTACTGCCTGCTGACGTTGCTGTTGTGACTGATCAAGGGTGCGTTTGACCAGCAGCAGCAGTTCATCGTGATCGAATGGTTTTGCAATGTAATCGGCAGCCCCCTGTTTCATTGCATCCACTGCCGAGGGGACGCTGGCGTAACTGGTCATAATGAGTACAGGAGTTGTGCCGGCCTTGGCAATGACCTCTGTGCCGGCTGCACCAGGTAGACGTAGATCACTGATGATCAGGTCAAATCCCTGAAACTGAAACAGCGCCTCCGCCTCTTCCACAGATTCCGCTTCAGCCACGCTGTAGTCGCTCTTTTCCAGCAGACGTTTAAGAGCGTTTCGGATGACACTTTCATCTTCAATAATAAGTATGCTGATCATGTTTATCTGTCACCTGAACGGTCGGGTAGATCGATGGTAAGGCGCGTGCCTATTCCGGGTGTCGAATCAATCTCAATAGTACCGCCGTGGTCGCTGATGATTTTATGCGCCATGGCTAGTCCCAGGCCGGTACCTTCACCGGGCGGCTTGGTGGTGTAGAAGGGCTCAAATATCAGCTCCTGTATGTTCTTCGGGATACCCTTGCCATGATCTATGATCTCTATACGCACACCCTGGTCGAGCTGTGTAGCAAGTAGTTCAACTTGTGCTCCGGGTTCGGAGGCATCGCTGGCGTTGGTCAGTAGATTCAGCAACACTTGGGAGAGTTTTTGACGATCCCCGTAAATCTGTAGTTCCGCTGGGAAGTTGTTACGGTATTCCACCCGATGGCCGTGGGGAGTTAGTTTTACCAGCCGAATTGCCTCGTCTGCAATCTCTGCGAGGGGGGAAGACTGGTATGGCTTTTGAGTGCTACCACTACGGCTAAAATTCATTAGCGAGCGTACTATGACGGTGATCCTCTGTGTCTGCTCAAGGATCTCACGGACACTATCTTCGATGATGTCTGGATCCTTCTCACCCCGGAGATTCTGAGCCAGCGAGGCAATGCCGGTGACCGGATTACCGATCTCATGGGCCACTCCGGCGGCCAGTCGACCGATTGAGGCAAGGCGGTCACTATGGGCGAGCTCCGCCTCCAGGGTCTCCAGGTTGGTCAGATCTTCCAGCAGTATAACCAGTCCGGTCTGCTCACTGCGCTCTTCCCTGGTCAGGGTGGTGTCCAGTACTGTGGCCTTGTGTAGGTTGAACCAGCGTGGGCTGCCGTCTAGCTCCAGTTCCATATTGTGGATATGTTCATCCTGGGCCAAGGCGAAACCCCGTAGGAGTTCACCCCAGGGGTGGGGCAGGGTACCAAGATAGCGCTCTACTGCATCCTCCGAGCGGATCCCACTAGCCGCCTCCATTGCCGGGTTCCAGATAATAATGGTCTGCTCTGGATCAACCGCACAGACCCCCAACGGCAGATCAAGTAGGATCTGGCGGTGAAAGCGGCGCAGGGTATCCAGATCGGCAGTCAGTCCTTGTAGTTGCATGCGGGACTGTTCCAGCCGTTTCTCTGCATAGCGTATCGAGTCGGCTAGCGCGGTCTTAGCCAGACCATCCATCTCCAGTCGCTGGTTGATGATCATATGAGCCGTCTGTGGCCCTACCAGCCCCGACAGATTGCGCTCTATCCGTTCCCGCAGCTGGCGTAGTTCAGCAGGACGGTTTTCATTGCTGTCGAGTCCCAGATCCTGGAGCGCCTGGGTCACCTCTTTATTCGCCGTAATCCGACCGATCACCCCGGCCAGCCCCTCTATGAATTGTTGGGGTGAGCGCGCGGCAACCACCCCGGATAGTGGGATTACCGCGTCGCTACGACAGGCGTTGGCTGCCAGTTGCTCTTCTTTGGATTGTTTGGTCAGCAGAGAGATGGTAACAAACAGAGCGGTATTGATAGCTAGCGACCAGAAGGTGGCAAACTCCCAGTGGCTAAGCCCCGATCTGTCTTGTAGTAGCTGCAGGTCAAAATTTATAGTGGTAACCCCCGATGTGACCAGCAGTGGTAGTAGCAGGGTAATGGTCCATACAATAATGCCCCCGATCAGTCCGGTGATAAAACCAAAGCGGGTGGCGCGGCGCCAATAGAGGGCGCCAGCAATACCAGGGATGAACTGGGCAACGGCAACAAAAGAGATCAAACCTAGTTGTACCAATCCCTGGTTATGCTCCAACATCCGGTAGAACATAAAACCGCTCATGATAATAATGCCGATCAAAAAGCGTCGCCCCCATAGCAGCCAGTGGTAGAGATGTACCTTTGGATCTGGGTAACTGGCGGGTAGTAACAGGTGGTTAAGGCACATGGATGAGAGGGCCAGGGTGGTTACAATCACCATGGCACTGGCGGCCGATAGTCCGCCGATAAAGGCCACAACCGGTAGCCAGCCAGGCCCCTTTGCCAGGGTGATGCCGAGTACGTAGTAGTCTGGATTTATCTCCAGTTGCAGCTGTTGTCCAGCCCACAAGATGGGTGGAATGGCAAGATTAAGCAGTAGCAGAAACAGGGGAAACCCCCAGCTTGCACTACCAAGTGCGCGCGGTGAGAGGTTCTCTGCAAAGGCCATGTGAAACTGGCGTGGCAGCAGAAAAGCGGCGGCAAAGGCAAGAAAGAGCAGGGTGAACCATGGGCCTTCACGTACCGGTGCATACAGAGACTCGGTTGCCTCAGGGTGTGCCAATAGCCACTGGCCGAGATCAGAGGGGCCGGAAAATACCCCAAACAGGGCAAATGCGCCGACCATAAGCAGAGCGACCAGCTTGATAAATGACTCGAAGGCGATGGCTACTACCAGGCCATGATGTTTCTCGCGTGGTGAAGTGTGGCGGGCACCAAACAGCACTGCAAATGCGATCAGGATAATGCAGAACCAGAGGGCCATTGGTTGCGGGGTGGTCTCTTGAGTAAGTACCCCGAGCGATTCGGTTACCGCCCTGATCTGGAGGGCTATATAGGGCAGTGAGCCGAGCAGCATAAACAGGGTTACTATTACCCCGGCTATATGGCTGCGGTAACGGAAAGCAAAGAGATCGGCCAGAGAGGTTAACTGATAATCCCGGGTTAGGCGTAGTAGTGGCTGCAACAGCAGGGGGGAAAGTATAAAGGCGATAGTTACCCCTAGATAGATGGTCAGAAAGAGGAGTCCCTGCTGTTCAGCAAAGCCAACACTACCGTAGTAACTCCATGAGGTGGCGTAGACCCCAAGAGAGAGGACGTATACCACAGGATTATGGCTTATACGCTCCGGGATCCAGCCGCTCTCAGTGGCGTAGGCGACCAGGAACAGCAGCAGCAGATAGATGATGGCGATGCCAAACAGTACTCCCAGCTCATACGTCATAGCGACCGTACCGGTAGTGAAGCCAGCCGCCGATGATGATTATCAGTAGCCACAGCATGTAAGGGAGTAACCAGGATGCGCTGCCCCAGGCCCAGGTCATGGTCAGCGGGGAGGCAAAGATAAATAGCACCAGCAGAACCAGCAGCAGGGTGCGTTCTTTCAGTTTATCTTGGTTTGGTTTGAAGGCCATCTATTTAGGTATCCTATCGCCTTCAATCTAGCATACGTTACTAAAGGTAACAATGCCTGCAAGGGCGTATCTGCGTAGACCGCTAGTGATATGTCGTGACCACCCGGCCAAAGTTATTGGGGATGTCATAAGGTAGGAAATAGAGTCATGTTCAGGCTATTATCTATAAGTAGTGAGCATCACATAGTGAACGGTATCTTGCGAGGAGTATGGTATGAACCCGGAAAAGGTGGTCTTTGGCTTTTTTATTGTACTGGCGCTGACGCTGAATTTTGGTTTTTTTGTCGGTGCGATTGATGATCCAGATCATCACCATTTGTATGAGCTGTTCGCGGTGATAGTGGTCAATATGATTGCAACGGTGCTGAAGTTTGGTGATCGTACCCAAGTGGGGGCAGTGTTGCTGGCTACTAGTCTGGTGGCGCTATTACAGCTGTTTGCGGCTGCTCTGGTCTGGGGCGTGGCTGCACACATGTCAGATACTGGCCTCACCCCGACGGTGGTTGCCAGTATTGTTTCGCTCTCTGGGGGTGCCATGTTGGCCAATGTGGTCTCGGTAGTGCTCCTAATAATAGAGACTGTGATGTTGCGGCGTTGAGCGTAGCGATTTTGCGCTAGGTAACTTTCCTGATGGAGGCAATCTTCTTTATCGTCATGCAGCGGATGCGTACACCGCTGCTGGCGCTTATTCTTACGCACGCCATTTCTGTTCTGGGGTTTACCCTGATCCCTGGAGTAGATGCCGATGGCAATCTGTGGCGAATGGATTTCTTTCATGCCATATATTTTGTTAGTTTTATGGCTACCACTATCGGCTTTGGCGAGATCCCATACGAATTCTCGGATGCTCAAAGGCTTTGGGTGATCTTCTCCATCTATGCCACAGTGATAGTCTGGATCTATTCCATAGGTAGCCTGATCAGGCTGGTACAGGATCCAGCCCTACGCAGGGCGGTGAACGAGCGGCGTTTTGCCAGCATCGTGAAACGGTTACATGATCGCTTCTATCTTGTCTGCGGGTATGGTGAAACCGGTGGTATTTTAGTACGGGCGTTGACGGACCGTGGGCAAGGTGCTGTGGTAGTAGATGCCGATAGAGAGCGCCTCGACCTATTGCATATGGACATAATGCGCCAATATGTTCCGGCATTGTGTGGTGATGCGGGTAAGCCGGAGAATATGTTGAAGGCGGGGTTGAGCCATCCGCTTTGTGCCGGTGTTGTTGCCCTGTCCAATAAGAATGAGCTCAATCTAAAGATCGCCATCACGGCCAAACTGCTACATAAAGATATTCAGGTGATCTGCCGTGCCGATTCCCACGATGTAGAGGCCAATATGGGCTCTTTTGGCACCGACCATATTATTGACCCCTTCGATATCTTCTCTCTACATCTGGCTACCGCCTTTCAAGCCCCGTGTTTGTATCTGATACAGGAGTGGCTCTCTGGCTTGCCTGGAGATGACCTGGGAGAGCCAGTATATCCGCCGCAGAATGGCCCCTGGGTGGTATGTGGTTATGGTCGTTTTGGCCGGGCGGTGTATGAGCGTCTCAGGGATCAGGGCATTGATGTGGTGGTGATCGAGGCGACCCCGGAGAAGACCCAGACACCACCACCAGGCTATATCAAAGGGCGTGGCACCGAAGCGGATACCCTGCTCAAGGCTGGGATAGACAGGGCCGTTGGTCTAGTGGCAGGGACCGACGATGATGTTAATAATCTCTCCATTATTATGACTTCCAGGGAGCTTAATCCAGGACTGTTCGTAGTCGCACGACATAACCGGCGTGAGAACCAGGCCCTATTTGATGCGGTCAATGCAGATATGGTGATGTACCCAAGCTCCATCGTTGCTGAGAAAATACGGGTCCTATTAGTAACTCCAATGCTGGCTAAATTTATTGGCCTCGCCCTGTACCAGGATGATGCCTGGGCCTGTGAACTGGCCAGCCGCATAGCGGCCATAGTTGGTACTCACGGCCCGGCTGTATGGGAGCTCGAACTTCAACCTGAAGTTGCGGCAGCATTCTGTGCCAAGGTGGATTCAGGATCAGAGGTTACTATCGGCACTATTATGCAGTATCCACGTGACAGGGAGCGGCAGTTGCCCTGTATTCCACTACTACATATAAGTGGCGATGCCAGGTCGATCATGCCAGATCGGGGTACTGTGCTAAAGCGTGGTGACAGGCTGCTTTGCTGTGGTCGCCACTCCGCCGAGCCCATGATGTGGTGGAGTCTGCAGAACGAACATGTTCTCAGCTATCTACTAACCGGAGAGGCGCGCGCCGAGGGTCTACTGTGGCGTATGCTGCGGCGTGCCAAGGCGTAACGATAGATACTGCCAGTTTATTCTGGGGGTGGTCTTTTGTGCACCTTGTAATGGACGAAACGGTTGACGCCCACGGCGATAGCGATTGCCACCGGGAGAAGTATTCCCTGCCAGACCACCGTGTTCCCGGCTAACCAGCCGGTCTCCACCAGCGCCTTGATTGCGTAGCCGAACAGCCCTGTAAGATAGTAACTGAGGACGATTACAGATAGACCCTCTACGGTCATCTGCAACATGAGTTGCTGTCGTCCCTGTTTTGACATCCCCTCCAGTAGGTCCAGATTCTGCTTCTGTACCGACATCTCGACTCTGGTGCGGAGCATGCTGGTGGCCCGATCCAGTCCGCGAGAGAGTGAGTCCAGCCGGTCGTTAAAATTTTCGTATCCCCGTACTGCAGGATTTATGCGTCCGTTCAGGAATGTTCCTATGGGCTGGTTACCCTCTACCACGCGTTGCTCTTCCAGGGCATTGAGTAGACGCTGGAATAGTCCGTGATAGGATTGGGCAGCCCCCATCCGGTAGCGCATGACCTCTTTTAGCCTAGTGACGCGGGCACTATGTTCTGTCAGCTGAGCTAGCCAGTAACGCTCCTCGTCCGGGGCCGCGTTCACCAGGGTGTTGAACATGGAGCTGGTGTGTTGGGTGAAGGCGATCTCCAACTCCCGCAGTTCGGTAGAGCGTCGCCGAAACTCTTCCAGAGGCATGAGGATCAGATGGTAGTAGTTCTCTATCTCGACCAGCCGTTTTAGCTGGCGTCCTAGTTGTGCCGGAGTTAGCTCCCCAGCCAGGATCAGATAGTGCTCCCACCCGGTGTCATCCAGTTTCAGTGTGGTCCAGATTTGCGCCTTACCAGACTGAATCTGACTGCCGTATAGTCGATGATTGCCGAATAGATGCTGGCGTTCTGTTTGACCCAGATTGGGCCAGTCGGCAACCAGGATGTCGAGAGCAACAATACGCTCCCAGCCAGGTTCAGTATCTGGTAGGCACTCTGGGAGTGTAAGTGGGCCAAACCCAAGCGACCTGGAGTCTGCTGCCATATGCGTGAGAGTGTAACTGACAAATTCCGAGTGTAGCTCCCAGGTGATGCGTAGCAGGTTACCATTGCTATACTGCTTCTCTCCTACCGCATGGCGGTCACCCATGGCGGAGTACTGATCCTCAATGCCCAGGGCCATAAACAGATCAATCATATGTCGCCGTGCCATACTGCGATCCTCTGCCTGTTCTGACAGTAGATAGGCGACATGGTGGATGTGGGCAGGAAGTTGGATATCCAGTGGTGGCCGTTCATGCAGCTCCCTATGCACCCTGGATGCAATGGCAATATTGTGCTGTTCTGGGTTGGTTGCCCTGGGTGCAGCCATGGTGACTCTCCTGGTTCCGGTATATCCTAATATATAATAACCTACATGGATACAATTAACCTGGCGACAATATATGACGGTTGAATACTCTATTAGACGACACTCCACGGTTCCGGTGGATGTGGATGGGGTGATTATTGGTGGTGATGCCCCGGTAGTGGTTCAATCCATGACCAATACGGATACCGCAGATGTGGCGGCCACGGTTGCCCAGATTATCACGCTGGCCCAGGCCGGTTCAGAGCTGGTGCGTATTACAGTAAACAGTGAACCGGCGGCTCAAGCGGTGGCTATCATTCGGGATGAACTGGATAGGGCCGGGGTGAATATCCCCCTTATCGGTGACTTTCACTTCAACGGCCACCTCCTGTTGCAGAAATATTCGGAGTGCGCCGAGGCATTGGCCAAGTATCGGATCAATCCTGGGAATGTGGGGCGGGATGAGCGCTTTGCCGCTATGATTGAGACCGCCTGCCGCTATGGCAAGGCAGTTAGAATTGGGGTCAATTGGGGTAGCATGGACCAGCAGTTGGTAGCGCAGATGATGGATGAGAACGCCGGCAATGCAACTCCTAAAAGCACCGGAGAGATGACCCGCGAGATCATGCTCATCTCTGCCCTGGATAGTGCTCGTCAGGCAGAGGAGTTGGGGCTGGCACGGGAACGGATTGTCCTCTCCTGCAAGATGAGTGGGGTACAGGATCTGATTGCCGTCTACCGGGGGCTGGCCGCCCGTTGCGACTATGCATTGCATCTTGGCCTTACCGAGGCCGGCGTTGGCTCCAGGGGTATCGTTGCCTCTACAGCGGCACTGGCTGTGCTGTTGCAGGAGGGTATAGGCGATACCATCAGAGTCTCATTGACCCCGGAACCGGGAGGCCCCCGTAGCGCAGAGGTGGTGGTGGCTCAGGAGATCTTGCAGTCCATGGGGTTGCGCTCGTTTACCCCAGCTGTAGTAGCCTGTCCCGGCTGTGGCCGGACTAGTAGCACCCTTTTTCAGCAGTTGGCAAAGGAGATCCAGGGCTATATGCGCAGCCAAACAGCTGGATGGCGCGAACGTTATCCGGGGGTGGAAGAGATGACGGTGGCAGTGATGGGGTGCGTAGTCAATGGTCCAGGGGAGAGTCGACATGCCGATATCGGGATCAGCCTGCCGGGTAGCGGCGAGACCCCGGTGGCGCCGGTTTATGAGGATGGCAAACGTACGGCCACCCTGAAGGGTGACAAGATTGCACAGGAGTTCATGCAGATACTGGAGAGATATATAGAACGGCGGTACGGCGGCTGATCAGGGTTTGTCCTGAATCGATTTAGCCCACTCCTCCATGGCTACATTGGCCACCGGCATGGGGGTCTCCATAAAGGAGATGACGAAGCTGTTCTCCAGCTCCGCCACTCCGATAGAGCGGGGGCGAACCGCCATCATCTGCGGGCTGGGCAGAGAGAGGCCGAAACAGAAGATGATGTTTTGCGCATCAAGAATATCACTATTGATGTATCCATCAGTCAGCTCTTTGGTGTGGCTGTAGTGATCAAATGTAGCGATAAATTTTGCCACCTTGTGCTCATCAACCCGTTGCCGCAGCAAGTCTATGATCTCAGCAACTGTCTGCAGAGAAGTCTCTGACTTATCTACCTCAAGGGTAAATACCGGATACTTCTCATGTAACAGTGTTTGCTTCATCACGGCTCCTGACCCACGTAGGCACCATGCCTCGTTTCCGTATATGGGAACGTAAGAGGATAAGAAGCTGGGGCAGGAAAGGCATTGAGATATATCAATACCTAAAATGAATTCAGTCGTTAGCGATCTGTTCCAGGTTGCGGATGTCGAGCAAAAAGTGGTTTGGCTTGGTCTCTATCAGTAGGCCCTTACGTTTGAATTCTGCGATGGTGCGACTTGCGGTTTCCGTTGTAATGCCCATCATGGCACCCATATCTTCACGACTGAACAGAGGGCATTCACTGCTCTCCTCATCGCGCACCAAGCGTAGCAGCAGGCGTGCAACCCGCTGTTTAGCCGAGCCGGTTGAGAGCTCTGTCAGCCAGGCATCTGCCTCCGCTAGGGCATATTGCCAGCGACTTAACAGATCCTTATGTAGTACCGGGTTGGTATTAGAGAGTGCCTTTACTACCTCGACCGGGAGGGCACACACCTCGGTTGGCTGCAGTACGATGGCATCGTGCTGGTAGGGCTGGTCTAGCATCGCCTCCAGTCCGATCACATTATTTGAACGTACCAGACGGACGATTCGCTGATGACCATCTGGCAGGTACTGTACCAGCTTCAGTACACCAGTTTTGACGGTAAATAGCTGTTCCCCCCTGTCTCCAGAGCGGTACAGGGTTGAACCAATAGGCAGGGAGTAGAGGTCTATAGGCTGGTGGATCTGCTCGAAATCTTTCTCGTCCAGATTGGCGAACAGCACCGAGTTGCGCAGAACGCAATTTACACAGTCGGCCTCACCATCCCAGGCATCTTTGTTAGATATATGTTTCATTATCTGGAATCCGTAACGGTTATCTACAGTCAAACAGCGTTAAATCTGACAGGCTCCCAGGGTAGGGTATAATCCCTACTTTATAATGCTGATCAAATTGAGTCTAACAGAGTTTTATCCATGTCGCTGATCACCTTACGTAATATTCAGATTGGTTTTGGTGGCCCCCTCCTATTGGAGCGGGTCAATCTTACCATTGAACCGGGAGAAAGGATCTGCCTATTGGGGCGGAACGGGGAGGGTAAATCCACCCTGATGAGGCTGTTAACAGGTGAGCTGCAGCCGGATGACGGGGAGATTGTGCTGCGTCAGGGGGCCTACATTGCAAGCCTGCCTCAAGAGGTCCCAGTCGGGCTGGAGGGGAGCGTATTCGATGTCGTGGCTCAGGGAGTGGGTGAGCTGGCAGGCCTGGTGCGGGACTATCATCATATCAGCAGTCTGCCGGTGGAGAAGCACGACGCAGACTGGTTGCAGCAGTTAGAACAGGCCCAACATGAACTTGAGGTGGCCGATGGCTGGCAGTTAGAGCAGCGGGTTGAGCGAGTGATTTCCAGGCTCTCGCTAGATCCTGAGCCGGTTTTCGCGACACTCTCAGGTGGGATGAAACGGCGGGTGATGCTGGCCCAGGCGCTGGTGATGCAACCTGATCTATTGTTGCTAGATGAGCCTACCAACCATCTGGATATCACAGCCATCGACTGGTTGGAGGAGTTTCTGCTTAGCTACGGGGGGAGCCTGCTGTTTGTCACCCATGATCGATCATTTTTACGCCGTATCGCCACCAGGATTATAGAACTCGACCGTGGCCAGCTGACTGACTGGCCTGGGGATTACGATAATTTTTTGCGCCGCAAGGAGGAGAGGCTGCATGCCGAGGCACAGGAGCGCGCCGGTTTTGACAAGAAGCTGGCGGCTGAGGAGGTGTGGATTCGCCAGGGGATCAAGGCCAGGCGTACGCGCAACGAGGGAAGGGTGCGGGCACTGGAGCAGATGCGCCGGGAGCGATCACAACGACGGGAGCAGGCCGGTACAGCCAGTATGGCGCTGCATGCGGTGGAGCGCTCAGGTAAATTGGTGGTTGAGGCGGATGGCCTGAGCTATGCGTGGGATCAGAGGCCGATCATCCAGGACCTCTCTTGCACCATTATACGCGGTGATAGGATCGGTATAATTGGCCCCAATGGTAGTGGCAAGACAACGCTGCTCAATCTCCTGCTAGGTAAACTCGAACCTGACTCTGGCTCGGTGCGTCTTGGGAGTAAATTGGAGATCGCCTATTTTGATCAATTGCGAGGCAGCCTGGATGAGAGCCGTTCAGTCCGGGATAACCTGGCTGGAGGGAGTGATAAGGTCGATATTAACGGCAAACAGAAACATGTCATCAGCTATCTTCGGGACTTTCTGTTTGCACCAGATCGCGCTAGCCAGCCAGTCTCCTCCCTCTCCGGGGGTGAGCGCAATCGTCTCCTCCTAGCCAAGCTGTTTACCCGGCCCTTCAATATCCTAGTCATGGATGAGCCCACCAATGACCTGGACGTGGAGACTTTAGAGCTGCTGGAAGAGCTGCTGCTGGAGTACCAGGGGACCCTGTTGCTGGTAAGTCATGACCGTGAATTTCTGAATAATGTAGTGACCAGCACCTTGGTGTTCGAAGGTGATGGTTTGGTAGCAGAGTATGTCGGTGGATACGATGATTGGCTACGACAACGTAAATCAGCGGCAATAGGAAAACCAGCGGCCAAAAAAAGAGTAGAGAAACAGCCAGCAGAAAGGCCAAAAAAACTTAGCTATAAGGAGCAGCAGGAGTTGGAAAAACTGCCACAACAGATAGAGTCATTGGATCTGGAGCTAGCGGAGTTGCAACAGCAGATGGCCAATCCTGCCGTATACCGGCAGGGCGGGGCAGAGATTGCTACGCTTAAAGGCCGACTGGCAGAGCTAGAGGCTGCTCTGGAGCAGAGCTATGCAAGATGGGAGGCGCTGGATTCAGTTGCACGTTAGGGTTCGTCTTTGTCTTCTGGTGATCCCGTTGCTTCACCCCTTAGTGCCCAGACCATCCAGCCACCACCAAGAATAACCACCCAGAAAACGGCAACGGCACGGTATATATCTAATCCCTGGGCTACCATGGCGGCAAGTGCACCGTAGAGAAAGATGGTGATACCGATTAATACAGAAATACCGATAAGGATTTTTTTCATGTCTTAATTCCGTTGATCTGTGCAATAATTTGAGGATGTAAGTATAACATTAGGGCAGTTCAAATAGTGCATAAACATACCCTTTTACCTCCACTGTATACAAAATAGATGTAGAGTTTTTTACCAACATCTGCTTTATTGGAGAAGAGGTTATAAAATCAATAGATATTAGCGCAATACATAATTTTATTCAGATAGGCTTTATTTTTAGTGGGGTAGTATGGCTATGGCAATTACGGGTAGTGATGTAGAGACTGGCTGTAGCCGCTCTACTCGGTGGTTCTGGTTGCTGCTGGCGATTCTCTGGACGGCCCTGCCCACCGGGGTGGAGGCGGTAACCAATGGTGGTGGCATTGGCGTGGCGGAGTATACCGGTGAGGAGCGTACTGAGGCAGAGCGGCGCATGCTGCAGGCCGTGGATAGCGATTCCACTACCGACCACGCCGAACTCGAAGAACTGCAGGGGCCGTTCGCCGATGGTCCCGAGGTGACCAAGGCTTGCCTCTCTTGTCACAACAAGGCGGGTGAGCAGTTCATGCACTCCATTCACTGGAAATGGGAGTACAAAGATCCAGAGACCGGCCAGATGCTGGGCAAGAAGACCCTGATCAATAATTTTTGCACCAACGCCCGTGGCAATGAGGGTATGTGCGCCATGTGCCATGCCAGCTACGGCCATAAAGATAGCACCTTCGACTACACCAATCAGGATAATATCGACTGTGTGGTCTGCCATGATCGCACCGGCACCTATTATAAGCTGCCCCCGACTGAGGGAAATGCGTCCTGCGCGGTCATGTTCGAGGACCAGCAACCGATTGACCTAGTCAAGGTGGCACAGAATGTCGGCATGCCGACGCGCGCAAATTGTGGCGGTTGTCACTTTAATGGCGGCGGCGGTGACAACGTCAAGCACGGAGATCTCTCAACGGCCCTGATTGAACCTGATGAATCGGTCGATGTGCACATGGCATCTGATGGTCTCAATTTTTCCTGTACCGAGTGTCACGTCACCGAGAAGCATATAATTTCAGGCAGCCGTTATAATACGATGGCCACCGATCCGGAAGGGATCGGCAAACCGGGCCAGCGGCGCAATGTCGCTACCTGCGAATCTTGTCACGGCAACACGCCGCACGACTATCTTGAAGGCATCAAGGGCATCAAGCTCAACGGCCATACCGACCGGGTGGCGTGCGAGACCTGCCATATCCCTGAATTTGCCCGCGGAGGTGTGGCTACCAAGACCCACTGGGACTGGGAGGAGGCGGGTCGGCTGAAGGACGGAGAGGGTTTCTATCTGAAGGGGTACACCCAGGGCAACGGTGAGCATCGCAAGACCTACAAGTCGATCAAGGGTGAGTTTAAGTACGGGGAGAACCTCCAGCCATATTACGCCTGGTTCGACGGCAAGATGCGCTACACGACTGTAGACAGCAAGATTGACCCATCCAAACCGGTGGAGATCAACTCCTTCATAGGTTCCCACGATGATATGAAGTCGCGTATCTGGCCCTTCAAACGCATGGAGACGTTCCAGCCCTACGACAAGGGGAACAATACCCTGGTCTATATGCATCTGTGGGGCAACGACGACTCTGCCTACTGGGGCAACTACGACTTCCAGAAGGCTATTACCTGGGGGATGAAAGAGTTTGGTCTACCCTACAGTGGGGAATACGGTTTTGTAGAGACCTACAGCTACTGGCCTATCACCCACATGGTCGCCCCCAAAGAGGAGGCGTTGGCTTGTGATGAATGCCATGCCAGAGGGGGGCGGCTGGAGGGATTGGACGGCTTCTATATGCCTGGCCGCAATAGCTTTAAATGGCTCGACCGGTTGGGCTACATGCTGGTGCTGGGTGCGCTGGCTATCGTGGTATTGCATACCATCATGCGTATGGTGATGTGTAAGAAACGACGGAAGCCGGACGGTTGTTAATGGTAGGGGTTAGGCCTACGCAATTAAATAGGTTTGTAACTAAGTGGTACGAACGAGCAATCCTTGGTTTGAGGTTTGATGATAATGGCAACAGATAACAGACGTAAACAGGCGGTCAAGATATACACTATATACGAGCGCTTTTGGCACTGGTCTCAGGCGGTGTTGATCTTTATTCTAGCCTTTACCGGATTCGGGCTGCACGGCACTCACAGTTTTATGGATTTTGAGAGTGCGGTCGAGTTGCATACTACATCGGCTATATTGCTTATTGTGCTTTGGCTGTTCACCACCTTCTGGAACTTCACCACCGGCAACTGGCGGCAGTTTCTACCCAAGCGTGGCGGAATGTTCGCAGTGATAAAGTATTACGCCTGGGGAATACTCTCCGGGGCACAGCACCCACACATCAAGACCCTGCGGCATAAGCAGAACCCACTGCAGGCGCTGGCCTACCTCACCTTTATGATCCTGATAGGCCCAGCCCTCGCGGCCACCGGTATTGTCTATCTGCTCTATGATCTGTGGAACGGCATGCCGAACGCCGGGTTCTATTTCCAGATTGTGGTCTTTATGCACACAGCGGCCGCTTTTTTGATGGTGGCCTTTGCCATCATTCACGTCTACATGACTACTACCGGTAAGACGCCGTTTGCCTACATCAAGACCATGATCACCGGGGTTGAGAAGGTAGAGCTTTCCGAGGTGGAAGAGGCATATCTGGAGGCAGAGAAGCCGAATCTGCTGAAATAGGCGGGGTTTGTAGAATATATGGCCAGCATGTGCGGCCAGATAAACTTTTAACCTACATTTCCCATACCTTCTTGTAGGAGCCAAGTCCTCTGGGCGATTGTCTTGGCATGGCCTTTTTTGCTTAGAGGAGTGGTCTTTCACCTGGAAGTTGCGATTTTACTGGGATGATTGCATAGATACCGCCTCCCAAATTCACCTCATATCCCGGCTGTTAGTAAGAGTCAGCTACAATACATAGGTATGCCTATAATTAATGGTTTTACAAACTGCGTATACCAGAGCACTTACAGTTGGTTTTGGGATAAAGATGTCAGAAAAAAATGATTTAATCCTAATCCGCCCTCTCCAAAATATAGCTCTGGCAATCGTACTAACCACCTCCCTCCATGGTGCTGTGGCAGCAGATTTTATTCCCCAACTGACTGCGCATGACAAACCGCATCCATACCGCATAGCTCCTCTCTACGATCTCGTCGATGCCGGTGGCGAGATGCCCTATGTGCAAGACAAGGTCAAGCCACCCCTGGGATCGGTAAAGAGTATTCTCGACTCGGATCGTACCGCACACCTGGGATCCTCTTACAACAGCGCAACTAGTGGCAGCGAAACCTTCGCCGATGTCAAAATGGAACAGCCAAAGTTTTCTATAAGCGCCACTGCGGTTTTGGAAAGTGCCGATAACTACGAGACTGCTACCGGGGTGGAGCAGCGCTTCGGCTATGATCGCAGCACTCAACGACTGATACTGAGTGTAAAGCCAAACGCCCAACGCAACCTGAAACTCATCTATGTTAATGACTCCATTGATGATCACAAAATGCCGCTCGCACAACCGGTCTTATATGCCGGTGGAACATTAGGTGTAGCGGAGGGGTTTGGACACGACCCTATCGAGACCGAACGCGAAGTTGTCAAATTAACATGGGACGAGAGTTTCCATGGTAGCACCGTGAAGGCACTGCACGCCGAACTCTTCTCTATGGAATTGGATCGCCGCGCCAATAATTTTGATCTACGGCCCACTACTCCAGTTGCCATATACAGTGAGGCTATCGCTAACCGCACTAAAGAGTGGCTGAAAGTCGGTACCGATCTGGCGATTGGGGACAGCAGCGTCAACCTGAGTCTCCAATACACCGAAATCCGCCATGATGCCAAACGTTATGGCGGTCCCGCTGTTCCTGGTGGTCTATCCACTATTTCGACCTATCAA
This sequence comes from Sedimenticolaceae bacterium, assembly GCA_050304615.1. Lineage (GTDB taxonomy): Bacteria > Pseudomonadota > Gammaproteobacteria > Chromatiales > Chromatiaceae > CBFDBF01. The sequence goes on from JBNLDW010000009.1 coordinate 140,141, forward strand.
TACCCTGGCGTTGAGCTGGACGAACTGTTGCTAACTACCACCTCGGTATTGCCGCTCAATAAGGAGCAGAAAATCACGTTCGGACTGAACTGGCAGCAGGTGGATGCTACTGCCACCAAGGCCGATCTTAATGCCGCTGTACCCGCCACGGGCAGCCCATCATCCATGGATATGTATCAAATGTATTACGGTGCAGGGGTCGAGACACAGCAGCAAGAGAGTCATTGGAGTTCCAAAGTGCAGTGGGATTACAAACCGGAGAAAAGCCGCTGGAGCGGCAATGCCTCAGTGGGCCGTTTCTATCGCGCCCCTGATACCAAGGAGCGCTACTTTGCCGCCCAATCGTTCGATCTAATCGGTTCCTCTCCCATGGGGCCATCGGCCAGCGCGGTGGGTGACCCCGAGATCTCATGGGAACTGCACCGGCGTCTTGAGGGGAGTATCACTGGCAAAAGTGATGGGTGGACCGCCTATGGCAGTAATAGCGGAAATGGCACCGCCTGGCAGTTTCAGGCCAAGGCCTATCATGACGAAATCGACGACTTCATCAGCCGCGATCGCGCCCACGGGCAGACCGCCACCGGCATCAATGACAGTGCCCGCATCTGGCGCAACGTGAATGCCACGATGCAGGGCGTAGAGCTTGATCTGCAAGGCAACCTAACCACGCACCTCGCTACCCGCATCAACCTGCAGGCCACCCGCGGCAGAAACAGCACCGACAAGCGTGATCTCTATGGTATCTCTCCGATGGAGTTGAGCTGGTTCCTCGACTATTTCGGCCACCTGAACAGTGGTGGCAGTTGGAACTTAGGCGGTCGCATCCGTCACGTTGCCAGGCACGACGATGTGGATGCAGATCCCACAACTGGCAGCGGCTACGATGCCGGGGTAACCGAGGCCTTTACCGTTCTGGATCTATACGCTGCCGTGCAGTGGCACGATCGCGTTGGTATTCGCTTTGGTATTAATAACGCGAATAATCAAAATTACACCGACGCCGATGCCAAATACCAACTGGAGGGTAGTCCCTATTTGGTCGATGCACCCGGGCGCAGCTACTACATGGCACTGATTGCCAATTTCTAACTTCTTCGTTAAACATCATGCATTCTCTCCCCGGTGCTGTTTGACATCATGGGGAGATACGCTCTTTTACCTCTGATATTGATAGGGGGTGATCCTCAGTCACCACCACCACCGAACCCAGCTCATCTTCCTCCAGCCGATCGTCCATATTTAACTGCAAATCCAGTATTGCTTCATCTGCTTCAGATACACCACCGCCATGCTCATGACGATCCTTTACCCGCTTGTGTAGCACCTGCTTGGTAAAGCGCATATCCAGAATAACAAACGGCACCGACATACGCTCTGCCATAGCGGCAAATAGCTTGCGCTGCTCTTCTTGCAGGAAGGTGGCATCGACAATAGTGATAAATCCAAAGGTAACCATATCTTCCGCAAGATCCAGCAACCTTTGATAGGTATTCCGGGTAGCCTCTTCGCTGTATATGCCTCCCAATGATTCGGAACCACTAGCATCATCAGGCTTCAATCCGAAGAGACGTTTGCGTTCTACATCAGATCGGATATGTATCGCCGGTAACCACATGGCCAGGAGTTTGGAGGAGAAACTCTTACCCGATCCAGATACACCATGGGTGATAACTATCGCTGGTTGCCTGGCCTTTGTATAGCTCTCCGCCAGATTGATATAGTCATGCAGATCCTGCTCTAGTTCAGGCCGCTCATCTTCTGCCACATCATCCTGATTCAGTCTGATTGCTGCAACCTTGGCCCGAACCAGCGCCCGGTAGACCTTGTAAAAGGCCAGCAGTATAAGCCCTGCATAATCACCGGTCTGTTCCAGATAGGAGTTGAGAAAACGTTGTGCTAACTCCGGTCTGCCTCGCTTTTCCAGATCCATCACTAGAAAGGCGATATCGCTTATCACATCTATCCAGCGCAGATCATGGCTGAACTCAATACCATCAAATAGCACCGCCTCATCGTCAATCAGGGTGATATTCCCCAGGTGCATGTCACCATGGCACTCCCGCACGAAGCCCCATGCCTTGCGTGTTACGATGGTTCCGCTCAAGTCCCTGTGAGCCTGCCGTGCCCACCGCTCTAACCGATCTAGTTGTGCTGTAACCTCAGGCTCGTGCTCCAGGAGCCTTATCATGTCAAAGTTCTCCTGCATGGGGTGATACACCAGTTCAGGAGAACCGCAGGGACTATCCGCATCGGCCCGGTCGATCTCGGCATGAAAGGCGGCCACCTTCAGTGCCATGCTATCAATCAAGTCGGGAGTCATGCGCTCGATATGCTGGGTCAACAACCCATTCGCGGGAAAGCGCTTCATCCGCACCGCATATTCCAGCACAGGCCCGTTGCCGCCTATCTTTGGGTGCTTGCTATCACCGGTTATGGCATCAACATCAAGATAGAGATCAGGCGCCAGACGCCGGTTAAGGCGCAGCTCCTGTTCACAGGAGTACTGGCGTTTCTCCAGAGTGGAAAAATCGAGAAACCCCAGATCGACTGGCTTCTTGATCTTATAGGCAAAATCACCGACCAGCAGCACATAAGATATGTGAGTCTCAACCAGATCGACCTTAGTGGCAGGGTGGGGCCATACCTCTGGATTTTGCAGCGACTCAATTAGAGTGGTCAATGTGCCTGACATAATTACTTCCCTCTGTCTTCTGAGCGTTCTCGTTATGCCATACCTTGCATACTGAGAAGTATAGATCAACAGAAGATGACATCTGCTCTATGGGGGGATAAAGCGGGATCTGAACGGTATTTTGAGAACTATGGCAACAATATTTTATTATCCCACGAATGGGGTAATGGGGGCATTTGCCACTGTATGTCTGGCTCGTCTTTGATTGACTCTAGCTTCTCGGTATGTGATGCAAGTGCGTCCGCACAATCTTCAATTCCAATTCATCAACTCAAGATAGACTCTTAGCTGCTCAGCGGTACGGAACTTCTTGGTGATCAGGGATTGCTTGAGACCACAGCAGATATACTTTACTTCTTCCCCATGTTTCGCATACCGCTTCTGTCCACCCAGGGCATCATAAAAAATCCGTATAAGATTAACTACATCATTTCGTATATTAGATGCACTGGGGTTTCCCCAACAAAACATATCCAGCAACTTCAGTTCGAACGTTAACCCGTGTCGTTCTACAATGATATTTTCCGGGTGCAGATCACCATGATATTCACCCTTTTGGTGGATGCAACCGATGCCCTTCGCCAGCGCATGTAACAGGTGGACCGCCTGGAATGGAGCCAACCGTTTGCCCGGCTGGCGCTCGAGAAAATCTGACAGTAGTTCGCCGTGTACATATTCCGAAACCAAAAAAGAGACCGGTATGCCGTTAAACGTAGTCCTTTCCTGGGTGTGATATTGAATGACTATATGGCACCGGCGGAGTTTGTGCAGTTTTCGGGCATAAAATTTCAGCGCCTTGTCCCGATGGTTACGCTGGGGATAGAAAAACTTTGCGGTTCGCTCAATGCCTGTGGCCGTCTCCTTAATAAGATATACCTCTCCCTCCCAGCCGGCACCCAAGCGCTCAAGAATTTTGTATTTCCCGGCCAGAACAGCCCCATGCTCAAACCCAAACGCCTTTATGCGGGGCTTATTCTTGTTATCTATCTTAGGCATGAACTGACTACCATCAGAGTCCGGACAATCGCCAGTACAACGAGCTTAAAGGCATAGGTAAAGACCCACTAAGGGGAATTATTTATTTTGGCAATAATAGTCGCAAATTGCCCACATGAGAATCTATTTGATTACCGATTTAACCTCTATTTGTATTGTTTCCACTCAGCTGTCTCTATCCAACAGAACCGGTCAATCTAACCAGGTATATTGCTATCGGCATGCTGACCATAGCAAGCAGGGTCTGACCAGTAATAATAGCTGCCATAAGTTGTGAATCTCCACCCAATTCACGCGCCAAAATATAGGCTGAAGATGCTGTAGGTAGGCTGGCAATAATCACGATCACTACTGTTACAGATGCCTCTTGCCCGGTTGCCAGACACAGAATATAAGCCAATGTCGGCATCACAAATAACTTGATGGCCGATGACAAGAAGAACGGGATAGAGGCATGTCTTAGTGCGCCAATATGCACACCTGCACCTACCGCAAGCAGTCCTAGCGGTAGTGCGGCGGCACTTAACAATTCCAGCACAGATATAACCAAACCAGGTAGCTCCCAGCCAAGACTATTCCATAGCAGGCCGGCAGCGCAGGCCAAAATCAATGGATTTGTAATGACCATGGTTACAATTGAGCTAACACTTCTCCTGGTATTTCCCCCCATGTATGCGAACACAGAGATACACAGCAGATTGATGGCAGGGATCATAACTCCTACTACCATTGCAGCAATGGCTAGCCCATCGTCTCCTAACAATCCATTAACCACCGCCAAACCAACATAGGTGTTAAAACGGATTCCACCCTGATACAGGGAGGTAAAGGTAGCTCCTGATATATTAAAAATGTAACCGGTAAAGACAATTAACATGGTTACAAGTAACAGCATACCAAGCAGCAACAACGTAATGCTGTGCAACTGTACGCCCCATGTCACAGCCGTGCTTAACTTCAGGAACAGTAAGGATGGGAACAGTAGATAATAAGTAATACGCTCTGCGCCTCTCCAGAATTCTTCCCCGGGGAACCGTAGATACCTAAGACCTCCACCAAGCAGAATTAATGCAAAAACAGGAATGAGTGCATTTAACATATGGTGTATTACTGCAAGATAATTGAGAGATAATTGGGGTCAGTGTAAAAACTCGTAACTTAAACATATCAGCTACTAAATAATTTCACACTAACCCCAAATATCTTACTCCCCTATTCCATCTTCTTGATCTGCTACTTGATCGAAAACTAGCTTTTTATCTTTATTTAAATATAATTCTGGGAACAGCAAACATCCAGATTCGATGCCTTTTATTTTTATTATCCGATATAAAAGTCCATGCACCCTTTTGAAACCCGCAAATATTATTTGGCTTACAGGAATATATAACCCTTTCATAATCAGAGAAAAAGGGAATATATATCTAATAAATAACCCCTGGCTTGAAACACCTAGTTTAGCATTACTCAAAAAAACTTTATTGCGTCCATACTGCTCTACAATAAAAGGCGTCCATTTAAGTTTCTCGATCCCCTCACTGTTTTCCATAGAGAACCTAGTCGACAACTCACCTAAAACACCACCTTTCGAATATTTATAAATAACTAATGCAGGCACCATCAAAATTATAATTAATGTTATTAATTCAACAATCATATTGTTTTTACTGATGTGTAATAAATGGAGTAATAAATGGGGTCAGAGAGCAATTAACGCTAATATTTACGGGTTCTAATATTAGAAACAATTGCTCTCTGACCCGGTTTATTCCTCAGCTACTAAATAATTTTACACTGACCCCAAATATCTATGGAAATAATTGGGGCCAGTGTAATAACTCGTAACTTAAACATATCAGCTACCGAATAATTTCACACTAACCCCAAATATCTATCCGAGCGTCATAATAAAATCTGTAGTTGAGCATAGTAGGCCAAAAAAGAATTTTAATTGCTTCATTGTTTATCCCTATAACGTTTCCCATAAGCCGTGCAGGTTTATTGCGTCGGCTTGATGGGCTGGTTAGGCCCTTTCTTTGCTTCGGCTATAACAACCTTTAGTTTATCTTGGACGGCAGGCGGCTGTTTCTTTATTTCACTTTCACAGATAGCCATTACTTTCTTATGCTGCTCAGCATTTGATGTTAGTGACCATCTTGCTGCCCCAGCTACAAGCAGCTTGTGTGTTTCTCCTTTAACATCAAGCCAAGGAAGTGCTTCCATGATTCTTGCTACGGGTTCTGTATTACCAGTAGCCATAAAGTTTCCCCACAGTGCATCCAAAACCCATGAGCCTTGTTCTAGGGGGATTTGGTGAATTTCTATCGGTGACCCTTGGTAAAGGTAATTAAACCGCTTCTCAAGTACCGGCCTTTTTTCTAGTATGGCGTATACACTTTTCTTCGAATTCGGGAGATTAGCGTACCAAAGACCGAGAACAACAACACCATATGACGAATCATTTAGTGAGCTTAGATTATTTATCCATGAACTCACCTTACTAGGATTGTTCTTGAAGACTCCCGCAAGGAAACCAAAGATTGGCGGGTATGCTTTACCATTATCTAAAAAACCACTTTCGCTCATGTAGCGAACAGCTTGGACAATATTCTCCGGTTTAGGATCAAGGTAATAATAAGTCAGCCACTTACTAAATTCTTCCTGTGATTTAAATTCTGTTTCTGAACTCACAATCCCAGAAAATACAATCAATATTATAAATAAAGTGTTCCGTAGCATATCTTTCCTAAATTAATGAAATTAATGGGGTCAGAGAGCAATTAACGCTAATATTTACGGGTTCTAATATTAGAAACAATTGCTCTCTGACCCGGTTTGTTCAAGGGCTCTGACCCCTGTAATTTTTTACTTACAGCTACAACCGCAGTTACAAAGCTTTGGTGTTTCATTGTTTTCAATTAGTGTAATCCATTGACTCACACACCCATCATCCATTTCCCAAAACTGAGAAATTGAATGCAGGTAGCTTAAAACAGCATCTCTTTCCCCAGTTATCAATAACTCATTCGCCAGTTTCAGATCTGGGCCAAATGTATCGAGTTGAGGCGAACCTTTACTTTTTGCTGATTCTAAAAGGTATTCCTTTGCCTTTTCTGTATCTCCATCTTTTAAACTTAACCTCCCTAGCACCATATTTGAATTGTGAATAGAATTCCCATAATTCCAATCGTTTTTGTGATTGCTAGCTAACGAAAGTGACTCTTTTGAATATGCTTTTGCTTTTTCGTAGTCTTCAATCTCGTATGCTAATTCGGCAGCATTATCTAGCCATGCCCATCTGCTATATTCATCCTCGTTTAAGATATTTTCTAATAATTCCATTTTCTTACTTGGATCTTTTTCATCCAAATAGGCTTGGGTAACAGGGTCTGCCTCATAAAAGTACACTGCATAAACATATAAGCCAACATAAGCCAGTATTGGTATGGCAATTACGATAAGTATTGATAGTGCGATCTTTTTCATGGGTTAACGTTGTATTAAGTGGCCGAGCGTCAGCGCGGTCCGAGTAAGCAAAGCGAACGATTTAAATACATTGTTAGGCATATGGTGGGCCTGTTGGCGTTATTCGACTGACACCTTGGACGCCCATGCATCGAAACATAAGAAGCGGCTCGTTATCTGGCCCATTGCTGAAGCGGACGTGCACGTATGGTGGCAACGGCGTAACTCCATCATTATCAAAGCAGCGTTCTTCATAGAAAAACTCAAGATCATAAATCATAGGACATCCAAGTCCGGGGCCGGAGTATCTTACCTGGTCGCAATCTCGGAATTTCATCCTAAGTATCGCATAAGGCATCTCCCCTTTCGGTCCAAGAATGCCAATTGATATATCGATTACCGGGCCAATCCAAATATTATCATCGGGCCGAAGGTCGCCGCTCCAGATAGATGTCGTATAGATCTCCGCATCGTGAAATGATGGCCATTCGCCACCCGACTCTAAGAGAACCACCCCATTCTCGATGTCTTCGCTTGGATTGAATTCCTTCATTTGCCTAACAGGTGATTATGCGATACGCACTGATATTAGAATATACGACAGTTAGTACTAACCAGGTTCTCTTTCAAGCGCATCATTTATCCCAGTAGCCAGTGAACCGCAACTTAGCACGGCTGATTATGAATATATCCCGCTACACCAGGGAGGGGGCACGTGAGACAGCCTTCCTGCTGTTTGTGGGGTTTGTTCCTTTTCTGGTTATACCCTATCAGGTTAACCACACATTATTCCAGTGATTTATACTGCTCGGCGCGGTCAGGTGACCGGCCCCGATATACAACGATAGCTAGCTGGGTGCCAGTGTGGTTGAAAACAGCAGAGAATTAGTGGAGTATTTTGTGGTGGATTCAAAAAACAAACAGAGGAGAGGGTCTCCTGAATTGCTCTCTCCCGCCGGTACCCTTAAGGGTATGCGTTACGCCCTGGCCTATGGGGCAGACGCAGTCTATGCCGGGTTGCCTCGCTATAGTCTGCGGGTACGCAACAATGATTTTCTTGGAGATAACCTGCGGCAGGGCATAACCGAGGCGCAGTCGCAGGGCAAACGCTTCTATCTCACCTGTAATCTACTGCCCCACGGGCGCAAGCTACGCAGCTTTATTGCCGATATAGATCCGGTTGTTGCCATGGGGCCAGATGCACTAATACTGTCTGACCCTGGAGTGATAATGTTGGCACGGGAGCGTTGGCCGGATATGCCGCTGCATCTATCGGTGCAGGCCAATACGGTGAATGCGGCAGCGGTAAAGTTCTGGCAAAAGATCGGGTTGCAGCGGGTAATCTTGTCGCGGGAGCTATCTCTGGATGAGATTGCCGAGATCCGTCAGGAGTGTCCGGATATGGAGCTGGAGGTGTTTGTACACGGCGCACTCTGTATCGCCTATTCCGGGCGCTGTCTCCTATCTGGATATTTCAACCACCGGGATGCCAACCAGGGGGCCTGTAGCAACTCCTGCCGCTGGGAGTACAAACTGGGGGAGGAGGGCGCTGCTATCTCTCAGTCTGGGCATTCGCGCCACCCAGAGGCAGATGGCACCTTTTTGCTGGAGGAGCGGGAGCGGCCGGGTGAGTTTCTGCCGATCGATGAGGATGAGCATGGAACCTACATCATGAACTCGAAGGATCTGCGGGCGGTTGAGCATGTCCAGCGGTTAGTAGATATAGGTATAGATAGTTTGAAGATAGAGGGGCGTACCAAGTCATACTACTATGCCGCCCGTACCACCCAGGTCTATCGTCGGGCCATTGATGATGCGGTAGCTGGAAACCCCTTCCGCCCGGAGCTTATGACCGAGCTGGACGGGTTGGCTAATCGCGGTTATACCGACGGTTTTTATCAGCGCCACTCTAGTGAGGAGTTGCAGAACTACCGCCATAATAGCTCTGAGAGCAGTCGCCAGATCTTTGTAGGTGAGGTACTAGAGCAGGATCCTGCCACCGGTATGGCACTGGTGGAGGTGAAGAACAAGTTTGCCCCCGGCGATGAGTTGCAACTGCTCTCTCCGGATGGCGACCATGGGTTGCGGTTACAATCTATGGAGGACAGCCACGGCAAGGCGACAGACGAAGCCACAGGAAGCGGCCGCCAGGTACGGATTAAACTACCCATACTGAAAAATGCATCTATGGGGTTGATAATCAAATATCTTTAGTTGAGGGTGCCTAGAATGCGATCACTGTCCAATCTGTCATCTCTGATACTGCTATCTTCAATGCTGTTGTTGGCTGGCTGCGGTGGCCTTGGATGGTATGACGATGGGGCGGAGTATCACTATCTGGCGAACCATGTTGATCTCAACGACAGCCGTCGGGTACAGGCCATCCTCTACTCCCAGCTACGCGAGTGGCATGGTGTACCCTACCGCAATGGCGGTCTCTCAAAACGGGGGGTGGACTGCTCGGGTTTTGTCTATCTGACCTTCGGCACCCGTCTCGGCATCCGTCTGCCGCGTTCCACTGGCGGCCAGGCATCAATCGGCAGGAATATCAGGCAGAGTTCATTGCGGCCTGGAGATCTGGTCTTCTTCAATACCGGCTGGAAGGTTAGGCATGTCGGTATCTACCTGGGTGGCCGGAAGTTTATCCATGCCTCTACCAGCAGGGGGGTGATGGCCTCCAGCCTGGACAACCGCTACTGGTCACAACACTACTGGAAGTCGGAGCGAATTGGACCGTAGATGGGCCAGGAATCGATAAAAAGGTTGTGCCAATAAGCAGTTATATACACAAGGTGGAATTTACCCCTGGTGGTTCTGCTGTATTTAGCTTGAGGTGCTAATTATCTTTCTAGTAATACGATGTAATCTATTGAATTATAGTGAAAAAATGCCAATGTACAAAAAATACACAATTTATATTAGATTGTACGGTGATGCGGTCTAGGGTCGAGTTTCCGCTCTTTATACACAACTTTATCCACAGTTTCTGTGGAAAGATTGCAGATCTGTTTCAACTATACAGTGTAGCCATGGAGGGATATGAATAACCACAGCCAATATGGTGCCCTGTTGTCTACCCCTGTTGGGTTGCTGGGCGTTGTTCTGGATGGTGACATGTTGGTGGCGGTGGAGCGAGTGGATGAGTCGCCACTTGTTGCAGAGCCACAAGAGCCGCTGGCCGCAGAGGCCATACGCCAGCTTGAGGCCTATTTTAACAATGCCCAATTTAGCTTTGATCTGCCGCTACTGCTGGTGGGCAGCGAGTTTCAGCAGGCGGTGTGGCGGCAGTTGCAGCAGATCAAGCCGGGTCAGGTTAAGACCTATGGTGATATTGCCAGGGAGTTGAACAGCAGCCCGCGGGCGGTGGGTGGTGCCTGTCGGGCCAATCCGCTGCCGGTCATCATTCCCTGTCACCGGGTGGTGGCGCGGAACGGTATCGGTGGCTACGGGGGTGCGACTGCCGGCCAGAAACTGCAGCAGAAACGCTGGCTGTTGACCCATGAAGGGGTACGGTTTTAATGGCGTTAACTGGCGACGATACCATTGAGCGTTTTGCCGATGCCCTCTGGATGGAGCGTGGTCTCAGCAAGAACACCCTCGCGGCCTATCAGTCTGATCTGCGCAAATTGGAGCTCTGGCTAAACAAAAGGGAGCAAGGGTTGCTGCAGGCCCAGCGCAGCGATCTGCTGGCATACATGACCCATCAGTCACAGCAGGGGAATAGCTCCCGCTCCAGCGCGCGGCTGCTCTCTTGTCTGCGCCAGTTTTTTCAGTACGCCCTGCGTGAGGGGTGGATTGAGGTTGATCCCAGTAGCCGTATTGAGGCGCCCAAGTTGGGGCGGCCACTACCAGGCTCGCTGACTGAGGCGGAGGTAGAGTCTCTGCTGTATGCGCCAGATGTAGCACGCCCTGAGGGGCTGCGGGATCGCGCCATGCTGGAGTTGCTCTATGCTACCGGGCTGCGGGTCTCCGAACTGATCAGCCTGCAACTGGAGCAGGTGAGCCTTACCCAGGGGGTGGTGCGGGTGGTCGGTAAGGGCAATAAGGAGAGGCTGGTGCCACTAGGAGAGGAGGCCGTTGGTTGGCTCGACCGATTCATCAAGGAGGGGCGGCATGACCTGCTGCATGATCAGTTGTGTGATGCCCTTTTCCCTACCAGACGTGGTGGTGGCATGACCCGGCAGGCATTTTGGTACCGGATAAAAAAACATGCGCAGCAGGCCGGTATAAACAGGCCTATCTCACCCCATACCCTGCGCCACGCCTTTGCTACCCATCTACTCAACCACGGTGCGGATCTCAGGGTTGTGCAGATGCTGTTAGGGCATAGTGACCTCTCTACCACTCAGATATATACACACGTCGCCCGTGAACGCCTAAAAAACCTTCATACCAAGCACCATCCAAGGGCATGATCCCAGTTGGGGCGCTATCTGCTTATGTAGCTAGCAGAACCTCTAACACCTGTTATATGCTTAACCCACAAATCGGAGGGAGTACAAATGCCATCATTTGATGTTGTTTCAGAAGTGGATCTACATGAAGTGAGTAATGCTGTAGATCAGGCCAACCGTGAGGTGGGCACACGGTTCGATTTTAAGGGCGTAGATGCGAAATTTGAGCAGAGTGAGGCAGATATTGTGATGCGGGCAGAGCAGGAGTTCCATCTTGGACAGATGCTGGATATCCTGCGGCAGAAGCTGGCTAAACGGAAGGTCGATATCGGCAGCATGGATATCAAAGAGCCAGAGAGTAGCCTAAACGCAGCCCGGCAACAGATAGTTATAAAACAGGGCATAGACAGCGTTACCGCCAAGAAGATGGTCAAGGATATTAAGGGTGGTAAGTTTAAGGTGCAGGCCCAGATTCAGGGAGAGCAGGTTCGGGTGACCGGCAAGAAGCGGGATGATCTGCAGGAGGTGATCGCTATGTTGAAGAAGGCCGACTACGGTCTGCCGCTACAGTTTTCCAATTTTCGTGACTGACCTAGCAATACCGATTTAATTCTTACGAAAATGTGAACTTTGTAGCAGATTGTCCTCTATTATATGACAGAGTATTCAACATATTGAGGTATTTGCCGATGTCAAACTATCAGGTGGTGTACACTTCCACGGTGAGAGTTATTTCGTGACAACAGCACAAATGGAGATGGTTGCCCGAACCGACAAGGGGCGGGTGCGCGAGCAGAATGAGGATAGCCTGGCGCTGTTTCCGGAGCAGGGTCTTGCTCTGTTGGCAGATGGCATGGGTGGACACAATGCCGGTGAAGTGGCAAGCAGGCTGGCGCTGGATACGGTTGCATCCGAGTTGCTCTCAATGTTTGAGGGAACGGATGGGGTTGATAAAGATGAGATCGACCAGGCGTTGCAGTCAGCTAACATGGCGCTGTTTGATGCGGTTAAGGATGCACCTGAGCTGACGGGTATGGGCACCACGATGGTGCTGGCACTATTAACGGGCAGGCGCCTTCTGTTTGCCCATGTGGGAGATTCGCGCCTCTACCGCTATAGGGATGAGGTGCTGGCGCAACTGACTGTAGATCACTCCATGATTCAGGAGTTGATAAGTCAGGGTATGTTTGTATCGCCACAGGAGGCCGCGGAGGCCGGGGTACCGTCCTCAATTCTGACACGTGGATTGGGGATTGATGAGGGACATGTTGCAGCGGACATAAGTGAGACGGAAGTGAGAGAGGACGATCTGTTTTTGCTTTGTAGTGATGGTTTGAGTGACATGGTCGCAGATCAGGCGATGCTATCTGTGTTGGAGTCTGGGGATATGGACCTCCCCGTAGTAGCAGATCATTTACTGGATCTGGCCCTGGAGGAGGGTGGCATTGACAATATCTCACTGATATTGATGCGCCCAAAATTTAATGGTTCTTAAACATTTAAGATTTACGACGCATTGTACTTTGGATATTTCGGACTATGTTGAAATTACGTTTAAATCAAAGGCTATTTAATTTTGAGACCTAGAGAAGGCAAGACAATGTCAAAATTGATTATTCTACATGAAGATGGATCCGTAGCCGATGAGATCATGCTGGAAGGAAAGCAGATGGTGATCGGCCGAGATAAGGAGCTGGATATCTCTTTGGATGATGCATCTGTAAGTCGGCGTCATGCCCTACTGACCCCTGTATTTTCGCAATATTTTGTGGAAGATCTGGGCAGTACCAATGGCACTCTTCTCAATGATAAGAGGGTGAGAAAACATATTCTGCGAGATGGGGATGATTTGCAGATAGGTAATTTTGCACTCCGGTTTAAAAAAGATAGTCGCGACTATAGTGACTTTGCAGATCCAGAACGGACCGTTCTTATAAGGGCGCCAGAGCCAGAGGTTATTCAGGAACCTATTAAAGCGGTGGTTCCCAAGGTTGCTACCCTATGTTTCTCTGGTGGTCCAAACAAGGGATACATGAAAAAGATCACCCGCTCCCTCTATACCATAGGCAACCCGGGTGGTGCAGTGGCAGTTATTGCGCGGCGACCAAAGGGTTTCTACCTTCTACAGATCGGGGGCGATGCCCATCCCAAGGTGAACAGTAAAGAGATCGACGGTGGTAACGGTGTACGCCTAAATGAGGGTGATCTGATTGAGGTTGGTGAGAATGTGGCCGAGATCAGCTTTAAACATTCAATCAGTGGGGCAGCCTAGCAGTTAGTTGCAAAAGTTGAGTACTCAGCGAGAGGTTTTATTTACTCTCTTCCAAACCCTTTAAGCGGTAGAGTGCCTCCAGCGCCTCACGTGGGGTAAGTTCATCTGGCCGCAGTTCGGCTATTGCCTTGAGTAGTGGATTATCTGTTGGCTCTGCAGTTTCAGCCGTAGCCAGGGATAGTGACAGTTGACTTACCTGCTGCTCGGTATGTCGTCGGGCCGACTCCTCCAACTCTCCCAGACGAACCTTGGCGCGCTCTATAACCTCTCGCGGAACTCCAGCCAGTGCGGCCACTTGCAGACCGTAGCTCTGGTTGGCCGGTCCCTCTCGCACCGCATGTAGAAATACGATTGAATCTCCATGCTCAACCGCATCCAGGTGGACGTTGGCGATCCCCGGAAACTCTTCCGGCAGAGTAGTTAGTTCAAAGTAGTGAGTTGCAAACAGGGTATAGGCACGGATTTTGGTGGCCAGCTCTACGGCACATGACCAGGCTAGGGAGAGGCCATCAAAGGTGCTGGTACCGCGGCCTATCTCATCCATTAGCACCAGGCTATGTTCAGTAGCATTGTGTAGAATATTGGCCGTCTCCTCCATCTCTACCATAAAGGTAGAGCGTCCCCCAGCCAGATCATCTGCCGCACCGATGCGGGAGAAGATTCGGTCAATCGGACCGATGTGGGCGCTCTTAGCGGGGACAAAGCTACCGGCATAGGCCATTAGTACAATGATCGCAATCTGCCGCATATAGGTCGATTTGCCCCCCATATTGGGGCCGGTGATGATGAGGATATGCTGCTGCTCATTTAGCTCAACACCGTTGGCGACAAAAGGGATATCGCTAACCTGCTCAACCACTGGGTGGCGGCCATCGACGATCTGGATGCCGGGAGTGGTTACCAGTTGTGGGCTATGCAGTCCCAGCGCCTCTGCCCGTTCGGCAAAGTTGACCAGCACATCCAGTGCGGCCAGCGCCTCGGCACTCTCTTGCAGTGCTGCCAGTGGCGGTTGCAACTGTTCCAGCAGAGCGGTGTAGAGCACCTTCTCCAGCGCCAGGGACCGCTCACGGGCAGAGAGCACCTGCTCCTCAAACTTTTTCAGCTCCGGGGTGATAAACCGTTCCGCCGTCTTCAGGGTCTGGCGCCGGACATAGTCCTGTGGTGCCTTGTCAGAGTGGGTGCGGCTGATCTCAATATAGTAGCCATGCACCCGGTTGTAACTGACCTTCAGATTGGTGAGGCCGGTACGCTCGCGTTCACGTGATTCCAGATCAAGCAGGAACTGGTCGGCATTGCTGGAGAGTGCGCGGAGCTCATCCAGCTCTGAGTTATAGCCTGGGGCCAACACCCCGCCATCCCTGATCAGCATAGGTGGGTTCTCAATGACCGCGCGTTGCAGTAGATCCACCACCTCTGGGTGAGTCCCCATCTGTTCTGCCAGCCGCTTGAGTAGCGGGGTATTTAGCCCGGTAACCATCTGTTGCAGGAACGGCAGGCGGGCCAGGGAGTCGCGCAGGGTGGCAAGATCTCTGGGCCGGGCCGACTGCAGTGCCACCCGGCCGAGGATGCGCTCGATATCACCAATACCTTGCAGCTCCTCTTTTAGCTCGGGATGATCCCGCTGCTGCAGTAGCTGTTCTACAGCGGTGTGACGCTCTCGCACCAGCGAGATATCGCGCAGTGGACGGTTGAGCCAGCGCCGTAGCATGCGGCTTCCCATGGGGGTAGCAGTACGATCGAGGATGCCGGCGAGGGTGTGCTGCTGTTGGCCGCTTAGGCTCTGTTCCAGTTCCAGATTGCGGCGGGTGGCAGCATCTATGGTGATGGCCTCATCCGAGCGCTCAACGCTAAGACCACGTAGATGCGGCAGGGCGCTACGCTGGGTCTCCTGCACATATTGCAACAGGGAGCCAGCTGCGGCGATGGCCAGCGGCAGATCGCTACAGCCAAAGCCATTCAAATCGCGGGTACCAAACTGAGTGGTCAGGAGTCGCTCGGCGCTCTCAAGATCAAAGTGCCATGGTGGTCGTCTGGTGGTACCACCCGAACTTGTGATCCCGGATGGTAGCTCTTGCTCTTCTGCCAGCAGTAGCTCCGCCGGTTGCAGTCGCTCCAATTCTCCTGCCAGATCGGCAGCAGATTCCAACTGCTGGATGACAAAGCGGCCGCCACTCAGATTTAGGCTGGCAAGGCCAAACTGGCCCTGCTCCTCCAGCACTGCCGCCAGCAGATTGTCTCGCTGCTGCTCCAGTAGCGCCTCATCGGTCACCGTACCAGGGGTGACAATCCGTACCACCTTACGCTCTACCGGCCCCTTGCTGCTGGCTGGATCTCCCACTTGCTCACAGATAGCAATAGACTCACCCTGACGTACCAGCTTGGCCAGATAGCCCTCGGCCGCGTGGTAGGGAACCCCCGCCATAGGGATTGGCTGTCCGGCAGACTTACCCCGCTGGGTAAGGGTGATGTCCAGTAGTCTGGCTGCCCGCTTGGCGTCATCGTAGAAGAGTTCGTAAAAATCCCCCATACGGTAAAACAGCAGCATTTCCGGGTGTTCTGCCTTGATCCGCATGAACTGCTGCATCATTGGGGTATGGTTAGGGTTGGTGGTCATTATGACAACTGGCTGTATGGGTTATTATGGGTCTGAATTGTATCACTCAATGGAGAGACAATTGAGAGCACTGGCGCAGAAATTGGGAGAGCGGTTGGTTGCCTCGGGGTTGAGCATGGCCACGGCGGAGTCATGTACCGGCGGCTGGATCGCCAAGGTGCTGACCGATATCCCCGGTAGCAGCAATTATTTCGACCGGGGCTTTGTCACCTATACCAATGAGTCTAAACAAGAGATGCTCGGCGTCCGGGCAGAGACCATCCATGCCCATGGCGCCGTTAGCGCAGCTACCGTGGAGGAGATGGTGCGGGGTGCGCTGGAGCATAGTCACGCCGACATAGTGGTGGCGGTCAGCGGTATAGCCGGCCCCGGTGGGGGTACTGATGAGAAGCCTGTGGGGACCATATATTTTGCCTGGGGGGATAGGAAAGGGGACGTGATAACCAGGCATGAGGGGCTGGAAGGTGAGCGCGATACTATCCGCCAAAAGGCGGTAGAGATAGCACTGCAAGGGGTTTTGGAGCTACTCGCCACAGTGGAGAAAAAATAAATTTAAAAAAGGGCTATGACTTGTGCCTCAGGTTGTGCCATAATGGAGAACATCAATAGAACGTGGAGTATGACATGGAGTCAACAACCGGACCAACAATAGGGGGCAAAGATGGACGACAATCGTAAAAAGGCACTTAGTGCGGCACTGGGTCAGATCGAAAAACAGTTTGGCAAGGGATCCGTTATGCGTATGGGTGATATGGGTATAGTGCGCGATATAGGGGTGGTCTCTACCGGCTCACTCGGGCTTGATATAGCCCTGGGCATTGGTGGGGTACCGCGGGGACGAGTGATTGAGATCTACGGTCCGGAATCATCAGGCAAGACGACCCTGACTCTGCATGTGGTGGCAGAGGTACAAAAAACCGGCGGCACCGCCGCCTTTGTAGATGCGGAGCATGCACTGGATTCCGTCTACGCTGAAAAATTGGGCGTAAATATGGATGAGCTGCTGGTCTCTCAGCCAGATACTGGCGAGCAGGCGCTGGAGATTACCGATATGTTGGTGCGTTCCGGGGCGGTAGATGTTGTGGTTATTGACTCGGTGGCCGCTTTGACCCCCAAGGCAGAGATAGAGGGAGATATGGGTGATACCCATGTCGGTTTGCAGGCACGCCTTATGTCGCAGGCGTTGCGTAAGCTGACCGCCAACATCAAACGCTCTAACTGTATGGTGATATTTATCAACCAGATCAGGATGAAAATTGGGGTGATGTTCGGCAACCCGGAGACCACCACTGGTGGTAATGCGCTCAAGTTTTATTCCTCCGTCCGGCTTGATATTCGCCGTATCGGGGCCATCAAGAAGGGCGATGAGGTGATAGGCAACGAGACTAGGGTGAAGGTGGTGAAAAACAAGGTGGCACCGCCATTCAAGAAGGCTGAATTTGAGATCCTCTATGGTGAAGGGATATCCAGGGAAGGAGAGATCATTGATCTAGGGGTCGCACACAATATTGTGGAAAAATCTGGTGCCTGGTACAGCTATAACGGCGACCGCATTGGCCAGGGTAAAGATAATGTGCGTAATTTTCTGAAGGAGAACCCCAAATTATCCCAGGAGATTGAGGCTAAGATCAGGGAGATCATCTTCCCACCGTTAGAGCCAGCTGCGATTGAAGCAAAAGAGGAGGTTGAGCCGGAGGTTGAGGCCTGATCCTGGCGGATAGCAAGGAGGTAGAGCAAGCAGCACTGCGGCTGCTGGCGATACGTGAACACTCCCGTCTGGAGCTGCGTCGCAAGCTGCTGCTCAGAAAACATGAGCAGCAGCAGGTCGAAGAGGTGTTGGATCGGCTGGAAGAGCAGGGATATCTGAGCGATCAGCGTTTTCTGGAAGAGTACATCATAGTGCGTCGGCGCAAAGGGTTTGGGCCGGTACGAATTCGGGCCGAGCTGCAAGAGCGGGGGATAGCGGATACCCTTATCAGCATTGCCCTGGATGAAGATGCTCAGGAGTGGCGCGATCTATTGCAACAGGTGGCGCAACGCAAGTTTGGAGAGATTCCCCCTCGCGGTTCCCGAGAACAGGCCAAGCTTGCCCGTTTCCTGGAACAGCGCGGTTTTTCCGCAGCACAGATCAGTAATCTACTTTGTAGCTCTCGCCTCTGCTAGAATCAATATCTTAATCAAAATTGAGATGTCACTGCGTTACTGCGCGAGCTTACTATGCCACTGAATACTACAGAAGAGATTATTGACGATCTGCGCCAGGGGAAAATGGTCATCATCATGGATGACGAAGATCGTGAGAATGAGGGCGATCTGTTGATGGCGGCTGAGTCTGTCACCCCCGAGGCGATCAATTTCATGGCTCGCTATGGGCGCGGTCTTATCTGCCTGACCCTGACCAAAGAGCGGTGTGAGCAGTTGCGTTTGCCGCTGATGGTAGATCAGAACGACTCTGCACACAGCACTAACTTTACCGTTTCTATTGAGGCGGCGCAGGGTGTGACTACAGGGATCTCGGCGGCCGATCGGGCAACCACAATAATGGCTACAGTCAGGAAGGATGCACAGCCGCAGGATTTGGTGCAGCCTGGACACATCTTCCCCCTGATGGCACAGCCAGGCGGGGTGCTGGTACGGGCAGGCCATACCGAGGCCGGATGTGACCTGGTTAGGCTGGCAGGCAAGATACCATCAGCGGTGATTGTAGAGATTCTCAATGAAGATGGCTCTATGGCGCGGCATGCTGATCTTGAGGCCTTTGCCAGAGAGCATAATCTGAAAATGGGTACCATCGCCGATCTTATTCAGTATCGGGTCAGTAATGAGAAGTCTATTGAGCGGATTAGTGAGTGTACCTTGCCAACCGAGCATGGCGAGTTTCGTCTGGTGGCATATCAGGACTGTATCGACAATGAACTCCATCTAGCACTGGTACTGGGCAAAATTATGCCTGGAGAGCCGACCTTAGTGCGGGTTCATATGCAACATACGTTGTGTGATCTGTTTGCCACCAAGCATGCTGGCTGTGGCTGGCCACTAAACAATGCGATGGCGCAGGTGGCACGAGAGGGGAGTGGGGTGATTGTGGTACTGCGTAACCACGACACTTCTAGAGAGATTATACAGCGGATGCGCGATTTCCAGATTCACGATGCAGAGGATGTTGTGCCGCAGCGCACCAGCGGTAGCCACCTGAGGACCTTCGGCGTTGGCGCGCAGATACTTGCTGACCTGGGGGTACGCCAGATGCGGTTGTTGAGTGCCCCTAAGAGCATCCACGCCATCTCTGGTTTCGATTTGGAAGTGGTAGAGTACGTGGATTGTGAGTAGTATTTACCCATTAGAAGATTAAAGGCCAGGATTTTTGCTATGACGATCAAAACCATTGAAGGCGCACTCACTGTGCAAAATGCCCGCTTCTGTTTAGTGGTAGCGCGGTTTAACAGCTTTATTGTTGAGAGTCTGCTTGAGGGGGCAATCGATACCCTCAAGCGACATGGGGCCAGCGAGTCTGACCTCACTATTGTACGGGTGCCGGGCGCATTTGAACTACCTCTTGCCCTGGAGAAGATTGCCTCTAAAGGTGGGTATGATGCCATCATCGCCCTGGGTGCGGTGATTCGTGGCGGTACCCCCCACTTTGAATTTGTAGCCAGCGAATGTGTCAAGGGGATGGCTCAGGTAAACCTAAAACACGGGATCCCTGTAGCCTTCGGTGTCCTCACCGTAGACAGCATAGAGCAGGCTATTGAACGGGCCGGTACCAAGGCTGGTAATAAAGGGGTGGAGGCCGCGATCTCGGCTATAGAGATGGTTAATCTTCTGCGCCAGCTTGACTAATGGCAGGCAAACGTAGCTATGCGCGCCGACATGCTGTTCAGGCCATCTACCAGTGGCAGCTGACTGGTCATGATATCAGGGATATCGATAAGCAGTTTTTACAAGAGCATGATGCAGGTGGTTTTGAGGTGGCCTATTTTCAGGAATTACTACACGGTGTGCCGGCCAATCTCACTGCCCTGGATGAACAACTTTCCCCCTATCTAGATCGTGCTATCGATAGTGTCGACCCAGTAGAGCGAGCCATCTTGAGGTTGGGTGCCTTTGAGTTGGCGCACCATCCTGAGGTTCCATATCGGGTAGTAATCAATGAAGCGGTAGAGCTGGCCAAGGTGTTTGGTGCCGAACAGGGACATAAATATGTCAACGGTGTGCTCGATAAGCTGGCGCATGAGGTGCGTGCTACTGAAATGGAGTGACCTGTAACAACCTCCCTATGGCGCTCTCTGAATTTCAATTGATAAAAGAGTATTTCACCACCATCACCTCCAAGCGTAGTGATGTTGTATTGGGTGTGGGAGATGATTGCGCCCTGCTGCAACTCCCAGCCGGCAAAGAGCTGGCTGTGACAGTTGATACCCTGGTGGAGGGGGTCCATTTTCTCGCTAGCGATGATCCAGAGGCTATTGGCCATAAGGCGTTGGCGGTTAATCTTAGCGATCTGGCTGCAATGGGAGCGGAGCCAGCCTGGGTTACCCTGGCCTTGACTCTGCCAGAGATAGACTCTGCCTGGTTACAGCAATTCAGCCGAGGCTTCCTCTCTCTGGCAGAACAGTATGGTATTCAGTTGGTTGGTGGGGATACAACCCAGGGCCCGCGTAGCATAACCGTTACTGCCCATGGCCTGGTTGAGTCTGGTAAGGCGCTGCGCCGGGATACTGCACAACCAGATGATCTGATCTATCTGACTGGAACCATTGGTGATGCGGCGGTAGCGCTGTTGCTGCAATCTGGCAGCTACCTGCCACAACGTGGGTCGGAGCAACTCATGCAGCGATTGCAACGGCCAACTCCACGGATACAGAGTGGGCGTTCTCTGGTGGATGTTGCCCACGCAGCCATCGATATATCCGATGGTGTGCTGGCAGATCTGGGCCATATATGCGCCCAGAGTGGGGTTGCGGCAGATATCAATCTACACCAGATTCCGCTGTCATCAGAGGTGAGAGAGTATCTTGAGAAGACCGCTGATTGGGCAACTATCCTCAAAGGCGGAGATGACTACGAACTATGTTTTACCCTGCCGCCAGGGAGGGAGGACGCTCTTACGGATATGGGGTGCGAGGTAACCTGTATAGGTAGGGCCATTTCCGGTTCTGGTATCCGCTGCCTGCAGGAGGATGGAGGTGAGCTGTCTATATCTGGAGATGGTTATGAACACTTCCGACAGTAGGTCTGACCCCAGGCCAAACTGGCGCAACCCACTCCATCTGCTGGCCTTTGGTCTTGGTGCTGGCGCACTGCCAAGGGCCCCCGGCACCGCCGGAACCATTGCCGCTGTACCACTCTATTTATTGCTGCAACCGCTGGCACCACTGCACTATCTGCTAGTGGTCATTGCTATGTTCCTGTTTGGTGTGTGGTTGTGTGGGAGGGTATCTCATGATCTGGGGGTACATGACCACGGCGGTATAGTCTGGGATGAGTGGGTTGGACTACTGACCACTCTCTGGCTTGCCCCGCCCGAATGGGGCTGGCTGCTGGCCGGTTTTATCCTCTTTCGGCTATTCGATATCTGGAAGCCATGGCCCATCGGCTGGCTTGATCGGCATGTTGCTGGCGGGCTTGGAATCATGCTGGATGACCTACTGGCCGGGCTCTGTGGATTTGCCCTGCTGCAGTTAACAGTCTATCTTTGGTCTGTATGAGAGGGCGATATTTCATCCTGCTGTTAACCTTGCTGCTACCGATGGCGGTAACTGCGGTGGATGATATACGGGTGGTCGCGTTGTTCAACGACCGGGCTATGGTCGAGGTAGACGGTGTACAACGGGTGTTGAAGGTAGGCAAACCATCTCCCGAAGGGGTGTTGTTGATAGAGTCTAACAGCACTGAGGCGGTCATTGAGATAGATGGAAAACGGCAGAGCTATCCTATCGGGGTCCAGATTGGTGGTGTCTTTAAGAAGCCAGTGGGACGTGAGGTACGGATTTCACGCGGTGCAGATGGCCACTATACAACGGTTGGTAGTATCAATGGGCGTACGGTGACGATGATGGTGGATACCGGCGCATCATCGGTTGCGATGGGTGAAGCCGAGGCTAAACGGCTGGGTATTCGCTATTGGCTCAAAGGCGAACAGGGGTGGGTAAGTACCGCCTCTGGAGTCTCGAAGGCCTATAGCGTAACCTTGGACAAGGTGCAGGTTGGAGATATTGTGCTGCGTCAGGTAGAGGGCACGGTTATCTCTGGAGATGGTCCTTCTGAGGTGTTGTTGGGAATGAGTTTCCTCAGTCATACGGAGATCCAACACGCTGGCAACATGATGGTCATCAGTACCAAGTAGAGGTTGACGTTATAGTAGCGCTCTATAGGTTGCCTGCATCTTCCGGTAGTACTCTCTTCTCTCTGTATTGCCTCTCTTCTCTGCCCCATTGGCCAGAATATCCGCCTTGGCAAGCAGCGTTTCCATGGCCGCCTGGAGGTCGTTTGGTGTGAGTCTACCGGAGGCAATAATCTTCTCTAGCGCTCGTACCCGAAACCGATCCATCCCCCACTCCTGGCGGGATAGCTGATCCTTGTGACCACCATATTTAATAATCTGCGGCTCAGTCACAAATGCCACCGGATGCTGTGCACAGATACGGAGCCACAAATCATAATCTTCACACACTGGGAGTGCCTCATCAAAGGCACCAACCTCCTCCAGCAGAGAACGGTGGATGATGGCGGCAGAGGGTGAGATAACGCATAGTGGTAGGCAGTGGCGGAATATCCAGCCACCGCTCTTGCGGTGTTTTTTCATCGCATTGACTCGTTTGCCGTTGCGGATCCAGATCTCCTCTGTGTGGCAGAGTAGATGACCTGGATTGTCCTCCAGGGTGGCGTTCTGTGTGGCCAATTTGTTTGGTAGCCACTCGTCATCGGAATCGAGAAAGGCGAGCCACTCCCCGCTCGCGACCGTAATACCACGGTTGCGCGCACTACTCACTCCATTATTTGGTTGGTAGATATATTGGCATTGGGTGAAACGACTGTTCATCAGCTCTCTGGTGCCGTCACTAGAACCGTCATCTACTACAATGATCTCGCGGGGGGGTAGTTTCTGGGAGAGGACTGACTCAATGGATCGTGCCAGTAGGTGGGCACGGTTGTAGCTGGGGATGATGACAGAGATATCCATTATATATTCACAGTTTGACCGAATGCATATGGACATCATGCCACCGCTTCAAGTAGAATTCACTCGGTCAGCGGCCAAGCGATTCAGCACCGCCGCTCCCTGTACGTTTTAACCTGTTTACGGGCGGTTCCCCATGGAACTGTCTGGTATTAGCACGCCTGGAGGAGAGGGTTTTTTGAGTAAATCTGCGCTGCTGGTCCTGGAGGATGGAACTATATTCCGGGGGGAGTCAATCGGAGCCAATGGTAAGACTGTTGGCGAGGTGGTATTCAATACTGCCATGACCGGTTATCAGGAGATACTCACCGACCCCTCATACTGTAAGCAAATTGTCACCCTCACCTATCCACACATCGGCAATACTGGTACCAATAGCGAGGATGAAGAGTCCCACGCGATATATGCTGCTGGGCTGGTAATACGTGACCTGCCGTTGCTGGCCAGTAACTGGCGCAACCGGCAGCCTCTTGATGAGTACCTCCAGGCCGCCGGTGTGGTGGCAATTGCAGGCATCGACACCCGTATGCTGACTCGCATCTTACGAGAGAAAGGAGCACAGAGCGGCTGCATCGTGGCGGGCGATAATCTTGACGAAGCAGCAGCACTGGCGGCAGCCAGAGGGTTCCCCGGATTGAAGGGAATGGATCTGGCCAAAGAGGTGACCACCGATACCCCATATGAGTGGACTCAAGGTAGTTGGACCCTAGAGGATGGTCTGCCACAGGAGCAAGATCCAGGCGTAGGATCACTGCCGCTACACGTGGTGGCCTATGATTACGGGATTAAACGCAATATCTTACGGATGCTGGTGGATCGTGGCTGCCGGGTCTCGGTGATTCCAGCGCAGACCCCAGCCAGTGAAGTTTTGGCAATGAATCCTGATGGAGTCTTTCTGTCCAACGGCCCAGGTGATCCGGAGCCGTGCGACTACGCTATTGCGGCCATCCAGGAGATTGGTGCAACCGACATCCCTATGTTTGGTATCTGCCTGGGTCACCAGCTGTTGGCACTAGCCAATGGCGCCAACAGTTTGAAGATGAAATTCGGCCACCATGGTGCCAACCATCCGGTGCAGGATATCTCCACAAATATCGTAATGATCAGTAGCCAGAACCACGGTTTTGCAGTGGATGAAAAGAGCTTACCGGAAAATCTACAGGCAACCCACCGTTCACTGTTTGATGGCTCGCTACAGGGAATTCATCGCACCGACAAGCCAGCCTTCGGTTTTCAGGGTCACCCAGAGGCTAGCCCAGGGCCGCATGACGTGGCGCCGCTGTTTGATCACTTTATTGAACTGATGCAGTCCGCGACCGAAACCAAGTAAATGCCTAAAAGAACTGACATAAAAAGCATCCTAATCATCGGCGCCGGTCCTATTGTGATCGGTCAGGCCTGTGAGTTTGACTATTCCGGGGCACAAGCATGCAAGGCGCTACGGGAGGAGGGGTTTCGGGTAATCCTGGTTAACTCTAATCCGGCTACGATCATGACCGACCCGGAGATGGCAGATGCTATATATATAGAACCTATCACCTGGCAGACCGTTGAGAGGGTAATCGAAAAAGAGCGCCCAGATGCACTGCTACCGACCATGGGTGGTCAGACCGCTCTTAACTGTGCCCTTGATCTTGTGCGCGAGGGGGTGTTGGAGAAATTTGGAGTAAATATGATAGGCGCCTCCCGCGAGGCGATTGATAAGGCAGAGGATCGCGATCTATTCCGCCAGGCAATGCGGAAGATAGGTTTGGATATGCCCCGCTCTGCTATTGCCCACAGCATGGAGGAGGCGCACCAGGTACAGGCCCGTATCGGCTTTCCTACCATCATTCGTCCATCGTTCACTATGGGTGGTTCCGGCGGTGGCATCGCCTACAATCGGGAGGAGTTTGAAGAAATCTGTACCCGTGGTCTTGATCTATCACCTACCAGGGAGCTACTTATTGAGGAATCTGCTCTGGGGTGGAAAGAGTACGAGATGGAGGTGGTGCGCGATCACAAGGACAACTGCATTATCATATGCTCTATTGAAAATCTTGACCCCATGGGCATACATACCGGTGACTCCATCACCGTAGCACCAGCCCAGACCCTGACCGATAAAGAGTATCAGATCATGCGCGACGCCTCCCTGGCGGTACTGCGTGAGATCGGGGTCGATACCGGCGGCTCGAATGTTCAGTTTGCCATCAATCCGAAAGATGGACGCATGATCATCATCGAGATGAACCCCCGCGTCTCTCGTTCATCGGCCTTGGCCTCTAAGGCAACAGGTTTCCCTATAGCCAAGGTGGCGGCCAAGCTGGCAGTGGGTTATACCCTGGACGAGCTACAAAACGAAATCACTGGCGGTGCAACGCCAGCTTCTTTCGAGCCATCCATCGACTATGTTGTTACTAAGATTCCACGGTTCGCCTTTGAGAAGTTTCCCCAGGCCCCTGACCGGCTGACCACCCAGATGAAGTCGGTGGGTGAGGTTATGGCCATTGGTCGTACCTTTCAGGAGTCACTACAGAAGGCCCTGCGCGGTCTGGAAACCGGCAAGTATGGTCTCTGTGAGATGGTTGATATTAAGGCGGATGGGGCGAAGAAGAAGATCCTGCAGGAGATTCGCCAAGCCGGTGCTGAACGGCTCTGGTATCTGGCCGACGGCTTCCGTATCGGCATGAGCATGGAGGAGATTTTTCAGGCAACCTCCATTGATCCATGGTTTTTGGTACAGATTGAAGAGTTGATAAAAATCGAGGCGCAGATTCGCCAGGGTGGGATGGCCGCACTGGACAGCGCCCGGCTACGCTATCTGAAGCGTAAAGGCTTTGCCGATATTCGAATTGCCGCATTGACCGGCGTCAGCGAGACAGAGATTCGTAAACTGCGCTGGGACGCTGGTGTAAGGCCAGTCTTCAAGCGAGTAGATACCTGTGCCGCTGAGTTTGCCACCAGCACCGCCTATATGTACTCAACCTATGAGGATGAGTGTGAGGCCAACCCCAGCGAGCGCAAAAAGATCATGGTGCTGGGTGGTGGGCCTAATAGGATCGGTCAGGGTATCGAGTTTGACTACTGTTGCGTGCATGCCGCCTTTGCCCTTCGCGATGATGGCTACGAGACCATTATGGTCAACTGTAATCCGGAGACCGTATCCACTGATTACGATACCTCTGACCGGCTATATTTTGAGCCGCTTACCTTGGAGGATGTGCTAGAGATCATTGCCAGGGAGCAACCGGCAGGGGTCATCGTTCAGTACGGTGGCCAGACCCCGCTAAAGCTAGCGGAGGATCTGGAGGCAGCTGGTGCCCCCATCATTGGTACCAGCCCGGACTCTATTGACCTAGCTGAAGATCGTGAGCGGTTTCAGCAGTTGGTGGATAAGCTGGGATTGAAGCAGCCTCCAAACCGTACCGCAGTTGAGACCGAGCAGGCGGTGCTCCTGGCAAATGAGATTGGCTACCCACTGGTGGTGCGACCATCCTATGTGTTGGGTGGTCGTGCTATGGAGATCGTCTATGATGAAGATGATCTGCGTCGCTATATGCGTGATGCTGTTAGTGTCTCTAATGACTCGCCGGTGCTGTTGGATCGCTTCCTGGATGACGCCATTGAGGTAGATATAGATGCCATCTGCGACGGCAAGGATGTCTTAATAGGCGGAATCATGGAGCATATCGAACAGGCCGGTGTACATTCCGGTGACTCGGCTTGCTCTCTGCCACCATACACTTTGTCTGCCGCGCTCCAGGATCAGATGCGAGATCAGATGCGTCAGATGGCAATAGAGCTTGGGGTGGTGGGTTTGATGAATGCCCAGTTTGCAATCCAGGGTGATGATATCTACCTGCTTGAGGTGAATCCTCGCGCCTCACGCACTGTACCCTTCGTCTCCAAGGCTACCGGTATTCAGCTCGCCAAAGTGGCGGCACGCTGTATGGTTGGTGTGAGCCTAAAACAGCAGGGATGTACTCAAGAGGTGATCCCCAAAAACTTCTTTGTGAAAGAGGCGGTCTTCCCATTTATTAAATTCCCTGGCGTGGATACCCTGCTGGGACCAGAGATGAAATCTACCGGCGAGGTAATGGGGGTAGGCAAGACATTTGGTGAGGCCTTTGCTAAGGCGGTAAATGGTAGCGGACAGGCCCTGCCAGAAAAGGGCAGGGCGCTACTCTCGGTGCGGGATGCTGATAAAAAGCGTCTGGTCGGCGTAGCCAAAAATCTGCAGGAGAGCGGCTTCGAACTATATGCTACTGGTGGAACCTGCCAAGTGGTACTGGACTCAGGGATTGAGTGTATCCGGGTTAACAAGGTGGTAGATGGGCGCCCACATATTGTAGATATGATAAAGAATGATGAGTTTAGCATTATCGTCAATACTACAGAGGGCAAACAGGCAATCAAAGATTCCGCCTCGATCAGGCACTCGGCTCTGCAACACAAGGTGGCCTATGCTACCACCATGTCTGGTGCAGAGGCGTTCTGTTTGGCGCTAAAGCATCTGGATAAGCTTGAGGTTAATCGGTTGCAGGATCTGCATGGGGTAGTCGGCGATGACAAAAAGAGAGGGCGCTAACAATGAGTAAGATCCCACTTACTGTACGCGGTGCAGAACGACTGAGAGATGAACTGAGTGAGCTTAAGAGTAAAGTACGTCCCAGGATAATCCAGGCCATTGCCGAGGCGCGGGCGCACGGTGATCTAAAAGAGAATGCCGAATACCACGCAGCTCGTGAGCAGCAGAGTTTTACCGAGGGTCGCATTAAAGATATAGAATCTAAATTGTCACATGCTCAGATCATAGATGTGACAACCGTAGATGCCGATGGCCGGGTAATATTTGGCGCCACCGTTGATGTATATGAAGAGGAGGAGGATGAAGAGCTCACCTTTCAGATAGTCGGTGAAGATGAGGCAGACTACAAAAATGGTCTTATTTCTGTCGGTTCGCCTATGGCTCGAGCCCTGATCGGTAAGAGCGAGGGTGATGTGGCAGTAGTGAATACCCCCAAGGGTTCACGGCATATGGAGATTATTGCTGTCCGTTACGAATGAGATTGGTCAGTTTCGTTAGATATAAATAAATGAAACTAGCCGTACTTTCCGATATACATGGAAACCTTCCAGCCCTTGAAGTAGTGCTGGAGGATATCACCAGATGGGCTCCCGACATGGTGGTGCTCAACGGTGATCTGATCAACCGTGGCCCTAGTAGCCGCGCCTGCCTGGAGCGGATTAAGCGATACCCACAAAAGATCCATATCCTTCAGGGCAACCACGAAGAGTTTGTGCTGTTTTGTGCCGCCAGAGAGTTTCGGCCGGGGGTACAGCGGCATGAACTACGCCGCTTTGCCCACTGGACAGCCTCTCAGCTGGATGGGCTGCTGGATGAGGTGGCAGGATGGGGCAATGAGCTAGAGCTTACCGATCTGGAAGGTGGTGACCTATGCATAACCCACGGTACCAGGCTGGGCAAACGGGACACAATCCGTGAGCAGCACGACCATCAGGAGATAGCGACCAAGCTGGGAGAGCCAAGGGCACTGTTTATAACCGCGCATACCCACCAACCAATGCTGCTACAACATGCCGGTCGGCAGGTGGTTAACACTGGCTCTGTTGGCTCCCCGTTTGATCGTGATTACCGCGCCGGTTACGGCCGTTTTAGCTTTATCCGCGGTCGTTGGGAGGCGCAGATCATTCGGCTTGAGTACGATATACAGCAGACCGAGAGAGACTACCGGCAGAGTGGTTTTTTGGAAGAGGGTGGTCCATTTGCCCGGATCATGCTGACCGAACTACGCCGATCGCGCGGCTATATGGGGCCGTGGATGAAACGCTACCACCAGGCGGTGCTGGATGGTGATATCACGGTCGAAAAGGCGGTCGCAGAGTATCTGGATCGAATCTAAGTAATACAGTTCCCTGGAGGCGTGATCTACCTACCAACGTATTGTGATATCCGTCACATTGTAATAACATTGAAATTCGAGGAAGATAAAATCAAGACTCGGTATCGGACACCAAGCAAGGAATCTACAGTAATGAAACTAAGAACATATTCAATACTCACCGCTATTTTGTTGGCGGTTTTCAGCATTAACGCCTTCGCCTGTGACTACCCATGCACCGAAGACCCTACTCACCATATGAGTATCACCGATTATAATGGGCAGTACGCCTATATCTACTACAGCGGTTGGGATAGTTATTATAGTAGCGGGTGGGGTACGACATTTGCTGGCGAGAGGACACTGGAGTTCACCGCTTTAGATGCAAATACTGTCCCACAGCATATGGTCAGGGAGGGCTACTGTATAGAACTCGATCAAGGGATCAATGGCGGACAGTACGATGTAGAGCTGAAACATGTTGATCTCAGCTCTGGTTGGCAGAAAGGAATTGCATGGCTGGCGCATAATATCAATGTTGTAACTGACTTCCAGGCCGCTGCAATGCAGCTTGCCATCTGGGAAGTGGTCTATGACGGTTTTGCCAGTTTTAATCCAGATACGAGCCTGGATGCATTGTGGGGTGGTAACTTCAGGGTCTCCAGTTGGTACTCTGGGGATCTCAAACAAGAGGCCCTCAGTTACCTAGGGATGCTCGCCAACACCAACGACTTCTCCGGTCTTGAGGATTACCGTCTGGCAAAATCATGTGACTATCAGGATATGTTGGTGACTCCGGTTCCAGCAGCCGTATGGCTCATGGGATCCGGCCTGTTCGGCCTCATCGCTGTGGGTCGTCGGCGCTCCTCGAAAGAGAGCTAATCGCTTTTCCATTTCTTCTACTCCTCCCCCGCTGGCGGGGGAGGAGTGGTGCCACTTTAGATACCCTTTAGCTCAATCTTCGGTTTTTCGCTATTGCGGCGGAAAAAAACGGCAACATGGCCGATCGATTGCACCATCTCAGCGCTGCATTTTTTATTAATGGCTTCCAGCATTGCCTTGCGATCGTCCCGGTCGGCACCACTGATGCGTACCTTGATCAGCTCATGGGCATCCAAGGCGATGTCGACCTCGTTGAATACATTCTCACTAAGACCATGCTGTCCGATCATGACCACCGGTTTAAGGTGGTGCGCAAGGCCTTTTAGGTGACGTCGTTGGGATTGGGTAAGGGACATATTAAAGTTATTCCAGCTTATGAGGGTGAACATTTTAACCGATGTTCTACCCCAAAGCCCACAAAATAACGCAAAGGACGCGGAGGCGCAGAGAACGCAAAGTGAATATGGTCAAACAAACGGATCTTCACATTATTTGCAAACTCTGCGTCATCGCCTACAGGGATGTAGGCGAGGGGCGTGAGCAGGAAGCGGCAGCTTTGATCTCTTTACGATAAAATCTATGTAAGTATATTCATTTCCTTGTCATTGAAAGTGACTCTGAACCAGGAAAAAACAGTGAAAAAAAGCAAAAGCAGTCGCCGTTGGCTGGAGCGCCATTTTAAGGATGAGTTTGTTCTGCAGGCCCAGAAGGAGGGGTATCGCTCTCGGGCAGTATATAAGTTGCTGGAGATTCAGCAGCAGGATCGGCCTCTGCGGCCTGGTCAGGTAGTAGTTGATCTGGGCGCTGCTCCCGGTGGCTGGTCTCAGGTAGCGCAGAATATAGTAGGTAAACAGGGGGTAGTTATTGCCCTGGATATCCTTCCTATGGAGCCCCTGCCGGGGGTTGAGTTTATCCAGGGTGATTTTCGCGAGGAGGAGACGCTGCTCCAGTTACGGAAGTTACTGGCCGGACGTCGGGTGGACCTTGTTATTTCAGATATGGCCCCAAATATAAGTGGTATGGCAGCAGTAGATCAGCCACGGGCCATATATCTGTGCGAGCTGGCCCTGGATTTTGCCCAAGAGGTGTTGCAACCTGGGGGCGGAATGGTGGTCAAACTGTTTCAGGGAGAGGGTTTTGACCAGTATATTCTGGATGCACGTGCGCAGTTTGCTAGGGTAGTAACGCGCAAGCCTAAGGCGTCTCGTCCCCGTAGCCGTGAGGTCTACCTGGTGGCAGAAGGGTTTAAATTATAGTAGTGTAATATATTCTGTGTTGGCCGTTTACTAGCCTCTGAATCATTAGTAGAGGTTGCAGCAGTAGAGGGGTGCTTTGTCATTGTATATGGCAGTAAGCCATTGATTATGCAGAATAAACACAGGTAATAGAGGGTTATCTTTTCCAGCTATGTGTTCCAGGAAAGCTGTGGATATTTTTACCTAGGCTTGAATTATAGAGGGTTTTGCATTGAACGAGATGGCAAAGAATGTACTTCTCTGGGTGATCATCGCGATTGTCCTACTTACGGTTTTTAACAACTTTTCGGCGCAGAGAGGACGGCCGGAACAGTTGGTCTACTCCGAGTTCCTGACCCAGGTCGATGCCGGTGCGGTGGAATCGGTCGTCATCAAGCACTCCGGTGAGATCGAAGGGACTTTAAAAGGCGGGAGTCAGAAGACCTTTATCACCTATTTCCCCTCTGCTGTTGGGGATAACAAGCTGGTGGATATCCTAGAGCAAGCCAACGTACAAATAGAGGCGACCCCACCCGAGAAGCCGTCAATCCTAGTGCAGATCCTGCTCAACTGGTTTCCGTTGATTATCCTTATCGCTCTTTGGATCTTCTTTATGCGCCAGATGCAGGGCGGTGGGTCTGGTGGCCGTGGTGCTATGTCGTTTGGTAAGAGCCGTGCCCGTATGTTGAGCGAGGATCAGATCAAGGTGACCTTCCAGGATGTGGCCGGTATAGAAGAGGCAAAGGAAGAGGTATCAGAGATGGTGGAGTTCCTCCGCGATCCTGGTAAGTTTCAGAAACTTGGGGGTAAGATCCCACGTGGCGTATTGATGGTCGGTTCACCCGGAACAGGTAAGACCCTGCTGGCTAGGGCGATTGCAGGTGAGGCCAAGGTGCCGTTTTTTACCATCTCTGGATCTGACTTTGTGGAGATGTTTGTGGGTGTCGGTGCATCGCGGGTACGCGACATGTTCGAGCAGGCCAAGAAGCAGGCCCCCTGTATAATCTTTATCGATGAGATAGACGCCGTTGGCCGCCACCGTGGCGCCGGTCTTGGCGGTGGTCACGATGAGCGGGAGCAGACCCTCAACCAACTGTTGGTAGAAATGGACGGTTTTGAAGGTAACGAAGGTGTGATCGTTATTGCCGCCACCAACCGACCAGACGTGCTTGATCCGGCACTCCTGCGGCCCGGCAGGTTTGATCGACAAGTAGTAGTGCCGTTGCCTGACGTGCGCGGTCGTGAGCAGATTCTGAAGGTGCATATGCGAAAGGTGCCTATTGCAGAAGATGTCAAACCATCTCTGATAGCGCGCGGCACTCCAGGTTTTTCCGGTGCCGATCTAGCCAATCTAATCAACGAGGCGGCCCTGTTCGCTGCGCGTGGTAACAAACACGATGTGGAGATGGAGGATCTGGAGAAGGCTAAAGATAAGATTATGATGGGCGCTGAGCGTCGTTCTATGGTGATGAGCGATGATGAGAAGAAACTCACTGCTTACCATGAAGCTGGACACGCCATCGTAGGGCGAATGGTCCCCTCTGCAGATCCGGTATACAAGGTAACCATTATCCCGCGCGGTCGCGCATTAGGGCTCACTATGTTTCTGCCGGAGGGTGACCGCTACAGTAACAGCAAAGAGCGGCTGGAGAGTCAGATCTCCATAGCCTACGGTGGTCGCATCGCTGAAGAGCTGATCTTCGGTCCAGAGGCAGTCACTACAGGTGCCCAGAGTGATATCAAAAGTGCTACCAGTATAGCTCGCAACATGGTCACAAAATGGGGGCTCTCAGCTAAGCTGGGACCGTTGCTCTATACCGAAGAGGAGGAGGAAGTGTTTCTCGGCCGCTCGGTGACCCAGCATAAGAACGTTTCGGACGATACTGCCAACGCCATCGATGTAGAGATCCGCGCCTTTATCGACCGCAACTACGAGCGTGCCAAGTCCATCCTTGAAGAGCACGCTGATAAGCTGCACTTGATGGCCGAAGCGTTAATAAAATATGAAACTATAGATGTCGGTCAGATCGATGAGATAATGGCAGGCAAGGTACCAAGTCCACCGGCGGATTGGATTGACCCGGAATCTGACGATGACCCAAAGGTGAAGACCAACAAAGGTACCTCAGTAGATGCTGGGAAAAAGGGCGGTATTGGTGATCCAGCCAGCCAGCACTAAAACAGGTTGCCGTAGGCAGACAGGCAGCGTCTGACTTACGTTATTTTAGTATGTCAACGGCAGCCATTGATTGTAATGGTAAGATTCTGAATCTCTCCCGGCCCCTGGTTATGGGGATACTCAACGTCACCCCCGACTCCTTCACGGACGGGGGTGATTTTATTCTGCCTGTGAACGCGCTGGTGCGTGCTCGTAGTATGGTGGAGGAGGGGGTGGATATCATCGATGTCGGTGGTGAGTCTACCCGGCCGGGCTCCCAATCGGTCTCAGTAGAAGAGGAGCTGGAGAGGGTAATTCCTGTTATCCAGGGGATTGCAGCGGAGTTTCCCGTCCCGATCTCTATCGATAGCAGCAAGGCTGAGGTGATGCGGGAGGCAGTAGCCGCTGGTGCCGGCATGATCAATGATGTGATGGCTCTGCAGGCAGAGGGGGCGCTGGAGGCGGCACGGGATACAGCGGTGCCGGTCTGTCTGATGCATATGCAGGGCCAGCCTCGTTCTATGCAGCATAATCCAGAATATAGTGATGTGGTCGCAGAGGTGGAGGCATTCTTTCAGCAACGGATAGCGGCCTGTGAGTCTGTTGGCATCTCCAGGGAGCGGCTGCTATTGGATCCTGGGTTCGGTTTTGGCAAACTGCTGGAGCATAACCTTGAGCTGTTACGTCATTTGGAGCGGTTCACAGCGCTTGGCCTGCCGTTACTAATAGGAATCTCGCGTAAATCCATGCTGGGAGCCATCCTTGGTGATGCTCCGGTAGATGAGCGATTGTATGGCAGTTTGGCCGCTGCAGTAATGGCAGTGGAGCGTGGTGCTGCTATCATAAGGGTGCATGATGTTAAACCGACCGTAGATGCCTTGAAGGTCTTCCAGGCAGTGATAGCGCAACCGAGGAAACAGTGAGCAATGGATAAGAAGTATTTTGGTACTGATGGCATTCGAGGTAGGGTCGGGAAGGATAAGATCACCCCGGAATTTGTGCTCAAGCTAGGTTGGGCCGTAGGCCGGGTAATGGGGAAAAAACCTGACAGCAAGATCCTGCTTGGTAAGGACACCCGCATCTCTGGCTATATGTTGGAGTCAGCATTGGAGGCTGGGCTGGTGGCTGCAGGTGTAGATATCCACCTGTTGGGGCCGATGCCAACTCCCGGCGTTGCCTATCTGACACGCACACTGCACGCCCAGGCCGGGATTGTCATCAGCGCCTCGCATAATCCGCACTGCGATAACGGCATCAAGTTTTTTTCTGCTGATGGCAGTAAATTGGCAGACGAAGTTGAGCTGGAGATAGAACGGGAGCTGGAGTCCACTATGACCACGGCAGAGTCGGAGCTATTGGGCAAGGCCTACCGTGTCAGTGATGCCGCTGGTCGCTATATTGAATTTTGCAAGAGCACCATTCCATGGGTAATGAATTTTCAGGGGATGAAGTTAGTAGTGGATTGTGCCAATGGCGCAACCTACCATATTGCACCCCATGTGTTTGACGAGCTAGGGGCCGAGGTGATCACCATCGGGGATAAGCCAGATGGCCTGAACATAAATGATGGTGTCGGCTCTACCAATATCTCTGCCCTGCAGCAGGAGGTGTGCAAGCAAGGTGCGGATATGGGTATTGCCCTTGATGGTGATGGTGACCGAATCATCATGGTGGATGCTGAGGGAGAGGTGGTTGATGGTGATGATATCCTCTACATTATCGCCAGTTCGCGGCTGAAAAATGGAGGTATACAGGGCTCAGTAGTGGGTACCTTGATGAGTAATCTGGGGTTGGAACAGGCCTTGGAAAAACTGGGGATAGGGTTTGAGCGTGCCCAGGTTGGGGACCGGTACATAATGGAGCGCTTGCAGGCAAACGGGTGGTCCCTGGGTGGCGAGCCATCTGGCCATATCATCTGTCTTGACCGTAGTACCACCGGGGATGGCATCATAGCTGCACTCCAGGTTGTGGCTGAGGTCTTTACTACTGGCAAATCCCTGCGGGAGCTGCTCGACGGGGTGAACAAATATCCCCAGACGCTACTGAACGTGCCTCTGGATGAGGATATCGACGTACTCTCTTCACCGGTGATGCAGCGGGCGGTTAGTGCGGCGGAGACAGAACTGGCGCAGCATGGGCGGGTACTGTTGCGACCATCTGGTACCGAGCCACTGATTCGCGTGATGGTGGAGGGTAGTGATCAGGGGCAGGTAACAGCGATCTCAGAACGCTTGGCCGCGGTAGTTCGTGAGTTGGTGGTGGCTGATATTTGATTATCAGGTAGCGCTGTCTATTTGTAGTTTAGTGGTCTGCTTTGGAGGAAAAATGCAAGAGTGTCCCTGTGGTTCATCCCTTGGCTATGATGATTGTTGTGCCCCACTGATTGCTGGTGACAAGCCGGCAGCAACGGCGGAGGCTCTGATGCGCTCCCGCTATAGCGCATATGTGGTAGGTGACATTGATTATCTCGGAGAGACGCTGCATCCAGCTCATCGTGATGATCATGATGCAGCGGCTACTCGTCGCTGGGCAGCTGAATCCGACTGGTTAAAACTGGAGATTGGCTCTGTAGAGGATGGTGGTGAGAATGACGATGTCGGTATGGTCGAGTTCACTGCGACCTTTCGCGAGAAGGGGGTCGTACGAAGCCATCACGAGTTCAGTAACTTCAGTAAAAAAGGGGGCCGCTGGTACTACGTTGACGGCAAAATGGAGTCTCCAGGAACCTACGTTCACGCAGAACCAAAGGTTGGAAGGAATGATCCCTGCCCCTGCGGGAGCGGAAAAAAGTACAAAAAATGTTGCAGAACTTGATATTTATGTTACAAAGTGGTGTAGATAGCGCGTATAAGGTATTGTTTTTTTGCGCAGATGTCCTAGTCTCTTAAGGCTAATCAAAAAAACATAGGGGAAGTTTGGTGTCCATTCGTGGTCTAACCAAGGCGGCTGTAGCGGTGCTGATCGGTTTTCTGTCGATCAGTGCGCCACTGAGCGCCGAGATATTTAAGTATGAAGATCTGGATGGTCACATCATATTTACCGACAAGCCGCTCGAAGGTAATTTCAGGCTGGTGTGGCATTCCAAGCCGCCAGCAAAGGGTAAGAAGATTGAGCCAGAATTCAGTTTTCGCCGCACTGTAGTTAATCGTACGCATCTGACCTTTTATACCCCTATGATTGATGATGTGGCAGAGCGTACCCGCCTATATCCAGAACTTCTGCATGCAGTGGTCAGGGCAGAGTCAGCTTACAACCCACATGCCGTATCCAGGGCTGGGGCGGTTGGATTGATGCAGTTGATGCCGGCTACGGCCCGTCGTTTTGGGGTAACCAATAGTCGTGATCCCAGGGAGAACCTTGAGGGTGGTGCCCGCTATCTACGTCACCTACTAACTAAGTTTAGTAACAATCTCAAGTTGGCGCTGGCAGCCTACAATGCAGGAGAGAATGCGGTAATAAAATATGGCAACAAGATACCGCCATATCCAGAGACCAGGAATTACGTCAAAAAAGTTATTGCTTTCTACAAACAGAACCGTAAGCAGAAGACAAATCTATCCGCGCTGTAGATCTTGCACGGTAGAAGCGTCTTCAGGACGTTGCCAGATGATGGAAATTGTCCAGCCGTCGCGCCTCAATTTCACCCCGTTCGACTGCTGCCTTAATGGCGCATCCAGGCTCCTTAGCATGGCTGCAATCACGGAACTGGCACTGCCCTAGAAAAGGGCGAAACTCTCTGAAGCCTAACTCCAATTCGTTTCGTGACAGCTCCAGCAGACGGAAGCTGCGTACCCCTGGGGAGTCTATCAACCGACCACCCTGTGGCAGGTCATAGCAAATGGTGGTCGAGGTGGTGTGACGCCCCAGACCGGAAGCCTCAGAGAGGCGCCCAACCTGGATATCATGATCTGGCAGCAGTGCGTTGATCAACGAGGATTTACCCACGCCAGATTGTCCCACCAGAATACTGGTTTCCCCCTGCAAGCGGTTATTTAGTGGATCAAGTCCATGCTCGAGCAGGGCGCTGATCTTGATCACCGGATAGCCAATCTTTTTATACGTGGCTATCATGCGATCAAAGTTATCGGCATTGGGGCCGGTCAGAAGGTCACTCTTATTGATAGCGATAAGGACGGAGACACCAATAGTCTCAGCGGTTACCAGATACTGGTCAAGCAGGTATTCACTGGGTTCGGGCTCTGGTGCCATCACGACCACTAGTTGGGTGATGTTGGCGGCAAGTGGTCTCTCCCGACCGCTATAGTCGGGCCGCGCCAACACAGAGTCTCTTTCCAGTACCGCCGTGATCACGCCACTGTTGGCAGTGGTGAGCTGCCAGACAACACGATCACCACAGACTACATGGCCAATGTTCTGGCGGATCAGACAGTGAAAGATGGCGCCATCAAGGTCGGCGACCACCAGGTTTTGACCATGCCTGGTTAAAACCAGCCCCTCTCGCGGGGCGTTCTCATCAGCCTCACCTAGTGCCTGTTCTGCCCGCTCCTCAAGCTTGCGACAACGCTGCTCCTGGATATTCTGGATACGCTTTTTCTGACGATCAGAGAGGCGGCGCTTGCTGATATCAGACCTCCAATGATTGTCGCGACAGGTGTGCTATCCGGATAGAGGCGGGGGGGTGGCTGTCATGGAATGCGGAGTATAGTGGGTCCGGAGTAAGCGTACTGGCATTCTCCCGGTAGAGTTTTACCAGTGAGCTGATCATTGCCGCGGCACTACTCTGCGCCACCGCAAAATCATCGGCCTCGAACTCATGGCGACGCTGATACATCGCAAACAGGGGGGTCAGAAAGACAGTGAAGACCGGGGTGACCAGTAGAAACAGCAGCAGGGCTACGGCATTGTCTGTTAGTGTCACCCCCAGCCCATGGAAAAACCATGGTTGCTCTATCAGCCATCCGAGAAGTGCCAGACCAGCAAGTGAAGACGCGGCCATCAGCAGCATGCCGTTGCGCACATGGTGGTGTTTGAAGTGACCCAGCTCATGGGCTAGAACCGCCTCCACCTCCTCAGCCTCCAGGGTCTCCAGCAGGGTATCGAAAAAGACAATACGCTTGCTGCGGCCAAGGCCGGTAAAGTATGCATTGCCATGGGCTGAACGGCGCGAACCATCCATCACAAACACCCCCTTGCTGGAGAAGCCGCAACGCTCTAGCAGATCATCCAGGCGCTGCACCAGGGCTCCATCCTCCAGTGGGGTGAAGCGGTTAAACAGCGGTGCAATCAGGGTGGGGAAGATCCAACTGATGAGCAGGCTAAATAGTATCCATACGACCCATACTGACAGCCACCAGAGGGAGCCACTCTCCTGCATTAGCCAGAGTATGGCCCACAGCAGTGGGACGCCCAGGGCCAGAGAGATCACTAGCTGCAGCAGCAGATCGGTTACATAACGCTGCGGGGTGGTGTGGTTAAAGCCGAACCTGGCCTCGATCCGAAAGGTACGCCAGAGCGAAAACGGTAGCTCCAGAATGGCGTTGATAATAAAGACAGAGATGACCAGGGTGGTGCCGGTAAGCAAAGGAGAGAGCTGTAGTCCGTCCCAGGTGGTCGCCATAAATTGAATCCCGCCGCCCAAGGTCCAGAGTAGGAGCAGCAGTGCGCCAAACACAAGCTCCAGCCGCGCCATAGCGACCTTGGTAACCGTGTAGTCTGCTGCCTTTTGGTGCTCACAGATGCTTACTTTTCCGGCAAAGGCTTGCGGCAGATAGCCACGATGCTTGACCACATGTCGTCGGTGACGCTGCAGCAGCCATAACTGCAGCAGCAGGCCAAGTGCTAAAGTAATAAGAAAAATTGAGGTAAACCAGTTCATAATAGATATCAGGATACAGCGAGCGGCCCTCGTTTGCTAGAATTGTAAAATCTACCGCTAGGAGAGAGCTATGTCGCAAGCAGCAACCAACCTGATCTGGGTCGATCTGGAGATGACCGGACTGGATCCATTCACAGATGAGATCATCGAGATCGCCACGATTGTGACCACAACAGATCTGGAGTGGGTTGCCGACGGCCCGGTTATAGCCATCCATCAGACAGATCAGATTATGGCAGGGATGGACGAGTGGAATACCAAGCAGCATGGTGGCTCCGGCCTGACCGAGCGGGTGAAACAGAGTAGCTATAACTATGCCCAGGCAGAGCAAGAGACGCTACAGTTTTTGCAACAGTATGTTCCTACCGGCGTCTCCCCTATGTGTGGCAACAGTATCTGCCAGGATCGCCGTTTTATGGCCCGCTGTATGCCTGAACTGGAGGCCTATTTTCACTATCGTAATCTGGATGTCAGCAGCCTGAAGGAGCTAGCCACCCGCTGGGCACCAGAGATTGCCGCCGGGGTGGAGAAGAGCGGCAAACATCTGGCCATGGATGATATCCGTGACTCTATCAATGAGCTGCGACATTACCGGGAGAACTTTCTTAAAATCCAAGTTGAATAATGCTTATAGTGGGTAGTTATTTCTAATATAAGGGGCTCTTAATATTAGTGTTAACTGCCAGACGCAGATTGTTTCAAGCTAGAAAATCACACAAACAGTGTGTTAGTCTGATAATTGCACGGAAGTACAACCAGCCTGGCGAAGGGACAAGCCATCAAGATCGTCTTTCCCTTCAGAAGAAACAAGCCAATAGGTTGGTTAGAGACAGTATTCCCGCTGCCTGTAGTGTTAGCTATATAGGAGGGAGAAATGGAGAAGCAATCAATTGCAAACGCCATCCTGGAGCGTATCGAAACTTCCAATACCGTTGACTATCAGGCTTGGCGTATTGGCCTTACAGACGACCCACATAAACGAGCTGAAGAGCACAAATCTGATGGAGAAGACATCAGTTTTTGGCAGCAGTGGCAGGCAAAATCTCTTCCCGATGCACAGGAGATAGAGAGCTACTTTGTTAATTCCAAGCACATGAAAGGAAGGACAGGAGGGGATCTTAGTCCACGTGGTGCAGTGTATGTATATATTTTCTGATTGTTTTAACGCAGCAGGGAGGTAAATTACTATGGCGAAGAAGTGCGAGTTATGTAACAAAGATGTGCCAATTCGGCAAACATGCGCCCATTGTGGCAAGAAGTTTGGGCCGGAGTGTCGCAGTCCGTTCGCTGGTACCAAGCCTGTGTGTAAGAACTGCGTCTAAGGTAGAGAGTGCGACTGTGGTCTATACACCCTGAATATCTGGATGCGAAGGGTCTAGTGGCGCTATGGCGAGAGGGCCTGCTGGCGCAAAAAGTGCTATTGGGTGAAACCAGCGGCTACAAAAATCATCCGCAACTAATTAGGTTTAAATATTTAGACAATCCACTGGGGGCAATTGCTAGCTATCTCAGGGGCGTTGAGCGTGAGGCTGTAAAAAGAGGGTACCATTTTAATAGTAATAAAATTATAAACAGAAGAATCCAGACGAGGATGCTTGTGAGTAGCGGTCAGCTTGAATATGAATTTGAACACCTGTTGGGGAAATTGAAGACCAGGGATCCAAATATATATACGCAGCTAAAGAAGATTGAGGTTATAAAATCACACCCACTGTTCGAAAGGATAAAGGGCGGTGTTGAGGAGTGGGAGAGAACAGATTAGATTGCACTATTAAATGCTCAAGGATATTTTGCGGATATTTGGCGGATATTTGGGGTCAGTGTAAAAACCATAGGATACTACCCACTCAATCTAGGACAGCATAATACCTCTGATGGTGAAAAAGATTAGGGCCGCCAAAATGCCCGAGGCTGGCACAGTGATTAACCAGGCGGCTACAATTTTCATTACTGCAGAACGCTTAACCAACTCATGTTTATAAACACTGACCAGGCCCTTGCGTTCCTTCTTGGTTAGGTGGGCATCTGCTTTTTTCTGTTTGAGCTGTTCAAGCATGAGGCTTTTTTCATTCAGTGACGCCTTCTTAAAGTCAATTAGAAAAGCCTCGACTATCTCGGGATGATCATCTTTATGGTGATGTTTGATCTCATCAATCATCTTTTCGTAGCTGGCCTTGATAAATTCACGGAGAAAGCCTACTCCAAATACACCACCAACAGCTATGTGAGTAGAACTGACCGGGAGCCCAAGTTGGGTTGCGATGATAACTGTGATGGAGGCGGCCATGGCAATGCAGTAAGCACGCATCTTGTCCAGCTCTGTGATTTCAGAACCTACGGTACGTATCAGCTTAGGGCCATATAGAGCCAGACCGAGTGCTATGCCGATAGCCCCAACCATCATTACCCATATGGGTATACTGGCCTTACCTTTTATGCCGCCGTTGATAATGGTATCGTTGATTGCCGCAAGAGGCCCAACAGCATTAGCTACATCATTTGCGCCGTGGGCAAAGCTGAGCAGGGCAGCGGCGAAAATCAGAGGTACTGTGAAAAGTTGGTTTACACTCTGTTTTTCGTTCGGTAATTTGTCTGCAGCCTTGATAAGAAGAGGTTTTGCTACCGCAAAAACTATGGCAGATAAGGCCAGCCCAAATAAAGAGGCCGTGGCGAAATCTATCTTCCATATGTGTTTAAGACCTTTAAGTGATAAGTAGGTTATGAATGCCCACGCCATGACGGCCACAAAAATGGGTACCATACGTTTGGCTGCGGCAATCATGTCGGACTGATATGTGATATTCCTCTTTATCAGATAGAGAAAACCTGCTGCTATTGCTCCCCCCATCACCGGTGAAATAACCCAGCTTGCTACTATAGCCCCCATGGTGCTCCAGTTTGCAATCTCTAGTCCCCCTGCGGCAATCCCTGCGCCCAATACGCCTCCAACTATGGAGTGAGTGGTGGAAACAGGGGCACCCAGGGAGGTAGCGATATTTAGCCAGATGGCGCCAGCCAAAAGAGCAGCCAACATTAGCCAGATAAAGGTGTCTGTTTCTGCAATTAGGGCCGGGTCAATGATCCCTTTTTTTATGGTAGTGACAACGTCTCCTCCAGCAATCAATGCCCCGGAAGATTCAAAAATTGCAGCTATTATGATTGCGCCAGTAAGAGTAAGCGCCTGTGATCCAACAGCCGGCCCGACATTATTGGCCACATCATTGGCGCCGATGTTCATAGCCATATATCCGCCTATGATGGCGGCAATCATAAGCATCATATGATCAGTGGTATTTATGCCACGTACGCTGGTGAATAAAATGATTCCGACCATAAACAAAAGAGCCATCCCAATCCGGAATAGCTCTTTGCGGCCTTTATTTGCGGCCTTCTCTATTTTGACTATATTTTTTAGTTCCATTGCGAATAACTGTATAAATTAATATGTTTATTATAATGACGCTGTTTTCGAGGCACGAACTTTAACAATTCTGCAACAAAACTGTAATGACTAAAGGCAAATAATATCAGATCAATTGGGTCTGACTCGATTGAAAGGTAGATTTTAATATTATTTAGAAGAAGAGATAGGAAAAAAAGGAAAAGCAGCGTCATTTTTATTATGAGAACGTTACCCCCGATGCTGCAATATGGCCCACTCCACATGCTCTTTGACCAATTCTGAGGGGTGACGTCGGTGTGCCTCTAGGGCGGCGATGATGGGCTCAGTAGGCGTGGCATTGCCCAAAGACACGGCGATATTACGCAGCCAGCGTTCATGGCCGATGCGTCTTATCGGCGATCCTTCCAGTCGCTTGTTGAACTCATCCTCACTCCATGCAAATAGCTCTATAAGCAGCGGCGCATCCAGTCCGTTGCGCGGTAGAAAGTCCTGTTCCGTTCCGGGCGTGGCAAACTTGTTCCATGGGCAGGCCAGCAGGCAGTCATCACAGCCGTAGATGCGGTTACCTAACAGCGGGCGTAGCTTAAGCGGGATGGGGCCGTGCAGCTCAATAGTCAGGTAGGCGATGCAGCGGCGCGCATCCAGCACATAGGGGGCAACTATTGCCTGGGTGGGGCAGATATCGATGCAGGCGCTGCAACTGCCGCAGTGGTTCGGTGATGCGGTGTCTATGGGTAGCGGCAGGTCGGTATAGATCTCTCCAAGGAAAAACCAGGAGCCACCACTACGGCTGACCAGGGTGCTGTGCTTGCCAATCCACCCCAGCCCCGCCTGCTGGGCCAGGGGCTTTTCCATAACTGGTGCAGAATCGGTGAAGACGCGATAACCAAATGGGCCTATCACCTGCTCTATCTTTCTGGCCAGCTTCTGTAGGCGGTTACGCAACAGCTTGTGATAGTCCCGCCCCAGGGCGTAGCGTGAGACAAACCCCAGATCGTCCCGGGCAAGTACCACCTCACTCTGATCTGAACCCTGTCGGTTGTTGAGGCGGGCAGAGATAACAGAGGTAGTCCCAGGTAGCAGCATCTCCGGACGGCTGCGTTTCTTGCCGTGGCTGGCCATGAAAGCCATCTCCCCATGGTGGCCGGCAGTTAGCCACTCCTGCAGATGGCTCTCTGCAGTAGAGAGTACGGTGTTACTGATGCCTACCTGTTGAAAGCCCAACTCACGCCCCCACCGCTTTATATTCAGGGCCAGGGCTGCCAGTTGTCCATTGTCTATCTGCGATGCCATGGTTGAAATATACCCGATTGGCATCGATAGCAGAAAGAATTACCTGGATGAAAAAAACTTCCCACCGTGCCATCATTACCACGTATGTATAGAGCCTACTCCACATCTCCAAATCTCCGCCATCTGCTGCTGGCCACCGGACTTGCGCTGATAGTGGTCAGCGGGTGGCAAATAACAAAGCAACAGCCGGCCCCTACATTCAGCTTGCAGCCGGAGATCTCAAGCGGCGCTCCCTCAAGTTACACCACCTCATTCGCCACTCACGGTGTGGCTGCAATGGCCCATAGTGCGGGCGCGGTTGAGCTGGATGGTGGCGATGTTCTGGCCATCTGGTACGGTGGATCCGGTGAGAAGAAAGAGGATGTCTGTATATATCAGAACCGCTGGAGTGCAGCCGATAAGAGATGGGGGCACGAGAGTAAGCTCATAGATGTAAAAC
Source organism: Sedimenticolaceae bacterium (assembly GCA_050304615.1). Lineage (GTDB taxonomy): Bacteria > Pseudomonadota > Gammaproteobacteria > Chromatiales > Chromatiaceae > CBFDBF01. The sequence continues at coordinate 184,885 of JBNLDW010000009.1, forward strand.
GAACCCGTATCGGTAGCGGCAGGTTTACCCGCAAGCTAGGTAACCCGGTCATCACCCGTGGCCCCGATGGCAGGTTATGGCTGTTCTATGTCAGTACCGTAGGCGGATGGGCGAGCAGTAAGATAAATTTCATCACCTCAAGTGATGATGGGGTGCTCTGGTCGCCACCTCGGCAGCTACATACTTCACCATTTCTCAATCTTAGTACTCTGGTGAAGGGTAAGCCGATTCACTACTCGGATGGTACCGTTGGCCTACCGGTATATCACGAGTTCATCGGAAAGTTTGGTGAACTGCTGCGCCTCAACCAAGAGGGAGAGGTGATAGATAAGGTTCGTCTGGCCTGGGGTCGTGACTCACTCCAGCCCATCATTATGCCGTTTACCGAGCGCCAGGCGATATCGATGATGCGGTATGCCGGTGAAGAGCCATACCGTATCCTGAAACAGTATACAGACAACGCCGGGGTAGACTGGAGCACCCCGGAGAAGAGTGATCTGCCCAACCCCAATGCTGCCATCAGCGGCTTGAGCATCAAGGGCGGCAGTGAGCTGTTGCTGGTCTTTAATAATGATCCAAAAGAGCGCGACCGGCTCAGTCTTGCCAGATCGAAAGATCGTGGTGTCAGCTGGAAGGTGCTGCACACGTTTGATCAGAGATCGCCGGATACTGGGAAAAAAGAGGGCTTCTCCTATCCCAGCCTGATACAGACAAAAAATGGCGACTTCCACCTGCTGTATACCTGGAATCAGAGTGACATAAAACATGTCCACTTTACACCCGCATGGTTGGATTCAAAGTGAATATGTCGCCCGCATATATCCTCGCACTTTGTGGCCATGCCCTGCTACTGACAGCCATCCCTGTTTGGTTGGCGCACTCTATCAGGCTGCGGCGGAATTATGTCTATACCCTGGCCGCAGTTATCTTTGTGCTTGCTATGCTACCTATCGGAGAGATGTCCTGGGCACAGTACAGTCTTGGTATCTTCGGTGATTTAAGTATTGTCACTATAGTGCTACTGGGTAGATATCTGTTGTATCCAGACGCCTCAAGACAGGAGAGCAGGCGACTGTTTATGCTGCTGGCCGTGACTGGTCTGCTGTTCTATCCCGGCGTCCTGGGGTTGGGCATACTGGATCCATACCGCTGGGGATATCTCGATACATATCACGGCCTGCTGGGCCCCATGCTGTTTCTCGCAATCCTGACACTACTATTGCTAGCGGCATATCTGCGGCGCAACGTACTCATCATGCTATGCCTGGTCGCAGCCTTGGCAGGGTTTAAACTTCAACTTATGGTATCCACAAATCTTTGGGATTATCTTATTGATCCATTGGTAGTAATCTATGCGTTGATTAGTATAGTGATCCATTCCAGCAGACGCATAACAGGTAGATGGTAGAGGAGCCTTGGTGTTAAAAAAAATGTTTCAAGATACCTGTATTTGGGAGAGGATCATCCTCGGTGCTGTCTTTCTGCTTACCCTGATTGGTATGGCAGTTAGCTATATAGACGATGATTACTTTATGGCTGTGTTTAGTGCCGAAGATGGTCCAATCGAGTGGCTCACAGTGGTGGCATTGGCAACAACCGCTGTGGTCTGCTGCTGGCGGGTTGTATCGTTGCGGAGAGAGAGGACGCTGCTGTTTCTGTTCATGACCACACTCCTTGGGGTGGTGTTTCTGTTCGGTGCCGGTGAGGAGATCTCCTGGGGGCAGCGCATATTCAATACCGAGAGCTCTGAATTTTTCCAACAGCACAATGCGCAAGGCGAGACCAACCTGCATAATCTGGTGGTGTCTGGTAAGAAGATAAACAAGTTGGTGTTTGGGGTCGGGCTGCATGTAGTACTACTGCTATATCTGTTTGTTCTAGTCCCTCTGTATAAGCGCAGACCTGCGGTTGCCAACTTTTTGGACAGGTTTGCGGTTCCTATTGCCAAACCTTATCAAGTCGTCAGCTATATTTTGGTAATAGTCCTGGTGCAGCTGCTGATGGTATCTTCCAAGCGTGGTGAGATGAGCGAGTTTGCCGGCTCTTTTCTGTTTCTGTTGAATATTGCCTTTCCCTATAACCACGGCCTGTTCAGGCGCAATGGATAGTTAACCCGCAGCTCTCACCGTAAGCGGCGGTGCAGTGTGACAACCGGACCACTGATCAGGAGATTGGAATGACAATAACAACGGTTGCAGATGACAGGTTGCCTCAGGAGCTATATCTGGCAGAACAGGTGAGGGAGCTGGATCGCACCGCGATTGAAGATCTTGGGATCCCCGGTATTACTCTGATGGAACGGGCCGGCGCAGCTGCCTTCCGCCTATTACGCTGGCGCTGGAGCAGGGCCAGGGAGATCACGATTCTATGTGGTGGTGGCAACAATGGGGGTGATGGTTATGTAGTGGCCAGGCTGGCGTTGGAAGCTGGCCTCAAGGTACATCTGTTGCAACTAGGGGATGCAGCAAAGCTACATGGTGATGCCAAAACGGCAGCGGATGCATTTGTCGCAGCGGGTGGTGTGGTGAGCCCCTATACGCAGCTGCCACAGGGGACGGATCTGATCGTAGACGCGGTACTCGGAACCGGCCTGGAGCGTGACGTAACCGGGGTGTGGGCAGAGGCGTTGGCGGCGGCCCACGCCGATCCTGCCCCGATACTGGCTATCGATATCCCGTCCGGTCTGCATGCCGACAATGGACGGCTGCTCGGGGTGGCGGCAGAGGCTGCTGCCACCATCAGCTTTATCGGGCTGAAACAGGGGTTATTTACCGGACAGGGACCGGCACTAACCGGGCGGATCTATTTCGATGATCTGGATGTCCCTGCCGAGGTGTACGCAAAACAGCAGCCAGCAGCCCACCGGATCGACTGGAGGCAGCAGTCGGCCCTACTCAAACCACGTTCTAGAATCTCCCATAAGGGGGAGTATGGACACCTCCTGGTAGTCGGTGGAGACCACGGTTATAGCGGTGCGGTGCGGATGGCGGCTGAGGCGGCCGCCCGTTCCGGTGCTGGTCTGGTATCGGTTGCCACTAGGCAGGAGCACGCTGCACTGATCAACATGGGACGACCAGAGTTGATGTGTCACGCAATCGATGTCCCAGCCGATCTGCGGCAACTACTGGCAAAGGTAGATACCGTTGCCATTGGTCCCGGGTTGGGTCAATCGGCGTGGGGTGCGGCACTGTTTAGTGTAGTCCTTGAATCTGGTTTGCCACTAGTGGTAGATGCGGATGCTCTAAACCTGTTGGCGGCCGAGCCAAGCAGTAGAGAGAGCTGGGTGCTTACCCCACATCCAGGAGAAGCGGCCCGCCTACTGGGCTGCAAGTGTGCCGAGGTTCAAGCAGATAGGCTGGGGAGTGCGGATAGACTACAACAGAAATATGGTGGTGTTGTTGTACTGAAGGGAGCGGGCAGCGTGATCCAGAGCGGCCCTACACTGCCGCCCTCTATTGCCACAGAGGGCAATCCTGGCATGGCCAGTGGTGGCATGGGAGATCTGCTGACCGGCATCATAGCTGGCCTTCGGGCGCAGGGCTTTAGTGCCGGAGAGGCCGCCAGGATGGGGGTCTGCCTGCACGCTGCAGCTGCAGATAAGGCCGCGGCAGACGGGGGTGAGCGCGGTCTGTTGGCCGGAGACCTATTACCCCGGATTAGGCCACTGCTGAACCCGATGCGGGTGTCAGCTTGATTCTGCAAATTACCTCTCCGCAGCAGCAGGAGGAGCTTGGGGTCACCCTAGCGCAGCTGCTGCCCACCGGCCTGGTGATCTATCTACAGGGCGAGCTGGGGACCGGTAAGACCACCCTGACGCGCGGTTTTTTGCGTGGTCGGGGCCACCAGGGGGCGGTGAAGAGCCCAACCTACACCCTGATGGAGCCATATGAGCTGGAGAGTGGGCGCTGTTACCACCTGGATCTTTACCGTCTGGGCAGTGCCAGAGAGCTAGAATACCTGGGTATCCGCGATCTCCTTGAGGGCGATGCAACCATGCTGGTAGAGTGGCCGGAACGGGGTGAGGGGATGCTGCCAGCGGCCGATATAGTGGTGCAGATAGGGTACCTGGATGGGGGGAGGGAGGTGCAGCTCTCTGCTACCAGCTCAGATAAGGAAAATTTATTGAACAAGCTATCCGCTAAACTTAATATTCAGGAATAGAAACAGCTTCTATCTCATAGAAAACACTGGATATTTCTGCTTTTTCATGCTACCTTGCAGATAGGTGACTATGGTTTTTTGCAAGGTGGCCACATGAGAAAACTTCTCTTTCTCCTGCTTTTTATGTTCAGCATGCCACTCTGTGCCGAGCAGATCAGCCTTAACGGTCTGCGTCTGTGGGCTGCACCGGATCATACTCGCCTGGTATTTGATACCAGTGCTACCGTTAGCCATACCATCTTCTCCCTAAAACAACCTGATCGGCTGGTCATAGATATCGACAACTCAAGGCTAAATGCCGCGGTTGCTGATCTGGCCAAGGGCGACCCATTGATCAGCAATGTCCGCAGCGGTGTGCGCCCTGGGGGCGGCACCCGGGTGGTGCTAGATCTAAAAAAGGCAGTCAAGGTTAAGAGCTTTGCCCTACGTCCAACCCACGAATATGGCAATCGACTGGTGGTGGATATCATGGATGCCGCCGTCAGAGAGCAGCAGCAAGAGAAGAACAGCAAAGAGCTGGAAAATGATATGCGTGATGTCATTATTGCCATCGATGCCGGGCACGGGGGTGAAGATCCTGGGGCGCGGGGGCGTTACGGTACCAGGGAGAAAGATGTAGTACTGGCGATATCCAAAAAGCTGGCTAGCCTGATCGACCAGGAGAAGGGTATGCGGGCGGTATTGATTCGTAAGGGGGACTATTACCTGCCCCTGCGGAAGCGGACAACACTGGCGCGGGAGCATAAGGCTGATCTATTTATCTCCATCCATGCAGATGCATTTCGTGACCGCAGTGCGAAGGGCTCCTCCGTCTATACACTATCACACCGGGGGGCCTCAAGTGAGGCTGCACGCTGGCTGGCACAACGGGAGAATAGCGCTGACCTAGTTGGAGGGGTAGAGCTTAAAGACAAGGATGATGTTTTGGCCTCGGTGTTGCTAGATCTATCTCAAACGGCGACCCTGCAGGCGAGTCACGAGGTGGCCGGGAAGGTGCTGGGTAAATTGGGCGGGGTTGGTAGAACTCATAAACGCTCTGTACAGCAGGCCGGCTTTGCTGTGCTTAAATCACCAGATGTACCCTCTGTCCTGGTAGAGACCGCTTTTATCTCCAACCCAGGAGAGGAGAAGAAGCTAAAAGATCCTTCCCATCAGCAGAGACTAGCCAGCTCCATCATGGGTGGTGTTCGGGACTACTTCCACTCCAACCCGCCACCAGGAACCATGCTGGCACACAATAGGCGGATAGAACGTAAACACGTCATACATAAGGGCGATACCCTGGCGCAGATAGCCAGACGTTACGATATAAGCCTCGCCCAGCTACGCGATGTCAATGCAATATCGGGTGATACTATACGGGTTGGCCAGGTGCTACAGATACCTGAAACCTGATCGGGCTCAATTTAGGCACTAGTCGTTAATCGGAGCCTCTTAAGTTGTAACTCCGCACTGCCTGCACAATAATGTGCTGCATAGTCATATTGCGGCCCATAATCACCAATGCGTATTCAACCCCTCCCTTCCCAGCTCATTAGCCAGATTGCCGCCGGTGAGGTAGTAGAACGCCCGGCATCGGTGGTAAAGGAACTGCTGGAGAATTGCCTGGATGCGGGTGCTACCAGGATTGAGATTGATATAGAGCAGGGTGGTATCAAGCTTGTACGGATACGAGATAACGGCAGTGGCATCCACCAGGACGATATGCAGTTGGCCCTGGATCGACACGCTACCAGTAAGGTCGCCTCGCTGCAGCAGTTGGAACAGGTGACTAGCATGGGGTTTCGAGGGGAGGCGCTGGCCAGTATTGCGGCGGTCTCCAGGCTGAAATTGACCTCACGGGGGGAGGAGAGTGACAACGGTTGGGTTATTGATCATAACTCTGGAGGGGGGTTGGAGCCTGCCCCCCACCCTCGTGGTACCACGGTTGAGGTGCGTGATCTCTTTTACAACACCCCGGCCAGACGCAAATTTCTGCGTGCTGAAAAGACCGAGTTTGGCCACATCTCCGACTTAGTGAAGAGGCTGGCATTGAGCCGCTTTGATGTCTCATTTCTGCTTAGCCACAACCGGCGTGAGGTCCTCTCTCTGCCACTGGCCAATGATACAAGGGAGCAGGATCGACGGATTAGGGAGCTTCTGGGAAGCGGTTTTCTCGAGAATTCGCTCTTTCTGAGTAACGAGGCATCTGGGTTGACTCTGAGCGGCTGGCTGGCGCGCCCCACCTTCTCCCGCAGTCAGGCCGATATGCAGTACTTCTATGTAAATGGCCGCATGGTACGGGATAAGTTGATCTTTCACGGGGTGCGCCAGGCGTTTCAGGATGTCCTTTTTCATGGTCGCCACCCGGCCTACGTGCTCTATCTGGAGCTGGATCCCAGGGGGGTGGATGTGAACGTCCATCCGGCCAAACATGAGGTCAGATTTAGAGAGGGGCGGCTGATCCATGACTTTATCTACCACTCGCTACAGCGTGTGCTGGCCGACTCCACTATCGATAACAGGCCGGATAGGGTAGCCGTAGATAGCGGAGCGAGCAGCCCCCAGACAAGCTCGTATCAGTGCGGGATGCCGCTACATATTGCGGAAGATAAGGGGGCGGAATATAGGGCCGCCTTTGATGTCCAGCGACCAGCAGAACCAAGCGGACAGGAGAGCACACAGCCACCCCCCATGGGGTTTGCCCTGGCCCAGCTGGCGGGGGCATATATCCTGGCCGAGAACCGTACCGGCCTGGTGTTGGTGGATATGCATGCCGCCCATGAGCGTATCACCTACGAGCGTTTCAAGGAGACCCACGCAGGTAGGGGCATAACCAGTCAGCCGCTACTGCTACCGGTGACGGTGGCGGTCAGCCAACGTGAGGCCGATCTGGCCGAGGCCCAGGCAGAGCTCTTTACAGAGCTGGGGATGGAGGTGGGTCGACTCGGGGTGGACCGGCTGGTTATACGGGCGATACCGTCACTGCTCCAGGGGGCGGATGCGGAGAGGCTATTGCGTGATCTGCTGGCAGATATGCTGGAACACGGGGTGACAGAGAGGGTGCATGAGGAGATCAACCAGATCCTCTCCACCATGGCTTGCCACGGTTCTATCCGGGCCAACCGGCGCCTGACCCTGGATGAGATGAATGGGTTGCTGCGTGACATGGAGCGCACCGAGCGTAGCGATCAATGTAATCATGGACGTCCAACCTGGGTGCAACTCAGCATGGAAGAGCTGGATCGACTGTTTCTGCGAGGGCAGTAGTCGTGGCGCAACTGCTATCCCCGGCCATCTTTTTGATGGGTCCCACCGCCTCCGGCAAAACCGGTCTGGCGCTGCAGCTGGTGAAAGAGCTGCCCGTTGAAATTATCAGTGTCGACTCTGCCCTGATCTATCGTGGTATGGATATCGGTACCGCCAAACCGGATGCAGCCGAGCTGGCGGAGGCCCCCCATCGTCTGATAAATATCTGTAATCCAGACGAAAGTTACTCCGCCGCCCGCTTCTGTGAGGATGCGCGGCGCGAGATGGATGATATCACCAGCCATGGCAAGATCCCGCTATTGGTGGGTGGGACCATGCTCTATTTTCGTGCCCTGCAGTATGGTCTGTCAGAGCTGCCAGAGGCGGATCAAGAGGTACGGGCGAGGCTGGAACAGGAGGCCGCTAACAGTGGCTGGGAGGCTCTGCACCAGCGGCTGGCGGCGGTTGACCCCGCAGCAGCAGCCCGTATACATCTGCATGACCCACAACGCATTATCCGGGCCCTGGAGGTGTTTGAGCTTACCGGGTCGCCAATCTCTACCATGCAGCAACAGGATGGAGAGCAGCAGCTACCCTACCAGGTGGTAAAGATGGCACGCTGTCCCCAGGATCGGGCCATTTTGCATCAGCGGATTGAGCTGCGCCTCAGGCAGATGCTGGAGCAGGGGTTTGAGGCCGAGGTAAGGACGCTACTGGAGCAGTGGGGGTTGGAGGCGGATATGCCCTCCATGCGTTGCGTCGGATACCGCCAAGTGTTGGGTTATATCCGGGGTGAGTACGGTTGGGATGAGATGGTCGATAGGGCCTTGGCCGCTACTCGCCAGCTGGCCAAACGGCAGATTACCTGGCTGCGGGCAGAGCGTGACCTGCAGTGGCTTGAGGAGGGGGATAATCTACTGCAACAGGCCTTGAAAATTATATCTGAGACCCTCATATAATGGCGCATAGTGAGGCCCAGTTCCTGACTGAATCTCCCTTTATGCTACACTTCGAACGTTTAACGGAGTGTAATTTCTAACAACTACAACAAGGAGAACGTCATGTCTAAAGGGCACAGTCTACAAGACCCTTTCCTCAATGCGCTACGTCGGGAGCGGGTTGCTGTCTCAATATTTCTGGTAAATGGGATTAAATTGCAGGGCCAGATTGAGTCTTTCGATCAGTTCGTGGTGCTACTTAAGAACAATGTTAGCCAGATGGTGTACAAACACGCTATCTCGACCATTGTGCCAGCCCGCAATGTCAAACTGGAACCGTCATCGACCCAGGATCAGGATGATCAGCCAGAACCTGGTAATCGATAGATTTTCCCTATGACACTGTATGTTTGAGCGCCCCAAGAGTGGTGAGAGGGCCGTCCTGGTCAGTTTTGATATCGGAGCAAGAAACGACCCGGATGAACTGGCAGAGTTTATGGATTTGGCGGTTGCGGCTGGGGCCGAGCCACTTGCTACTATAACTGGCAGACGCGCTGTCCCGGATGCACGCTTTTTCATCGGTCGAGGCAAGGTCGATGAGGTCAACAGCGCAGTGCTGGCAGAGGAGGCTGAGCTGGTGATCTTCAATCACGAGCTATCTCCTAGCCAGGAGCGAAACCTGGAGCGTGAGTTTAAGTGCAGAGTGGTCGATCGAACCGGTCTGATACTAGACATCTTTGCCCAACGGGCACGTTCCTTTGAGGGTAAGCTGCAGGTGGAGCTGGCCCAACTACATCACCTCTCCACCCGCCTGATACGCGGCTGGACTCACCTGGAGCGGCAAAAAGGCGGTATCGGCCTGCGTGGTCCGGGTGAGACCCAGCTGGAGACAGACAGGCGGCTGCTGAACAACCGTATTGCCCATATTAAGCGGCGTCTGGAGAAGGTTGATCGCCAGCGGGATCAGGGCCGTAGGGCTCGCAATAGGGCTGAAATCCCAACCGTGTCGTTGGTGGGATATACCAATGCCGGTAAATCTACTTTGTTTAATCGCCTGACCGACTCGGTGGTGTTTGTTGCAGACCAGCTCTTTGCCACCCTAGATCCAACTATGCGGCGGATAGGGCTTCCAGGGGAGGGCGCTGCGATTGTGGCCGATACGGTGGGCTTTATCTCCCATCTACCGCACGATCTGGTTGCCGCCTTCCGTTCCACCCTGCAGGAGACCGCCTCTGCTGGATTGTTGCTACATGTGATAGATGCGGATAGCACTAAGCGGAGCGCCTCAGTTGCCGAAGTGAACCAGGTGCTACAGCAGATTGGTGCCGCAGATATTCCGCAAATCGAGGTCTATAGCAAGATTGATCTGATGGAGGGTGAAGAGCCACGGCTGGAGTATGCCGAAGATGGGAGCGTGCGGCGTGTCTGGTTGTCGGCACTGGATGGTAGAGGGGTGGAACTGCTGTTGGATGCTTTGGCCCAGTTCTTTCAGCAGGAGCATATGCGCAAGGTGGTGCGACTGGAGCCGCAGGATGGCAGGCTACGGGCCAAGATCTTTAAGGTTGCCAAAATATTGCAGGATAGGGCGACCGCAGAAGGTGGATGGGAGCTGGAACTGGAGATAGCACGACGCGAGTATGAGCGATTGCTGCTGCAGGAACCAGGATTAGAGAGTAGGCTGGTGGTAAGTGGGGCCCCATAATAGCCCGTGTTTTGACATTTATCTGAGAAACATGAGTTATTAGAGGGTAACCTATTAGTTGAAAACTGTTCAAATTACGGTGCTTGCAGGATAGAATCAACAATCAATCGCGTTAAACACATATGTTTGGAGTAAAACATGGCTTGGAATGAACCGGGTGGAAATGGAGATAAAGATCCATGGAGTGGCGGAGGCGGGGATCAAGGTCCACCTGACCTGGATGAAGTGGTAAAAAAGATGCAGGAGCGTCTAGGTGGCCTGTTTGGCGGTCGCAAAGGTTCTAACGGCAGTGGTGGCAATGGTAGTGATGATGGTATGCCTAGCGGACCAGCCGCGGCAGGTATGGGCGGGATGCTCCTATTGGCTTTGGCTGTATTCCTTGCGTGGCAGAGTTTTTATATCATCGAACCGGCTGAGCGTGGGGTGGTGATGCGGTTTGGTGCCTTCCATGAGGTGACCAAGCCGGGGCCTCATCTACTGATACCTATGGTGGATCGAGTGATACCGATCGATATAGATGAGGTACACACCTTTACCCATACCGCACTGATGCTGACCCAGGATGAGAATATCGTCGATCTGACCCTAACGGTTCAATCCAAGATTCAGGATCCGGCGGATTATAAGTTCCAGGATTGGAACCCCGATCAGACATTGAAGGACGCCACTGAGACCGCACTGCGTGAAGTGATAGGCAAGAGCAAACTGGATACAATCATTACCGAGAACCGTAGCGGTATTGCTGAATCGGTCAAGCTGAGTATCCAGGAGTTGATGGATCTCTACCGCACCGGCATGGAGGTGGTGAGTGTCAATATCCAGGATGCCAACCCACCGGAGCAGGTAAAGGCTGCCTTTGATGATGCCAACAAGGCGCGTGAAGACAAGGTGCGTATCGAGAACCAGGCCCAGGCCTATGCCAATGATATTGTGCCGCGGGCACGTGGTGCTGGTGCACGGCAGGTAGAGGATGCCAAGGCCTACAAGGAGAGGGTCATTGCCGAGGCAGAGGGTGACACCTCGCGCTTTCTGGCGATATTGAAGGAGTATCAAAAGGCACCTGAAGTGACACGCAAGCGGTTATATCTAGAGGCGCTGGAAGAGGTGCTAGGTAATAGCAATAAGGTTATGCTGGATGTAAAGAGCGGTAACAGTCTTATGTATCTACCGCTGGATAGATTGATGCAGTCCAGTTCTGATAAGCAGTCCGCTACGATCAAGTTGGTACCACAAACGGATGAGATGCCTAAGGCGACACCGGATGAACGTAAAGTTGACCGTAGCAGGAGGGTACGCTAATGGGTAATAAAAGTACTGGAGTTATGGTAGTGCTGGCCGTTGTGGCCGTACTTTTATACGCCTCAGCCTTTACGGTTAATCAGTGGGAGCTGGCCATCAAGTTTCGTCTGGGTGAGATTGTGGATTCGGATTATAAGCCAGGACTGCACTGGATGATCCCTCTGGTCAATAACGTAAAGCGTTTTGATGCGCGTAGACAGACCCTGGATTCCCAGCCGCAACGCTTTCTGACGGTAGAGAAAAAATTCGTAATTGTTGACTCATATGCCAAGTGGCGTATTGCTAATGTGGCGCAATACTATCGTTCTACTGGCGGCGGTAACATGATTCAGATCTCAAAGCTGCTATCTGAGCGCATCAATACTGCGTTGCGTAACGAGTTCGGCAAGCGCACCATTCAGGAGGCGATCTCCGGTGAGCGTGCTGAGATCATGGAAGTATTGCGCAAGGCCGCTGATGAGCAGGCTAGTGAGTTGGGAGTAGAGATTGTCGATGTGCGGGTAAAGCGTATCGACTTCCCGCGTGAGGTGAGTGAGTCGGTGTATGGCCGTATGCGTACCGAGCGTGAACGGGTGGCTAAAGAGCTGCGTGCCCATGGTGCTGAGCAGGCGGAACGGATTCAGGCGGATGCCGATCGTCAGAGTACGGTGATCAAAGCCAATGCCTACAAGACGGCGGAAGAGCTGCGTGGTGAAGGTGATGCTATCTCAGCGGATATCTATGCCAAGGCATACAATAAGGATCGCGGTTTCTATTCCTTTTATCGTAGCCTTAGTGCCTACCGTTCGGTATTTAACGAGGGTGGAGACATTATTGTTCTGGAGCCTGATTCCGAGTTCTTTGAATACTTTAAGGGCAGGGGTCAATAATCTCGGCCTCTATCTTTTGCCGGGCGGAGCGGTACCATAATGTGGCATGATTTTCTTGTCGCTCTAGCCCTGCTTATGATAATTGAGGGCATATATCCATTTCTCAGCCCCGCTGGTATGCGCAACATGATGCGTATGGTGGCGGAGATGGATGATCGCTCTCTACGGATGGTAGGCCTGGTTAGTATGTTGCTTGGGATTGCCACCCTCTATCTAGTAAATTGACCCCGCTCTCTGGGGTAAAGAAGCGTAGTTATGCAAAACAATAACTGGTTGCTGCCGGACGGCATTGAAGAGGTACTTCCACCCCAGGCGGCAGCACTTGAGCGGCTACGCCGGGATTTGCTTGATCTCTACCAGCGGTGGGGGTATGAGTTGATCTATCCGCCATTCGTTGAGTATCTGGACTCACTGCTGGCCACAACCGGAGGTGACCTTGATCTAAAGACCTTCCGGGTGACTGATCTGCTTACCGGTCGCCAGTTGGGTATACGCGCCGATATCACCCCTCAGGCCGCTCGTATAGATGCCCATCAACTAAGGCGTGATGTACCCACCAGGCTATGCTATCTCGGCACTACTCTACATACTAAGAGTGACGGATTTTCCAGCTCCCGAGCACCGATGCAGGTGGGGGCAGAACTCTATGGCCACTCCGGGGTGGAGAGTGATCTGGAGATCATCTCCTTGATGATAGAGAGCCTACTGTGCGCTGAGATAAATGAGATGCACCTTGATTTGGGGCATGTAGGGATCTTCCGTAATCTGGCCAGTCAGGCCGGGCTGAGTAGAGAGCAAGAGCTGCAACTATTTGCCGCTCTGCAACGCAAGGCCTCAGCCGAGATAGAGACTCTGCTTTCAGCAATGGATATCCCACAAACCGTATCTGCAATGCTGGCTGGTCTGGCCACTCTCAATGGTGATGATGCCCTGACCAGGGGGCGTGCATTATTGGCTGATGCCGGAGATACAGTACACTCAGCAATAACCGAAATGGAGCAGCTCGCTGCCCTGCTGCAACAGCGTCTTCCAGGTATTCCTCTGCACTTTGATTTGGCCGAGTTGCGGGGTTATCACTACCATACAGGTGTGGTGTTTGCTGCTTTTATACCAGGATTGGGGCAGGAGATTGCCCGGGGTGGACGCTATGATGATATCGGCAAACGATTCGGGCGTGCCCGGCCAGCGTGTGGTTTTAGCGCCGACCTCAGAACCCTACTACGACTGGGAAATAGAGTTGCCGAGGCAGATAATGATGGTATATTCGTTCCCTGGAGTGACGATCTAGAGCAGCAGAAAATAGTAGAGGAGCTACGCGCTGGGGGGAGGCGAGTAGTAGGCGGCTTGCCCGGTCAGAAGGGTGACGCCAAGGAGATGGGTTGCCAGGAGATATTAAAAAAACAGGATGGCAAATGGGTGGTAACGTCGGCGGCATAGCGGTGCGTTTCTTCTTTACTGGGATCAGGGCATATTTATGAGCAAGAATGTTGTAGTACTGGGAACTCAATGGGGCGATGAAGGCAAGGGGAAAGTGGTAGATCTACTTACCGATCGTGCCGAGGCAGTAGTTCGTTTTCAGGGTGGGCACAACGCTGGTCACACCCTGGTTATTGATGGCAAGAAGACCGTTTTGCATCTAATCCCATCCGGTATTCTGCGTGAGAATATACACTGCCTGATCGGTAATGGAGTTGTGCTGTCACCATCTGCCCTACTGGAAGAGCTGGATCAACTGGAAGAGAGTGGCGTGCCTGCTTCTCAGCGGTTGAGTATCAGCGAATCCTGCCCGTTGATTCTTCCCTATCATGTTGCCCTGGATCAGGCACGTGAGGTGGCGCGTGGGGCGAAGGCAATCGGTACCACCGGTCGTGGTATTGGCCCTGCGTATGAAGATAAGGTGTCTCGCCGCGGCCTGCGGCTGGGAGAACTGCTTGATCCGGAACATTTTGCAGAGCGCCTGCGTGAGGTGATGGAGTATCACAATTTTTTTCTCGAACACTACTACAATGCGGATACAGTAGATTATCAGCAGGTCTTGGATAAGACTCTGGCCCAGGGCGAGAGGATTGCCCCCATGGTGAAGGATGTCACCGGTATCCTGCATCGCATGAAGCTGGACGAAAAGAGCATTATGTTTGAAGGGGCCCAGGGCGCACTGCTCGATATTGACCACGGAACCTACCCTTATGTCACCTCATCTACTACCACATGTGGTAGTGCCGCCAGCGGTACTGGCATGGGGCCACGAGATCTGGACTACGTTCTCGGAATCGTCAAGGCCTACACCACCAGGGTTGGCTCAGGCCCGTTTCCCACGGAACTGTTTGATGAGGATGGAGAGCATCTGGGTACCAAAGGCCATGAGTTTGGTGCCACTACCGGTCGCCAGCGTCGTTGCGGTTGGCTCGATATTGTCTCTTTGCGCCGCTCTCTGGCGATCAATAGCGTCACCGGTCTCTGCATTACCAAGCTTGATGTGCTGGATGGATTGGAGAGTATAAAAATCTGTACCGCCTACAATCTGGATGGCAAAGAGGTAGATACACCACCGGCTGGCGCAGACAGTTTTGCCCGCTGTGAACCGATCTATATGGAGCTTCCAGGCTGGCAGGAGTCCACCGTTGGTGCCAAGGGTATCGATGATCTGCCACAGAATGCCAGAGACTACCTTGCGCGGATAGAGCAACTTTGCCTAACGCCAGTAGACATCGTCTCTACCGGCCCGGATCGGGCAGAGACCATAGTTCTGAGGCATCCATTCAGCGAGTAGTAGTTGGCCAATAAATGGCCAAATTTAACCGCCATACAACCCATTACCTAACAACAAATGGGGGGTTTTTCACTAGTCTATGGCATGCCTGTTGTCGCCTTATATGTAAATCGCTCTTGAAAATTGTCGCGAAATGGGCGAGAGTGCGCCTTGAAGAAAAAATATAATAGGCCTGAAACTAGTAGCCAGCGTGTTTCATACAGAATAATAAGCGGCTACATAATAACCAAAGGTGGAGGATCAACCATGCAGTATCAGCCCTGTCTGTCGCTAGGAATCTGGTCGTTCGTCAAGAGACTGGTTTTGGTAATGGTGGTATGCAGCACCACTACTGTTTTTGCTTCCACCACCGATCATGGCAAGCTAGAAGAGCTGGATCGCGAGTTTAAAACTGGGCCAGAGGTCACCAAGGCCTGCCTTTCATGCCATACTGAGGCAGCGAAGCAGCTGCACGAGACCAAACACTGGACATGGGAATTTCTTAATCCAGAGAACCAGCAGAAGTTAGGCAAGAAAAACGTTCTGAACAACTTCTGTATCACTCCTCGCTCAAACTACCCTTATTGCACCGCTTGCCATATTGGTTACGGCTGGAGTGACGATAGTTTCGATTTCACCTCAGAGGAGAACGTCGATTGCCTGGCCTGCCACGACACTACCGGTAACTATAACAAGCCACCAGGCAAATCTGGCCATCCGGCCGATTTTGTGAACCTGAAATCAGTAGCCCAAAATGTTGGTAAAACCAGCCGTGATACCTGTGGCAATTGCCACTTCTTTGGCGGCGGTGGGGATGGTGTTAAGCACGGGGATATGGACAGCTCTCTGGCCATGCCTGACGAGGAGTTGGATGTGCATATGGATGCAGTTGGCCTGGATTTCACCTGCGCAACCTGCCATGCCACCTCTTCCCATAAAGTGCCTGGTAGCCGCTATGCAACGACTGCAATGGAGACCAAAGGGATACAGATTCGCGGAAAACATGAGGAGCGCAATCCGGCGACCTGTCGCTCATGCCACGGCACCGCACCACATGAAAATGATGAAATCATCGGCGTCAAACTTAATGGCCATACTGATGAGGTTGCTTGTCAAACCTGCCATATCCCAACAATTGCTCGTGGTGGAGTGGCAACGAAACTTTCTTGGGACTGGTCGACTGCCGGGAAGCTGACTGCCGATGGAAAGCCACTGGAGAAAAAAGACGAGCATGGCCATGTGATCTACAGTGGCAAGAAGGGCGATTTTGTATACGGTTCCAACATCCAGCCAGAATACGTCTGGTTCAACGGCAAGGTGGAGTACACCTTGATGGGTGACAAGATTGATAATCCAGATGGAGTTGTCCCCATAAATAGCTTTGGCGGCAGTCCGGATGATGGGCAGTCACGCATATGGCCGGTCAAGGTTATGCGCGGCAAGCAGCCCTATGACACAGTAAATAAAACACTGGTAGCCCCACACACCGTAGCAAGAGGCGTAGATGACGACACCGCTTACTGGAAAAATTACAACTGGGAAAAGTCAATAAGTGATGGCATGCAAGAGGCGGGTGCCTCCTATTCTGGAGAATTCGGTTTTATTGAAACCCGGATGATGTGGCCGATTACCCATATGGTGGCACCAGCGAAAGACGCGGTAAAGTGTAATGAGTGTCATGGTAGCAACAGCCGGTTGAAAGAGGTGCCTGGAATTTATATGCCGGGATCTGGGGCCAGCCCTTGGCTTGACCGTATCGGCCTGCTGGCCATACTGGCGGTACTGGCAGGCATCCTGATCCATGCGGTGCTTCGTATAATTTCCTCTCGTAGGAGAAATAGCTAATGGCAATACATAATATAGAGGTATACAAGCGCTTTGAGCGTCTCTGGCACTGGAGCCAAATGGCTCTGATTGTTACCCTGCTGTTTACCGGTTTTGCGGTTCACGGCGTGCACACTCTGATTGATTTTAAGACGGCGGTAACTGTGCACACCGTAGCGGCCCTCACCATGATAGGTATCTGGTTATTCGCTACCTTCTGGCTTTTTACAACCGGCGAGTGGCGTCACTATATGCCGACAGTAACGAACCTGTCGACGGTGACCCGTTACTATACGGTGGGCATCTTCAAGGGTGAGCATCACCCATACATCAAGACCTACCGGCGTAAGCACAATCCGCTACAGGCACTGACCTACCTGGCGGTCAAGATCATCATCTTTCCGGCTGTTTGGATGACTGGGATCGCCTATTTGCTGATCAGTTTTGGTATCGGCGGGGATTTTTTTGCCGGCATAGGGCTAGGCTTTATCGCTGATCTGCATACGGTGGCAGCCATCGCTATCCTGGCATTTGTCTGCGTACATCTTTACATCCTGACTACGGGCGATCACGGCTTAATTGCTCATATTAAACCGATGATTACCGGGTTTGATGAGGTGGATCTGACCGAGGAGGAGTACGCGTTCTTTAAAACTGGTGAGGGCGGTAGAATGAGGGATTAGAGGGGCCTACGACTGCTAAACCGGCGCCTCCTGTTGCACTTGGAGGCGTCGCTGTTTATGGCTATTGAACCAAGTTGGTAGTCATGGGTTAGATTGGGTATTATTATTGCGAAATGGGATGTCCTATGTGCCTTCACCCCAGGAAGGGTACCTGAATCATCCTGTGATCATTGAATTTTACACTTTACTAAGCTCCAGGAGTTGGACGATGAACCTAAAAAATTATTTTGCAGTACCGTTGATGTTTTGTCTGGCTAGTGCCATTGCTCCTGCGACTCAGGCCGCCGATGGCAACTGGAAGATGGGGCGTATCTATTATCAGATGGTGTGTACTGTCTGCCATAAATCCGATGCTGGCGGCGCAATATCGCCCTCTTCTATGACCAAGGCAGAGTGGGCCGCATATTTTGAGGCCGACAAACATGCCAAGGAGAAGGACTCCCTCAAGTATTATGTCAGTCAGGAGTATCGCGATAGCATCAAGGATAGTAACAAGGCGGCCAAAAAGCTTGCTAAGAAGCCTGATGATGAATTGCTTGCCGATGTGCAGGCCTTCGCTGTTCATGGCGCCAAAGATTCCGACACTCCAACACGCTGTCAATAGCGAATGGTTAGCAGAGGGAACGTTAGCGGTAAACTGGCGAGTACATAGCGTTACCCGTCAGGAATAGATAAACGAAAAAATCGTATTTTGCCTTTCCTTGCCCAGGCCATGGAATGCCTGGGTGTTGTTGTGATGTCTGGCTTAACTTCCAGCATCCTACCAGGCGGGGCTACCAAAACCCGGATAGTTAGTTGGCATCCATACTAATAAAGTTGAGGGGGGGATAAAGTATGAGTGGAGATAGTGGTTCATCCTGGCTAAAGGCCGATTATAAGAGCGTTTTTGTTGAAGAGTGGACACCTTTCTTTGGCGCCGTGCTGCTGGTCCTCATTATGGCGGTGCTGATGAGTTCTGGAATGTTTTGGGGCGTTTTTGGTGGTGTAAAATTGTGGGGGGATTACTTCAACAATCTCATAGGGCTTGGCCCTCTGTTCGGTATCAAGCAGGAGCTGGACAGCCCGTTGATGCACCGTATCTCGCTTATGGACATCACCTTGCTAATGGGGGCCTTTAGCGCGGCTCTGTTGGCCAAGCAGTTCCGCATCAGCCGTCCGCCTAAACTGGAGTATGTCTGGGGTGCTCTCGGTGGAACCCTGATGGGAGTTGGCGCCAGTTTTGCAGGTGGTTGCACGACAGGCGGCTTCTTTGTCCCGTTGACCTTCTCCTCCCCAGCTGGCTGGGCCATGTGGGCAGGATTACTCGTTGGCGCGATCGTGGGACTGAAATTGTTGCTCTGGACCATGGAGAACATCACCTGGGGCATGGTTGCGCCGGAGATAAAGCCTGCGCGGTTCAAGGGGGTTCACCCATGGATCGGTATGGCGGTCATCATCTTTACTCTGGTATGGGCCGTTCGCTGGTGGGGTTCTGAGGACACGATGGAGGTTCAGCGTGCGCTTCTGGTTTTGGCTGGTTTTAGTATAGGGTTTGTGCTGCATCGCTCACGTTTCTGCTTCTCCAGGGTATTTCGTGAACCCTTTATGACAGGCGAGGGCGAGATGACCAAGGCGATGATCCTGGCGCTTGCGTTAGGGGCTCCAGTCGGTGCTGCGCTCATCGCCAAGGGGGCTATAGACCCATATGTGGCAATTCCTACGCGTTTTTGGATTGGCTCGCTGGTTGGCGGATTGGTATTCGGTATCGGTATGATCTTCGCTGGAGGTTGCGCTTCTGGCTCCCTCTGGCGTGTCGGTGAGGGTCACCTGAAATTGGTCATGGCGGTGTTCTTTTTCGGTTGGAGCGGCTCTATCACCAGCGCCGTTCTTGGGAACATCGGCCTAACAAGTGGTGAATACGACCTGGATTTCATGGATGGATTGGTGGAGGTAAGCCCGATAGGATTCCAGGCATTCATGCCGGATATATTGGGAGGCTGGGTCGGAGCGTTGCTGATCAGCTTCGGTATTCTGCTAGTCTGGTATCTCTTTGTCCGTTACAACGAATCAACGGGGAAATTCACTGTATTTTAGCATTTTTACTATCTAGCAGAACCTACATTGCGCCTTGGAATGTTCAGATCATTCCAAGGCGCTCTCCGTTTCGCTATGATAAAAAGACTATCTTATAACCACGCTAGTCAATTCCATTCCGCGTCCCAGTATCCCTTCCACAGCAAGCTGGGCCTACTCCTATACCCCATTCACAGCAAGTTTTGACTACTCATCTATCCCTCCACCGCAAGCGGGGGAGGCCAGGAGGGGGAGTCTAATACATGGCAACCCTATGGAAACAGCGAAATCAACATCGGAAAAACGGTAATTGGCGTTCCAGTTAAACCAGTACTATACTCGGTATGAACCCTAGGTATATTGACGGTGGAGCATGAAGGACTGTGCGAAGGGATTTGATGACTGAGTTGTCATATGGAAAAAACCTTATCTATTGATACCAATACGGCCCTGGCAAAAACAACCATTTTTGCCGCGCTTCTTGCGGTTGCCGTTGGTGTTCCAATCTTTGTTCACTCGCAGTGGATCACCGGTCCAATCGTTAATGCCACGCTATTTACTGCCACCTTTGTTCTAGGGCCGGTTGCAGGTATCCTGATCGCGCTAATTCCAAGCCTGGTAGCCTTAACCAGCGGGTTATTGCCACTTCCTCTGGCACCCATGGTGCCCTTTATTATGGTTGGTAATGTTCTGTTGGTTGTGGCCTTCCACTATATAAAAACACAACATTTTGCTGTCAAGGTGACCCTGGCTGCTGTCGTTAAGTTCCTTTTCTTGTGGCAAGTCACCGCGCAGATCATGACTAACATGCTGCCCGATCCTCTGGTTAAAAATCTATTGGTTATGATGACCTGGCCACAGCTGTATACTGCTTTAATCGGTGGTCTTATTACATTTGCACTACTAAAGAGCCTTAAAAAACTGTGACACGGAGTCTGATTCAAAAAATTGAGGATGCCGGCCTAGTTGGAAGGGGAGGTGCCGCCTATCCAACTCATCTTAAATGGCAGTCGGTCAAGCATGCCGTAGGGGATAATAAGTATGTTATCTGTAACGCTTCGGAAGGAGAGATAGGTCTGTTCAAGGATATATATATTTTAGAAAATTACACTAAGACTGTAATCGAAGGCATGATCTTGGCGATGGATTATTTGGGCACTAAGGATGCCTATTTCAATTTCAATAAGAAATACTACAAAACTGTTGGGAAGAAGGTTGATAAGGCGTTAAAGAAATACCGGCAACAAGGTTACAATTTTACAGTATTCCAGGAAGAACCAAGTTATATAGGTGGCGAAGAGACGGCACTGATAAATGCAATCTCTGGTTTCAGAACAGAACCAAGGCTCAAGCCACCTTATCCATCTGATGCTGGTCTATTCTATCAGCCAACATTAGTTCACAATGTTGAGACCCTCTATAATATCTCTCGGGTTAACAGCGATAAATTCAAGGATAATAGATTCTACTGCATCTCTGGTAAGGTGAAAAACAGGGGCGTTTTCCATCTCCCTGCCTCTTGGCCGGTAAAGAAGATCCTCAAAGAAACAAAGAACCTACCAAAGAAAGAGTTCTTTGTTCAGGTGGGAGGAAGTGCCAGCGGGTCAGTATTCAATTCAGATCAGATCTCTGAAGAGCAGGTAACCGGTGCCGGCTCAATCGAGGTCTACAGCGGCAAGATGCCGGCCAAGGAGCTATTGACCAAGTGGTTCGGTTTTTATAACGAAGAGAGTTGTGGTAAATGTACCCCCTGCAGGCTTGGCACCTTCCAGCTCTATAGAATGATTGATGGTGAAAAAGAGATCCCATGGGATGACATTGTTGAACTACTGGAGACACTTGAAACCACTTCGTTTTGCGCCTTGGGGAGATCTGTCTCCAAACCGGTTAAAAACTATATCAGCAATATATTAGAGCAGTAGGAAAAATGGACAAGCTCCGTATCTACATAGACGATCAAGAGTTTCTGGTTGACCCGGATCAAAACCTGTTGCAGTTAGCGACTGATAACGGCGTTGATATACCGCATTTTTGTCACCATGAGGATCTACCGACCGGGGCGAGCTGCAGGATCTGTTTGGTTGAGGTAGATGGGCAGGTTACGACCTCCTGTACTTTGATCCCAAAAGATGGCCTTAAGATCTACACAAATACACCAGCGGTGGAGAGACTGCGCAAGCAGAACTTGGAATTGCTTTTTGCCGACCACCGGGAGAACTGCCCTTACTGCAAGGCTGGATATTACTGCAAAATCGTTGCGTTGATGGACCGGTATGGGGTAAGCGGAACAAAGTATATAAAGCCAAAAATTGAGGGCGAGGAGACGCATAAACTGGTCTGTGCTGCAGAGCTGGATCCACAACTCTGTATTGCCTGCAATAAGTGCGTAGAGATCTGCCAGGAAATCGGGATCGGATTTCTGGAAATCAAAGGTAAAGCCAACCAAATACATGCTACCTGGAATAGAGATCCAGATATCGACTGTGTATATTGTGGGCAGTGTACGGTTCACTGTCCTGTCTACGCTGCGCGCGAGCAAAATGAGATAGCTGAAGTGGAGGCCGCCCTCAATGATAAAAGCAAGATAGTAATTGCCCAAATGGCGCCATCAGTCAGGGCCAGTATAGGCGAGGAGCTTGGTCTGGAGCCGGGGATTGATTTGACCGGCAGATGTTTCTCCGCGTTTCGTGAGATGGGCTTCGACCGGGTTTTCGATGTCAATATGGGTGCCGATATCACCACTATTGTTGAGGCTGAAGAGCTGGTTGAGAGAATAGCAAATAACAAAGACCTGCCGATGTTTACCTCTTGTTGCCCGGCCTGGGTAAAGTATGTCGAGTTTTATCGTCCGGACCTGATCAAGCATTTAACTACATCCAGATCACCACAGATCCATTCTGGCGGCGCCTACAAGACCTGGTGGGCAGAGAGAGAGGGTATAAATCCGAAAGATATCGTAGTGGTCTCATTCATGCCGTGTACCTCTAAAAAGTATGAGGCCAAACATGAAAAGATGAAGATAAACGGCATGTATCCGGTCGATCATGTTCTGACCGTCAGAGAATTTGCGACACTTCTTAGAAAACGCAAAATAGACCTTCCCAGCCTGGAGCCGAGCGAAGTGGATGAGGCCGGAACCTACTCAGGAGCAGCCGCGATATACGGCGCCAGCGGAGGGGTGATGGAGTCGGCGCTGCGGACAGCCTATGAGACCATCACTGGTGAAGAGCTGGAGAGGGTTGAATTCAAACAGGTCAGAGGGATGAAGGGAATCAAACGTGCAACTATTGAAATCGGTGACATGCAACTGAAGGTTGTTATTGCCGCTACTGCTAAAAATGCTAGAAAGGTACTGGCGGAGCTAGAGAGAGATCCTGATGCCTTCCACTACATGGAGGTGATGGCCTGCCCTGGAGGTTGTATCGGTGGCGGCGGGCAACCGATACCAACAACAGATAGGATAGTTAAACAGAGGATTGAGTGTCTATATCAGATAGATGATGAGATGAAACTCAGGAAGGCTCACGAAAATCCTGTGGTTCGCGAGTTCTTCGACGACTACATTGCAAAAATATCCCATCAAGAACAGGCTGCCATCCTGCATACCAGTTACTCTAAAAAGAACAAATTTGAGTAGTTTTCGCCACCTACCATTTTCTTCTAGCAATTCCTAAATAGCCCAAAAGAGCAGAACCCAACAACCAAATTGCAGCTGGAACAGGAACCGTAGCCGGAGCCTTATCGAAGCATCCTTCTATATTGACGTTTGTGATATCCAGAGACCCACCACCCAGGGTAGAGAGGCCTGTAAGTTCAACTGTAAAACTATAATTCTGACCAGCTATCCCGTATGGATCTTGGACAGGATCCCATTTATAAATAGAAATGGGATTTGACCAATCTTCAACAACGTTACCGTTGATGGTGAGTTGAATAAAATCAGATGTGGATTCTCCACTCGTGTTATTTGGATCTATCCTCAAGTAAGTATAATGAAGAGGCGATAATGGGTCATAAGATCCAGTAGATTCAGCAGTGGAAATATCTGGGGTAGGGCTGCCAGGTGTACTACTGGGTGGGGAATTAAGTTCCCACAGATACATGTTATCGTTTACTAAATCGACGGTCCAGCTCCATGTATCACCCTGTTTGATAGTGAGCTCGTCTATATCCGCTAGACTCACATATTGATAGTGCGCAGCGTAAGCTTGGGAGCAGATCACGCTCAACCCCAATACGAGTGCAAACCCCAATCCTTGCCTGATCATCTACATATACCTTGCTATTTGTAAGTTGGTAAATGTTAACTCTATCACAAATATCAGTTGGTGCAATAATGCCAGAGAAGGCTTGGGAGGAATAGATTACCTCTTATTATTAACTTAATTAATGAATACTCTAAGAACAGGGATAATATCCATGGATTTTAAGTACCGCACCCTCGATCCCACTGTCCACTTGATCTGCCGGCAAGAAAAAAGCCCTATGCAACTGAATGCAAAGGGCTTCTATGTATGGTGCCGAGGAGAGGACTTGAACTCACGATAAAATAGCAATAAATACTATATAAAACAATTGGATATATAAATGATGGTTTCCTGCGTTTCGTAAGATAAGAAAGGTCGCACGTGGTGTTAATTTGCATACCGAATAACTGACACACACTAGTACCAGTAACTCAATGTCGGATAGTCATTTGGGACGTAGCGGTGGACTGAAATCAAGTTGATAGTGTCTGCAGCAATTGGGTCATTTCGTCTGCTGGCAGTGGGTGTGAGATAAGAAAGCCCTGCAGCATATCGCAATTCAATGCCTCTAGTGTGCTGCGCTGCCCTTCTGTTTCCACACCCTCGGCCACCACTTCCATATTCAGCTCCTTGGCCATGGAGATGATGGCGCGGACCAGGGCGGTGTCCTGTTTGTCTTGCTCCAGATTACTGACAAACCTCCGGTCGATCTTTAGCTGATCAATCGGGGCGTTTTGTAGAATGGAAAGAGAGGAGAACCCGGTGCCAAAGTCATCTATAGATAGGGATATCCCCAGCTGCGCTATATGTTCTAACTCATTACGTATGTAGCTATCATTTGGCAACAACAGTGACTCGGTGATCTCCAGAACCAGCCTGGAAGATGGGATCTTGTGTTTGCGCAGCGCGTTTTTAACCGTCTCGCTGAGGTGATTGATCTGAAACTGTTTGGCGCTGACATTAATGGCCATGGTGGTTTTTGCTTGAAGAAGGTCGTTGTCGATCCAATCACCAAGCTGTTTACATGCGCTGTCCAATACCCAGGCACCCAGAGGATCGATCATACCTGTCTCCTCCATGATATGGATATATTCATCCGGGAGTACAATACCTTTGGTAGGATGCTGCCAGCGCAGCAGAGCCTCGATAGCACGTATGCTGCCTTGGGTATCAACCTGCGGCTGGTAGTAAAGTTCGAACTGCTCCTGTTCCAGCGCCGTACGTAGTTCTGATTCCAATGTCAGGCGCATGTCGGCTTTTTCTTGCATCTCACTATGAAAAAAAGCGGACTGATTGCGTCCCAAATTTTTCGCCTGATACATGGCGGTATCCGCTTCGCGGATTACGTCCACGACGTTATCCTTTCCATGAAAAGGGAAGATGGTGATGCCGATACTGGCAGTCGCCTTAATGTGGTGTTTGGCAATCTTCAGAGGGTGATCCAGTTTCTCTATCAGGTGCTGAGCCAAGCGTTGTCCGCTTAGACCGGCCTGACCACGGTCCGGGCTCTGTTCAGATAAGAGAATGACAAACTCATCTCCTCCCATACGCACCAGCAGATCCTCTTTGCGAATGGAATCGCGCAATCGGTCGGCAAATTTAATCAACAACTCATCCCCCACATGATGGCCCAGGGAGTCGTTGACGTTTTTAAAGCGGTCCAGGTCCATGAACAGTAAAACACCGTAGTTTTCACGGCGTCGGGCTTGCGCCAACGCTGTTTCCAAGCGTTCATGCAGGTTGGTTCTGTTAGGCAGTCCGGTAAGGGCGTCATGGAAGGCCTGGTATTCAATCTGCTTCTCGGTCTTTTTCAGTTCGGTGA
This sequence comes from Sedimenticolaceae bacterium, assembly GCA_050304615.1. GTDB lineage: Bacteria > Pseudomonadota > Gammaproteobacteria > Chromatiales > Chromatiaceae > CBFDBF01. The sequence continues at coordinate 210,459 of JBNLDW010000009.1, forward strand.
CATCGCTGATGGTAATCAGCAGGTTTTCCTGCTTCCTTGTTCTAAGTCCGAAACGTGGTGCGTCCGCTGCAATACGCCGGCCCTGGATGCGGCCGGTGAAGCTGTGTTTGTCTCCTATTTTGTCTACTATTCGGAAACGCACATCGATATGCTTGCCTTTAGGTTTGCGCACAAAGGCGCTGAAACGTCCAAGGAAGAGTTCCCTATCATCTTCGTGCATAAAATCGACCAGGGGGTGACCGATCATAAGGTCTTGGTCTGTGCCCAACAGGCTGGCCAGGGTGGCGTTGGTGCGCCAGATTAGACCGGAATCATCCAGGCTGGCATAGCCTACGGGGGCGAGGTTATATAGATCGATATATTGTTGGCGGGTGAACTCCAGTTGACTCTGGGCATCGCGCAACTCCTCGTTTTGCAGCTCCAGTTCGATCTGGTGGACCTGCAGCTCCTGCAGTAGCTTTTCCCGGTCTGCATCATCCAGTTGAGGCTGTATGTTTTGCCGGCCTATGGCCTTGTCTTCAGCAGTTTGGCGTAACTGCTGTTGGTTGGAGAGCTTTAGTGGTGGGAGTTGCTCTTCCACTATGTTTCTCCATTATGTACCTGTAGCGTGGATCAGACCGACAAACCAACGTTTGTTCTCATAATTGGCCTCACTCACGTATAATTGTATGGGAACCGAGGAGCCGTCCTTGTGGCGTACCGCAAGGTTGCGTGGACATCCAATGATTGATGGTTTGCCACCGGCTAGATAATCCTGAACATATTTTTGATGATTTTTGGCGACATCTTCGGGCATCAGAATGCCCACATCTTCGCCCAGCAGTTCCTCTTCGCTATAGCCGGTCAATTGCCCCACCAGCGCATTGACTTCCTGAATTACCCCTCCGGTATCGATCAGGATGTAGCCATCGGGGATAGTGTTCAGAAGAGCCTGCATGCGAATTTCACGTTCCCGCAGGTTTACCTCAATATTGCACTGATCGCTAATATCAAAAAAGGTTAACACCACTCCTGAGTAGTGGTCGGGCGCTATCTGATAGGGAAGGATGCGTAACAGAAATTGCTTGCCGCTTTCGGTGATGACATCCTGTTCATACAGTCGATTGCTCTGCTGTACATGGCTGGCGAGCGCCGGCAAATCCAGATCGCCCATGTGGTGAGTGATATGGCTCAGGGGGCGTCCTATATCGTGTTCGACTAGCTGGAGCACTTCAGTCGCTGCCTGGGTGAAGCGGCGAATATCCATACTCTCATCCACGAACAGGGTGGCGACCCGGATATTCTGTAACAGGTTATCCAGGTCGTTATTGGCTTCGGTAAGTTCGATAATCTTGCTTTGGAACTCTGAGTTGACTGTGTAGAGTTCTTCGTTGACCGATTGCAGTTCCTCGTTGGTACTTTGTAGCTCCTCGTTACTGGCTAGCAACTCTTCGTTGGTGGCCTGTAGCTCTTCGTTGGAGGTCTCCAACTCCTCAACCGTGGCCTGTAGATTTTCCCGGGTGAATTGCAGTTCGTTTTCCAGATCAGAGATCCTCTGTTCCGCTTCCCGCCCTACGTCATAGCTCTCTATGGCAGATCGCTCTTTGTCGTCGTCGCGTCGCAACTCTTCAATCAAGACACCGATCAGCATGATCTGGCCCTTTTTACCCGGGAGAGGTTTGAGGCGCATGTTTACGACACGCGATTTGGCTCCTTCGCGCAGATGGATGTTGGAGTAGATCAACTCATCTTTACTCTTTACCACCTTCTGTATACCGGTGGTCAATGGAATGGCCAGATCCTTGCCGGCCAGTTTGGAGACATCGTTGATCAACTTACCTGATGGGAAGTGCAGATACTCATTGGCATTACCAACTACATGCATCAACTCAAAGTGTTCGCTGACGACCATACAGAATGGCAGATAGTCATCGGATAGACCCTGCAGCAGACGGTCCAGCAACCGCTCCTCTTCATGGGCCTTTACGACAGCATGTCTGCCCGCCATATTATTGTTGTTACGCCAGCGCTTGGAATCGAAGTTGACCGGATGCAGAGAAAGCTCCGTATGTCTTCTGCGACCACGGGAGCGATAGATGCGCCACTTGTGATCCAATGGCTCGAAATACTCCGACATGTCCCCGGTGGTCTCGCTGCTGCCAAGCAGCAGTATGCCCTTGGGGTTGAGCGCAAAGTTAAACAGATCCAGGACGCGTTGTTGTAGTACCGGTTGCAGATAGATCAGCAAGTTGCGGCAACTTATCAGATCGATATTGGTGAAGGGAGGATCCTTGGTCAGATTGTGATGGGCAAAGACCACCATCTCGCGGATCTGTCTGCTGATCTGAAAGTTCTCATCTTTGCGGTAGAAGTATTTGGATATAAGGTTGGGTGCGATCTCAGCAACGGCGCTCTCGGCGAAGACGCCTGTGCTGGCCAGGATGGTGGCATCATGGTCGATATCGGTGGCGAAGATCTTGATATCCAGATGTAGATCCAACTGTTCCATGATCTCCTGACACAATATGGCCAGGGTGTAGGCCTCCTCGCCGGTAGAACAGCCGGCAACCCAGAGTCTCATGCTGTCCTCTTTGGCGTTACGCATCAGTTCCGGCAGCTGCTTGCGCATTGACTCAAAGGCCTCCGGATCACGGAAGAAGCTAGTGACCCCGATCAATAGATCCTTGTACAGGCTATTGATCTCAGCCGGGTCGCTTTCGAGGTAACGTACATAATCGTTCAGCTCGTGGATCTGCTGAATGGTCATGCGTCGTTCGATGCGCCGGATGATGGTGGAAGGCTTATAGAAGGTAAAATCGATCTTGTTGTGTTCCCGCAGCAGTGCAAAGATGCGGGTCAGGCCGTCCTCGTCGGTCAGCAGGCTGCCCGCGGCCTCATCCTTGGTGGCGAAAGGGTGTTTCAGATAGGAGAGCAGTTTCTCCGGCATCTCATCCGGCGCCAGGATGAAGTCCACCAGGCCGGTGGCGATAGCGCTCTTAGGCATGCCGTCGAAGGCGGCGGTCTCTTCTGCTTGCGCCATGACCATGCCCAACTCTTCTTTTATGGCGCGGATGCCGCTGGTGCCGTCACTGCCGGTGCCGGAAAGTATGATGGCGATGGCCTTGCCTCCCTGATCTTCCGCCAGGGAGCGCAGAAAGATATCTATGGGTAGATTGATGCTGCGCTGATCTCGCTTTTGTTCCGTAAGCAGCAGGCGCCCATGAAACAGTCTAAGGTTGTGATTGGGCGTGATCAGGTAAACAGAGTTGCGCTCCACCGACATGCCGTCTTCTGCCCGGCAAACATGCATATCCGTATGCTTTGATAACAGTTCTACCATCAGGCTTTTGTGATCCGGTGAGAGGTGCTGCACCACCACGAAGGCCACGCCAGTATTGGACGGCATCTTTTTGAAAAAGGCCTCGATAGCTTCAAGCCCCCCGGCGGATGCGCCGATGCCGACAATATGGCTGGGACTGTTCTCCTCTTTAGGATCCTGTTTATCTTTGACTGCGGATTTTTTGGTCATGGCGGATACTTTTTCGGCCAAGTTTTTTGAATCTTTAGATATATATTAGGGTATATCTACCTGTTAGATCCATATAGATTACGTGTACTTGATTGGAAAATATGCATTGAACAAACAAGATACTTATTCTATTCCTGGTAAACACGTGGAGGATCTGTCCTCTAAGGTAATCTAGAAGTCATATTTCGTAATATACCGTCATATATAGAAAATTATCGAATGATATATGCCATAGATGACATTCGCCACGTTCCACCCACGCTCCACTCTTACGACAATCAGGGACAACGAAATTGCAAGATAGCCGCACCGCCATCCCTGGCTCCTTGCGGCATACAGTTCATCCATGGACGCCGCACCGCCATCCCTGGCTCCTTGCGGCATACAGTTCATCCATGGACGCCGCACCGCCATCCCTGGCTCCTTGCGGCATACAGTCCATCCATGGACATAAAAAAAGCCCTGTAAAAACAGGGCGTTGCATCATCTTTGGTAGTCGGTGACGTTATTTGAATATGGTGCCGAGGAGAGGACTTGAACCTCCACGGGGTTACCCCCACATGCACCTGAAGCATGCGTGTCTACCAATTTCACCACCTCGGCATACCCAGCAGAGAGACCCCCGCTGAAGGGCAGGAACTTTAACTGGGACAGGAGGGGGTTGTCAACGGTAGAATAGGCAAATGCATCTACCTTTTATGCAGTAACTCAGGATTTTAACATTATGGCCAGACGCCAGAGCAAGACTGCCTCCAGTGGTGCAGATCCGCACCGTGCCCGTGAGGCAAACAAGTATGAAAACCCTATACCGAGCCGGGAATATATCCTAGATCACCTGAAGGAGCATGGTGCGCCCCTCAAGCGTAACGATATAGCCAAGCGGCTGGATCTAACCTCAGAAGATGAGCTGGAGGCCCTGCGGCGGCGCCTCAATGCGATGGAGCGGGATGGCCAGTTGGTGTGTAATCGCACCGGGGCTCTCTGCCTGGTCAACAAGAAGGATCTTATAGCTGGACGTGTCATAGGCCATAAGGATGGGTTTGGCTTCCTGCAGCCAGATGACGGTGGTGATGACCTCTTTCTCTCTCCCCGGCAGATGCGCAGGGTGATGCATGATGATCGCGTGGTGGCAAGGGTGACCGGCATCGACCGACGCGGACGCAAGGAGGGCTCCATTGTCGAGGTGCTGGAGCGGGGAAACAGGCGGGTGGCAGGGCGTCTCTATCTGGAGGGTGGAGTCGGATTTGTACAGCCGGACAACAAGCGGTTAAGCCATGAGATTATCATCCCGGATAGCGGACTAAACGGCGCCAAGCACGGCCAGATGGTAATTGCCGAGATCGTAGAGCAGCCGACCAAACGCACCCAACCGGTGGGCCGTATTATTGAGATCATCGGTGATCACATGGCCCCGGGGATGGAGATTGAGCTAGCGATCAGGACCTATGAGCTGCCGGTAGAGTGGCCCCAGGAGGTAGAGCAGGAGATCAAACACCTGGGCAGCGAGGTGGATGAGGAAGCTAAAGTTGGCAGGATAGATCTGCGTCAACTACCGCTGGTTACAATCGACGGGGCGGATGCACGCGATTTTGATGATGCTGTCATCTGTGAGAGGAGCTCAAAGGGGTGGCGCCTACTGGTGGCTATTGCCGATGTCTCCTCTTATGTGAGTGAGGGCAGCGCACTGGATGTCGAGGCCAGGCTACGCGGTAACTCTGTCTATTTTCCTGATCGGGTGATTCCCATGCTGCCGGAGCTGCTCTCCAATGGCCTCTGTTCAATCAATCCAGAGGTGGATCGCCTCTGTATGGTGTGTGAGCTACATATTGGCAAAGATGGTGAGATTCAGAGCTTCAATTTTTTTGAGGGGGTAATGCGCTCCCATGCCCGGCTTACCTATAGTCAGGTTAACGCCATGCTGGTGGAGGGCGATAGTGATCTTGCGGCTCAATATGCCGGTGTATTACCCCACCTGCAAGAGCTATACGCACTCTACCAGGTATTACATAAGGCACGTGCCAAGCGTGGTGCCATCGATTTTGATACCACTGAAACCCGGATTATCTTCAATCAAGAGCAGAAGGTGGAACGGATTGTCCCGGTAGAGCGCAATGATGCCCACCGCCTGATTGAAGAGTGTATGTTGGCTGCCAACGTGGCGGCGGCGCGTTTCCTGTTAAAGAAAAAGCTGCCAGCTCTCTATCGTAACCACGAGACTCCGGGCGAGCAGAAGCTGGCCGATCTACGTGAATTTTTAGGTGGCCTCGGATTGAGCCTACAGGGCGGAGACGACCCCCAGGCCAGCGACTACGCTGATCTGCTGGAGTCAGTAAAGGATCGACCAGATGCCCATCTGATCCAGACCGTACTGCTACGCTCCATGTCTAGGGCGATATACTGCGCCGAGAATATTGGTCATTTCGGACTCTCTTTTCCAGCCTATACCCACTTTACCTCGCCGATTCGCCGCTATCCCGATCTGATTGTCCACCGGGCGATCAAACATCTGATCAATGGTGGCAGCGAAGAAGATTTTAGCTACTCCACACCACAGCTACGGGGGCTGGGTGAACACTGCTCCAGCACCGAGCGGCGGGCCGATGAGGCGACCAGGGATGCTATAGACTGGCTCAAGTGTGAATATATGATGGACAAGGTGGGGGAACATTTTTCCGGGATCATAACCAGTGTTAACTCCTTTGGCCTGTTTGTGGAGCTGGAAGAGATTTATGTGGATGGCCTCATCCATATCAGTGCCCTGGAGAACGACTACTACCACTTTGATCCGATTGCCCACAAGCTTACCGGCGAGCGCGGTGGCAAGGTCTTCCGTCTGGGAGATCCGGTACGGGTGCAGTTGGCAGCGGTCAATCTGGATGAGCGCAAGATTGACTTCCTACTGGCCGATGCAGATCCTGGGAAGGGTAAAGGCAAGAGTAGAAGTAAGAGTAAGAGCAAGAGCAAAGGCAAGCAGACACGCCGGGGCAAGGGCGACAAAAGTCGCAAGTAGGGCATCGTGACAGATAGCAATATCATCGCTGGACTACATAGTGTACGTACCGCCCTGAAACACGGTTCCTCTTCAGTGGATGAGGTATGGGTGGAAGGGCGTCGCCAGGATCGGCGGATCAAGGAGATTATTGCCCTGGCTCATGAGGCCGGAGTTACAGTTACCACCGTATCCAGAGAGGAGATGGATAGTCTGCAACCGGATATCAACCACCAGGGTGTAGCCGCACGCAGCAGGGCGGTATCGGTGCAGGATGAGGGCGCGTTAAAACAGCTACTGGAAGATCTGGATGGGCCTCCACTGCTGCTGATCCTGGATGGAGTGCAAGACCCACACAACCTAGGTGCCTGCCTGAGGAGTGCAGATGGTGCCGGGGTGCATGCAGTAATCGCCCCCAAAGACCGCTCGGTAGGACTGACCCCGACGGCCTGTAAGGTAGCGTGTGGGGCGGCCGAGAGTGTCCCTTTTATTCAGGTGACCAACCTCTCCCGCTGTCTGCGATGGCTGCAGAGTGACGCCGGTGTATGGCTGACCGGCGCAGCTGGGGAGGCAGAAAAGAGCATCTATGAGGCTGATCTGACCGGGCCGATGGCGCTGGTCCTGGGGGGGGAGGAGAAGGGGCTGCGCCGCCTGACCAGAGAGGCCTGCGACCAGCTGGTCAAGATCCCTATGGCCGGGGATGTGGAGAGCCTGAATGTCTCGGTGGCCACCGCTGTCTGCCTGTTTGAGGCGGTGAGACAGCGCGCATTGTAGGGTAGGCTTTATCCACTTTCTTTCCCCCGTAGATATTTTCAAGTAGCTCCCAGAGCAGACCGAAAGCCGCCTCAAATCTAGGGCAAAGAGGGGCAAAACTCGCGCAGACGGTAAGCTCGGCGGTGCCTTCAGGTTTTCTTAAGGCTGCCTTAAGGTTCGGTCATTATTGTAGATGGCTTCAGTAATTCTTACTGGGGTCAATTTATGCGCAACACCCTTACCATCCGTCTCTATCTTGTCAGCCAGTACCTGCTGTTGGTTACCCTTCTTGCTGGCTATCTGCCTTATGTCAAGGATGCTGCGCCAGTTATGTGGTTGTACCTTGTAGGTGATCTACTGGCCTACCCATTCTACTATCTGCTGCCCACGCTATTGGTGCTGACGCTGCTGAAGTGGTTGCCGGTAGCAGGTACACAGCGCTGGCAGCTCTGGCGACCGCGGCTATTGCTGGCGGTGAGCTACCTGATGACATCGGCAACCGTGTTGCTGATCTATGCGGATCACGCGCTATATGAGTTGTATGAGTACCATTTCAATTCGTTTGTGTGGAATCTGATCAACACGCCGGATGGCATTTCTTCTCTGGGGGCCTCTCTTAGTACCCAGCTCAGCTATGCACTGTCGGTTGGTTCAATCCTGCTGCTCAATGCTGCACTGCTGTTTGCCAGTCATCGATTAGTCCTGCGGAAATCTGGCCTGGTGCCATCAGGTAGAAGATTATCCAGGCTGGCATGGGCCGTTGTGCTGTTGCTTGTTACTAGCGAAGTGACCTATGCCTACAGCCATGCCACTGGGCGTGAGGATATTATGCAGGCAGCGACAGTTGTGCCATTCCATATGCAAACTACCTCTGACTCTACGTTCCGAAAAATCGGCATCGGACAGCTGCCGAAGAAAAAGATCATGATCGCATACGGTAAGTTAAATTACCCATTGGCAAAGATTGAGCAGCAGCACCCCAAAAAGCCCATGAATATTATCTGGCTTGTTGCCGAATCGTTGCGCTGGGACATGCTTGATCCGGAAATAATGGGCAACCTGTATGGATTCAGCAGGAATGCGACACGCTTCCAGCGTCATTATAGCGGTGGTAACCGCACCCGTATGGGTATGTTTAGCATGTTTTACGGGCTTTACGCCCCTTACTGGTATGCTTTCCAAAATCAGCGTGAAGGGCCTGTGTTGATGGATGTTCTTCTGGACCAGGGGTACCAGTTTGCCGCGCACACCAGCCAGAGTTTCTCCTATCCTGAGCTGCGCGACACGGTGTTTGCCAATGTGCCGCCAGAGGACCTGCACGAAATCAAGGATGGGGCACCCTCCTGGAAACGTGATGAGCAGAATATCACCGAGATCATGCAGTTTCTTGATCAGCGTGACCGCAGTCGCCCATTCTTTGGGTTCATGTTTTTCGAAGCAACCCACGCGCCCTATGGGTTCTCGAGTGCAGACGAGATACGCAAACCGTTTCTGGAGGATATGGACTACGCCAAGCTCAGTAGTCTGCAAGATCCGGATTTAATCAAAAACCGCTATATCAACGCTGCCCACTCCGTGGATCGGCAGTTGGGACGCGTGTTTGACTACCTGCGCCAAAACGACCTGTTGGACAATACCATCGTGCTGGTTACCGGCGATCATGGTGAGGAGTTTATGGAGAACGGACACTGGGGGCATGGCCATGACTCCAAGTTTCCAGAGCAGCAGATACATGTACCTATGGTATTGCACATTCCTGGAGTAGCACCTGGGATAGTGGACAAGGTCACTAGCCATCTCGATATCCCGGCAACTCTGATGCCGCTACTCGGGGTTAGCAGTAAACCTGAGATCTACAGTCTTGGCGGCGACCTTTACAATAACCCGTCAACGGAATTTGTTGTTGGAAACTACAACTACGCTGGCATCATAAATCCGCAGCAAAAAATCGTATTCCCATTTCGCCGAGTGTCCTATTTCCACTATTCGGTTTTCGACCAGGATGATTTGGAAGTATCTAGGGCACAACGGCAACACATCGTCGAACAATCAGCAGAGCTGATCACCGCGTTCAACGAGGCCTGTTCGCGCTTTCTGACGCGCTAGAGTAGTGCAGGAGTAGAGTTGCCTACATGGATGTAGGTGATGGGTGTGTTAGTTAAGTGGGGGAGTCAAAACAGTCCCGCCAAGCAACGCCTTACTGGAGTAAGTTGAATCCCCAGCCGACCAGGATCATGGCTACACTCAATACTCCAACAAACAGCGCCAAGGCGGGCCAGCGGATTACCTTGCGAAGAATCAGTAATTCAGGCAAAGAGAGGGCTGCCACGCTCATCATAAAGGCCAGGGTAGTACCGATGGCCACCCCCTTGCCCAGCATCGCCTCGGCCACTGGAATAACACCGGTGGCGTTGGAGTAGAGGGGTACACCCAGAATCACCGCCATGGGCACGCTATACCAGTCATCCCCTCCTAGGTATTCGCTTACCCAACCTTCCGGTACATAGCCGTGGAACAGGGCGCCTACAGCGATGCCGATGATTACCCATTTCCAGATGCGTCTTACAATCTCCTTGACCTCGGCAACCGCATACCGATGCCGTCCGTGTAGGCTGGTGTCCTGTTCTGGTAGTTCAGCCTCCCCCATCTGGATCTTCCATACATACTCCTCCACCCAGCGTTCCGGGCGGAACCGTTCCATGATTACCCCACCAAACCATGCCACAATGAGGCCTGCGGCTATATAGAGCAGGGCCAGCTTCCAGCCGAGGATACCGACAAGGATTACCGCTGCCACCTCGTTGATCATGGGGCTGGCGATGAGAAAGGAGAAGGTGACGCCGAGCGGGATGCCCGCTTCCACGAAGCCGATAAATAGCGGTACCGAAGAGCAGGAGCAGAAGGGGGTAACTGCGCCCAGAGATACCGCCATGGCCCGTGCCGCTGTCTTGTTTCGGCCCCGTACCATCTGCCGTACCCGCTCCGGTGATAGCAGTGCCCGCACCAGACCCATGGCGTAGATGATGATCAGCAGCAGGGTGAAGATCTTTACCACGTCCATCACAAAGAAGTGGAGGGCGGCCCCGCCAGCCGACTCAGGAGGAAGTCCAAGCGCGTCGAAGACGATCAGATTGGCCAATGCTTCAAACAATGAACAAAGCTCCTATCTAAACAACAACATTAATCTGTTACCCAAGCGCGCACATCGTCTGGTCCCGGCAGGCCACCAGCATGTACCAGCTTACCGTCCACAACCACACCTGGGGTGGACATGACGCCGTAGCCCATGATCTCTGCTATATCGGTGATCTTCTCCAGTTTGACTTCCACTCCCGCTTGTTGGGCAGCTGCCTGGATGATGTTGTAGGTGGTTTCACAGTTGCGGCAGCCACTGCCTAGAACCTTGATCTCTTTCATTTTGGTCTCCGTTACTGGTGATGTCATGACCGCTACGCTTTCAGCTTGGTTTCAGCTTGTCGTTCTATTCTCTATCTTGGATTGTACAGCTAATAGTGAGAGATAATGAATCCTTCGAAAGAAATTAAAGTGTGGGGCCTGCCAGTTCGGATGTTCCACTGGACGCTGGTGCTGGCGGTGGCTGTTGCCTGGGTAAGTGAAGATCACTGGATGCAGGTTCACTCATATGCCGGTTACCTAGTGGCAGGGCTGCTGCTGTTCCGTCTGATTTGGGGCTTAGTTGGCCCTCGTTATGCACGCTTTTCAGACTTTGTACGACCACCAGGAGAAGTGACCACATACCTCAAAGAGATGGTCACCTTCCGTGCGCAGCGTCATATAGGCCATAACCCGGCGGGCGGTGCCATGATAGTTGCATTGCTGACATGTCTGTTGCTGGCCGTTGTGACTGGGTTGGCTGCTTACGGTGCAGAAGGGAACGGTCTGGCCGCACCATGGTTTAGCGGTGTGGGTGAATTCTGGAAGGAGGCGTTGGAAGAGATCCATGAATTCTTTGCCAATTCCACGCTGTTGCTTGCCGCTATCCATGTGGGCGGGGTTCTTCTAGGCAGCTGGCTGCACGATGAGAATCTGGTGCGCGCCATGATCAATGGACATAAAAGAGCTGAGTGATACCCATCTCCACCAAAACGGGTAAGCGGCAAATTCTAGCGCTGGTCTGGGACTGGCCGCTACGAATCTTCCATTGGTGTTTGGCTGGAGGCTTCGCTGCTGCATGGCTGACCATCGGTGACCGCTGGTTGGATATCCATCTGTTTGTTGGCTATGTACTGAGTGGCTTGTTGTTGTTTCGTTTGATTTGGGGATATTTTGGAGAACCCAATGCCTGTTTCCGTAACTTCACTTTTGGATGGAGAGCGGTGCGGAGCTATTTAACCAGTATCGTGGTTGCGAAGCCACCACGGTTTATCGGCCACAACCCGACGGGAAGCTGGGCCATCTATCTGCTGCTCATGTTGTTGGCGTCAGTAGTCATCACTGGTCTGCTGACCTTGGGTGGAGAGGAGGGGCATGGGCCATTGGCGGGATGGCTGGATATTTCGCGGGGAGTGTTTTTTCATCAAATCCATGAGGCGCTGGCCTGGGCCATGCTCGGTATGGTAGGGATACATCTACTGGGCGTTGTGCTAGAGAGCCTACTGCACCAGGAGAACCTGATTGTCTCCATGGTGACCGGCAATAAGTGGCTAGAGAGTGAAACGGTAAAGGTTCGGCCACGCGGTGGCATAGCCTTATTTCTAGTGTTGCTCATGCTGCTATTTGCTGGTTGGTGGTTTAAAGGATATCTATCGCAAGACCAGGGCCATCCCTATCTGCCGCTAGTTGGACCGGAACTACCGGATAATTCGGTCTGGCGAGATGAGTGCGGGGCCTGCCATCTCGCCTATCACCCCAGCTTGCTGCCAGCCCGTTCATGGGGGCAAATAATGGAACAGCAGGCCGATCACTTCGAAGAAGATCTGGCGCTGGAGCCTGGTATCGTGGAATCGATCCAACGCTTTTTAACGACGAATAGTGCAGAACATGCTCCAACAGAGGTGGCTTGGAAGATCAATCACGCAATATCTACAGATGAGATACCGCTCCGGATTACTGAATCTACTTATTGGAAACGAAAACATAGTGAGATCAAAGATGCGGTTTGGACAGACCCCAAAGTAAATGGGCGTTGGAACTGCGATGCGTGTCACCTGGATGCGGCGAAGGGCACATTCGAAGATGGCGCCATGGTAATACCTGGATCGTAGTGTGGCAGTACTATTCCTCTGGAACAGTGTACCAACCAACATCTCTTTTCAGCTTGAGTTCATATCTAAATATTACTATCAGAAACAGTACTGTTTACTGACTTAAAATAAAGGAAAAAAGCATGAATATATACTGGTTGAGATTAGTCCTTGGTCTATTGTTGCTGTCGCCCTTAGTGGCACATGCGGATTCGGTTTCCAGTTTGATGGATACCTACCGGCAGCAAGGTGGTGATAATTTTAGTGCCAGCGGCGGTGAAGCCTTGTGGAATAAAAAAATTACCGACGCCAAGAGCGGCCAAGAGAGAAGTTGCACTGCTTGCCATACCAATGACCTCAAGCTGGCAGGCAAACATGCCCGTACCGGTAAAGTAATAAAGCCTATGGCGCCGTCCGTTAATCCAAAACGGCTTACTAAGACGAGCAAGATTGAGAAGTGGTTTAAACGGAACTGCAAGTGGACATTGGGTCGCGAGTGTACGCCACAAGAGAAGGGTGATGTGCTGATGTATATTAAAGACAAATAATAAATTAATTCCGGTTGCTTTGGGAATGGTGTTGGATATTGGAGGATGATATGAAACAGAATATAGGTTTGATAACCACACTGCTGGCAACAATGGTATTGTGTGGTGCTGGTGTGACTATGGCTGGCGACGATGACCACGAGTACGGCGGCTTATTCTCCCGCTGGTTCAGCGGTGCCGCAGCAGGAACTGAAAAGATAGACCAGCAATTCTATGTGGAGGGGTGCGGTAGTTGTCATTTTCCCTATCAGCCGGGATTTCTCCCTGCCCGTTCCTGGGAAAATATTATGAGTAGCCTGGAGGATCATTTTGGCGAGAACGCAGAGCTGTCCCAAGAAGAAGCAGAACCTATTTTGGACTATCTGCAAGAAAATGCGGCAGGGCAGGTTAACAGGGGTTTCTCCAATAAAATTATGGCCACATTGGGGAATAATCCAGCGCCGTTACGGATTACCGAGACCAGATATTTTCGGCATGAGCACGATGAACTGACGCCTAAAATGGTTGAGGATAACCCTGATGTTGGTTCTTTTAGTAATTGTGATACCTGCCATACTCAAGCAATGCAGGGTTCATTTAACGAGCATCAGGTACGTATCCCCGGATATGGCCGTTGGGATGACTAAGATACACACCTTTCTGTTATTTGGTTTTCTGCTGCTGTTGACTGGCATCACCGTGGCGGATGATGATCATCTGGAGGCCAGTCGTCTGGTGGAGGCGGGCTATATTCTGCCTCTCTCAGATATTTTGGATACAGTTCAGGCGCAACGGCCAGGACGTATCCTGGAGGTTGAGTTGGAACAGGAGGATGGTCAGTATATCTATGAGATCGAGTTGCTGGATGAACATGGCATGGTGTGGGAGGTGGAAATAAATGCCGTTAGTGGAGAACTGTTGAAAACGGAACTGGAGGAGTGACCCTTGCGTCTATTGCTGGTGGAAGATGACCGCTTGCTGGCTGAATCCCTCCGTGCGGATCTAGAGCATCGCGGGTTTGCAGTAGATCTGGCAGATAATGGGGTGGATGCGGAATTCATGGGGGACGTGGAGCCCTATGATGTGGCTATTCTTGATCTCGGGTTGCCTCAACGGCAAGGTCTTGAGGTGTTGCACAACTGGCGACGAAAAGAGAACCAGTTGCCGGTAATTGTGCTTACTGCTCGAGACACATGGCGTGAACGTGTGGATGGATTTAAGGCCGGGGCCGATGATTATCTGGGCAAACCGTTCCATGTGGAGGAACTGGTTGCTCGAATCCTGGCGCTGCTACGTCGTAGTCACGATATGCCAGGTGAGATGTTGCATAGTGGTGGTTTAGATCTGGATGAGGAGCGTCAGCAAGTGCGGCTGCCGGATGGAGAAATTATTGGACTGACTGGCACAGAGTTTCGCCTGCTACGCTATTTTATGCACCATCCGGGCAAGATCCTTTCCAAGACGCGGTTGACAGAGCATGTCTATGAACAGGACTTTGACAGGGATAGTAATTTGATCGAGGTCTATGTGCGCCGTCTGCGGGAGAAATTGGGTAAAGAGCGGATTGTGACCAGGCGTGGACAGGGTTACCTGTTCGTGGAGCAGTCGTAATGAGATCTTTAGAGCGCAGGTTGCGACTATCGTTAGCCATTAGCCTGATACTTCTCATTGGGATTCTATGGATCATGGGAAACCAGTCAGTGCGTGCGCTGACCGAAGATTTCGTAGTGTCTCGTATGCAGCACGATGCTGAGAATTTGTTAGCTGCGCTGACCCTCGACCCAGGCCATGTGCGGGTGCGGCAGGGTAGGATAAGCCATGTCTACCATCAGCCTCTTTCTGGTCACTATTATATTTTTAGATTTCCTAATGGCGATAAGCTTGGCTCCCGCTCACTGTGGGACAACTCTCTGGATGTGCCGCAACTATCTCCTGGCGAAACTCAGCGATTACAGTTGCATGGTCCCTCAGGACAACGGCTTCTTGTACTGGCACAAGGATTCCAGAAAAAGGGGCAGATCTTTACCCTCGCAGTTGCAGAAGATCTTAGCCTGGTAAAAGAGCGCCGGGATCGTTTTAAGCGTAATTTTGCGCTACTCGCTCTGGGTGGTCTATTGTTGCTATTGTTGTTGCAGAGCGTAGTGGTGCGCCGCTCTTTTCGGCTACTGGAACCACTACGGGAAGAGGTTCGACAGTTGGAACTGGGCAAGACTGGAAAACTATCAGAAGATGTTCCCAGTGAGATCCTGCCTCTGGTGCGAGAGATTAATCATCTATTGCAATTGTTTACTCAACGGCTTGAACGATCTCGCAATGCCCTGGGTAATCTGGCCCACGCTCTCAAGGGCCCATTAAGTCTCTTGACCGGGCACTTTGATCAGCAGGTACATGGAAAGGAGGGGTTGTCACCGAATGAGGCAAAGGCCCAAACAGATCGTATTCGGCAACTAATGGAGCGAGAGTTGAAGCGGGCACGATTGGCGGGGAAGGGACTACAAAGCAAACGATTCGATCCTGTCGTCGAGCTACCAAACCTAATAGGCGTGCTGCAACAAATCTATCTGGATCGTTCCCTGGAAATCAATTTTAATCTGGATGGTAATGTGCAGCCATTCGGTGACAGTGAGGATATGTTAGAGCTTCTCGGTGCCTTGCTGGATAATGCCTGTAAATGGGCTGCTTCAAGGGTGCATTGTTCTATCAAGGGAGGAGGGGGGATCAATATCCTGGTGGAAGATGATGGGGTCGGTATCTCAGATGAAGCTTTGCGGCGTATTGGCGAGCGAGGCGTACGCCTGGATGAATCGGTAGAGGGCGATGGATTGGGGCTGGCGATTGTCAGGGATATTGTAAATCTTTATGGTGGGACTATTGTATTTGGCCGCTCATCGGGATTTGGCGGGTTACAGGTTGAGGTTAGGCTGCCGTGGACAGAGAGTGTCTAGAGTGGTTGCATGTCTATGGAGTTAGTCTCATAGTTTCAACACTTTTCAGCTTGGCTTCAGGTACCTCTGCTAACTTTACCAATAGGGAAGAAGACGTATACTGGCCAGGATGAATGGCCGTGGTTGATATTATTGGGAGGCATATCATGAAAACAGCAAACAAGCTTGCCGTATTTGTCATATTGGCTCTGGTAGCCACCACTGTCCTAGCGGATTCAGTGGAGATACCGGATTGGGGGCCAATACCATTTGCCGCCTATGATAGCGATGGCAATGGGGTCATCAGCGAACAGGAGTTCTACGCTGTTCGAGCAAAGCGAATGGCTGCGCGTGCAGAAGAGGGTCGTCCCATGCGTAATGCCGCAAATGCCCCAGCCTTTTCCGCATTTGATACCGATGGGGACGGTGGACTGAGTCCTGATGAGTTGACTGCGGGCCAGCAGAGACAGATGCAGCAGCGCGGTGGCATGGGGGGAGCGGGCAAAGGTCCCGCAATGGGGAGAAATATGCCAAGCTTCGCCGATTTTGATCTTGATGGCGACGGCGTGCTGGTGAAGGATGAGTTTATCGAGGCCCGTGGCAGGCGGATCAGTGAACGGGTCAAGCAGGGTTACCCGATGCGTGGGTTGAGTAATATGCAGGAGTTTTCGGATATGGATATAGATGCCAATGGTGAGGTCACGCCGGAAGAGTTTGCGGCTGCGCAGGCCAAGCACCGTCAATCTATGCAGTAACCGTAAGCCCTTCCATCCCGGCAAGAGATACTTGTGGGTCAGGTAAAAGCCTGACCCACAAAAGGGTTGTATCTATACAAAATGGTTAATAGGATATGTAAAAGCTTGTTCGCGATCTTAATGTATGTCTTGAGGGGTAGCCAAGGTTATGAAAACGTGGGAATCATTAGACGATGTTTTGGATTTTGCCATAGAGCAAGAACAGAAAGCAGCAGATTTTTATACCAAACTGTCACTAAGCGTAAAGCATGAGCCTATACGTGAAACGCTGAAGAGTTTTGTAGAAGAAGAGCTAAAGCATAAGAACAAACTGATTGCGATAAAAGAGCGCGGGGCTACAACAATCGTTAACCTGCAAACAGCTCCTGATCTGAAGATTGCTGATTATGTAGTTGATGTTGAACCCACAGATGATATGAGTTATGAAGATGCCTTGGTAGTAGCAATGAAGCTGGAGAAAAAGGCATTTCAGCTATATACCAATATGGCCATAATGGCTGAAGACGAATCGATCAGGCAGTCGCTACTTACCCTGGCAAACGAAGAGGCAAAACATAAGCTGCATTTTGAGCTTAAGTACGACGACTCGATTAAAGAGAATTAAGATATATTCTTGTTTCTTCCCTTACACTTGGGGCAGGTGATGTAGGTTATTAGCAAGATCGCATGGCTACCGTTATCCGCCACATCTCCTCCTTCTGGTAATCTTCTTTTTCTTTGGCTGGTTTTTCGGGGTATTCTTGACCTGCCTCTTGTTATTAACGCTGTTCAGCATCTGCCTCTCGCTGGCGGTGATAGCCGTGACCGGTGACTGCGCAGGTTGAACCTCAATGGTCTGTCTAGCTGTGTTTTTTGGGCAGGCGCCCTGGGTAAATGTTTTGTGCCCAGCCTTGTCTGTGCACATGCGCATGTTGGCGCTGTGAGCGGCCTGTGCTAGTAGTATCGAAAGAATAAAAATTATTGTAATCCTGATCATCCCTTCACTCCTTTCCATGTGATGACTGGAATATACCACATAGCATGTCGGTTATTCACTACGGTTTAAGCCCGAAGTCTACCTACTTTAGAACCAGGCTCAGTATTCCTAATATTGCAACCGATGCAAACAGTGACGTAGAGGGGAAGCGGAAAGGATCTATATTTCCCTTCATTGCTACAACTGCACTCAGGATAGAAAAAGAGGTATTTAAAATAGTCAGAAACACCACCAACTCTATCTTCTCAGGGTTTAAGGCAACATATGCGTATGCGCCACCCATGAAGAACGTGTAGATGGATGTAATATGCCAGCAATAATAATTAAGCCACTTTGATGCCTTTGGAAGAGTGTTGTTTGCTAATAACGGTGATGCGACTCGTGGGCCACCGATGAGTGTGTGAACTGCGAAAGTAACTATGCTCATCAATACTGCTGCCCATAACAATGTAATCTGCATACTTCAATCCTTATGCTGACCATGCAACGAATGCAGCGATTACTGCCAGTGTGAACCTTTTGATCATTTTCATGCCTCCATGTCAGTCTTAATTAGGATCAAAGAAGGGCGCTGACTATTATGCTTCAGCCAAGCGTCGTATCAAGATACATCATACACACAAAGCCGATAAGCAGGCTAAATGTTGCCAGATTCTCAAATCCTCTCCTATGGGTTTCAGGTACGATCTCATGGCTGATAATAAACAACATGGCACCTGCCGCGAATGCCAGGAACCACGGCATAAGTGGCCCAGCGTAAGATACCGCCAAGCTACCAAACAATCCGCCAATGGGTTCTGCAAGCCCGGTCAGAAACCCAATGAAAAATGATAAAGTCCTGGAATAGCCGATAGAGAGCAATGAAATAGACACGGCCATGCCCTCTGGTATGTTCTGTATGCCAATGCCTGTAGCTAGGCTCATACCGTTATCGATATCGCCGCCAGCGAAGCCTACACCTACCGCCATGCCTTCAGGAAAATTGTGGATGGTTATTGCAATGACAAAAAGCCAGATGCGACTAATTGTTTTCAGATCTGGTCCTTCATGCCCCGCGAGGAAATGCTCATGAGGCAGATAACGGTTCATAAGAAACAGGGCTAACGCGCCACACAATATGCCTGATATAGCGATGATCACCGCTATATTTGCGCTGTGAAACATGGCCTCACCATACTCAATGGCTGGCAGAATCAGTGAAAAGAAAGAGGCTGCGAGCATGATTCCAGCCGCAAAGCTGATCAGGCCGTCTTCAAGCTTTACTGATAGGCTCTTAAAAAAGAAAACGCCCAGGGATCCGATGCCAGTCAACATGCCCGCAATCAGACTACCAATAAAACCCATCCAAACAACGTTTGTTGTCATATCATTATATTTGTAGATTGAATAAGTAAAAGAGGATGCATCTATTCTCCATTCTTCCATTGCCCTTTTGGCTTACAAAATTGATGCGTCTGTATTATGTGTATAAGCATAACGACCAGTATCACTTGGAAGAATTAAGATATTTTGGGTGCGGTATACATATTGATGTTAAACGGGATGCCAGTGCTAATAGGTATACTGTCCATGTACTGCTCTTTAGGAGGAGAGTATCCTGCCGCGCGTCAATATCCCATGAATTTCTAGTGGAAGCTATCAGACTATGGGGTTTTGGGCAACGGCTGGCAAGGTTTACTGAATGCCATACGTCGCCTGAGGAAAAGGCGATATGGGTCTAATTTGACAACGTCTTTAGTAGTGCTTACTCTGCTGTTACCACCTCATGGTTGAGGTGTAGCCCGTCCTTCAGGATTGAAAGACGGATATTAGGGAAAATTGATACAAGGAGAATGAGATATGTTACATCCAACACGGATGATATTTGCGCTATTCCTTTTGCTCGCTTCGAGCTTTGCCTTCGCAGAACCCATCAACATCAATACGGCAGATTCCACGACTATAGCCGCCGGGCTGAAGGGTGTCGGTCCATCCAAGGCCGAGGCGATCGTTGCCTA
Organism: Sedimenticolaceae bacterium; assembly: GCA_050304615.1. Lineage (GTDB taxonomy): Bacteria > Pseudomonadota > Gammaproteobacteria > Chromatiales > Chromatiaceae > CBFDBF01. The sequence continues at coordinate 230,092 of JBNLDW010000009.1, forward strand.
CCGCACTGAACATGGCAAGTTCATTACGGTTGATGATCTGGTAGAGGTGAAAGGTATCGGCGAGAAGACTGTTGATGCCAATCGCGCCAATATGAGTGTCGGCGCGACAGAGGTCAGTAAAGAGAAGAGTAAGTAGTGAAGCTGTAGCGGGTGCCGTATGGCGCCCGCATACATCACTTCTTAAAGCGAATCACCTTCTGTTGCGATGACAGGTTGATCTCATCTATTACCGCACCGGGCCGGGCCGCTAGCATCAGCCAGACTGCTGCTGCCACATCATCTGGTTGCAGATGATCGCTCTCTGCCTCGCCTGGCTGGAAATCGAGTGCTCGGAAAAATTCTGACTGCACCATTCCGGGGTTGATGATACCGACCCGTACCCCAGAACCGGCACACTCCTCACGCAGCGATTGGGCCAGACCGCGCAAGGCAAACTTGGTGGCGCAGTACACGGCCCCACGTTTGCCACCGGAGAGGGCCGCCTCTGAGCCCATGAATATCATATCGCCCCTGCCATTACCCTTTAGCAGGGGAAGAAACTCGCGAGCCAGCATTATCTGGCTGGTGAGGTTGGTGTCGATCAGCTCCCTTATCTGGTGTGGGGAGAACTCCTCCAGAGAGCCAAAGCGGCCATAGCCGGCATTGCAGATCACACCATCCACCTCCGGGTGATTGCGGCGCAGCTCTCGTAGTTGTTGTGGTAGCTGTTCGAGTAGAGAGAGATCAAGGGCTAGCGGAGTGAAGAGTTCGTTCTTACTCTCCGGTGGATTGCGGCTTATCCCGATCACTGCACACCCCTCGGCCAGTAGTCTGTTGCTGATTGCCTGGCCGATGCCTCGGCTCGCTCCGGTGACAATGATGGTTCTTCTATCCACATTCACTCCCCTGTTTTGATTTGATGCAACAGCTGTAGTAACTGCTCCAGACTCCCCTCAATCAGACCAGATACCAGCTTGCCGTTGATCTCAATGGCCGGGTGCTGGCGGTTATCAGATATGATCTTAATGCAATAAAACCGTTCCGGGTCGATGATATCACTACCGGGTTGGAGCAGGGCGGCTGCCTCCATATCGACCACGCCATCATGACTGTAACTTAGATCCGGTTCTTGCAGGGTGATGACATGCCCAGTTACGCAGGGCGGGGAGGGCGGCAGAGCCGATCGCCACGTTGTTCCGGTGGCCGCATCCTCAATGCTATCTGCCAGTATCGCTTGACCAACCTCCTTGGTGGCATGGCCGGCGATTCCAAGATTGATCCAGACTGGCCTGACTCCATGGTTGAGGTTTGCGGCCATCCAAATGGCTGCTCTAGTAGCTGCTGGCCCACCACATCCGGTTATGACTAGGGCCATCCTATCCTGTCGGTATAGCGGGAATTCGCTAAAGCGGTTATCCCGCTGTAGCCCAAAATGGCGGTTGATCGGCTTGGCCTCGGCCGGCAGGGCAACCATAAAGATAGTATCTATATCCATGAGCGAGTGATACTACTGGGCGCTCCTGGTGGCCGCAAGAGAGCTACAGGCGGCTGGAGTGGCTAAATTAGCAAACCCTGATATAATGTGAGTACATTTCACCCACTAGGGAGACCAATTATGGCTGTTGTAGAGCTTACTAAAGACAACTTCGAAGATACCATCAACAAGAACGATTTTGTGATTGTTGACTATTGGGCTCCCTGGTGTGGTCCCTGCCGCTCTTTTGCTCCTACCTATGAGAAGGTGTCAGAAGAGCATCCGGAAATTGTCTTCGCCAAGCTGAACACCGAGGATGAGCAGGAGATCGCGGCCCATTTTCAGATCCGCTCTATCCCGACCCTGATGATCTTTCGTGAGAACATAATTATCTTCAGCCAGGCTGGGGCGCTACCGGAATCCGGTTTTAAGGAGCTTATCTCCAGGGCTGCGGAGCTGGATATGGTGGAAGTTAAGAAACAGATTGAAGCAGAGAAGGCAAAGGCCTGATTCTGTTGTATTTAGTACAACCGTCCCCTCACACCTTTGTATGGGGGGTGGTATTAGCAGCACCCTAACCCACCACTTCCAACTGACCAGCATACCAAATAATTCTTGACAATTTCCCTAGGGAAATGATAGTTTTTATTGCCTAGGAAAATGGTAGGTATTATTTAGACTGAATTTAGACTGATAACAATATAGTATCGAGGAGATTTACATGAGACTTTCAACTAAAGGTAGATATGCAGTTACCGCCATGTTGGATCTTACCCTCCATGGTGGAGATAAGGCAGTTACTCTGGCCGAGATATCAGAGACACAGGGTATCTCTCTCTCATATCTGGAACAGCTATTTGCCGGATTACGGGCAAAGGGTTTGGTCCGAGGTGTGCGTGGTCCTGGTGGTGGGTACTACTTGGGGCGAGAGGCAGATGATATCTCTATAGCCGATATCATCTGTGCCGTCGATGAGTGGGTTGAGTTTACCCGCTGCAGTGGTAACCGCAACTGCCAGGATGGCAAGATCTGTCTTACCCATAACTTGTGGGATCAACTAAGCCAGGAGATATATACATTTCTTAGTGATATATCGCTGGAAGAGTTGGTTCGTAGAGGCGGGATGGAGGTTGGCGGGTGTCAGAAGGAAGAGGGCGGATGTTCTGCCTATAACCTTAGAACCAAGCCGCAAGCTGCCTGATAGAGTGGATCATGCGGGACTCTGAGGGTTGCCAAACTTGCAGTAAGGCCCACTGGTAAAGGGGCAGTAAGTCCTCTATTATCTCCGCTCTTTGAGTGGAGAGCAGGATATGCCCAACACCACGGCCTCTCTTATGACCCCACGTGATCTCATCTTATGGGGCGCCAGCCGTTTTTATGAGGCGGGGCTATTCTTTGGTCATGGTACCGATAATGCCATGGATGAGGCGGTGGCACTGGTGCTACATGCCCTGGACCTGTCGTATGATCTCCCGTCTGCCTCTTTTGATGTAGAGATCACGCCAGAGGAGCGCGCGCAGGCGGTTGCACTGTTGCAGCGGCGTATCGATGAACGGTTGCCAGCCGCCTATCTAACCGGCGAGACTAACTTTGCCGGACTCCCCTTCTACGTCAACCAACATGTCCTGATCCCGCGTTCCCCGCTGGCGGAGCTGATCGAGCGGGAGTTTTCACCTTTTACCCCGGATCGGGTGGGCACTATCCTGGATCTATGCTGCGGCAGCGGCTGTATCGCTATAGCTTGTGCCTACTATTTTCCAGAGGCCAGGGTCGATGCCGCGGATATCTCAACAGAAGCGCTGGCCGTTACAGATAGCAATATTGATAGACACCGGCTACTGACGCGGGTAGAGGGTATCCAATCTGACCTGTTTAGCTCTCTACAGGGTAGGAGCTATGACATCATCGTCACCAATCCACCCTATGTCAGCCGGGAAGAGATGGCTGAACTGCCGCCAGAATACCGGCATGAGCCGAGTATGGGGCTGGAGGCTGGGGAAGATGGACTGGATATTGTCAGGCCAATCTTGCGCCAGGCAGCGAACCATTTGAATCCAGGTGGTATCATAGTGGTTGAGGTTGGTCACAGTGCAGATGCGGTGCAACGCTGCTGGCCACAGGTTCCATTTCTCTGGTTAGAGTTCGCCCGTGGCGGTGAGGGGGTCTTTCTCCTGACGGCCGAGCAGTTGAATGAGTACCAGGGTATTTTTTGTGGCTCTGATTGAGATTTTCTGAGCGACCCTAAGAGAGAGGTAGTAGATGGATCAATCGTTGGTTTTTGATCAGGCGCTGATAGAGAAGTACGATTACGCGGGCCCACGTTATACCTCCTATCCAACTGCACCGCAGTTTCACGAGGGGTTTGGCGCAGAACAGTACATGCAGGCGGCTGCAGCCACTAACCAGAGTGGTAATCCGCTCTCGCTCTATTTTCATATACCATTTTGTGACACCGTCTGTTTCTACTGCGCTTGCAATAAGGTTGTCACCAAGGATCGGGCTATGACGGCCCCTTATCTACAACGGCTTCATCGTGAGATCGCGATGCAGGGTGATCTGTTCGATCGCAGCCGACTGGTAGAGCAGCTACATTGGGGTGGGGGGACACCTACCTTTCTAAGTCATGCCGAGATGCGTGAATTGATGCGGGTTACCCGGGAGCATTTTACCCTGGCCGATGATGAGCACGGCGAGTATTCCATAGAGATAGATCCACGCGAGGCTAGTGCAGAGACCATCACCCTGTTACGAGAGATAGGTTTTAACCGGATGAGCCTTGGGGTGCAGGACTTTGATCAACGGGTGCAGAAGGCAGTCAATCGCGTCCAACCTGAAGAGCAGACCATGACCGTGTTGCAGGCAGCCCGCGACCAGGGGTTTCGTTCCATCAGTATCGACCTCATTTACGGACTATCACACCAGACGGTGGAGAGTTTCCGCCGTACCCTGGAGCGCATCATTGAGGTGGGGCCTGATCGCCTCTCTGTATTTAACTACGCCCATCTGCCGCAACTGTTCATGCCACAACGGCGTATCAATGAGGAGGATCTGCCATCACCGCAGGAGAAGCTGGATATCCTGAAGATGACCATTGAGTTGCTCACCTCAGCCGGTTATCTGTTTATAGGGATGGATCACTTTGCCCGCCCCGATGATGAGCTGGCCAGTGCCCAGCGTGATGGCACCCTGTATCGTAATTTTCAAGGTTACTCTACCCACTCTAGCTGTGACCTAGTGGCTATGGGGGTCACCTCCATCGGTATGGTGGGGCCGACCTACAGCCAGAACGTGCGTACCATTGAGGAGTACTCTGAGCGTATTGATGGTGGCCAATTGCCGATATTCAGGGGGATTGAGCTAAACCTGGATGACGAGATCAGGCGTGATGTTATAACCCGCCTGATATGCCATTTTGCACTCGACTACGCTGCGGTGGAATCCCGTTGGGATATCGTCTTTAGCGACTACTTCTCTGCCGAGCTGGAGCGGCTAGCAGAGATGGTCAGTGATGGATTGCTGGAGCTGGATGATTCCGGTATCCGGGTGTTGCCGCGTGGTCGTCTGCTGATACGCAATATCTGTATGGCCTTCGACCGCTATCTGGCGGCTAAGCAGGAGCAGAAGAACTTCTCTCGAGTTATCTAGGGATTAGGCCGATGCCTGGTGCAGGGACGGGAAGTCGAGGATTTCTCCAGCTTCGTCATCTTTAGATGGAAGCTCAAGTGTAGCCTCTGCTGCGCTGATCTCCAGGATCTCGAAACTAGAGGTGGTGGGTCTGAATCCTGCCTCTAGTGAGAGTTCGAGCATATTGTCGAGCACATCTAGCATGGCCATTTCCAGCCCCTGGTTTTCGATGATTTCAGGATTTTTATTCTTCTTTGCCACGTGCTTCTCTATTGCTACCCGGTTCAAAACTGGTAACGGCAGGTAGGATAAAAGCTTTAGGGTGGAATGCCTCTGTAGGGGTTAGATATTCCGTTTGTAGAATCCTGCTTTCGCAGGCAATTTGAACATACAGGGGGGCAAGCGGAATTGCCCAGGGGTCACTTTAGTAGCGCAGGCGCTCAGTGAGATGAGGGCGTATGGTCTTGAGGATGGCACCATGGGTCTTGATGCCACCGGCTATCAGGTTGCCACTCTCCAGAAAGCGTTCTCCACCCTGGATGTCGGTAACGGTCCCGCCAGCCTCTTGGATCATTAGTGCGCCGGCGGCAATATCCCACTCTGCCAGTCCCAGCTCCCAGAACCCATCCAGGCGTCCGGCGGCCACATATGCCAGATCGAGCGCAGCCGAACCGGGGCGGCGCAGCCCCGCGGTCTCCTTGATCAGATCCCGAAACATACCCATATAGGCGTCTAGGTGAGAGTGGTCGCGATAAGGAAAACCGGTTCCAATCAGGGTGCCAGATAGTCCCTTGCAGGAGCTAACACGCATACGCCGATCATTCAGCAGGGCACCGGAACCGCGGCTGGCGGTAAACAGCTCATCTCGCAGCGGATCGTAGATCACCCCATGCTCCAATACCCCTTTATGTTTCAGTGCGATGGAGACAGAAAACTGAGGAAATCCATGGAGATAGTTGGTGGTTCCATCCAATGGGTCTATGACCCACTGAAACTCATTGCCATCAGACTTGCCACTCTCTTCAGCGAGGATGGCATGACTGGGATAGGCATCACGCAGGGTCTTGATAATGATCTGCTCTGCGGCCCGATCTACCTCAGAAACAAACTCGTTGTGCCCCTTGGTGGTTACCGTCAGGGAGTCGAGACGTTCGTAGTAGCGTAGCAGGACACTAGCAGCATTACGGGCGGCGCGTACCGCGATGTTTATCATAGGATGCATGGGCGGCATAAGATACAGCAACGGTGATATAGTTAAAAGGAATTTTATCCACTGATTATTAACCCAGCATGAATTATTGCTGGGTTAATAAGCGGCACAGGGAGGTACCGCCATTGGCCGAAGGCCAATGAGAGTCCATACGAATTAAGCAGGTTCGCATACCTGCGCGAGATTTGTATGGACGTGCAGCAGATAGGCCAGGATGGCCTATTTTGATGCCAAGTAAATAGATGGAGATTTCGCTGTGGTGGCAGATCCTGTACCCTCCAACACCATGTTGCACAATATTCGTGTAGTCCTTATCGGTACCACTCACCCCGGCAATATAGGGGCGGCAGCCCGTGCCATGAAGAATATGTCTCTACAGCGGCTGTTTTTGGTACAACCTGAGTGCTTTCCCAGTGCCGAGGCCACAGCCAGGGCATCAGGGGCGGATGATTTGCTGGCTGCTGCCCAGGTGTGTTCATCCCTGGATGATGCCCTGCATGGCTGCCGTATGGTGGTAGGGGCCAGCGCTAGATTACGGAGTGTGGAGTGGCCACAGCTTGGCCCCAGGGAGTGTGCCGACAGGTTGTTGCTAGAGGCCGACCAGGGAGAGGTGGCACTGATCTTCGGACGGGAGAGATCAGGCCTCACTAATGCGGAGCTAGATCGCTGTAACTATCTGGTCAACATACCGGCCAACCCGGAGTACAGTTCACTCAATCTGTCACAGGCGGTGCAGGTACTCTCCTACGAGTTGTACGTGGCATCGCTGCAAAAAGATAGAGAAGAGGGTGAATTGCCAGAGGTGGCAACCGCTGAGATGATGGAGGGCTTCTTCCAGCATCTGGAACAGGTCATGGATGATACCGGTTTCAGCGATCCCAGGCAGTCAGACAAGCTCCATCGGCGGCTGCGCAGACTTTTTCTGCGGGCACGTCCAGACCGGGATGAGTTAAATATTCTGCGCGGTATTTTGAGCGCCGCTCAAGGTCGTAAATCCATGCGACGTTAGACTGTGGCGTAAAACCACAATAATTTACTGCCTATAAGACTGCTATTCCTACGAATAATCTAGTAGAATAGTTGGTCTTTAGACAGCCACGGCGTTGATACCATGTTCTCCAGACTGCGAGAAGACATTAGATGTGCGCTTGATCGTGATCCAGCTGCACGTAACAGCCTCGAAGTGCTACTTACCTACCCGGGTATACACGCCCTGTTGATTCATCGTCTGGCGCACTGGCTCTGGTCGGTTGGTCTGCGCCTGCTGGCCAGGATGCTTGCCAATGCGGCTCGTCTCTTCACCGGTATCGAGATCCACCCAGCGGCCCAGATAGGTCGTCGCTTTTTTATCGATCACGGTATGGGGGTAGTGGTCGGAGAGACGGCCATCATAGGGGATGATTGCACCCTATATCATGGGGTCACCCTAGGAGGGACAAGCTGGGAGCAGGGGAAGCGCCATCCAACCCTGGCCGATGGGGTAGTGGTTGGTGCCGGTGCCAAGGTTCTAGGTCCGATTGAGGTGGGTGCTGGTGCTCGCATCGGCTCCAATGCCGTGGTGCTGAAGAGTGTGCCAGCAGGGGCGACTGTAGTAGGGGTGCCGGGGCGGCTGATTACCCCGGAAAATGTGGCTGCAACGTCACAGCGCGCAGAGATCGCCGACAAGATGGGGTTTGATGCTTACGGTACCACCCGCGATGCGCCAGACCCGGTGGCCCATGCAATTAACTGCATGCTGGATCACATAAATGTGATGGATAAGCAGATGCACTCCATGTGCGAGGCCATCAAGAAGGTAGGTGGAGAGCAGTTGGAGGACGATCTGCCAAGCATCGATGCCTGCGAAATTACATCCACCGCCGAGGAATCAGATTCGAAGCCCTCTGACAGCGGTCTAAAATAGTTGACTAATTTACTCGGTAATATAATAATAAGCTTATAAGTAAGTACGTTCTTGGAGTGTGAAACGTGAGATTGACTACAAAAGGCCGTTACGCAGTTACCGCCATTCTTGATCTGGCCTTGCACCATGGTGATGGGCCGATCACTCTGGCGGACGTGGCCAATCGCCAGGGGATTTCTCTCTCCTATCTGGAGCAGCTCTTTGCGCGTCTGCGCAAACGTACCCTGGTAACCAGCGTGCGTGGCCCCGGTGGAGGCTACAGCCTCGGACGCGAACCTGAGGACATCTCAATTGCCGAGGTGATTACTGCGGTTGATGAGGTGGTTGATGCCACCCGTTGCGGTGGTAAAAGCAACTGTCAGTGCGACAGCCCATGCCTTACCCATAATCTCTGGAATGATCTAAGTACCAGGATTTATAGCTATCTGGACGATATCAGCCTGGGTGATCTTATGTCACAGCAGATGATACAGCGGATCTCCGAGCGCCAGGAAGACGGCTGCTGTAAAGACTTCATGGATACGTCCACCATACAGGGGAATGAAGGATGAAGTTACCTATTTACATGGATTATGCGGCCACTACCCCGGTTGATCCCAGGGTCGCAGAGAAGGTCTGCCAGTGTTTGACCATGGAAGGTATTTTTGGCAATCCTGCATCCCGTTCGCATCAGTATGGCTGGGATGCCGATAAGGCAGTGGAGGAGGCGCGGCAGCATGTGGCCGACCTGATTGGGGCCAATGCGAAGGAGATCGTATGGACCTCTGGCGCCACTGAGTCTGACAATCTGGCAATCAAGGGTGTAGCGCACTTCTACCACAGGCAGGGTAAGCACATTATCACCTGTAAGACCGAGCATAAGGCGGTCCTCGATAGTTGTCGCCAACTGGAGAGAGAGGGCTATGAAATTACCTATATGGATCCAGAGCCAAGTGGCCTTATAGATTTGAAGAAGCTGGAGTCAGCGCTCCGGGATGACACCATCCTAGTCTCCATCATGCACGTCAACAATGAGATCGGCGTTATTCAGGATATTGCTGCTATCGGTGAGCTTACCCGGCAACGCAAAATCCTGCTACATGTCGACGCGGCCCAGAGTGCAGGTAAGGTACCGCTCGATATGGAACGTATGAAGGTAGATCTGCTATCGCTCTCGGCCCACAAGATCTATGGCCCTAAGGGTATTGGTGCCTTGTACGTACGGCGCAAGCCTCGGGTGCGGCTGGAGGCACAGATGCATGGTGGTGGGCATGAGCGCGGTATGCGTTCCGGTACCCTGCCGACCCATCAAATAGTCGGTATGGGTGAGGCCTTTCGGATAGCCAAGGAGGAGATGGCAAAAGATAATGAGCGCATCCGTTTTCTGCGTGATCGCCTGTGGGACGGCATCAAGAACATGGAGGAGGTCTACCTGAATGGTGACATGGAGCAGCGGGTTGCCGGTAGTCTCAATGTGAGTTTTAACTATGTAGAAGGCGAGTCTCTGATTATGGCCCTGAAGGACATGGCGGTCTCCTCAGGTTCTGCTTGTACCTCGTCTAGCCTGGAGCCGAGCTACGTACTACGGGCGTTGGGTCGGGATGATGAGTTGGCCCATAGCTCTATCCGTTTTACCATTGGTCGGTTTACCACCGAAGAAGAGATTGATTACGTCATAGATAGGATTACCACTCAGGTGGATAGACTGCGTGCGTTGTCACCACTGTGGGATATGTTTAAAGATGGTATAGATCTGAAGACGGTAAAGTGGGCTGCACATTAAATACTATAATTACAAGGATGGCCTGAAAATATTATTGGCACCAAAGTAGGAGAGAGATTCGTGGCATATAGCGATAAAGTTTTGGATCACTACGAGAATCCACGCAACGTCGGTACGCTCGACAAAGAGGATCGGGACGTAGGTACCGGTATGGTCGGAGCGCCAGCCTGTGGTGATGTGATGCGGTTACAGATCAAGGTGAATGATGAAGGCATTATTGAGGATGCCAAGTTCAAGACCTATGGCTGTGGCTCGGCCATTGCCTCCAGTAGTCTATTGACCGAGTGGGTGAAGGGTAAGACCCTGGAGGAGGCACAGCAGATAAAGAACACCGAGATTGCGGAAGAGTTGGCACTGCCACCAGTCAAGGTGCACTGCTCAGTGTTGGCGGAAGATGCAATAAGGGCGGCGGTTGAAGATTACACGGCAAAGCAGAAATCTTAGGAGAGAGTGAGACAGTGGCAATAACCATTACAGAATCAGCAGCAGATAGGGTCAATAGCTTTCTCCAGAACCGTGGCAAGGGGCTCGGTATTCGATTGGCGGTCCAGACCTCAGGTTGCTCCGGCATGGCGTATAAACTGGAATTTGTCGATCAGCAGGAAGAGGACGATGTGATCTTTGAAGATCGCGACATCAAGGTTTTTATCGATCCCAAGAGCCTGGTTTATCTGGATGGAACAGAGGTCGATTTCGCCAAGGATGGGCTGAACGAAGGTTTTGTATTTAACAATCCCAATGCCAAGGGTGGTTGCGGCTGTGGGGAGAGTTTTTCTGTGTAGCTGGATTCCCGCCTGAAGTAAAACAGCGCCTGTCCTACACCTGCCACTATTATGCTCGATTTCTCACAAAACTATTTCCAGCTCCTGGGGCTGCCGCAAAGCTACCGCATTGATCGGGAGCAACTGGAATCAAACTATCGTGAATTACAGCGGGTGTTGCATCCAGACCGTTATGCCTCCGGTTCAGAACAGGAGAGAAGACTCTCCATGCAAGGTTCAACTCACATTAATGAGGCCTTAGAAACCCTCAAGGATCCTATCCTCCGGGGGAACTATCTACTGCTGTTGCACGGTATAGATGCCAAGGCAGGACAGGAGACCACACAGGATAGCTCCTTCCTGATGGAACAGTTGGAGTTGCGTGAAGAGTTGTCGGAGGCCAAACAGCAGCCCGACCCATACCAGGTGACTACCCGCATTATGGATAGTATCAGCCAGCAGATGAAGTACTTGATGGGGCAACTGGAGTTGCAGTTTGAACAACCTGAGAGCGAACAGCTTGCGACGGCCCAAGAGCTACTGCGCAAGATGCAGTTTCTACAGAAGCTTAAGCACGATGTTGAGCAGTTGGAAGCAGATCTGGATGACTCAATCTAAATGGCACTAATACAATTATCTGAGCCGGGACAGGCGGCAGCCCCACACCAGCAGCGTCTGGCTGCCGGCATTGACCTAGGTACCACCAACTCTCTGGTGGCCACAATCCGTAGTGGCGTGGCGGAGACCCTCCCGGATGCTGCGGGGCAACATCTGCTGCCTTCGATCGTGCACTATTTGGCTGACCGGGTTGTAGTAGGTCACGCGGCTAGCTCCGCGGTGATAGATGATCCGCTTAACACCATCACCTCGGCCAAGCGACTGCTAGGACGCAGGCTGGATGAGTTAAAGTCGCTGGGTAGTGGGTTACCATACGATTTTCAACAGGAGGAGACAGCAGTACCACGGATGCGTACCGCTGGTGGAGATGTCAGCCCGATAGAGGTCTCGGCAGAGATCCTAAAATCCCTGGCCCAGCGCGCAGAGGAGACTCTGGGTGGGCCCCTGGCAGGTGTGGTGATTACCGTCCCCGCCTATTTTGATGATGCTCAGCGTCAGGCTACCAAAGATGCGGCCCGGTTGGCCGATCTTAAGTTGCTGCGTCTGTTGAATGAGCCGACTGCCGCGGCGGTGGCCTATGGGTTAGATAGTGGTTCTGAGGGGGTGCATGCCATCTATGATCTGGGCGGAGGCACCTTCGATATCTCTATTCTCAGATTGCATTGCGGCCTATTTGAGGTGCTCTCTACCGGAGGTGACTCTGCCCTTGGCGGTGATGACATGGATCGTGTCGTGGCGGAGTGGATCATGCAGCAGGCTGGGATCGCAGATAGTGCCGGTCAAACAGTACTGCGACGGCTGATGAACATCGCACGCAGCGCCAAGGAGAGGCTTACTGAGGTGGATTCAGTAGACCTGGATCTGAAGCTGGAGGATGGAACGCAGTGGCATGGAAGCTTGAGTAGAGAACAGTTCGATCGGTTGGTAGAACCACTGATTCGCAAGACTCTGGCCCCATGTAGGCGCGCTGTACGTGATGCCGGGATTGCCCTGGATGATATCCAAGATGTGGTAATGGTTGGTGGTTCCACCAGGGTACCTTTGGTGCGCACTATTGTCGGAGAGTTCTTTGCCACTGAGCCGCTGATAGATATCGACCCAGACCGGGTGGTGGCCATAGGGGCGGCCATTCAGGCCGATATTCTGGTAGGTAATAAGCCGGATACAGATATGTTGTTGTTGGACGTCAATCCACTCTCCCTGGGTATTGAGACCATGGGTGGACTGGTAGAGACCATCATTCCACGCAATACCACTATCCCGGTAGCCCGTGCCCAGGAGTTCACAACCTTTAAAGATGGCCAGACCGCCATGGCTATACATGTGTTGCAGGGCGAGAGAGATTTGGTGGCTGACTGTCGTTCACTGGCGCGGTTTGAACTACGCGGTATTCCCCCGATGGTGGCAGGTGCCGCCCATATCCGAGTGACCTTCGAGGTAGATGCGGACGGTCTGCTGCATGTCGAGGCAATGGAGCAGGCTAGTGGGGTCAAGGCGAGTATTGAGGTAAAACCATCTTACGGCTTGGGCGATAGCGAGATAGAGGAGATGTTGCGTGACTCTATTGAGCATGCCCAGGATGATATGGAGGCGCGGCGCCTGCAGGAGCAGCGGGTAGAGGCAGACCGTGTTATAGCTGCCTTGGTGTCGGCGCTGGAGTCGGATGGAGAGAAGTTGCTGAATGATGTGGAGAGGGCCGGTATTGTAAAAGAGTTGGAGCGGCTTATTGAGATAGCACGAAGTGATGACCATGTGGTAATTGAAGAGGGCATCAAGTCTCTGGAGAAACATTGTGAGTACTATGTAGAGCGTCGCATGAATGCCAGTATTAGCCAGGCGATGTCTGGCCATACGGTAGAGGATTTTAAGAATGCCGAAGATTAAGTTTTTGCCCCATGCAGAACTATGCCCAGAGGGAAAAGAGGTGGAGGTCGAGCCCGGTATCTCCCTGTGCAATGTTGCTTTGCAGAACGGTATTGAGTTGGAGCACGCCTGTGATCAAGTGTGTGCCTGTACCACCTGTCACCTTATTATCCGCGAAGGTTTTGATTCACTGGCAGAGCCTGAGATGGAGGAGGAGGATATGCTGGATCAGGCGTGGGGGTTAGAGCCGGAATCACGCCTCGGCTGTCAGGCCGTGGTTGGGGATGAAGATCTGGTGATAGAGATACCAAAGTACACCATCAACCTGGCATCCGAAAGCAACTGATGGAGATATATGTATGGCACTGAAATGGACAGACTCCATAGATATTGCGATCGAACTGGATGAGGCCCATCCTGATATCGATCCAAACCATATCAATTTTGTAGAGCTGCGTAATCTGGTTCTGGGGTTGGCGGGGTTTGATGATGATCCAGAACGTTCAGGAGAGAAGATCCTAGAGGCCATTCAAATGGCCTGGATAGAAGAGCGCGAATAGCATTAGATGAGCAACAATCTGTCGCGTAGTTACAATAATTTCCACTGTTTGTTGATTGAAGGATTTTTGATATGTCATTAGTACGAGCATTTCCAGGTCTACGCCCAACCCCGGAGCATGTATCCGCCGTAGCAGCCCCCCCGTATGACGTTATGAGCGAGGCTGAGGCTAGAAAGATGGTGGCGGGGCGTCCCTGGAGCTTCCTCCATATCTCACGCCCGGAGGTGGATCTGCCGGAGGGGACCGATCCATACTCCCCTGAGGTCTATGCCAAGGCGGCGGAGAATCTGGCAAAGATGCGGGATGAGGGGATTCTGGCTCAAGACGGAAACAACAGCTACTACGTATACCGTCTGACCATGGGTGAACACCAACAAACAGGTTTAGTAGCGGCTGCTTCTGTGGATGCCTATGATCAGGATCGAATCAAAAAGCATGAGTTTACTCGCCCGAAAAAAGAGGATGACCGGGTACGCCAGATTGAGGCGTTACAGGCCCAGACTGGACCGGTGTTTCTGGTCTATCGTAGCAATGATGTGGTGGACTCAACCCTGGCTAAGATATCCAGCAATACACCAGATATGGATGTGACCGCAGCAGACGGTGTACGCCATGAGATATGGGTGGCTTCAGAGACAGATACAGTGGCAAAACTCACCGACGCCTTCGATGCCATGGATGCCCTATATGTCGCCGATGGTCATCACCGTTCGGCAGCAGCCTCAAGGGTGGCTGCAAGCAGCAAAGCGACCAACCCAAGTCACACTGGAGAGGAGGACTACAACTACTTCCTCAGTGTGATCTTTCCACACAATCAGATGCAGATCATGGATTACAATCGGGTGGTGCGGGATCTTAACGGGATGGACAAAGAGACATTTCTGCAGAAGATCACAGAGCGCTTTGCTATGGCAGAGAGTGCTTCACAGTTTAAGCCCACATCCACCGCAGAGTTCGGTATGTATCTGGATGGTCAGTGGTACAGCCTGCACCTGGATGAAGCGCGTATTCCAAAAAACGATCCGGTAGCAAGCCTGGATGTGAGCCTGTTGGCAAATGAACTTATTGAGCCGCTACTGGGGATATCTGATCCACGTAGAGACGAGCGCATCGATTTTGTCGGTGGCATCCGTGGCCTGGAGGGGCTGGAGAAGCGAGTGGATAGTGGAGAGATGGCGGTGGCCTTTGCCCTCTACCCAACCTCCATGGAGGCGCTTATGGCAGTGGCCGATGCCGGCGAGGTAATGCCGCCCAAGTCAACATGGTTTGAACCCAAGCTGGCGGACGGGTTGGTAAGTCATCTATTAGATTAGAATTCCGATCTTATACAGCACATTGAAATCAGCAAATCTATTGTCTATATACTGCAGTCGAGTATGTTTGGATCTTATATTTAGCTGCTTGTCACAGTTATCAGATAGATTGGGAGGTGTAAATTGAAAACTAGATTTTTAGCATCGGCTACGCATCTTCTAGCTAGTATAGTTGTGGTCTCGTTATTTTTAGTGCTTCTCTATTTTGTATGGTACCCCGGACCTCTATCCGAATTGCATGGGGTAATAGATGCAATCAAGGTGTTGATTGGCGTAGATATTGTCCTCGGTCCCTTGATGACCCTGATCATTTTTAACGTTCGCAAGCCACGTACAGAGTTGGTGCGCGATCTGTCGATTATTGTGTTGGTGCAGATAACTGCGCTGGCCTGGGGTGTCCACATTACATATAAGGTCCGGCCGGTATTCGTGGTTTTTTATACCGATACCATGTACTCGGTTGCCAGAAATGATATCTCTGATGAAACCGCAGATGGTGACATAGCAATGCCAACTTTCTGGCAGCGGCCAAGACAGGCATATATACCAGCGCTAGATGCAAAAGAGGCGGTACAACATGTTACTGATATGCTGACAAAGAGTCTGCCAGATATCCAGAATCAAATGGCCAGATATCTGCCAATGGCAGAACATAAAGATGCCGTGCTCAAAGAAGCGATGGATATGACGGAATTTCTGGAAACAGCGGAGAACAAGTTGCGCCTTGCTGCATTCTTGCAGCGCCATGGCGGTACCAAGGATATGTATGCCTTTTATCCTCTGGAATATGGGCCTTTCAGTGCCATTGTCGGAATTGATCGTGAGAATCTCTGTCTTATAGGGTTGTTGACACCTGTTAATAGCTTCTAACAGGCGGTTGCCAGATGGAGGCGTAAATAGTCTTATTGGTACCAATTTCGGTTCGAACAGATTGATTTTAAAGGCCCTGCCGGGTAATATGGCGCGCTTGATTTTTCGGTATGGAGATCACTATGCGTCAGCCCCTGGTAGCAGGAAATTGGAAGATGAACGGTTCCCGTGAGAGCATTTTTGAGCTGCTTAAGGGGATCAGGGAAGGGATGTCACAGGTTACCACTGCGGAAGTCGCAGTCTGTCCTCCATATGTGTATATACCAGAGGTGCAGGGTCATCTTACAGGCACCCAGATAAGCTGGGGTGGGCAGGATATCTCTATCCAAAAAGAGGGCGCCTATACCGGCGAAGTATCCGGCTCGATGCTGGCGGACTTCGGGTGTAAGTATGTGATAGTCGGTCACTCAGAGCGGCGCAGCTATCACGCTGAGACCGATCAGCAGGTAGCCGAGAAATATCAGGCAGCCATGGATGCTGGGCTGAAGCCTATACTCTGTGTTGGCGAGACCCTGGCAGAACGTGAGGGTAACGCTACCGAGAGTGTAGTGGAGAGGCAGCTCAAAGCGGTGCTAGAGCACTGTGGGGTTGTATCCTTAGGAGTGGGAGTTATCGCGTATGAACCGGTCTGGGCAATAGGAACCGGTATGACAGCTACCCCAGAGCAGGCGCAAGAAGTGCACGGGTTTATTCGTGGTATGATTGCACAGCAAGACCCTGTGGTGGCAGAGAAGGTACAGATTTTATATGGCGGCAGCATGAAACCGTCGAATGCGGCAGAGCTGATCTCCAAACCCGATATCGATGGCGGTTTGATCGGTGGGGCGGCGTTGAAGGCAGAAGATTTCCTGGGGATCTGTACGGCAGCAAATTCATAGGTCATGGCTAACAAAGGCCGGTGACCGTATATATAGTTAGGGTAGGACATGCAATCAATCCTGGTAGTGGTTCATCTTTTTGTTGCAGTTGGCCTGGTAGGCCTGGTGCTTATACAGCATGGCAAAGGTGCCGATGCTGGCGCTGCTTTCGGTAGTGGGGCCTCTGGTACAGTGTTTGGAGCCCGTGGGTCGGGATCCTTTCTGACTAGGGCGACAGCAATCCTGGCACTGCTTTTTTTCCTCACCAGCCTGACCCTGGCCTGGTACGCTATGCAGACATCAGATCGCCCTGGCCTGATGGAGCAGGCGGTCGAGGCAGAGGTAGTAGAAGAGGTTGCACCTGCTCCGGTCTCTGAGGTGCCAGAGGTGATCCTGGAAGAGCAACAGGGTAGTGGGAGTGGTGAAGAGGTTCCAACTGTACCGCAGCAGTAGGGAAGGGCGCCTGCTGTACAACAAAATAGGCCGATGTGGTGGAATTGGTAGACACGCTATCTTGAGGGGGTAGTGGCGTAAGCCGTGCCGGTTCAAGTCCGGCCATCGGTACCATTAACAAACGGCATCATCCAGTTGGATGATGCCGTTTTTGTATGATTGAGGGAATGCCAGCATGGGGCCAGGCGATAGGCATATGTTCTTGGTATTTGGTGATGGTTAATGAGGGGAGTTTAATCAGCGGATTCATGACCTAATGAATATTATATGGGCCTATCGAATTACTATAACATGCTGAATGTAAAGGAAAATAAAAGAACACCTCAACTTGACACAGTCAAGTGATCTACTTTAGACTTAAATATTGTTGCCGTAAAAATAGCTATTTCACAACTAAGGGGGAGGTAACATAATAATGCTAGAAAACTATCTACCCGTCTTGGTGTTTATGGCTGTTGGCCTTGTCGTTGGCGTTGTTATGGTTGGGATCGGGTTTGTGCTCGGTACCAGCAAGCCAGACAGCGAAAAACTCTCCCAATATGAGTGCGGTTTCGAATCGTCTGGGGACGCCAGGATGAAGTTTGATGTACGCTACTACCTGGTAGCTATCCTGTTCATCATCTTTGATCTGGAGATCGCGTTTCTCTTTCCCTGGGCTGTCGCACTCAAGCAGATCGGCCTGGTTGGATTTATCGCCATGTTACTGTTTCTTGGGGTGCTGGTGGTCGGTTTTATCTACGAGTGGAAAAAAGGCGCACTGGAATGGGAATGAGCGTGTCTGTGGTCAGCATAATTTCTCTTGAGGAGGCGTACTGTGGGTATTGAAGGTCTCCTCGAAGAGGGCTTTATAACCACCTCTGCCGATAAGCTCATCAACTGGGCTCGTACCGGCTCTATGTGGCCAATGACCTTTGGTCTGGCATGCTGTGCCGTCGAGATGATGCAGGCCGCCGCCGCTCGTTATGATATGGACCGTTTTGGTATCCTCTTTCGTCCCAGCCCACGGCAGTCAGATGTAATGATTGTCGCCGGAACCCTGACTAACAAGATGGCCCCTGCCATGCGCAAGGTATACGACCAGATGGCGGAGCCACGCTGGGTGATATCAATGGGCTCGTGCGCCAACGGTGGTGGTTATTATCATTACTCATACTCTGTGGTCCGTGGCTGTGACCGGGTGGTTCCGGTAGATATCTATGTACCTGGCTGTCCACCCACGGCAGAGGCTCTGCTGTACGGTATTATCCAACTGCAAGAGAAGATCAAGCGTACCAACACCATTGCTCGTCAGGTGGATAGTAATGAGTGAGCTGACTCCTATTGAGCGCCTTGATCTGCTGGCAGAAAATCTGCGTGCGCAGTTTGCTGCAGATGGTTGTGAGGTTCTCTCCAGGTACAGTGAAATCACTATGCTGGTGCCAAAGGAGCAGCTGCTCAAGGTAGCTGCCGAGCTGCGTGACGGAGAGCAGTTTCTATTTGACCAGATAATTGATGTCTGCGGGGTAGATTACGCTACCTATGGCCAAGGGGAGTGGGTTACCGATAGTGCCACGGCAACTGGCTTTGGCCGAGCTGTGGAGGCGATTTCTCCGGTAGCAACAGATGAGCAGTTTGCCGCTGTATATCATCTCTTGTCGGTGGCCAATAATCAGCGTCTGCGGATGCGGGTCTTGCTCGAGAGTGAGCGGCCAGTTGTGCCATCGGTAGTGGATATCTGGAACTCGGCCAACTGGTATGAGCGTGAGGCATTCGATATGTTCGGCATCCTCTTCGAGGGACATCCTGATCTGCGGCGTATCCTGACCGACTATGGTTTTATCGGCCATCCATTCCGCAAGGACTTCCCGCTGAGTGGTCACGTTGAGATGCGCTACGATCCAGAGCAGAAGCGTGTGGTCTATGTGCCGGTTACAGTTAAACCGCGTACCCAGGTTCCGCGGGTGGTACGCAACAGTGACCAGCAGCAGGTAGAGCCAGAACAGCAGGATGCTGCAGATGTCTGAGATTCGCAACTACACCCTTAATTTTGGCCCGCAGCACCCATCGGCGCATGGCGTACTACGCCTGGTACTTAAGATGGATGGCGAGGTGATCGAAGGTGCTGACCCACATATTGGCTTATTGCACCGGGGTACCGAAAAGCTGATAGAGCAGAAACCGTATAACCATGCCATTCCCTATATGGATCGGCTCGACTATGTCTCCATGATGTGTAATGAGCACGCCTATGTCGCTGCGGTAGAAAAGCTGCTAGGGGTCGAGGTGCCGGTACGGGCACAGTATATCCGTACCATGTTTGATGAGATTACCAGGATCCTAAACCATCTTATGTGGTTAGGAACTCATGCCCTTGATATTGGTGCGATGACCGTGTTTCTCTACGCCTTTCGTGAGCGTGAGGACCTGATGGATTGTTATGAGGCGGTATCTGGCGCACGGATGCATGCGGCCTACTATCGGGTAGGCGGTGTCTATCGGGATCTGCCAGATCAGATGCCACAGTTCGAGTACAACCAATTCCGCAGTAATGCTGAAATCGATCAGAAGAATGAACAGCGCCAAGGCTCTCTGCTCGATTTTATAGAGGACTTTTTAGAACGCTTCCCACGGCTGATCGATGAGTATGAGACCCTGCTGACCGATAATCGGATTTGGAAGCAGCGTACCGTTGGTATTGCTGTGGTTTCACCCGAGCGTGCCCTGCAGATGGGGTTTACTGGTCCGATGCTTCGTGGCTCTGGCTTCGCCTGGGATCTGCGGAAAAAACAGCCATATGCAGCCTACGACAAGATGGACTTTGACGTCCCTGTGGGACAGAACGGCGACTGTTATGACCGCTATCTGGTGCGGATGGAAGAGATGCGTCAATCGGTACGGATTATTGCACAGTGCGTAGCGTGGCTACGGGAGAACAACGGCCCGGTAATAGTAGAAGATCATAAGGTAGCAGCGCCACCTCGGGCTGAGATGAAACGCGATATGGAGGGGTTGATTCACCACTTCAAGTTGTTCACTGAAGGTTACTGCCCGCCTGAAGGCGAGGTGTACAGTGCAGTTGAGGCCCCGAAGGGAGAGTTTGGCTGTTACCTAATCTCCGATGGCTCCAACAAGCCCTACCGGCTGAAGATACGGGCGCCGGGGTTTATCCATATGGCAGCCATGGATGAGATGACTCGAGGACATATGTTGTCAGACGTAACGGCAGTTATGGGTACGCTGGATCTGGTGTTTGGGGAGGTCGATCGCTAATGAGTTTCAAGAGCAAACCAATGACCACTATCACCCCAGTAGCCGACAAGTCGCAGCTATTGACCCCCGAGATTCGGGCACATATAGATCGTTGGATCGCTAAATATCCAGAAGGATGGAAGCAGTCGGCGGTGATGGAGGCCCTGCGCGTTGTCCAAGAGGAGAATGGTGGCTGGCTTACTCCAGAGTTGATGGACCAAGTTGCAGCCTATCTCGATATGCCGTCCATTGCGGTCTATGAGGTGGCTACCTTCTACTCCATGTATGAACTAAAGCCTGTAGGTAAACACAAGCTCTGTATGTGCACTAACGTATCCTGCATGATCAATGGCGCCGACAAGATTGTGGGTCACCTGGAAGAGAAATTAGGGGTCAAGCTGGGAGAGACCACCGAAGATGGACGTTACACCCTGAAAGAGGTGGAGTGTCTAGGTGCCTGTGGTGGCGGCCCCTCAATGCAGATCGATAAGCAGTATCACGAAAATCTGACTCCCGAGCAGATTGACAAGATTCTGGACGAGTTGGAGTAGTCGCATGGCCGAATCAGTCATTCTTAGAAATATTGATCAGGAGCGCTCCTGGGAGATGGAGCAGTATCAGAGCCGTGGTGGTTACGCGATGCTGCGGAAGATCTTTAAGGAAGGGATAACCCCGGGCCAGATCGTCGACATCGTTAAGGAGTCGGGACTACGAGGACGTGGTGGCGCCGGTTTTCCAACTGGACTCAAGTGGAGCTTTATCGATCGTGAATCGGCAATCGATAAGTACATCGTTTGCAACTCGGATGAGGGTGAGCCAGGCACATTTAAAGATCGTGACATCCTGCGTTATAACCCCCATCAGGTAGTAGAAGGGATGATAATTGCCGGGTACGCTATCGGAGCAACAGCTGGATACAACTATATCCGCGGAGAGTTCTGGGAACCATACGAACGCTTTGAAGCGGCGCTGGAAGATGCACGCAAGGCCGGTTTTCTGGGTAAGGATATCCTCGGTTCAGGGTTTGACTACGATATCCACGTCCATCTCGGTGCCGGTGCCTACATCTGTGGTGAGGAGTCGGCACTACTAGAGTCGATAGAGGGAAAGAAGGGGCAGCCACGATTCAAGCCGCCGTTCCCTGCCCAGGTTGGACTATACGGTTGCCCTACCATTATCAATAACACCGAGTCATTTGCTGCCATTCCACCAATCATGGAGAAGGGTGGTGAGTGGTTTAAGAATTTGGGAGTGGAGAATAGCGGTGGTACCAAGCTCTTTTCTATCTCTGGGAATGTAAACAAGCCAGGTGTGTTTGAGGTGCCGATGGGTACCCCGTTCTCCCATCTGCTGGAGTTGGTGGGTGGGGTAAAGGATGGACGCAAGCTTAAGGCGGTGATCCCTGGCGGTTCATCTTCGCCGGTCATCCCCGGTGAGCAGATGATGGGGTTGACCATGGATTATGATGCCATCGCCGGGGCCGGTTCGATGCTCGGTTCTGGTGCTGTAATTGTGATCGATGATAGTCAATGTATGGTTAAGATCTTGGAGCGCATGTCTTACTTCTATTACGAAGAGTCATGCGGCCAGTGTACTCCATGTCGTGAGGGTACCGGCTGGATGTGGCGCATCTTGCGGCGGATCGAAAACGGACATGGACGCCAGGAGGATCTAGATCTCCTGCTGGATATCGGCAGTAATATTGCGGGACGTACTGTCTGTGCCCTCGGCGATGCTGCTGTGATGCCGGTGCAGGGGATGCTGAAACATTTTCGTGATGAGTTTCAATACCACATAGATCATAAAAAATGCATGGTCGGGAAAGGTTAGAGAAGGCTACTGATGTCTGAAGAGCAGACTATAACAATTGAGGTAGACGGCCGGGAGCTGAAAGCGCGGCCTGGTGCCATGCTCATCGAGGTTACCGATGAGGCCGGCATCCTTATCCCTCGTTTTTGCTACCACCAGAAGCTATCTACATCGGCTAACTGCCGGATGTGTCTGGTCGAGGTGGAGAAGGTACCCAAGCCGCTGCCTGCCTGTGCCACTCCGGTCAATGATGGCATGAAGGTCTTCACCAAATCCCCCATGGCACTGGCCGCACAGAAGGGGACGATGGAGTTCCTGCTGATCAACCATCCGCTGGACTGCCCAATCTGTGATCAGGGTGGTGAGTGTGAACTGCAGGATGTTGCCATGTCCTGCGGCGATGATACATCCCGTTATATCGAGGCCAAACATGTAGTACCCAAGGTAGATATCGGTCCCCTGATCAATGCCAATTTCGACCGCTGTATACACTGTACTCGCTGTGTCCGTTTTGGTGCTGAGATAGCAGGTATGCGTGAACTTGGTGCCACCGGTCGGGGAGAACACATGACCATCGGTACCTACATAGAGAAGAGTATCGACTCTGAGCTGTCGGGTAATGTGATTGATCTATGTCCGGTTGGCTCTCTGACATCTAGACCATATCGTTACCAGGCACGTCCTTGGGAGCTGGTACAGCGTGCAGCTGTTGCCCCACACGACTCGCTCGGTTCCAACCTCAATCTACACCTGCGCAATAGTCAGGTTATGCGGGTGCATCCGCGGGATAACGAGGAGATCAACGAGTGCTGGATATCAGACCGCGACCGTTTTAGCTATGCCGGACTTTACGCAGAAGACAGGTTGACCCACCCGCTGGTAAAAAAGGGCGACAGATTTGTAAAGACCAGTTGGGAGAAGGCGCTGGAGATTACAGCCAAGGGGCTGTCTGCAACAGGGGCTGACACCGGCGCACTACTATCCCCAACGGCGACTATGGAAGAGCTGTATCTAGCGCAGAAGGTGCTGCGTGGTTTGGGTAGTGACAATATAGATTTTCGTCTGCGCCAGACCGATTTCCGTGGTGCCGAGCCGAGCTTCCCCTGGCTGGGGATGGAGATTGCCGCGCTTGAGCAGCTAAGCAGTGCACTGGTGATTGGCTCAAATCCCAGGAAAGACATACCTATGCTGAACCACCGACTGCGTAAGGCGGCAATGCAGGGTGCAGCAATCAGTTTTATCAACCCCCTATGGCTGGATCTTAACTATCAGGCTAAGCAACTGAACAGTAGCCCGGCGGCAATGGTCTCTGATCTGGCCGCAGTGGCCAAGGCACTGGGCGCAACAGGTGGCGTTATTGACCAGGTAGAAGTGACAAAGAACCATCAGGCCATTGCAGCTAGCCTTAAGGGAGATGGCCGGGCGGTAGTCCTGCTCGGCACCATGGCGAGCGCCCATCCTGACTACTCTCTGTTGCGTGCCCTGGCGGCAACTATTGCGGCAGCAGCGGATGCCAGCATGGGCTATATACCAGAGGCGGCCAACAGCGTCGGCGCGCATCTGCTCGGTGTTATGCCACAAGCTGGAGGTAAAGATGCTGTCGGCATGTTGGAGAGCCCCTGTAAGGGTTATCTGTTGCTGGGGATAGAGCCTGGGTATGACCTGGGTAATCCAGCCAAAGGCAGAGCGGCATTGAGTCAGGCCGATTTTGTAGTGGCGCTTAGCAGTTATCGTAGTGCCGATCTGGAGGCGGTGGCCGATGTGATCCTACCGATCGCGGCCTTTGCCGAGACCTCTGGGACCTATGTAAATGCAGCTGCAAGCTGGCAATCATTCAGTGGTGCCACCATGCCATCGGCTGAATCACGCCCTGCCTGGAAGGTGCTGCGAGTCCTCGGTACCCTGCTTAATCTGAAAGGGTTTGATCAGGATGACTCCTCTGAGGTACTGGCCGAGGTGCGGTCGCTGGTGGGAGAGCGGAGCCCAGATAATAGTATTGCCATCAAGATTGCTGGAGAGCAACGAACTCCCAAAGGGGTTCTGATGCGTATCGGCGATGTGCCGATCTATGCACTAGACCCACTGGTACGGCGTGCCCCGGCACTGCAGCAGACAGCAGATGCGGTTTCCGCTGCCATCCGGGTCAATGCGGCAACCGCTGCTGAGGTTGGCGTCGCAGATGGTGAGTTGGCACTGGTGGTACAGGATGGCAACAGGGCAACCCTGCCAGTGATGATTGATGCCGCAGTCCCCGATGATTGTGTGCGGTTGTCGGCAGCACTGTCTGGTACCGAGATGCTAGGTAGTCAGTTTGGTGCCATAACCCTGGAAAAGGTTCAATAATCCTATGGAGACATTGATCAACATCTGGGATTGGATTGTGTGGCTTTGGTTTACGCCAATTGTCACGATCCTGCGCCATATCGTCCTTATCGTGGCACCGCTGATGCTTTGTGTCGCCTACTTTACCTATGCCGAACGCAAGATCATCGGCTATATGCAGGTGCGGATTGGCCCCAATCGAGTGGGACCAAAGGGGTGGCTGCAACCGATTGCCGACGCCCTGAAGCTGATGGTCAAAGAGATCATCATCCCGAGCGGCGCCAACAAGTTTCTATTCCTGCTGGCACCGTTGCTTACTCTGGGACCGGCCCTGGCCGTCTGGGCGGTATTCCCCTTCGCTGAGGGGCTGGTGTTGGCGGATATAAATGCCGGTCTACTATATATCCTGGCGCTGGCATCGGTCGGTGTCTATGGGGTACTCATTGCTGGCTGGGCATCCAACTCCAAGTATGCATTTCTCGGGGCCATGCGAGCTGCTGCGCAGATCGTATCCTACGAGATCGCCATGGGCTTTGCCCTGGTAGGTGTGTTGGTAGCGGCCGGCAGCCTCAACCTGGGCGACATCGTTAGGGCGCAGGCTGGTGAGTTAGGCCCGTTAAACTGGTTCTTTATACCGTTGTTACCGCTGTTCGTGATCTATTTTGTTTCCGGTGTGGCTGAGACCAACCGTGCCCCATTTGATGTGGCCGAGGGCGAGTCCGAGATCGTTGCAGGTTTCCACGTGGATTACTCCGGCATGGCGTTCGCCGCCTTCTTTTTGGGTGAATACGCCAATATGATTTTGATCTCCGCCCTTAGTGCCTTGATGTTTCTGGGTGGCTGGCTGTCGCCATTTCCTCCATCCTGTGGGCTGGATGGTATCCCTGTCATTGGGATACTGCTAGGTGACGGTATTCACTGGCTGTTTCTGAAGACCCTGATCTTTGGTTTCTTGTTTCTCTGGTTTCGTGCCACCTTCCCACGTTATCGCTATGACCAGATTATGCGTCTTGGATGGAAGGTGTTTATCCCCATCACCATTGTCTGGATTGTGCTGGTGGGTGCGGCTGTGGTCTATGAAATGCCTTGGTGGTTTGATTGATGAACGCGCTGCTTAAATACATCAAGAGTCTCTTCCTGCTGGAGTTGCTGGGTGGCCTGCGGGTGACCGGTCGTTATCTGTTTAAGAAGAAATTCACTATCCAGTATCCAGATGAGCGGGCGCCGATGTCACCTCGTTTTCGCGGGCTGCACGCTCAGCGCCGTTACCCTAACGGGGAAGAGCGTTGCATCGCCTGTAAGTTGTGTGAGGCGAACTGTCCGGCGCAGGCGATCACTATTGAGGCGGCGCCGCATGAGGATGGCACTCGGCGTACCACCCGCTATGAGATCGATCTATTTAAGTGCATCTTCTGCGGCTATTGTCAGGAATCATGTCCGGTAGATGCCATCGTTGAGACCAGGGTGTATGAGTATCATATGGATGAGCAGGGCGAAAACATTCTCACTAAGAGGGTGCTCTTGGCTGTCGGCGATAAATATGCGGAGCAGATTGCAAATGATCTTGCAGCGCAGGCCAAATACCGTTGAGGAGTGACTGGTGACATTCGAGCAAATTCTGTTTTATCTGTATGCCGGCATCCTGGTGTTTGCCGCGACCATGGTGGTCACGCGGCGTAATCCGGTGCATGCGGCGCTGTTTCTGGTGCTCTCTTTTGTCTCCTCTGCCGGTATCTGGATGTTAGCAGAGGCGGAGTTTTTGGCCATTGCGCTGGTGCTGGTATATGTGGGTGCGGTGATGGTGCTGTTCCTATTTGTGGTGATGATGCTGGATATCGATGCCGCTATCCTGCGGGCAGGTTTTATTAAGTATGCACCGCTGGGGCTGCTGATTGCTGCGGTCATGGTGGTGGAGATGGTGCTGGTGGTGGGGCCAGCCAATTTTGGTCTGGAACAGTTTGCCGCACCTGCCAGACATGCTGCCGATTACAGTAATATCGGTGAGTTGGGTGGTGTCCTCTATACAGTCTATATGTATCCATTTGAGATTGCCGCAGTGATCCTGCTGGTGGCGATCATTGCCGCCATTGGGTTGACCATGCGCAAGCGTCCTGAGACCAAGTTTCAGAACCCTTCAAAACAGGTAAAAGTGAAGAAAGGACCGGATCGGATCAAAGTGGTTTCGATGGAAGCCGAGCCAAAGTTGGAGGTGAGGCGATGATCGCGCTATCTGATTATTTGATCCTTGGCGCGATCCTGTTCTCGCTCAGCATTGCCGGGGTATTCTTGAACCGCAAGAATGTAATCATCCTGCTGATGTGTATCGAGCTGATGCTTTTGGCAGTAAATATTAATTTTATAGCCTTTTCTCATTTTCTGGGAGATTCAGCGGGGCAGGTGTTTGTCTTCTTTATCCTTACCGTGGCGGCTGCAGAGGCGGCTATCGGCCTGGCGATTCTGATAGTGCTGTTTCGCAACCGGGGTACCATTAATATTGACGAGCTGGATAGGTTGAAGGGATAGGTATGGAAAAGATCTATCTTCTAATCGTGTTGTCTCCACTTGTTGGGGCGCTTATTGCTGGCTTTATGGGCGGCAAGATTGGCCGTGCCGGTGCGCATTGGATTGCCAGCGGTAGTGTTGGTCTCTCCACTCTGCTATCGCTGTTTGTTTTGTATAGTTTTGTTACTGGTGGCCTAGAGCCATTCAACGGCGCGGTTTATACCTGGATGGTGGTCGATGGTATGCGCATGGAGGTGGGTTTCCTGGTGGATCAACTCACCGCCGTAATGATCTCTGTGGTTACATTCGTATCTTTCTGTGTCCATATCTACACCATCGGATATATGGCGCATGACGAAGAGAACTGGCCACAGGATAGCCTGGCTGGGCGCAACAGCTATCAGCGTTTCTTCAGCTACATATCGTTGTTCACCTTCTCTATGCTGATGTTGGTTATGTCCAACAACTTCCTGCAACTGTTCTTCGGTTGGGAGGCAGTGGGTCTAGTCTCCTATTTGTTGATCGGTTTCTGGTCGGTTCGTCCTACCGCCATCTTTGCCAATCTAAAGGCATTCTTGGTGAACCGGGTAGGGGACTTCGGTTTTATCCTTGGTATCGCTGCGGTGGCCATGTATACCAACAGCCTGGATTATGCTGAGGTGTTTGCGGCTGTCCCGGCTCTGGCCGATACTCAGATTCAGGTCTGGGGCGAAAGCAACTGGTCGCTGATGTCGCTAATCGGCATCCTGCTGTTTGTTGGGGCTATGGGTAAATCGGCCCAGGTTCCACTGCATGTGTGGTTGCCGGACTCAATGGAGGGCCCGACCCCGATCTCAGCGCTGATCCATGCAGCGACCATGGTGACCGCTGGTGTATTTATGGTGGCACGGATGTCACCTATATATGAGCTATCAGAAACAGCACTAAGTTTTATATTGGTGATTGGCGCCACTACGGCCATGTTTACTGGTCTTATCGGTATCGTGCAGAACGACATCAAGCGGGTCATCGCATACTCAACCCTTTCTCAGCTTGGTTACATGATGGTGGCCCTGGGTGCATCCGCCTATGCCGCCGGAATCTTCCATCTAATGACCCACGCCTTTTTTAAGGCGCTGCTGTTCCTGGCAGCAGGCTCGGTGATTATCGGAATGCACCACGAGCAGGATATCCGCAAGATGGGCGGGATTAAGAAATACATGCCGATCACCTACTGGACGTCCCTGTTAGGGTCTCTGGCATTGATCGGTTTCCCGGGGTTTGCTGGTTTCTTCTCCAAGGATGCGATCATAGAGGCCGTACATAACTCGACCATAGCCGGTTCCACCTATGCCTATGTAATGGTGGTTGTGGGTGTGATTGTAACCGCGTTCTACAGCTTCCGTATGTTCTTCCTGGTGTTCCATGGTGAAGGTCCACGCGATGAGCATGCCAAAGAGCATTTGCATGAATCACCCAAGGTGGTGTGGATACCGCTGGTGTTGCTGGCTATCCCTTCGGTGGTCATTGGCTGGCCTACTGTTGGACCAATGCTGTTTGGTGACTGGTTTGCCTCTTCTATCCATGTGCTGCCTCAGCATGATGTCTTGGCGGAGATGGGCAAGGGTTACCACGGCCCATTCGGCTTTCTACTGCATGGCGTCGGCCTAGTGACTGTGCTGGCGATTGGTGGCGCTGTGGCTGCATGGTACATCTACATGAAACGACCGGAGCTGGTGGATGATATCAAAGAGAAGATGCAGCCTCTCTACCAGATACTGATGGCGCTTCACAAGGTGCTCGATAAGAAATACTGGTTTGACGAGGTCTACCAGTTCCTGTTTGCCGGTGGTAGCCGTGGTATCGGTAAGCTGTTGTGGAACTATGGTGATCGCCGTCTGATTGACGAGATTATTATTAATGGCTCCGCCTGGGCTGTGGGTTGGTTCGCCGGGGTGGCACGTACCATCCAGAGCGGTTATCTGTTTCACTACGCTATTGCCATGATTCTCGGTCTGCTGATGCTGTTGACCTGGTTTGTGACTGTTTAGGACGTTCTATATGCTTGCAGATTTGCCCATTCTCAGCTTGACCATCTGGTTGCCAATCATTGGCGGCATCCTGGTGCTGGCTAGTGGTGACAAGGCGGCCAATGCCTCCCGCTGGACGGCGTTGGTGGTAGCCATTCTCACCTTTATGGTAAGTCTTGCGCTGTGGTCAGGTTTTGATATCTCTACCGCCAATATGCAGTTCGTGGAAAAATCTGTCTGGATCGAGCTATTTAATATTGAGTACTACCTTGGGATTGATGGCATCTCCATGCCGCTGATCATCCTAACCACATTCATCACGGTCTTAGTGATCATCGCTGGCTGGGAGGTTATCCAGTACAAGCCGTCCCAGTATATGGCCGCCTTCCTGATCATGGAGGGTGTGATGGTGGGTGTCTTCTCTGCCCTTGATGCAATGCTGTTCTATGTATTCTGGGAGGCAATGCTGATCCCGATGTTTCTCATCATTGGTATCTGGGGCGGGCCCAATCGTGTCTATGCCACCATTAAGTTCTTTCTCTACACCTTTTTCGGATCGGTGTTTATGCTGGTCGCACTGATCTATATGTACTTCCAGTCCGGCAGCTTTGATATCCTTGAATTTCATGGCCTGCAGCTTAGTTTGAATGAGCAGATCCTGATCTTTATCGCCTTCCTTATGGCCTTTGCCGTTAAGGTCCCGATGTGGCCGGTACACACCTGGTTACCCGATGCCCATGTGGAGGCGCCTACCGGTGGCTCAGTAATCCTGGCGGCTATTATGCTCAAGATCGGCGGCTACGGGTTTATGCGCTTTAGCTTGCCTATTACCCCGGATGCCAGTAGTCATCTGGACTGGTTGATTATTACCATGTCTCTTATCGCGGTGGTATATATCGGCTTTGTTGCGCTGGTACAGCAGGATATGAAGAAATTGATTGCCTACTCATCCGTTGCCCATATGGGTTTTGTTACACTGGGTATGTTTATCGTCTTCATGATCAGTAACAACAGTGCGGCCACCGGCGGTGCCAGCCTCGGTATGTCTGGCGGTATGGTGCAGATGGTCTCGCACGGTTTTATTTCTGCCGCCATGTTTCTATGTGTCGGCGTGCTCTATGATCGGTTGCACAGCCGCGAGATCGCGGATTATGGTGGTGTGGTAAATACCATGCCGGTGTTCGCTGCATTCATGCTCTTCTTCGCCATGGCTAATGCAGGTCTGCCTGGTACATCCGGTTTTGTCGGTGAGTTTATGGTGATTCTGGCCAGTTTCCGCGCAGATTTCTGGTTCGCATTCCTTGCCGCTACCACCCTGATTATCGGTGCTGCCTACACCCTGTGGATGGTAAAGAGGGTGATATTTGGTGAGGTGGCCAATGATGGGGTCGCGGCCCTGAAAGATATCAGCGGCCGTGAGTTCTTAGTGCTTGGTTCCCTGGCCCTTGCGGTTCTGATTCTGGGGCTCTGGCCAGCACCGCTGATTGAGGTGATGGACGTCTCTATCAACAACCTGTTGCAGCATGTAGCTGAGAGCAAGATACCCTAACGGGGTTGGTGAAATTAGATGCAATTTGAATTTGACACTTCAAGCCTGATCCCGGTCCTGCCGGAACTATTCATCCTCTTGATGGCGTGTTTGGTCTTGGTGGTTGATCTGTTCTTGAAAGAGAGCCAGCGGGTTGTTAGCTATGGCCTGAGCCAGATAGCCCTGCTGCTGGCAATCCCCCTGACCCTGTGGGTTGGTGGTGGTGAATCGCAGATTGTTTTTTCTGGCAGCTATGTGCGCGATGCCATGAGTGACCTGCTGAAGGTCGCCATATATGTAATCACCATGGGCGCGTTCCTTTACGCCAAACAGTATCTGCGTGATCGCGGGCTGTTTAAGGGCGAATATTATGCACTTGGCCTGTTTGCCATGCTGGGTATGATGGTGATGGTCTCTGCCAACAGCTTTCTTACCGCCTATCTTGGGTTGGAGCTACTCTCCCTCTCCCTGTATGCACTAGTCGCTTTTGATCGCGATTCACAGAGCGGCTCAGAGGCGGCCATGAAGTACTTTGTTCTAGGTGCAGTCGCCTCCGGTATGCTGCTCTACGGTATATCCATGATCTATGGTGCCACCGGCTCTATTATCTTCCAGGATGTGGCTGCAGCGTTGGTTACTACTGGTATGGATGACAAGGTGCTGCTATTTGGGCTGGTATTCATGTTGATTGGCCTGGCATTTAAGTTGGGCGCAGTGCCGTTTCATATGTGGCTACCGGATGTATACCATGGCGCACCTACGGCGGTTACCCTGTTTATTGGCAGTGCCCCCAAGATGGCTGCCTTTGCCCTGGCGATGCGGCTTTTGGTGGATGGCCTAGGACATCTACACGCCGACTGGCAGGGGATGCTGCTGATCCTGGCGGTACTCTCCATGGCGCTGGGTAATATTGTTGCTATAGCCCAGACCAACATCAAGCGGATGCTGGCCTACTCTACTATCTCGCATGTCGGTTTTATCCTGCTGGGTATCCTTGCCGGTACAAGTAGTGGTTATAGTGCGGCAATGTTTTATACCATTGTCTACGCGCTTACGGCGCTGGGTGGGTTTGGTATTGTTATTCTGTTGAGCCGCAAGGGTTTTGAGGCGGATCAGCTAGATGATTACAAGGGGTTGCATGAGCGTAGCCCATGGTTTGCAGCCATGCTGCTGTTGTTTATGTTCTCTATGGCCGGAGTGCCGCCAACGGTCGGCTTTTTTGCCAAGCTGTTTGTGTTAGAAGCGGTGGTTAGTGTGGATCTGGTATGGCTTGCCCTAGTGGCAGTCTTCTTCTCGATTATCGGGGCCTTCTACTATATCCGCATCGTCAAATTGATGTATTTTGATAAGCCGCTGGAGACCATAGCACTGCCAGAAGCGGGACTGGATATGCAGGTAATATTGACCCTGAATGGCCTGGCCATGCTTATTCTTGGCATGTTCCCAGCTGGACTATACGCCCTATGCAGTGCAGCTTTTTCTTAGAGTGACCTTGATGGGTGGTTGCAGATAGCACAATAGAATAGTTCCAAGGTATAAAAAATGGGGCGCCTATAGGCGCCCCATTTTTGTTTAGGCAATAGTCTGGGTTAAGTGGCTACATCGGTTGAGGCGAGATAGAAGTCGTAGCAGTTATCCATGGTCTCACTGTTTTTCCGGCATTTCATGGCGGCACGTGGATGTTGGTTGAGGTGGCCGCTGATTCCATAGATATCATTGTAGCCCCACTCGATCTCTTTTCTGAGGGGGACAAAATGCTCCTGGATCGTCTTGTATACCGGCCGCACATCAAATTTTGGATTCTTCAGGAAACTTAGTAGGAGTTCCAGGTTACAGTTACCAGCGCCGCGTCCAATGCCATTGATGGTGGCATCCAGCATATTTACACCGTCAATGATAGCCTGTTGGGTATTGGCAAACGCCAACTGCTGATTGTTGTGGGCATGAAACCCAAGCTCTTTATTTGGGGCATATTTTTTGTACAGCTTCAGGTAATCAGTGACCTGCTCTGAGAAGAAGGCGCCATAGCTATCTACTAAGTATAGATAGTCAATCTCCGGGGTATCGTTGACCTGGGCGAGTGCTTCGATTAAGTCGGTTCTAATGGCGGCAGAGCAGGCCATTATGTTGATAGTCGTTAGATACCCCAAGTCTTTGGAGCGTTTTGCCAGGTCTATGCCCTTGTCGATGTCGACTACATAACAGGCGGTGCGGATCATATCTGCTGGCCCTTGATCGGCCGGGGTCAGGGTTGAAAAATCGACCCGCCCGACATCGAACATCACCGCAATTAGTGGCGGATTCTTACACTCATGGGAGTCGATCACCCGCTTGAGGTCATCATCGCTGCAGAAATTCCATTTTCCATACTCCTCTTTGTTGTATTCCTCACTCACCGCCAGTTTTTTCCCCAGTTCGACGATATCAACCCCGGAGTCACAGGCGGCGCGGTAGACGGCCTTTACCAGGTCATCACTAAATTGGTAGTTATTGATTAACCCACCATCTCTGATAGTGCAGTCTAGAACCTTTATCTCTTCACGAAACATGTATCTCACTCTCTTATGTTGGTGGAGTTAACGTTGCCATAGAATAACAGGATTATTCTTGCTTACACAGGTTCAAAGGGCATTTAAATCTATGGTAATTGGCGGACAACGGCCATAAGCACTTGCTAATAGAGCCTCTCCTGTGTAGACTCTCTCGCACAGTTGCGGGGTGGAGCAGTCTGGCAGCTCGTCGGGCTCATAACCCGAAGGTCGTAGGTTCAAATCCTGCCCCCGCTACCAATCAAGATAAGGCCGCAAATATGTGGCCTTTTTCTTTGCCCAGAAATAACCTCATTTTGAACCTACGACGAAATCAAAAAAGCAGGTTCACAAGGACCGGAGGTCTGCAGAACGCCGCTTG
>JBNLDW010000010.1:0-65970 GCA_050304615.1 Sedimenticolaceae bacterium
ATCCCGCGAGGAAAAGGCCTGCAAGGGGTCGGCAGGGATGCCGACCCTCTTCCGTCGGGACAGGGATGTCACGTCGGAAGAGCCCCGAGTGGGATGAGAAGCGCAAAGTACCCGCGTAGCGGGCGGAGCCGTGGGGTGTCATTCTCTTTGGGTACTTTCTCTTGGACACGCAAGAGAAAGTACCTCGTGGCCATTGCACCTGCATAAGAGATATCAACAGGATCAATAGGCCACGAAATTAGCTACCGCAATCAAAACAAAATCAGGCCCGCCTGGGCAAGGGGCTACGAAACTGATTACTTATTCTGCAAAAAGTGAGACATGCTCGAAAGGATGAGGGCCTGACCATGTATAGACTCCTGTACTCGGCTGCGTCGCAGGAGATTTACTGCTAACCTTTAATCCAGATACATTGCATCAGGGCACTGGCGCTTAACGCCAGCTTTCACCAAAACTGCAGCCACGGCCGGGATTGAGATGCCGACAAACTCGCTTATTCATGCAACCAGCCCTTATCTGTTACAGCATGCAGAGAATCCGGTTGCGTGGTATCAGTGGGGGGAAGAGGCACTAAAGTTGGCGCGTGAATCCGACCGGCCAATCCTCCTCTCTATCGGGTATTCAGCCTGTCACTGGTGCCATGTGATGGCGCATGAGTCCTTTGAAGATGAGGCAACAGCCACTCTGATGAACGAGCTGTTCATTAATATAAAAGTAGATCGGGAAGAGAGGCCAGATCTGGATAGAATCTATCAGGCTTCATATCAGCTACTACAGCAGCGTGCTGGTGGCTGGCCGCTGACCATGTTTCTGACGCCGGATGAGCAGATCCCGTTCTTTGCTGGAACCTACTTTCCAAAAGAGCAAAGACATGGCCTGCCGGCGTTCAAGGATCTGTTGCAGCAGATAGCCGCGATATATCGCGACCATAAGGAAGAGATCCAGAGTCAAAACAGATCTCTGTGCCAAGCCCTCGCTTCAATGGATGATACTTCCGTAACCGAGCAAGAAAGCATTACTCCATCGCTGTTGCATATCATGGTGGATCACCTGCAAGCAGGATTTGACTGGGAGCATGGTGGCTTTGGTTCTGCTCCAAAATTTCCTCAAGCGACTAACCTCGGATATCTGTTGCGCTATCATGCGACCGCAGTAATCCTTGGGGAGAGTACTCAGCCTGCCTGGGATATGGTTGATGCAAGCTTGAAGGGGATGGCCCTTGGTGGAATTTATGACCATCTTGGAGGTGGCTTTTGCCGTTACTCAGTGGACGGGTGCTGGATGATCCCGCATTTTGAGAAAATGTTATATGACAATGGTTCTCTGCTCTCTCTCTATAGTGAGGCGTGGCAGGTAGGCCGTGATCCGCAATATCAAGAGGTAGTGAATGCGACTGCTGCATGGGTGCTCCGTAGAATGCAGTCCCAAGAAGGTGGATATTGCTCCTCTCTGGATGCGGACTCTGAGGGCAGTGAGGGTGAGTATTATGTATGGTCAAGGGAGGAGATACACGCACTGTTGACCAAAGATGAACAGAGGTTTTTTTGCCAGCGCTTTGGGCTGCAGCTATCTCCAAATTTTGAGGGTAGATGGCATCTATATATAGCCGCAGAGCCAGAGGATGACGAGGAAGATCCAGCACAGGTTAAGCGCTTGTTGGGTAGTGCCACAGAAAAGCTGTTTCAGGCACGTAGAAACCGGGTGCCACCCGGCAGGGATGAAAAGATCTTGACCTCTTGGAATGGATTGATGATCAAGGGGATGGCTACGGCGGGTCGCATATTTGGCCAGCAAGAGTGGATTGCCTCAGCGCAGCAGGCACTGGATTTTATTCATAAGAGGTTGTGGCGCAATGGCCGCCTATTGGCTACCTGTAAAGATGGTCATGCTCATCTTGATGCTTACCTAGATGATTACGCCTTTCTGCTGGATGGGATCCTGGCACTTCTTATGGCCCGCTGGCGTGACGATGATATGGTGTTTGCGATCAAACTGGCAGACAGACTTCTGGATGAGTTTGAGGATCGTGAGCGGGGTGGTTTTTTCTTCACCTCCCTTGGGCATGAGACCATGTTTTATCGCCCCAAACCGATGGATGATGAATCCATGCCGGCAGGTAATGGCATCGCTGCTCAAGTCCTGATACGGCTTGGGCATGTGTTGGGTGAACAGCGCTACCTAGATGCGGCCGAGCGTACCATCATGGCGGCATGGGAGGGGATGGAGCAGTCGCCGCTGGCCCATGGTGCCTTATTGACGGCTCTGGATGAGTACCTCTATCCACCTCAGACTGTGGTCTTACGTGGTACTAAGGGGCAACTAGAACAATGGATCGAACGCTGTAACAGGAGTTACGCCCCACGCCGTTTTACCCTCGCCATTCCTAACGATGCGCAACTACTGCCTACGGGCCTGCAGCAGCGTACCCCTGGGGTAGGTGTGGTGGCATATGTGTGTGAAGGGTTTGCATGTAGTGCGCCTGTTACAGAGTTTGATGCCTTTGATGCGCTGCTTAGTGATGTAGAAATTTAGTATTCTAAAAATTTAATGGTTTTGAATACAGTGTTATAAAAGGCATACCTTTTGTTGCAACTCTTCGGTTAGTACTCGTCTGTTTTCTGAATAGTCAACCGGTACCTCCAGCAGATGCACCCCACTGGAATTTAGACACTGTTCTAACATGGGGCTGAACTCCTTGGCGTTTGTCAGGCGATGGCCGCAGGCACCATAGCTGTTAGCGTACTGTACAAAATCAGGATTGTTGAAATCTAGGCCAAAATCTTTAAATCCAGCCTCATCCTGTTTCCATTTAATCATGCCATAGCCGCTATCGCTGAGAACAACCACCACCAGATCGAGCTTTAACCGTACCGCAGTCTCCAGCTCTTGGGAGTTCATCATAAAACCACCGTCACCACATATTGCTGCAACCTTACGTTCTGGTTTGGCAATCTTTGCGGCAATAGCGGCAGGTAGGCCTGCCCCCATGCTGGCAAGGGTATTATCCAGCAGCACAGTGTTAGGTTGAAAAGCTGGATAGTTGCGGGCGATCCAGATCTTGTAGATACCATTATCCAGAGTAATGATTCCATCTTCCGGCATGGTCTCTCTAAGGTCATGCACCAGCCGCTGTGGAATTAGAGGGAAGGCGTCGCTGTTACACTTGTCTGTGACCATTTTATGGGTCTCTTCCTGCATGCGGTGGAAGTAGTCAAAATCCCAGGATGTTTGCGCTTCTGTTTTATTTGTCAGCATGGCTATGCCATCACTGATATCACCTATTACCTCTAGGGTGGGGAGGTAGACATCATCCACCTCGGCCTGATAGAAGTTAAAGTGAATTACATCAGCAGTATCATCATGCCCCATGATGGCGGGCGGTTTTTCGGTAAGATCATGACCTATTGAGATGATTAGATCTGCTCGGTCTATAGCGCAGTGCAGATAATCCCCTTGGGTGATGGCAGCAGTACCCAGATATTTTTCGTGTCGTTCATCCACTACACCTTTGCCCATCTGAGTGACAAAAAACGGGATACCAGTTTTTTGGATAAACGCCTCAAGACTGGCAGAGATCCGCTTGCGGTTGCCACCACCAGCGATCATGAGTAGGGGTCTTTTAGCCGCCATGATCATCTCTGCTGCTAGTATGATCGACTGGGAATCAGGAGATGGACGCCGACAAGAGATCTTGCGTAGTGCATGTGTATCTGTCTCTTCTCTGGCTATATCTTCCGGCAACTCCAGGTGGACTGCACCAGGTCGCTCGGCCTCGGCCAACTTAAAGGCTTGGCGCACCAGAGAGGGGATTTTTGCCGCCGATGGAATCTGTTCTGCCATTTTAGTTAGTGGCCGCATGGTCTGTACCACATCGATGATCTGGAATCGTCCTTGCTTACTCGACTTGATCGGTTTTTGCCCGGTGATAACCACCAGCGGCATACCACCAAGTTGGGCAAAGGCGACGCCTGTTATGAGATTGGTTGCGCCAGGTCCCAGGGTAGATAGGGCGACGCCAGCCTTGCCGGTTAGTCGTCCATAGGTGGCTGCCATGAAGGCGGCCCCCTGTTCATGTCTGGTAAGGATTAATTTTATGGATGAATTACGCAGGGATTCGAGAAGGTCCAGGTTCTCCTCTCCCGGAATGCCGAATATATATTCCACCCCCTCTTCCTCAAGACAGCGGATAAAAAGATCAGATGCTTTAATCGTATCTCTCCCAGGCGCTTGGTATTGCTATGTAGTGTGTGTTGCCATTCAAGCTCAAGAATCTTGGCGTGTCAGTGAGTTGAATGCCTGGTCAGATTTAGCCGCCATGACAAAATCATTGCGGTGCAGTCCTCCTATTTTATGGCTCCACCAGGTCACTGTAACCAGCCCCCATTCTACAGCAAGAGTCGGGTGGTGGCCCTCCTGCTCCGCCTGCGCGCCAACTGCATTGGCAAATTCAAGGGCAGATGCAAAATCTGCGAAGCCAAACTTTTTCTCTAGCTGCATCACCCCATCACGCGTCTCGATATTCCAGTCCGGGATCATGCCGAGCAACTCCTTCAGCTCGTCGGCAGGTATATTGGGGGCGTCGGCACGGCAGGCCTCACAGCGCTCTTTGCTTAGGTTATTCACCGTTACTCTCCTTGCATTAGATGCAGATGAATCCATTAATATTTAGGATAATAGTTACTATATGTGTGGTTTGCACCCATTATATGGTTGAATATACTTTAAATACGCTCCTCAACTGTTATCAGATTGAGGCTGGCAGATATTGGGGAAAATATGCAACCAACAGAGATCAAAGATCTGGGTGTCCAAGCGCTCAACCAGAAACAGCGAGAGTGTCTGCTAGCACTGGAAAATGGCAAGACTAATCTGCAGGAGTTGGATCTGTTTGGCATGGAGGTTACTGATGAGGTTCTCGGTTGTCTGATTGGTGGACAAGAGGAACTTCGTTTCTTATCCCTGGCGGATACCAAAATCTCCGATAATGGATTGCTGCACCTACAGCAGATCAAAGGGTTAAATGAACTACATCTGGATAATACAGCCGTTACCGATGAGGGTTTGCCTTTGTTGCTGGCCCTGGAAAGTCTGGAGGTGCTGGATTTAAAGGAGACTATGGTTACGGATGATGGACTTGCGAAACTTAAGCCGCTACAGCATTTGCGTGGCCTCTATTTAACCAGAACCGCTATCAGTGATGCCGGTTTAGCCCATCTGAGCAGCTTTCCACAGATGGAAATGCTAATCCTCTGGCAGACCATGGTTACAGACCGTGGTTTAGTCCACCTTGAGTCAATGCATAACCTGCGGGAGTTGGTTCTATGGAACACTGCGGTGACAGATGATGGGGTGCGCCGTCTGGGGGAGCTGCTTCCGCAGTGTGACATCAGTTTGGGTATGTATGACTAATATCAAATCAACCAGAGGTTCCCTAATTACCAGGGCGTGGTAAAGTAGGGGCTCGGTTTTCAACCCTTTTATGGTGGCCCGTATTGGTCCCCTCGCAACGAAAAGCTGTGAACCCGGTCAGGCCCGGAAGGGAGCAGCCGCAGCAGTGGTCTCGGGTGCCGGGGTGTGGCTGGTGCGGGCCGCCAACCAGGTTGAGTGAACGGATCTACCCAATGGGGTACAATCGACCGTAATCGAGACAATTTTTCTACTTAACCCCAAAATTAAACCATATGTCTTATCAGGTTCTGGCCCGTAAGTGGCGTCCCCGTCTGTTTAGTGAGCTGGTAGGTCAGCAGCATGTGGTGCGGGCGCTTACCAATGCGCTGGATAAAGACCGGCTGCACCATGCCTATCTGTTTACTGGAACCCGCGGGGTAGGTAAGACCACGTTGGCCCGGATATTTGCCAAATCCCTGAATTGTGAGCAGGGCGTCAGCTCTACCCCATGCGGTCAGTGCAGTGCTTGCCAGGAGCTGGATGAGGGCCGTTTTGTCGATCTGCTAGAGGTGGATGCGGCCTCTCGAACCAAGGTGGATCAGACCAGGGAGCTGTTGGAGAATGTTCCATACGCCCCGGTGCGTGGTCGTTACAAGGTCTATCTGATTGACGAGGTACACATGTTCTCCGGTAGCAGCTTCAATGCGCTGCTGAAGACTCTGGAAGAGCCACCACCACACGTAAAATTCCTGCTGGCTACAACCGATCCCCAGAAGGTGCCGGTGACGGTCCTTTCCCGCTGTCTCCAGTTTAATCTGAAACGTCTGCTGCTGGATGAGATCCTGGATCGCCTGCAGGAGGTGTTGCAGCAGGAGGAGATCAGTTTTGAGCAACCGGCCCTGTTGCATCTAGCCAGGGCGGCGGATGGCAGTATGCGGGATGGTCTCAGCCTGATGGATCAGGCCATCGCCTTTGGTGGTGGTGAGGTTAAGGAGGCAGATGTTCGCGCCATGCTCGGTACTGTAGATAAAGACCAGGTACATAGTGTATTGCGGGCCTTGGCCGACCAGGATGCCCAACAGGTGATGGCGGTAGTCGCCAGCATGGCTGAGCGGGTACCAGATTTTGCTGGGGTGTTGCAGGAGTTGCTGGCGCTGTTGCACCGTATTGCACTGTTGCAGGTGGTGCCCGGTGCGGTGGATGAGAGTGCGGGTGACCAGGTGGAGTTATCCCGGTTGGCCGAGGTGATGCCGCCTGAGGATGTCCAGCTCTATTATCAGATTGGGCTCATAGGCCAGCGCGATCTGCCGCAGGCCCCGGATCTGCGGAGTGGCTTCGAAATGGTGCTACTGCGTATGTTGGCCTTCAGGCCGGATAGGGTAGATATGGCTGCTCCGACTACCACATCCAGCCGACCGGCCAAGGCGGTTAGCAGAGAGGACCACAAAAAACCGGCCAGCAGAGAGAGTGAGGGATCAGTAGTTACCACCCCACCTCAGGCTCAGGCAGAGAAAACAGCGGTAGCAGAGATCAGCGACTGGTACAACGTGGTGGCACAACTCAATCTGGGAGGTATTGCCCAGCAGTTGGCCCATAATTGTCGATATGACAGTTGGGATGGCAAACGGTTACGGCTGCTGTTGGATCCGGCACACCAACAGTTAAAGGTGGAGAGCACGCAGCAGCGTCTGCAGAAGGCGCTAGAGGGCTATCTCAATTGCAGTCTTAAGTTGGATATTGAGGTCGGCCAGCAGGGACTGCATACCCCAGCGGCAGAGGATGCACTTTTACGTTCCGATAGGCAGCAGGAGGCCGAGTCGAAAATTGCAGCTGACCCGATGGTACAGGCAATAGGAAAAAAGTTCGGATCCCGCCCGGTACCGGGATCGATTAAACCGATAGATGATTAACTGAGTTGAGGAGTTACCGATGAAAGGTGGATTAGGCAATATCATGCAGAAGGCGCAGAAGATGCAGGCCGACCTGCAGAAGGTCCAGGAGCAGCTTGCTCAAGAGGAGGTCACGGCGGAGTCTGGAGGTGGCCTGGTAAAGGTGGTTATGAATGGCAAGCATGAGGTACGCAGTATCAATATTGATGATAGCCTGTTGGGGGATGACAAGGATATGTTGGAGGATCTGGTAACTGCTGCCATTAATGCGGCGGTCAGTAAGGTTGCCAGCAAGATGCAGGAGAGCATGTCAGGGGTGACTAGTGGTCTTGGTTTGCCCCCCGGTTTCAAGCTTCCTTTCTGATCTTATGAGTGAACGACCGCTGCTCAACCAACTGATGGAGGCCCTCCGCTGCCTGCCTGGGGTAGGTCCCAAGTCATCACAGCGGATAGCCTTCTATCTCCTGGAGCGGGATCGTGATGGGGCCAGACACCTGGCGGCAGTGATGCGGCAGGCGATGGATGAGATTGGCCACTGCGAATCATGCCGCACCCTCAGTGAAGATCCTATCTGCCAGCTCTGTAGCAATTCCAGTAGGGATGAGAGCAAGCTGTGTGTGGTTGAGACCCCGGCAGAGGTTATGGCAATAGAGCAAGCGACCCAATATCGGGGGCGTTATTTTGTCCTTGGTGGCCGCCTATCACCGCTGGATGGTATCGGCCCTAAAGAGATCGGCATGGATATGTTGGCGCAGCGGCTGGATGAGGGGGTGATTAAAGAGTTGATCCTGGCTACCAATACCACGGTAGAGGGTGAGGCTACTGCGCACTATATTAGTGAACTGAGCCATACCCGCGGGATTCAGACTACCCGAATAGCTCATGGGGTACCCCTGGG
The DNA here is from genome assembly GCA_050304615.1 of Sedimenticolaceae bacterium. Lineage (GTDB taxonomy): Bacteria > Pseudomonadota > Gammaproteobacteria > Chromatiales > Chromatiaceae > CBFDBF01. The sequence goes on from JBNLDW010000010.1 coordinate 8,176, forward strand.
TGGTGAGTTGGAGTATGTAGATGGTGGTACCCTGTCGCATGCCTTTGCCGGACGGCATGAGGTGTGATATTTGTAGCGAATCAAGGAGAGTGTTATGTCTGACTGTATCTTCTGTAAACTGGTTAGTGGAGAGATCCAGCCGGATGTGGTGCTGGAGACAGATGACGTACTGGCATTCAGGGATATGGGGCCGCAGGCGCCGACCCATGTTCTGGTTATCCCAAAGCGTCATATCAGTACCCTCAATGATCTGCAACCAGAAGACGCAGAGCTGGTGGGGAAACTATACTTAGTAGCAAGGCAGGTGGCGGTAGATGAGGGGTTGGCCGAGTCCGGCTATCGCACGGTTATGAATTGTAACCGGGATGGTGGTCAGACGGTGTTCCATATACATCTACACCTTCTTGGTGGGCGCCCAATGTCCTGGCCACCGGGCTAAGGAATTGCTAGTATAAAACCCCATTAGTAGTGGCGGATTTGTCTGCATCTCTACCACTGCATTAACAGTGCTTTGTATGGCTTTGATCGCATTAAATATATTGTGAATACAATCGCCAATATTATCACTCCCTCCAACTACCCAGGGCCATCGCGGGCGCTTGCCCCTGTGCAGGAGGGTAGTCAGCTACGGGACCGGCAGCCACGTCAACCGGCGCCATCATCGCAGCCAGTGGTCGTTGAGAGTATGCGGGATCGCCTCCAGGTAAGGGCGGTAATACTGAGTCGTGAGGCCAATCCTTCTGGCCTCTCCCCACGTGGCAGGGAGGCGGTAGTCGCCTATAGATCCCTCTATTCCGAAGATGAGCGGGAGCGGATAAGCGATATGTTGGGGATTGATGAGTACGCTTAATCCAGTCTGGATTCAGCCGGCTGGCCGGTAGATGTCGGCACTAAAATTTAGGGTAGCAAAGTAGTCCTCAGTTGTCTCTGCCCGGCGGATAAGCTCTACTGAGCCATCGCTGCGCAGCAGCAGCTCCTGCGGGCGCAGTTTGCCGTTGTAGTTGAACCCCATGGCCCAGCCGTGGGCGCCGGTATCGTGAATACAGAGGAGATCTCCATCCTCAATTCTTGGCAGGGCACGCTGGACGGCGAATTTGTCATTGTTCTCGCACAGGGAGCCGGCCACATCCACCACCTCTTCTTCACCCTCTTTACCCAGCACAGTGATATGGTGGTAGGCGTCGTATAGGGCGGGGCGCATCAGGGCAGACATGCAGGAGTCGACGCCCACGTAGGTGCGATAGATCTCCTTACGATTGATCGCTCTGGTGATCAGGACGCCGTGGGGACCGGTAATAAAGCGGCCACTTTCCATGTAGAGTTGCGGGGTGTAGCTGTTCTCTACCTTGAACTGATCAAACAGGGCGGTGATCTCTTGCGCCATGGATGCGATGTCCAAAGGGGCATCTTCAGGCTTGTAGGGGATGCCGAGGCCGCCGCCTATGTTGATGAATTCAAAGCGGATGTCCAGTTCGGAACCAATCCACTTTACCACCTCCAGCAGCATGCGGGCGGTCTCCACCATATAGCTGTAGTTCAGTTCGTTGGAGGCGAGCATGGTGTGCAGGCCGAAGCGGGTGGCCCCCATCTCTTTTGCCTGGCGGTAGGCGTCTAAGAGCTGATCGTGGGAGACGCCGTACTTGGCCTCAGTGGGTTTGCCAATGATGCTGTTGCCAGTGCGGCGGTCGCCGGGATTGTAGCGGAAGCAGATTAGTTCCGGCATATGCGGCACCTTAGGCAGCAGCGAGATGTCATCCAGGTTAAGGATGGAACCACCATCCTCTTCGGCCGCGTGAAAGTCTTCATCACTGGTGTTGTTGGAGGTGAACATGATCGCTTCACCGTGACCACCAGCGTCGCGACTCAAACGCAGTTCAGGGATGGAGCTGCAATCAAAGCCAAAGCCCATAGAGTGCATTATCCGCAAAATTTCAGGGTTGGGCAGCGCCTTTACTGCAAAGTATTCGCGGAAGCCGTCTATGCCGGCAAAGGCGCTCTTCAGGGACTCTCCTGTTGCACGAATCCCTGCCTCATCATAGATGTGAAACGGGGTACCAAAGTGGGCTGCAATCTCCTCCATTATTGGAGTGAGTCTGTCCTGAAAATCCTGTGACATTGGCATTTGGATATTCCTCTAACTACCTATACATCAATTACATATGCAAACCATCTGGAAAGTAACGCAGAGCCTTATGTTTGGGGATAACTCTGCACGGACAGATAATTGGTATGGCTATTTACGCTATGTAAACAAACGATATTTACTTTGTGCCTCTGCATCTTTGCATTCTCTGCGTCAAATACCGGATCTATTTAAGAGCGGAGCTGATTCGTTCCATTGCTTCAGTGACGTTCTCAAAGCTGTTGAAGGCGCTGATGCGAATGTACCCCTGGCCGCATTTACCGAAACCGGCGCCGGGGGTGCAGACCACATGTGCCTTATTCAGCAGCAGGTCGAAGAACTCCCAGGAGTCCATGCCGCCATCTATCCAGATGTACGGTGAGTTATCACCGCCGATGCAGTCATAGCCGAGGGCCATCATCTGTTCGCGGATGTATTTTGCGTTCTTCAGATAATAGGTTATTAGCTCCTGTACCTGGGCCTTGCCTTCAGGGCTATAGACGGCTTCGGCTGCCCGCTGTACCGGATAGGATACGCTGTTGAACTTGGTGGTATGGCGCCGGTTCCATAGATCATATACCGAGACCTTGTCACCACTGTTGGTATAGGCCATACACTCCTTTGGTACCACGGTGAAGGCGCAGCGAGTACCAGTGAAACCAGCGGTCTTAGAGAAGCTGCGGAACTCAATGGCCACTTCACGCGCGCCCTCAATCTCGTAGATAGAGCGGGGTAGGGCATCATCCTGAATGAAGGCCTCATAGGCGGCGTCATACAGGATCACGGCCTTGTTGTTGCGGGCGTAATCCACCCACCTCTTTAATTGCTCTCTGGTGATGGTGGCGCCGGTGGGGTTGTTTGGAAAACATAGATAGATCAGGTCAACCTGTTCATTCGGGATGTCTGGGACGAAGCCGTTCTCCTTGGTGCCGTCCAGATAAACGATCCCATCATAGCGGCCGTCGCCCCAGGCGCCACTACGCCCGGCCATGACATTGGTGTCCATGTAGACCGGATAAACCGGATCAGGAATGGCGACCTTGATATCAGTGGAGAAGATCTCCTGGATATTGCCGGTGTCGCACTTAGCGCCATCGCTGACAAAGATTTCATCCGCATCGATCTTGGCACCTCTGGCCTGGAAATCTTCCCGGGCGATCACTGCACGCAGGAAGTCGTAGCCCTGTTCCGGACCGTAGCCGCGAAAGGTGTTGTCACTGGCCATCTCGTCCACCGCCTTGTGGAAGGCCTGGACACAGGCGTCAGGCAGGGCGCGGGTTACGTCGCCTATCCCCAGCTTGATCACCTTTTCCTTTGGATTTGCCTCCTGGTAGGTGGCGACTCGCTTGGCGATATCCGAGAACAGATAGGAGGCCTGCAGTTTCAGGTAGTTTTCGTTGATCTTTATCATAATGGTGTTCTTAGTTAAGTCTACGTTTTAGTTAGAATCTGGTTGAGTCGTTGCCAGGCGCTGGGTGATCCCTTGGCGCAGGCGTTCACGCAGGGACTCGTCTTCCAGGGGGTTACCATTGTAATCGGTAAGAAAGAATGTATCCGTAGCCTCGGCACCAAAGGTCGATATTCTCGCATTGTGAAGAGATACTTTGCAATCGGCAAATACCTGTCCCACTTGGGCCAGCAGTCCAGGTCGATCCCAGGCAACCAGTTTCATTATGGTGCGTCTATTGGATGAATCTGGGGTAAATGTTATCTCGGTTGGTACAGAGAAGTGTTTGAGTTGGCGCGGTATTCGACGCTGTAAATCAAGGTCAATCCCATCCGGGTCACGCAGACCACTTTCAAGTCGGTTAATAATCTCATCTATCCGTCTTGTAGAGCTGACAATTTCGCCATTCTCTTCCAATACCGAGTAACCATTACGAGTGGTGCTGTCATCTGCCGTCTCGATTCTGGCGTCAACAATATTTAAACTCAGACTATCAAGTAGGGCGGTCGTGAGGGCAAAAAGTCCATCCCTGTCTTGGCTGTAGATGAAGATTTCTGAACAGCCACGTTCACTCTTGCGGCGGATAGTGACCTTTGGAATGTGGTCGCGGTCGGTCTGTAAGACTGTCTCGGTATGCCATGCGATCTCTTCGGCTGAAGAGTGCAGGAAATAGCCAACACTTAGCAGCATCCACTGATCATGGATGACTTTATGATCGATCCCTTTCTCTTCCAGCAGGCGGTATGCCTTGGATTGTTTCTCCTGGATCAATTCATCGGCGTTCTGCGGATATTGCAGGCCGCGTAGCAGCGCCCGTTTGGTGGCATGGTAGAGTTCGCGTAGCAGTGCATCTTTCCAGGAATTCCATTTCTTTGGGTCGGTAGCGCGGATGTCGGCAACTGTTAGCAAGTATAGATAGTCCAGGTGATGGAGGTCTCCCATCTCCTGGGCAAACATGTGCACTACATCAGGATTGCTGATGTCTCTGCGTTGTGTTGTTATGGACATGACCAGATGCTTTTCTACCAGCCATGAGACTAAATGACTGTCATCATGGCTAAGACCATGTTGTTGACAGAATTCCAAGGCATCTTGTGCCCCCAGCGTAGAGTGATCGCCACCACGCCCCTTGGCTATATCGTGAAACAGTCCAGCCAGATATAGCAGTTCAGGTTTGGGTAGCCTTTCCATGATTTCACTACAGAGCGGTGATTCATGGGCATACATCGGAGTCGCAAAGCGCCGCAGGTTGCGGACTACGAACAGGGTATGGGCATCAACGGTATATACATGGAACAGGTCATACTGCATCCGCCCTACAATCTTTCCAAACAGCGGCACATAGGCAGCCAGGATGCCATAACGATTCATTCGCCTAAGTTCGTGACTAATCCCATTGGGTTGACGCAGTATCTCCATGAAGAGGCTACGGCAGCGCGGGTCAGCGCGAAATTCATCATTTATACGATGCCGATTGGCGCGAATCATGCGCACTGTGCTGGCACGTACTCCCTGCAACTCTGGATGTTGTTGCAGTAGTAGAAAGATCTCTAGCAGGGCGTATGGATAGTTTCGAAATACATTTTTGTCGGTTATCTCGATGAACCCATCACAGTTTTGAAAGCGTTCGTTGATAGGGGTAATTATTTCCGGCTGGTTCTGGCGGATGATTGCCTCGTTAAACAGCTGCAACAGACGTTCATCCAGTCGGCGCAGGCGGATCACCGTACGGTAGTACTGTTGCATGAATTGCTCAACCGCGAGGTCGTGTCCCTGATCCACAAACCCGAACTGCTCGGCTAGCGTATGTTGGTAGTTAAATAGCAGCCGGTCCTCATGCCGGCCAGCCAGCGAATGCAGGGCAAACCTGATTTTCCATAGCAGAGAGCGGCCCTGCATCAGGGCATCATATTCAGCCTCAGTCAGAAAATGACGGCCGACCAGGCCATGCATGGTATCGCAGCCAAAATAGCGTTTGGTGACCCAGCCAATGGTCTGGATATCACGGAGCCCACCTGGACTCTCCTTGATATTTGGTTCAAGACTATATGCGGTATCATCATATTTCGCATAGCGTTGTTTCTGCTCATCCCATTTGGCCTGTAAAAATATGTCACTGGGCCAGATTTTGTCAGGACCGGTCATCTCCCGCATCTCCAGGAACAGATCTCTGGAACCTGTCAGGAGGCGTGACTCCATTATATTGGTGACGACCGTGATGTCTTGAGTGGCTTCGTTTACACACTCCTCCACGGTCCGGACACTGTGCCCCACATCCAGCCCAATATCCCACAGAAAGGTTAGAAATTGCTCAATACCCTTCTTTATATCCTCCTGCGCATCCTCCTCAAGCAGGATCATTAGGTCGATATCTGATGCCGGGTGCAGCTCGCCCCGGCCATATCCTCCCACTGCGACCAGAGCAACAGATGCCTCCTGCTGGATGAAACTGCCCCAGGCAGCGGTGAGGAGGGTATCAACCAACTTACTGCGCAGGGAGACCAGGGTGGTGACATGCACGCCCTCTTTGAAGCCACTAAGGATAGCTGCGGATCCCTGGGAGAGGGCGTCGCGAAACAGCTGAACCGGCTCTTGGCCCTCCGCCATGGCCAGTTTTAGCTCTGCGGCGTTACATATTGGCTCCATTATGTGTTGGCTAACTCTTCCTGGCGTAGGGTGAGTACCTCGTAGCCATCTTCGGTCACTAGAATAGTGTGCTCCCACTGGGCGGAGAGCGAGCGATCCTTAGTGACTACCGTCCAGCCATCGGGGAGTAGCTTAACATCAGGTTTGCCAGCATTTACCATCGGTTCAATGGTGAAGCAGTTGCCGGGTTGAAACTCCTGCCCTGGGCCTTTGCTTCTATAGTGGAGTATTTGTGGGTCTTCGTGGAATCCCCGCCCTATACCGTGGCCACAATATTCACGAACTACCGAGTAGTTGTGGGACTCTACATAGCTTTGAATGGCATGGCCTATATCTCCCACGTGTCCTCCCGGCCTGACCTGCTGGATGCCAATCCACATGGCCTCCTGGGTGACCCTGCTCAGGCGTCTGGCCAGTACCGAGGGCTCACCGATCAAAAACATCTTGCTGCTATCTCCGTGGAATCCATCCTTAATAACGGTGACATCGATGTTGACAATATCCCCATTCTTTAGTCTTTTACTGCTGGGGATGCCGTGACAAACTTGATGATTTACTGAGGTGCATATCGATTTAGGGTAGCCTTTGTAGTTGAGTGGGGCGGGCACCGCGCCCTGCTTGTCTACAATGTAGTCGTGGCAGATCTGATCCAGTTCTTCTGTGGTTACACCTGCCAGCACATGGGGCCCTATCATCTCCAGGACGGCCGCAGCCAACTTGCCGGCGGTGCGCATTTTTTCGATCTCTTCCCTAGTCTTTATGATGGCGCCCATGCTGTTGTTCTCTGTGTAGATGGCTGAAATCGGGCCGTTTTTAGACCCGGAATAATTGTTATGGCGAACCATGTATGGTATAAAACGCGCCCTGATTCCGCAAATATACTGTTGTGGGGCAGGAAAAATACACACATACATCGTCACGATTGGTGGGGTGCCTGGTTTTCCGGGTCATTGGTCGGGATGTATGGAGGATTAACCCAACAATTCGGAGTACTACCATGAGTGCAGTAACCATGCGCCAAATGCTGGAGGCGGGCGTGCATTTCGGGCACCAGACCCGTTATTGGAACCCCAAAATGGGTTCTTACATATTCGGGCAGCGGAATAAGATCCATATCATCAATCTGGACAAGACGCTGCCACTATTCAAAGAGGCCTTGAATTTTCTTGGTACTCTCAGCTCCAACGGCGGCAAAATCCTTTTTGTAGGTACTAAGCGCGCGGCCCAAGAGACTATAAAGGAAGAGGCGGAGCGTTGTGGTATGCCTTACGTAAATCACCGCTGGTTGGGTGGTATGCTGACCAATTTCAAGACCATCAAAAAGTCAGTTAAGCGTCTCAAGGAGCTGGAGGAGATGTTTGAAGATGGCAGTATTGAACACCGTTTTAATAAGAAAGAAGCCTTGGGATTGAGCCGAGAAAAGGCCAAGCTAGAGCGTAGCCTTGGTGGTATTAAAAACATGGCTGGTCTGCCTGATGTGCTGTTTGTGATCGATACCGGGCACGAAGATATTGCCATTGCCGAGGCGGCTAAGCTAGGGATTCCAGTTGTGGGAGTGGTTGATACTAACAATGATCCAGACAATATAGATTACGTAATTCCGGGTAATGACGATGCTATTAGGGCTATTCAGCTCTATGTCCAGGGTGTATCTGCTGCAGTGCTGGAGGGGCGTGCTAGTGCTGCCCATCTAGGGGTAGAAAGTGCGGCCGATGAGAAGACTACAAAGCGGGTTGCGAAAAAATCTGTAAAAGCAGTCAAAAAAGAGGAAGCCCCAGAGCAGAGCGAGGAGCAGGCTGAGCCAGAGAGTGAAGCCAAGGTGGAAAAGCAGGAGACTGCAGAGAAGACGGTGACCAAGAAAAAGGTCGTGAAAAAGGCGGTTGCGAAGAAGACTGTTGCAAAGAAGAAAGTTGCAAAGAAGAAGGTCGTAAAGAAGAAAGTTGCAAAGAAGAAGGTTGCAGCAGAGAAGAGTTCTTAGTCGCGCATTCTGTACCTGAGACAGGTTCAGGTCAGAAGTTTTGGAATTAATAGTAAAGAGGAAACAGATACCATGGCAATTACAGCCTCTCTGGTAAAGGAACTGCGTGAGCGCACCGGTTCCGGCATGATGGAGTGTAAAAAAGCGCTTGTCGAGACCGATGGGGATATCGATGCCGCAATCGAACTGATGCGCAAATCAGGTCAGGCGAAGGCGGCAAAAAAGGCGGGACGTATTGCTGCCGAAGGGGTTATCGCTATCACCTTCAGTGAAGATAAGAAAACGGCGGTAATGGTCGAGGTCAACTGTGAGACCGACTTTGTGGCCAAGGACGCAAACTTCATCTCTTTTGTTGATGCGGTCAGTGAGCGTGCCCTTAACTCCGATGCTGCTGATGTCCAGGCATTGATGGGAGAGACCCTGCATGAGGGTGAAGAGACTACTATAGATACTGCTCGTGAAGCGCTGATATCCAAGATTGGTGAAAATATGAACGTGCGCCGCTTTGCACGTTTTACCGCGGGCAGTGGCCAGCTAATCAGCTATAGTCATGGCGTACGTATCGGCGTAGTAGTAGAGCTGGAAGGTGGTGATGAGGAGTTGGGTAGAGATCTTGCCATGCACATTGCAGCCACCAATCCGGTATGCATCTCTGAGGAGGATGTCCCAGCCGATCTTTTGGCAAAGGAGAGGGAGATATCCAAGGCTCAGGCTATGGAAAGTGGTAAACCGGAAAACATCATTGAAAAGATCGTTGATGGTCAGATGCGCAAATATCTCGCTGAGGTCACTCTTGAGGGGCAGTCATTTGTCAAAGATCCAGATATGACGGTGGCAAAGTTGTTAGCAGATGCTGGTGCCAAGGTGGTACGTTTCCAGCGCTTCGAGGTCGGTGAAGGGATCGAGAAGAAGCAGGAGAATTTTGCTGAAGAGGTTATGGCACAGGCCCGCGGGGAGTAAATATATAGGGCCAGCGGTCTATGCAAAAGTGTAAAGAGGGGTTGTAGTGACATCTAAAATGATCTGCCAGCGTATCCTTCTAAAGCTTAGCGGTGAGGCACTGATGGGCCGTGGGGCGTATGGTATTGATCCGGAAGTGATTGCGCAAACGGCGGCTGGTATTGGCGCTCTGGTAGATGCAGGGGTTGAAGTGGCCGTGGTGATCGGGGGTGGCAACATCTTTCGCGGTGCCGGGCTAGCGAAGGGTGGCATCGACCGGGTCACTGGTGATCACATGGGTATGCTGGCGACCGTCATGAATTCCTTGGCGATGCAGGATGCATTACAGAAGATCGGGATCGATGCGGAGGTCATGTCGTCACTGAAGATGGATCAGGTCTGTGCGCAGTATGTGCAACGTGAGGCCGTACGCCATTTGCAAGATGGGCGAGTTGTGCTTCTCGCAGCCGGTACAGGAAATCCTTTTTTTACCACCGATTCTGCCGCTAGTCTTAGGGCTATTGAGGTTGGTGCCCAACTGCTGATTAAGGCCACCAAGGTGGATGGTATCTACGCGGCCGATCCGATGCAGTTTCCAGAGGCAGAGTTTTATCCACGTCTCACTTACAAGCAGGTCCTGGCAGAAGATTTAAAAGTTATGGATACTACAGCCATCGTGTTGTGCCGGGATCATTCCATGCCACTGCGGGTCATGAACATAAACAACCAGGGCGCCCTATTGCGTCTGATGCAGGGTGAGGATATTGGTTCATTAGTTGGAGACTAATATGATCGATGACATAAAAAAAGATGCTACTGAGCGCATGGGGAAAAGTGTTGATTCGCTCAACCATGAACTCGCTAAATTGCGTACCGGTCGGGCTCATCCTAGCCTGTTAGAGCACCTTATGGTTCCTTATTATGGCTCTGATGTGCCCTTGAGTCAGGTTGCCAATATCAATATAGAAGATGCTCGAACCTTGACAGTGTCCCCATGGGAACAGAGCATGGTGGCGCCGATTGAGAAGGCCATAATGAACTCGGATTTAGGTCTGAATCCAAATACTGCTGGTAATATTATAAGGATTCCACTGCCGCCGCTTACTGAAGAGCGACGCAAAGAGATGGTGCGTGTAGTACGTCATGAGGCTGAGCTGGGACGGGTATCAATACGTAATATTCGGCGGGATGCCAATCATCACCTTAAAGATTTAGTTAAGGAGAAGCTGATCTCTGAGGATGATGAGCATCGTGGTGAGGAGATCATTCAGAAGCTCACAGATCAGCATATCAAGGAGATAGATGAGTTGCTTGAGAAGAAAGAAGCCGATTTGATGGAGGTGTAGGCTCTCCGTGGCTATAGAGGGAACCGATAGCGATGGTGGAGGGCAGGCCAGTGGTATTCCACGGCATGTTGCAATCATCATGGATGGGAATGGGCGCTGGGCTAGAGAGCGTAATCTGCCCCGTCATGCAGGCCACAAGGCCGGGGTTAAATCGGTCCGGGCGGTAGTTGAGGAGTCAGCTCGATACAATATTGAGGTCCTTACCCTGTTTGCCTTCAGTAGTGAAAACTGGAGACGGCCAGAGGAGGAGGTTAGCCTGTTGATGGAGCTATTCATGGTGGCACTGCGGCGGGAGACCAAACGTCTGACCAAGAATAATGTCCAACTTCACGTGATTGGTGATACCAGTGCATTCCCGGAAAAACTGCAGCAGTCCATATTATCCACTGAGCGGGAGACGGCCGATAACAACGGTCTGGTGCTGCAGATAGCGGCCAATTATGGTGGTCGTTGGGATATCACCCAGGCTACACGTCGGATCGCGGAGCAGGTACAGGCAGGTAGGCTTGACCCCAAGGATATCAACGAATCCACATTGGCCAGTGAGCTAAGCTTCCCCCATTTGCCGCTGCCTGACCTGTTTATTCGTACCGGGGGGGAGCAGCGATTGAGTAATTTTCTCTTGTGGCAGGTGGCCTACACGGAGCTCTACTTTAGTCCTGTTCTATGGCCCGATTTTGATGCAACTGAATTCCAACAAGCCCTGTACTCATTCAGTGGGCGACAACGACGCTTTGGGCGTACTGGCGAGCAGGTAACCCCTGCTGCCCCGACAAAGTAGTGCAGCGTGGCACATAGCTCCCTATTCCAGCGTATTGCGACGGCCTTGGCATTGGCGCCTATGGTGATGGGAGGTGTTCTCTTGTTGCCTACTGTTTACCTCTCTCTTATGTTTGGATTGATCGTGCTGATCGGTGCCTGGGAGTGGACGCGGCTGGTTGGGATATCTGCTTGGCAGGGACGTGTTATCTACCTACTGTTGCTGGCATCTATTCTCTGGCTGGTGGCAGAGCTGCTCTCCTATCAAGACTATATCATCTGGTTTTTTGCAGGCGTCGTATTGTGGTGGTGCCTGGTTAGCATAAGCCTTCTACGTATCAAACAGATAGAGCGTGCACCCCAGAGATTGAGTCTGTTCTCCGCTGTAGCCGGTTTCTTTGTACTCGTTCCGGCATGGGCAGCGATCCACTCTATTCACGGTAGCGGAGATAGTGGTCCTATGTTGACGCTGTTTCTGTTGCTGTTGATCTGGACGGCTGACATAGGGGCATATTTTGCCGGTCATCGTTGGGGCAGGACCAAGCTTGCTCCAGTCATCAGCCCCGGCAAGACTAGAGAGGGGCTATATGGGGCTATGGCAAGTTCGGTGGTATGCGCTGTTGCGCTCTCCTGGTGGTTAGGGGAGTGGTCACTGTTACCCTGGCTGGCGCTACTCTGCCTGGTCACTGTCCTGTTATCGGTGGTTGGTGATCTGTTTGAGAGTATGTTTAAACGCCAGGCCGGGGCCAAGGATAGTGGCACTATTTTACCTGGACATGGTGGCGTGCTTGACCGCATTGATAGTGTGACAGCCGCAGCCCCGCTGTTCCTGTTAGGGTTGATTCTACTGGAGATGCAGGGGTGATTGGCGTCGCCATCCTTGGCTCTACTGGATCAATCGGGGTCAGTACCCTGGATGTACTGCGACAACACCCGGAGCAGTTCGAAGTGCTGGCACTTAGTACCAACCGGAGAGTGGACGAGCTCTGCCGACAGTGTCAGGAGTTTAGGCCCAGCTATGCAGTTGTAGCTAATGAGACCCAGGCAACTGAGTTGCGGGCAAGATTGACGGTTGATTCCCCGGCTACTGAGGTATTAGTGGGGGAGGCAGGCCTGGAAGCTATTGCCAGTCTGCCAGAGGTAAACTACGTGATGGCGGCTATTGTCGGGGCCGCTGGGCTGTTGCCTGCACTGGCCGCGGTACGGGCGGGCAAACGCCTGCTGTTGGCAAATAAAGAGGCGCTGGTAGTGGCTGGCGCTATATTTATGCATGAGGCGGCGCTGCATGGGGCGGAGATTTTACCCATCGACAGTGAACACAATGCGGTCTTTCAGTGTATGCCGGCCGGTTTTGTCTGTGGCGAGGAGGCGGTTGGGGTGCGGCGCATCCTGTTGACCGCATCTGGTGGGCCATTTAGAGAGCTGCCCATTAAGGAGTTAGCTCAGGTTACACCGGCAGAGGCATGTGCCCATCCAAACTGGGATATGGGGCGCAAGATATCGGTTGATTCAGCCACCATGATGAACAAGGGGCTGGAAGTAATAGAGGCCTGCTGGCTATTTGCGGTGCCTCCAGAGAGAGTGCAGGTGGTACTGCATCCGCAGAGCGTTATCCACTCTCTGGTGGAGTATGTCGATGGTTCGGTATTGGCGCAACTGGGCAATCCCGATATGCGTACCCCCATAGCGCACGCACTGGCATGGCCGCAGAGGATTGAGTCAGGGGTTGCCGCGCTGGATCTTTTTGCGGTAGCCAGGCTTGATTTTGAGACGCCAGAGCAACCGCGTTTCCCTTGTCTGGAACTGGCCTACCAGGCCGTGCGTGAGGGGGGTAATCGTCCGGTTGTGCTGAATGCGGCCAATGAGATTGCAGTGGACTCTTTTCTTGGCAGCAGGGTGGGATTTACCGCAATACCTGAAATTATTGAGCAAACTCTATCGCAAATCCCCAGCGGATCTGCCGCTGAGCTGGAGGAGATCCTGGAGATAGATCGGCACGCACGTTCTGCTGCAGAGCTAGTGGTGGAGCAATATTCATAGAGTCCCTGTCAGTGATATAATGCCCTATCGCAGATGCGGACTTTTGCCCGATAGTGATATCGGATTGACCTCTGCTGTAAGGGTGAAAACCTGACCATTACCCTGAATACCTCTGTGTTGCTATAAATTAACCGGATTACACTATTTTTATGGGCTCTTTCATCTCTACCATTTTCTTTTTTATACTGGCACTTGGGATACTGATTACAGTACACGAGTTTGGCCATTTCTGGGTTGCCCGCCGTTTAGGGGTGAAAGTACTACGCTTCTCTATCGGTTTTGGCAAACCACTCTGGAGGCGTATCGGTCGTGTGGATGAGACCGAATATGTGGTGGCGGCTGTCCCCTTTGGTGGGTATGTCAAGATGCTGGATGAGCGTGAGGGGGAGGTGCAGGAGGGGGATCTGCATCGCGCCTTCAATCGTCAATCTCTGCCAGTCAGAACGGCTATCGTGGCAGCGGGGCCGCTATTTAATTTCCTCTTTGCCATATTTGCTTACTGGTTGGTGTTCGTCAGTGGAGATGTCGGTATCCGGCCGGTTGTAGGTGAGGTCAAATCGGCCTCAGTGGCCCAGATGGCTGGTTTCCAGGTGGATGATGAAATCCTGGCAGTGGGGGAGCGCAAGACGCCAACCTGGGAGTCGACCGTTTTTACCCTAATGTCCGATGCCTCCGGGAGTGAGGATGTCTCGGTGTTGGTAGCGGATGCGTTCGGTACGGAGCAAGTGCGTATCCTGCCGCTAGGGCGGCTGGAGAGTGTGGCTGATGATGGAGATGTTCTGGGTGGCCTTGGAATTACTCCAAGTCGTCCGGTGGTTCCTGCTGTGATTAAGCAGGTGGTGGCGGATGAGCCGGCAGCCAAGGCCGGCCTGTTACCTGGAGACCGGATCATGTTGGTAGATGGCAGCGAGGTTGCTGACTGGAACGGGTTTGTCAGCTATATCCGCAAACACCCCGAAGAGACGGTACAGCTGGAGGTCTCCCGTGGAGCAGAACAGCTATCGTTAGCCATCCTGGTTGGTAGTCGTATGGAAGGGGATATCTCGGTAGGACGGATTGGTGCTGAGGTGGATATCCCAGAGGGGTTATTCGATGCCTATCGGGTAGAGGTCAGGCTAGGGCCTATGGATGCCATGGGTGCTGCTGTAGGTAAGAGTTTTGATATGTCCCGCTTTATGCTGCGGATGCTGGGGCGGATGGTCACAGGCAATGCATCGGTAAAGAACCTTGGCGGCCCTATTTCAATCGCCCAATCCGCCGGTAAATCAGCAAGTTATGGGACGCTGTATTTCATGAAATTTTTGGCGATGGTCAGTATCAGCCTGGCGATACTAAATCTGTTACCGGTTCCAGTGTTGGATGGCGGACATCTGCTGTTTTTTCTGATCGAATGGGTAAAAGGTAGCCCCCCATCAGAGGAGATGTTGATGCAGGGGCAGCGGATCGGGCTGGCACTCCTGTTGGTCTTGATGTGCGTGGCATTTTATGTTGATATCTCAAGGCTGCTGGGATAGTGGCGCAAGATCGTCTATACTGCTCCCCCTTTACGTCTGAACGGGATACTGCGCGGCGTAGTTGTTGTTATATAAAAATCCTTAAAAAACGGGATGTTATAATAGATGTCACTAGATAATAGATGGTTTGGAGCAGTATTGCTTTCGCTCGTTTTGTGGTTGCCGCTAACGGCCTTCGCCGAGGTGTTTGCAATCAAGGATATACGGGTTGAAGGGCTGCAGCGAATCTCTGCCGGTACGGTGTTTAATTACCTACCGGTACAGATTGGTGATGAGATTGATTCAGATCAAAGCGCCGCGATCATTCGTGCTTTATACAAAACCGGTTTTTTTAAGGATGTAAGACTGGAGCGTGAAGACGATGTCCTAATTATTTTTGTATCAGAGCGTCCAGCTGTAGCACAGATAAATATTAGTGGGAACAAGGCAATGGAGGAGGAGCAGCTGCTGCTTGGATTGAAAGATATCGGTATGGCTGAGGGACGGGTATTCAACCGGTCTGTACTGGATAAGATTGAGCAGGAATTACAGCGGATGTATTTCAACAACGGTCAATATGCAGTCAAGCTGCAATCTACGGTTACCCCGCTGGAGCGGAATAGAGTGGCGGTCGATATCGTCATTACCGAGGGCGAGGCTGCAACTATAACGCGCATCAACATCATCGGTAATGAGTCCTTTGATGAGGATGATCTGCTGGAAGACTTTCAGTTGGGCACCACTAACTGGACCTCAATACTTAGTTCTAATGACCAATACTCGCGGCAAAAGCTGGCGGGAGATCTGGAGACATTACGCTCCTTCTATCTAGATCGTGGTTATATCAACTTTAAGATTGATTCCACACAGGTTTCGATTACTCCAGATAAGAGTGACATCTATATCACTATTAATATTACTGAGGGCGATGTATATACCATCAGTGATATCAAGCTGGCAGGTGAGCTGGTGGTGCCTAAAGAGGAGATATTTCCACTTATTCGAATCAACCGGGGTGATAACTTTTCGCGCAAGGATGTGGTTGGCAGCGCAGAGGAGATTAACGCTCTGCTTGGCGACAGGGGCTATGCGTTTGCCAATGTAAACAGCATCCCAGAGATTAATAGTGAGAAGAAAGAGGTTGCCATAATCTTCTTTGTAGACCCAGGTAAGCGTGTATATGTTCGACATGTAAATATCAGTGGTAACAGTGACACCAGGGATGAGGTGTTGCGTCGGGAGATGCGGCAAATGGAGTCGGCTTGGTTTTCAACAGAGTTGGTCACCACGTCACGCGAGCGGCTAGAGCGGTTGGGTTACTTTAAGGAAGTAAGCGTTGAGACACCAGCAGTACCAGGATCTACTGACCAGGTGGACGTCAATGTTCAAGTAGAGGAGAAGGATACTGGTAGCCTTCTGGCTGGACTTGGCTACTCTCAATCCGGGGGTGTAACCTTCAATGCCAGTGTCAGCCAGGATAACTTTCTGGGTACTGGCAAGCGGGTCAGTCTAGCCTTCAATAATAGTGACATAAACACAGCATATCGCCTGGCCTATACTAATCCATACTACACGGTGGACGGCATTAGTCGTGGGTTTGATTTCAGTTATAAGGAGACCGATTTCTCTGATGCAGATACTGCCGACTACACTACTGACGTCGGCTATATTGGAGTCAATTTCGGTATCCCCTTGAACGAATTTGATCGCATCCGCTTTGATTTCAGTGTAAGCCACACCGATTTTCATGTTGGACCTAACGCTTCTACAGAGGTGAGGTATTTTGAACGCATTAACGGTGACTCCTTTCTAAACTACTCGGCAGGGGTAAGTTGGAAAAGTGACTCCAGGGATAAATCCATATTTCCCACTAAGGGAGGGATGCAGGCCCTGAGTGCCGAGGTGACTCTCCCCGGTAGTGATCTTACCTACTACAAGGCAAACTATCTCAACAAGTACTTCTTTCCCATTGCCAAATATATGACACTTTCCACCAAGGTGGAATTGGGCTATGGAGATGGCTATTCGAGTACCGAAGATCTTCCGTTCTACGAAAACTATTTTACCGGTGGTCCAAAGTCGGTTAGAGGATATAAGGGTTATAGTCTGGGTCCACGGGAGGCGTCTGGTCAGAGGGATCCACTTGGCGGTAACCTGAAGGTGGTCGGTAGTGTGGAGATGCTGTTCCCGGCGCCCTTTGGCCTTGCCCCTGAGAGCATGCGCCTGGGGACATTTATAGATGCTGGTAATGTGTTTGATACAAATGATGACAACTATGATTTAGGTGAACTCCGTTATTCTACCGGTGTCTCACTCCAGTGGCTGTCACCTATGGGCGCATTGGGTGTTAGTTTGGCTGCTCCACTAAACGATAAGAGCGAGGATGATACAGAGGTCTTTCAATTCACTTTTGGCAGTTCATTTTGAGTAGTTATGGAGGGTGGTTGTGAATAGATTAACAGCAGTAGCAGTTTCGGTTCTTCTGGTCGGTTTCATGGGCTCTGCTAATGCAGAACAGAAGATTATGGTGGTCAATTATCAGAAGGCTATTGAGCAGTCCCCTCAGTCTAAGGCTACCGAGAAGGTGCTGAAGGATGAGTACGCTAAAAAGACAGAAGAGCTTAACAATGCGGGGAAAAAACTCAAGACGCTGGAAACTAAGTTGCAGAAAGATAAGGCTGTCATGAGTGCGGCCGAGTTAAAGCGTTTAGAGCAGGATATCCGTTCGCGTAGACGTAAGCTCAACTTTGATCTGCAGGAGGCGCGGGATGATTTTAATCTGCGGGTTGCAGAAGAGCGGAGAAAACTGGTTCGTCAGATAATCGAAGTCGTCCGTGAAATCGGTAAAGAGGAGAAGGTCGATATGATCCTGAGCGAAGGAGTAGTTTACGCTAGTGAGAGTGTCGATATTACTGATAAGGTTATTCAACGTCTGAATAAGAAATAGAAGGATTGAATTAAGTTAGGAACCAGCTTGAGTTTTAAATTAGGTGAGCTGGCGCGTGTGGCCAAGGCAGAGCTGCATGGCAATCTTGATTGTGAGATAACTGGCGTAGCAACTCTGCAGAGTGCTACGGCCGGTGATATCACCTTTCTGGCCAACCCTAAATACCGGAAGTATCTTAGTGCTACCCAGGCATCAGCGGTAATCCTGAGCCAGAAATTTTTAGCCGAGTGTCCGGTTGATGCTGTGGTTGCCGCAGACCCATATCTGGCCTATGCACGCATTAGCAGCTATATGTTTCCTCTGCCAGAGTTGCAGCCAGGACAGCATGAGTCGGCAGTAGTTGCCGCCAGCGCAGAGGTTGATCCTACGGCCTGGATAGGGGCTGGCGTAGTGGTGGAAGAGGGTGCGCAGATTGGTGCTGGTGTCTTTGTAGGCCCAGGCTCGGTGATTGGCAGCAACGTTTATTTGGGTAGCGATTCACGCCTGGTTGCCAATGTTACACTATGCGCCGGAGTCAGGCTCGGTGAGCGGGTATTGTTACATCCCGGGGTAGTGATCGGCAGTGATGGCTTTGGCCTGGCCAACAGCGATGGCACCTGGGTCAAGGTGCCGCAGTTGGGAAGTGTGGTAATTGGTGATGATGTCGAGATTGGCGCCAACACCACTATCGACCGGGGAGCACTACACGATACGGTACTGGAGAGGGGCGTCAAGCTGGATAATCAGATCCAGATAGCACATAACGTCTGGATTGGTGAAGATACTGCAATTGCTGGTTGTGTCGGGATTGCTGGTTCAACCCGTATTGGTCGAAGATGTACCATTGGTGGCGGCGTCGGTATTATTGGCCATCTGGATATACCGGATGACACCCACTTTACTGCACAGACTCTGGTTACCCGCTCGCCTAAAGAGGCGGGTCACTATAGTGGTAATCTACCTGCTGTTGTCAACCGCGAATGGCAGAAGAGCGTTGCCCACATACGTCATCTTGATGATATAGTTAGACGTCTGAAAGACTTGGAGGATGGTTCTTGAATAGTATGGATATAAACAAAATACTGACCGTACTGCCGCATCGCTATCCTTTTCTGCTGCTTGACAGGGTGCTGGAGTTCGAGCAGGACAAGCGTCTGCTAGCACTCAAGAACGTCACCTATAACGAACACTTCTTTAATGGTCACTTTCCGATCAAGCCGGTTATGCCGGGGGTGTTGATTGTGGAGGCGATGGCCCAGGCGACCGCACTGCTGTCGATGGAATCCCATCCTGAGACAGTGACAGATACCACTATCTATCTATTTGTCGGTATCGACAAGGCCCGCTTCAAGCGCTTAGTAGAACCTGGCGATCAACTTCTAATAGAGGCTTGCCAGACCAAGGTGAAGCGCGGCATGGGCATGTTCTCATGTAGCGCTACGGTTGATGGGGAGCTGGCCGCTACTGCAGATATCATATGTACCGAGAGGGATTTTGCCTAGTACTCAACAGGATTTACTTGTTTTAGGGCGAAAAATCGTGAGAGCTTATCTAATGAATCTATCGAGTAAAGCTAATAGCGGCTCTTACTTTAACGATTTCGACAGGCTCCTGGCACCAGGGTATCGTATTAGTGATTGATTCAAGCGCCATTATTGATCCAGCCGCAGAGTTGGATGAGGGGGTAACAGTAGGCCCATTTGCTGTTATCGGTCCCAAGGTGCGCGTTGGCAGAGGCACCACTATAGGACCACATGCGGTTCTGCGTGGGCCTACAACCATAGGCGTAGATAACCAGATTTTCCAGTTCTCCTCAATAGGCGATGACCCACAGGATAAGAAGTATGCTGGTGAAGAGACGGTGCTGGAGATCGGTGATCGCAATGTAATCCGAGAGTTTGTCACCATGAATCGCGGTACTGCTCAGGATCGTGGAGCGACAACGATCGGCTCCGATAATCTGTTTATGGTCTCAACCCACGTAGCCCATGACTGTGTTATTGGTGATCATGTGATTTTGGCCAATGCTGCCTCTATAGCGGGACACGTAACGATTGATGATTGGGCAATCCTTGGTGGATTTTCGCTGGTACATCAATTCTGTCATATAGGGGCGCACTGCTTTAGTGGTATGAGCTCGGTAATATCTAAGGATGTTCCGCCCTATGTTATGGTAAGTGGGCATCCTGCCAGACCCCATGGCATAAACTCGGAAGGCCTACGCAGGCTGGGTTTTACAGAAGCTGCAATCCAGGCCATAAAGCGTGCCTATAAGGCCCTGTATAAAGAGAAGATGAAGCTTACAGAGGCAACTGTGGTACTGACGGAGATGGCTGAAGAGTATCCGGAGATCGCAGTGATGACCAAGTTTTTGGAGGCAAGCGAGCGCAGCATTGTCCGCTGATAGACCAAATTTAAGGATTGGCATTGTCGCCACCGAGGTCTCTGGCGATATGTTGGGCGCTGGCCTGATACGGGAGATCCTGGTCAAATATCCAGGTGCGCAGTTTGAGGGTATAGCTGGTCCAGCCATGCTGGAAGCAGGGTGCCACTCAATGTTCCCAATGGAGCGACTCTCAGTAATGGGCCTGGTCGAGGTTCTAAGGCATCTACCGGAACTGCTCTCTATCCGGCGTGCACTGAAAGATCATTTTATCGCCAATCCGCCAGATCTCTTTATCGGTATCGATGGTCCTGATTTTAACCTGGGCCTGGAGCGTAAACTAAAGCAGGCGGGTATCCCTACAGTCCACTATGTCTGCCCTGCGTTTTGGGCATGGCGTCCAAAACGGGTAAACAAGATTCGACAGGCGACCAATCTTGTTCTCAGTATCCTTCCTTTTGAGCAGAAGATACTACAACAGTACAAGGTTGCGTCAGCCTATGTGGGGCATCCCATGGCAGACGATATCCCCCTTGAGGTTGATCAACCGGCGGCACAGAAGAGGCTGGGGCTTAGTTCAGCAGTGCAGATTGTTGCCCTATTGCCGGGTAGTCGCAGGAGTGAGGTTGAGGCCCTGGCAGATATCTTTCTACAGACCGCGATGCTCTTCTGGCAGCGCCGTCCTAACACCCATTTTGTGGTGCCGTTGGTAAATAGCAGCATTAGGGAACTGTTCGAACAGCGGCTACATAGGTATGCGCCAGGACTGCCGCTAACCCTACTGGATGGTAATAGCCGGGATGCGATGTTGGCTGCAGATGTGGTACTGGTGGCATCAGGAACGGCGACACTGGAGGCGCTGCTACTCAAGCGTCCAATGGTCGTTGCCTACCGTCTGAACCCGTTTACCTACTGGATATTGACCACCTTTCGGCTGCTCAAGATTGAACATGTTGCACTGGCCAACCTGCTGGCTGGGCGCGAGATAGCACCAGAGTTTATCCAGGATGCCGCTACCCCAGGGGTACTGGCCCGGGCGCTTCAACGTCTACTTGAATCGCCAACCCTGATAGCCGACATTCAGGCCACTTCTACCAAGATACACCAGGAACTGCGCCGGGATGCAAGTCGCTCGGCGGTGGATGCGGTATTGCCGCTGATTAAACCAGGTAAGAGAGATGACTGATATGAACTCTGCAGTAACTTTGCTCGCCGGGGTGGATGAGGTGGGGCGTGGGCCATTGGCAGGGCCGGTGGTGGCGGCTGCGGTTATTTTGGATCCAGAGCGTCCTATCGCCGGGCTGGCGGACTCCAAGAAGCTGACCCCAAGGCGGCGTGAGATATTGGCAGAGCAGATCAAGAGCGCAGCACTGGCCTGGTCTTTGGGACGGGCAGAGGTGGAGGAGATCGATAGCATAAACATCCTGCAGGCCAGCTTGCTTGCCATGCGGCGTGCGGTAGAGGGGCTGGTGCCACAGCCGGAGCAGGCATTGGTCGATGGTAACCGCTGTCCCGCTCTCAGCTGCCCAGTCGAGGCGATAGTAGGAGGGGATGCCATAGTGCCGGCAATCAGTGCCGCCTCAATTATTGCCAAGGTGGCCCGAGACCTTGAGATGGTAGAGATGGATGTAAAATATCCAGGTTATGGTCTGGCCCAACACAAAGGTTATCCCACCAAGATGCATATAGAGGCACTGCATAGACTCGGCGTCAGTGTGATCCACCGGCGCTCTTTTGCGCCCGTGCGCAGGGCTATGTAGGCCAGCCATCGGCCCTGACTCATGCCCCCTGATTAGGGTATGATTCTACCCTTATGGAACCCAGTTTTATCCACCTCCGCGTACACTCAGAATACTCCCTGGTAGATGGGTTAGTACGGATCAAGCCGCTGGTACAGGCTGCAATTAAGGCGCGTATGCCCGCAGTTGCGGTCACCGACCAGACCAACCTGTTCGCCTTGGTTAAATTCTATCAGACGGCACTGAAGGGCGGGATCAAGCCGATTATAGGCGTCGACTGCTGGCTGCGGAATCCGCTGGACGCGAACAAACCTAGTCGTCTGCTGTTGCTGGTACAGAACGCTAGCGGCTACCACAATCTGACAAACCTAATCTCTCGCAGCTATCTCGAAGGACAGCACTTGGGGCGGCCCATGCTGCAGCGTGAATGGCTGGATAATAACAGTACCGGTCTGATTGCACTCTCTGGAGGGAGAGAGGGAGATGTAGGGGCGGCCCTGCTAAGTGGCAACCAGAAGCAGGCCGAGGAGTTGCTCGATGGCTGGCTGAAGCTATTCGGTGATCGCTACTACCTGGAGCTGAACCGTACCGGTAGAGCTGGTGAAGAGGATCTTATTCATGCCAGTGTGGAGTTGGCCTTACAGCGGCAGGTTCCAGTGGTGGCGACCAATGATGTGCGCTTTCTACATGCAGAAGATTTTGCAGCCCATGAGGTACGGGTGTGCATCCATAGTGGACGAACTCTGGATGATCCGCGGCGTCCCCGTGACTACAGCGAACAGCAGTATCTGCGTAGCCAGGAGGAGATGGCAGAGCTGTTTGCCGATATTCCAGAGGCGCTGGAGAACAGTGTTGAGATCGCCAAACGATGCAACCTGGAATTGACTCTGGGGGAGAATTATCTGCCTGATTTTCCGGTTCCAGCCGGGATGACCCTAGCCAATTTTTTTATTCAGTCATCCAATGATGGGTTGGAACAACGACTGGAGACCATTCTTGATCCGACCAATTCCAACTACGTAGAGCAGCGCAGGATCTATACTGAGCGGCTGCAACTTGAGCTGGATGTGATTATAGAGATGGGTTTCCCTGGTTATTTTCTGATCGTGGCGGACTTTATCCGTTGGGCCAGAGAGAATGGCATACCGGTTGGCCCTGGGCGCGGTTCTGGTGCTGGCTCGCTGGTCGCCTATGCGCTAAAGATTACCGACCTTGATCCACTTGAATACGATCTGCTGTTCGAGCGCTTTCTCAACCCGGAAAGGGTTTCCATGCCGGATTTTGATATCGATTTCTGTATGGATGGACGTGACCGGGTGATCGAATATGTAGCCGATCGCTATGGTCGTGACGCGGTCTCCCAGATCATCACATATGGCAGTATGGCGGCCAAGGCGGTGGTCCGTGATGTCGGGCGGGTACTTGGGCACCCCTACGGCTTTGTGGATCGTATTGCAAAGTTGATCCCGTTTGAGCTGGGCATCACCCTGGATGACGCCCTGCAAGATGGTGCCGAGCTGAATGCGGCATATCGCGATGATGAAGAGGTGGCCGAACTGATCGATATGGCCAAAAAGCTTGAGGGGCTGGTACGTAATGCTGGCAAACATGCTGGAGGTGTTGTCATCGCCCCATCCGTGCTGACCGATTTCACCCCCCTCTACTGTGAGCCTGGCGGTGACAACCTGGTGA
Source organism: Sedimenticolaceae bacterium (assembly GCA_050304615.1). GTDB lineage: Bacteria > Pseudomonadota > Gammaproteobacteria > Chromatiales > Chromatiaceae > CBFDBF01. The sequence goes on from JBNLDW010000010.1 coordinate 31,686, forward strand.
CTCAGCTAGACAAGGATGACATTGAGGCGGTGGGACTGGTCAAGTTTGACTTTCTTGGACTGCGTACCCTGACTATCGTCAACTGGGCCGTGGAGACCATAAACCAAGAGCGGCTCACCAAGGGTGAGCCGGCGATAGATATTGGCAAGATTCCGATGGATGATCCGGCTGCGTTCAAACTGCTCAAGAGTGCCGCAACCACCGCCATATTTCAGCTTGAATCACGTGGCATGAAGGAGCTCATCCAGAAGCTGCAGCCAGATAGCTTTGATGAAATCATCGCACTGGTGGCGCTCTATCGACCAGGGCCGCTGCAATCTGGGATGGTGGATGATTATGTCGCACGTAAGCATGGTCGTCAGCAGGTGGTATATCCCCATCCGGCACTAGAGCCGATACTGAAGCCGACCTATGGCATCATCCTCTACCAGGAGCAGGTCATGCAGATCGCCCAGGTACTGGCTGGCTATACCATGGGTTCCGCCGATCTGTTGCGGCGCGCCATGGGCAAGAAAAAACATGAGGAGATGGCCAAGCAGGGAGAGATCTTTCGTCAGGGCGCACAGGAGCTGGGAGTTGATGAGAAGGTAGCAACCTATGTATTTGACCTGATGGAGAAGTTTGCAGGATACGGCTTCAACAAGTCTCACTCTGCGGCCTATGCCGTGGTCTCATATCAGACCCTGTGGCTCAAGGCACACCATCCTGCCGCCTTTATGTCGGCGGTTCTTTCCGCCGATATGGACCATACCGACAAGGTGGTCATTATGATAGATGAGTGTCGTGCCATGCAGCTAGAAGTCAAGCCGCCGGATATCAACTACTCACACTATAAGTTTGTGGCAGCCGGAGAAAATACGGTTATCTACGGACTGGGGGCAGTCAAGGGTGTGGGTGAGGCGGCAATCTCAGGGATTGTTGCTGCGCGTGAGGATGCCGGCCTGTTTACCGATCTGTTCGATTTCTGCCACCGAATAGACTTGCATAAAGCCAACCGCAGGGTGCTTGAGGCGCTGATTCGTTCCGGTGCCATGGATGCACTGGGGGGCAACCGTGCTTCTCTGATGGCCCAGCTACCCCTGGCCCTAAAGATGGCAGAGCAGCACCACTCCTCTATGAATGCAGGGCAGAGCGATCTGTTTGGTATGGCTGAGTCAGGACCGGTGATAGCGCCCAACGATCAGATCATGCCGCATGATGTCGATGATTGGAGCGATGAGCAGCGTCTGCAGGGGGAGAAGGATACCCTAGGACTCTATCTGACAGGTCATCCGATCGACCGCTATGAGTCGGAGCTGGCAGGTATAGGTGCCGTAAGAATCGGCAGCATTCTGCAGGAGGGTGCTACCGCACCCAACAATGGTGGTTCCAGACGGCGACACAGCAGCCGCCAGGTGATGATAGCCGGTCTGGCTATCTCGGTTAGCCATCGTCAGACCCAGCGCGGCAGAATGGGTACAGTGCTGCTTGATGACAAGAGTGGCCGGATTGAGGCCACCCTCTTTTCCGAGACATACGAGAGCTATCGTGATCTGCTGACGACAGACAATATTCTGGTAATCGTCGGTAGTACCAATTATGACGAGTATCGAGGTGGGATGGGTATCCGAGTGGATCAGGTGTATGAGTTTGAACAGGCGCGGAGCGTCAACGCACATGCTATCCGACTAAGCAGCAACGGCGTTTTGTTACAGGAGCAGGGCCTCGACCAACAGGGTTTCCTGCATGAGATGGAGGCGATCCTCTCACCCTATCTTGGGGGTGGCTGCGGCGTCTGTATGGACTTTAGGCAGGATGGGGCTAGTGTACTATTGGAGTTTGGTGAGGAGTGGCGGGTCAACCCAACTGATGAGCTATTACGCCGGCTGGAAGGCTTTTCCGGGGTCAGCAGGGTAGATGTCGTATATGGCAAGTCGGGTGGCTGATTTGATCAGGAAGTTATCCCAAAGAGCCTGGAAAGAGCGTGGATATAGGTACAACTGATCACCCTAAACCGGTATATTATAGGTATGAATCTAAATTTCCTTGAATTTGAACAGCCGATTGCTGAGCTTGAGGCCAAGATTGAAGAGTTGCGTCTAGTCGGCAACGATGCCGAGATCAACATCCAGGATGAGATAGCGCGCCTTGAGAACAAGAGTCGCACCCTGACAGAGTCGATCTTCTCCAACCTCAAGCCGTGGCATATTTCGCAGATGGCACGCCACCCTCAGCGGCCCTATATGTTCGATTACATTGAACGTATATTTACCGATTTTGAAGAGTTGCATGGCGATCGCGCCTTTGCCGATGACCATGCCATCGTAGGTGGGATAGCCCGTTTTGAGGGGCGTTCAGTAATGCTGATTGGCCATCAGAAGGGGCGGGATACCAAGGAGAAGCTGCACCGCAATTTTGGTATGCCTCGTCCTGAGGGTTATCGCAAGGCGCTACGGCTGATGAAGACGGCAGAACGGTTCAAGCTGCCACTTCTGACCTTTATCGACACCCCCGGAGCCTACCCCGGTGTGGGGGCAGAGGAGCGTGGTCAGAGCGAGGCTATTGCGCGCAATCTTATGGTGATGGCTGGGCTGAAGACTCCAATCATCTGCACAGTTATGGGTGAGGGCGGCTCTGGTGGAGCCCTTGCTATTGGGGTTGGTGACCGGGTGCTGATGCTGGAGTACAGCACCTATTCAGTGATATCACCCGAGGGGTGCGCCTCTATCCTGTGGAAGAGTGCAGACAAGGCATCGCTGGCGGCAGAGGCGATGGGGATAACATCTAGCCGTCTCAAAGAGTTGGGATTGATCGATGGCATTATTCCAGAACCTCTGGGTGGTGCCCATCGTGATATGGATGCAATGGCTGAAAATATGCGATATGCCCTGGCGGAACGTCTTGATCACTTGGTGCAGCTACCGCTTGACCGACTATTGGATGAGCGTTACCAGCGGCTTATGCAATATGGGCAGTTCAGTAGTAGCTGATAATCGAACGATACATGGCCTTCTCCCCAGAGCGGCTACTCGCAGTTATCTCCAGCCTTCCGCCGGCCCCACGTTATTGGGTGGCCTATAGCGGCGGGTTGGACTCACAGGTACTACTCCACGCCCTCTCTGCTTTACGCCCTCAGCTTGCGGCAGAGCTATCTGCAATCCATGTAGATCATGGTCTGCATCTATACGCGGCCGACTGGTCGAGCCAGTGTGAACGCTATTGTTACGAGCAGGATATCCCGTTCAAGGTTGTCCGGGTCAAGGTAGAGGCTGCCACTGGGGAAAGCCTTGAGGCAGCGGCCAGAGATATGCGTTACGCCGCCATTGCAGCAGAGATCGGGGCAGGTGATATTCTATTTACCGCCCACCATCAGGACGACCAGGCAGAGACGGTACTGCTGCAGCTGCTGCGTGGTAGTGGCCCGAGTGGACTTGCGGCCATGCCTGCCATCTGTGAATTTGCCAGCGGTTATCATGCTCGCCCACTGCTGGGGTTCTCCCGCCGGCATTTGGCCAGCTACGCCGATGAGGTGGGGCTCTCTTGGCTGGAGGATCCTAGCAATCGCGATATCTCATTTGATCGAAATTTTCTACGGCAGCAGGTGATCCCGCTACTGGCCGAGCGTTGGCCTTCTATGAGTCGTACCCTATCTCGTAGTGCCAGCCACTGTGGTGAGGCCCAGCACCTGATCGATGGGATGGCGCAGCAGGATCTGGACAAACTGCGGGATACTGCAGACAGCAGCCTAAACCTAACCCTGCTGGCAGAACTACCACCGCCTCAGGGGCGTGCAGTGCTGCGCAGCTGGATCAAGGGTGAGGGGTTTACTCTTCCAGATACAGTACATCTGGAGCGGGCATTGGTAGAGATGGTCGCAGCCAGAGAGGGGCGCAATCCATTGGTTGCATGGCAGGGTGCAGAGCTGCGGCGTTTTCGTGGTCGACTCTATATCTCCCGGCCATTATCACCACTAGATTCAGGCCAGGTTCTACAGTGGGATGGGCGCTCTCCCTTGGAGCTGCCAGCAGGGCTGGGTAGACTCTTGATTGAGGAGGGGGAATCAGGCATCCCACTGCAACTGTGGGAGTCTGGTGCTATCCAGGTGCGTTTTCGCTCCGGTGGTGAGCGCTGTAGTCCACCCGGTCGTGGCCATAGTAAAAGCCTTAAGAAGCTGTATCAGGAGCTGGGTGTTCCGCCCTGGCAACGGCAGCGCCTACCATTGATCTTTGTGGATGATCAGCTAGTTGCAGTGGGAGACCTGCACTACTGTATCTCAACAGTGCCACAATCTGGATTTAGGGGTATCAACCTGCGTTGGGAACGGGCATAGAATTTGCACTACACTTACGTATAGATGCAAGTTTTATTTTGTTTGAACAGCAAGGTTTCCAGCTATGCCGATCTACAACTATAAGGCGCGTAACAGCAGGGGCGAGTCAGTGTCCGGTGAGATGGAGGCGGCCACTACAGAGTCCGTCGCCTCACTCCTGTTAAATAGCGGTGTTACCCCAATTGATATCACCGCAGTGGTAGAGCAGGAGGATGCACTCCAGGAGTTGCGCAGCAAGTTTGGCAGAAGAAAGCCCACCCTCGATGACCTAATCCACCTGTGTCGCCAGATGCATAGTCTCAATAAGGCTGGTGTACCCATAATCCGCGGTATTACTGGGTTGGCAGAGACCATGCGTAACCCGTTGTTGGCAGAGATCCTAACAGGAATAAAGGTAGAGCTGGAGTCCGGCAAGGAGCTGTCTCTAGCTATGAGTAAGTACGCGGATACCTTTCCTACAATCATGATAAGTCTGGTTAGGGTAGGTGAAAATACCGGCAAGCTGGATGAGGCATTCCTGCAACTAGCCACCTACCTGGAGCTGGAGCGGGATACCCGTAACCGCATAAAGGCTGCCCTGCGTTACCCAAGCTTTGTCCTCATCGCCATCGCTGTAGCTATAGCTGCGGTAAATATCTGGGTCATCCCAGCCTTTGCCAAGGTGTTTGCAGGAAAGAATATGGTGCTGCCATGGCAGACCAAGGCACTGCTTGCCACGTCCGATTTTTTTGTCGCCTACTGGCCGCTAATGTTACTGGCGGTAATTGCCGCTGTTATTGGGGTACGTTATTACGTTCGCACCGATGAGGGGCGTTATCTATGGGATCGTATGAAGCTAAGGCTGCCGATAGTGGGGGATCTGATTCATCGGGCTACTATGGGTCGTTTTGCCCGTGCCTTTGCCATGTCAGTTGGTAGCGGTGTGCCTCTTATTCAGGCGCTTACCGTGGTATCTCGGGCAGTTGATAATGAGTATGTCGGCAGTCGTATCCTCAGTATGCGCAACGGTGTGGAGCGAGGCGATACATTGACCCGCACCGCATCTGCAACCGGTCTGTTTACCCCACTGGTGATTCAGATGCTGGCAGTCGGGGAAGAGACGGGCGCGGTTGATCATATGTTGGCAGAGGCGGCGGACTTCTATGAGCGCGAGGTGGATTATGATCTAAAGAATCTTACCACTGCTATCGAACCGATTTTGCTGATCGCTGTAGGTATCCTGGTGCTGATTTTGGCACTAGGCATCTTCCTGCCGATGTGGGATCTCACTCAGTTGACCAGGCGCTGAGGCTTGAGAACCAAGCTATGGTGATCGCAGAAACAACTTACTGTAAAGCCAGTAAAAAGGCGTTGCTGAAGGGGCTTGTCCTGTTTTTTCTTTGCCTGTTTTTCAGCGGTCAGGCAGGGGCGGTGGGGACATTGATAGCCCACTACAAGTTTGATAGTTGCGACTGGCCAAGTACCGGCATCATCGTTGATACAGTAGGCACACAAGATGGTACCCCCACCGGTCTTATTGGACGCGATACCACCCCTACTTCCGGGCTTAAACCAGACACCTGTAGTGCCGCAAGTTTCAGTGGTGGTGCTGTTGATATCGATCCACTACCGGTCTCTGCGGTAGCCGGGGCCAAGACCAGTGTCAGCTTCTGGATGTTTTGGGATGGTACCAATAACGTTATGCCCATGGGCTGGCAATACCATGACCTCTGGCTACAGGGCGGGAGCTTTGGCTTCAATAGTGGTAACAGTGATATCTACGGAATCTCCTCTGCAGGATTGGCGGGTGGTTGGCATCATGTCACCGCAATTTTTACCAACAACGACATCCATTCCAATGCCCTCTACATCGATGGCGTGCAACAGGTGCTTACCCAGCGCAGTAGCACCCCAAACAATAGTCGAGCCGTAGTAGATCCACACCTGCGTATCAGTGGCTGGTGGGGGAGTAACGGTTACCGTTTTGCTGGCAGGTTGGATGAGTTTAAGGTCTATACCGGGGATGTCACCCAGGCGCAGGTGGATGCAGATCGTACTGCTACCAGTACTCCCTGTCCCGGCTGTCCTCCACCAGCAGCGGCCAACCTTGTGGCTCACTACTCGTTCGATAGTTGTGACTGGCATACCAACGGGATTGCTACCAATAGTGCACCCACCACTATTGGTAGTTATGACGGATTGGTATCGGGCTCGATCAGCCGCAATAGTGACGCAACTTCTGGACTTAAAAACGATACCTGTAGTAGTGCCGCCTTTGGGGGTGGGGCTATCGATATCAATGGTTTGCCCCTGTCTACCAGCCCCGGAGCCAAAACCACGGTCAGCTTTTGGATGTATTGGGATGGAACCTACAGTGTCATGCCGATCGGATGGAATCGGCACGATCTCTGGTTCTCCAATGGCAATTTTGGCTTCAATACCGCTGGTGGTGACATCTACGGCATTTCGTCTGCCGGTCTGGCCAACGGCTGGCATCATGTGGCCGCCGTCTTTACCAACAATAGTGTCTATAGCAACAGGCTCTATATAGATGGGACACTACGTGCCCTGAGTCTGCGCCAGGGCAGTGTCTACAACAACTGGGCGGTGGTGGATCCCCATCTGCGTATTGGCGGCTGGTGGGCCAACGATGGCTACCGTTTCTCTGGTAGATTGGATGAGGTAAAGGTCTACGACGCCGAGATCACCCAGGGGGAGGTGAATGCCGATGTGGCCTATACCAGTTCTGGTTGCCCTAGCTGCCCACCGCCACCACCGGCCACTATGGTGGCCCGTTACAGCTTTGATGATAACTGGCATGTTACCGGGATGCTGGATGATCTGGTTGGTACAGCCGACGGCACCAGGATTGGTATAGTCGACCGGGTGGCGACTCCTACCGAGGGGATTAAACCGGACTCCTGCTACGGAGGTGAATTCAACGGCGGTACTTTCAATATTACTGGTCTACCACTCTCGACTGCACCTGGTGATAAGAGCAGCGTTACCTTCTGGATGTACTGGGATGGGACCAACAGCGTTATGCCTATGGGATGGTATATCCATGATCTCTGGTTTGCGATTCCTCACTTTGGCTTCAATACCGGTGGTGGCGATATCTATGGCATCTCTTCTGTTGGCCTCGCCAATGGTTGGCACCATGTGGCGGCCGTATTTACCAATAACAACGTATACGGTAATCAGATCTTTATCGATGGAGTTGAGCAGACCCTGAGCCAACGTCGCGGAACCATCTATAACAACCGCGCGGTGGTTGATTCGCAGCTGCATCTCAGTGGTTGGGGGGCCAATAGTGGCTACCGTTTCCGTGGTCGTATGGATGAGTTTCGTGTCTACAGCGGTGCTGTGGATCAGGCCCAGGTGCTTGCAGATATGAATAGTGGCTGTAGCCAACGCCTGGCCTGGTGGCAGATGGAGGAGGCCGCCTGGGTAGGTAGTCCGGGGGAGGTTGCAGATGCATCAGGTAGTGGTTTGAATGGTACTCGCAGAGATGACGCTACTACAGACTCTAGCACCCCAGCTGTTCCAGCCGATCCTGGAACCTGTCGCTATGGCGTGTTTGATGGCGATGGGGATTATGTAGAGGTGCCTGGTTTTACCGATTTGACCACCGATTTCACCATTACCGCGTGGATGCGAACCACCAGGCAGGGTGAGGCAGGGCAGCGCATATTTGCCGATGATGAGGACAACAGCCGCGGCGGTTATGCCCTGAGTATGGGTGATGGCGGAACCAGAAGACTGCGCTTTTACTCCCGTGGCTCCGTCTTGAAAATATTGGATTCCGATCCGGTTATCCATAATAACCGATGGTATTTCGCTGCGGCAGTGGCCGATGTCACCAATCAGGTTATGCGACTCCATATCTATGACGATAGCGGTACACCCCTGTATGCAGGGTCGCAGAGCTTCACCGGCACCTGGGGGACAGATAGTGGTATGGCATCCATCGGTGGAGAGACCGATAGCGGTGAAGTTGACAACCGTTTTCGCGGTAACCTAGACGAGGTCTCTCTGCATACCTCGGCCCTGACCGTAGCGCAGATCGAATATGTGATGCAGGAGACGCATTCCTGCATGGCCAGCGCCCTGGATCATATTGAATTTCACCACGACAGTTCGGCCCTCACTTGTCAGCCTGAGAGTATAACCATCAGGGCCTGCACCAATGCAGACTGTTCGGTTTTACATACCGGTACGGTCCAGGTTAGCCTCCAGCCGAGCGGTTGGGTTGGGGGTGACACTGTAACCATCAACAATGGCAGTGGTGATTTTGAGTTGCGCCATACCACTCCCGAAGCAGTAACCTTGGGAGTGGCGGGGGCCTCTCCCTCTCCTGCCAATGCAGCGAGCTGTTTTGTTGGTGGTGTTGCAGCCAGTTGTAATCTAACCTTTCACGACTCAGGCTTTGTGTACGATGTTCCTACCCAGACCTCTTGCGCCACCTCTGGTAACCTTAATATAAGTGCCGTCCGCACTGATTTAACTAGTGAGCAGTGCGTTCCGGCCTTTCAGAACCGTACCGAGACGGTGCAGCTCTGGACCAGCTATACCAATCCGTCCAGTGGTAGCAATCAGTTAATCCTCAACAGCGGTGGTACCGACTACACCCTTGTCACCTCATCACCTGGGACAGGTGTGCCACTAGAGTTTGACAGTAGTGGCAGTGCCACGGTCACAGTCACCTATCCTGACGCCGGGCAGTTGACTCTGGATGCCAGCTTTACTGGAAGCGGCAGTGAGGCGGGCTTGGTGATGACAGGTAGTGATGCCTTTGTGGTTAAGCCTGACCATATTCATGTATTCAGTGATGATGCCAATGCCGCCTGTCCTTCCGGGGACCACACCTGTAGCGCCTTCCAGAAGGCGGGGGAGCCGTTCAACCTAAGGGTGCGTGGCGCTTGCGCGGACAACTCTGTTACTCCCAACTTTCAGTTGGACAGCATCGCCCTGTCCCAGACCCTGGTGGCGCCAGCAGGTGGTGCACCCGGAACCCTGGCGGTTACCGGTGTGGATATTGCAGCAGCGGACAGCGGCGAACATCTGATCAACAATCAGGCCATATCTGAGGTCGGTGTATTCACCGTTACCGCCACCCCGCCAGCAAATTCATATTTCGGTGAGACGGTAACCGGTGGTAGTAGTGAAAACATCGGCCGTTTCTATCCTGCCAGACTGCTACTGTCCAGCAACACGCCTCAGTTCAACAGTGCATGTAGTGCCGGCGCTAACCCATTTACCTATCTTGGGCAGGATCCTCTGAATGGTGGCTTCGGCTTTGTTACCGATCCGGTGCTTACAGTCGAACCGCAGAACAGTGCAGGCATGTTTACTCAGAACTATGCTGGAGATTTTTGGCTGTTGGATGATGCCATGGCAGGCCGGAGCTACACCAACGCGGTTGTCACGACTGCGGCAACAGTGAGTTGGGATGTAGATGGAGGAAGTGCAACGCGTGCTGGCGACGACTATGACGCGATCCCGCCAACCCTGACGCTTAGTGGTGATCGTATCAGCTACTCTCGGCCGGTCAATCCAGAGGAGCCGTTTGCTGCCTCGGTGGATCTGGAGTTCAATGCCGCTACGCTGACCGATGCCGATGGGGTTTGTTACGACCCGGTTAATAGTAGCTGCAATATAGGTGATGGCGACACAGCACAAACCTATACCATCAGCGCCATTGCCGGTACGGAGCTGCGCTATGGCCAGGGTTATGCCAGGGATAGTTACGGTACCCAAGGTGATGTTGGAGATACGCTGGTCCTGCCTATAGGCACCCAGCACTACTCTGCCGGCGGGTGGATAGTAAACAGCGATGATAGTTGCTCGCAGGTTGGTTACACGAAGATTGACAGCAACATCACTACCACTGCCACGCCGGTCACACCAATCATATTAAATAGTGGCAGCGGAGATCTTACCCTGCAGATCAGTTCTAATCCTGCCCCGCCCAGTGGCACAAGTGTAGTGACCCTGAACTGGCCAGTATGGCTACCAGGGCCAGCGACAGCTACGGCCACCTTCGGCATATTCCGTAGTGATGACCGCTTTATCTACTGGCAAGAGATAGAATGAACAGAGCGCACGGATTTACCATGATTGAGTTGATCCTGGTGATTATCATCCTCGGGGTGCTCTCGGCCTATGCCATCTCACGAATGGACCTAAAGATGTTTGATGCGCATGTGGCTGCACAGGAGCTGGTTGAGGCGATCCGTTATGCCCAGGAGATGTCGATGACGCATAGCGGTGATGCCCCCTTCCAGGTAGAGCTGGATGGAAGTGCCAACAGTTATGCGGTGACCCAAAATGGCACTGCGATAAATAATCCCTATACCGGTGGGGCGAACTACATCAGCGACTGGACTGATGTGGCAATCAACCAGACGGGGACTATCGAGTTCAACTCCAGAGGCACACCTTCATGTTCCGGTGGTCTGGCGGCCTGCTCTGAGCCTTCAGGTAATAATGTCACTATCGTGGTGTCAGTCGGCTCGGATAACAAAACGGTGGTGGTTGAGAGGATGACAGGCTATGCCAGGCTCAACTAAACAGACTGGTTTTTCGCTGATTGAGGCGGTGATGTTTATCGTCGTGGTTGGCATTGCGCTGTCAGTGATAGTGATGCAGTTCAGGCAGAACGTAGGTCATAGCCATGAGCCATATATCAGGCAGCGCGGCATGGCTGTGATGAATGCCTACATGGATGAGATAGTGCGCAAACGCTGGAATGAGTGTACTCCCATCGGTGGTGGTCAGATAGATACAGCTGCAGCCCTCTGCCCAGATGGTAGCCCTATCCCGGGAATTGGCGCGGATGGGGAGAACCGTGCCCAGTTTGATGACGTAGATGACTACAACGGTGTCAGTGACAGTCCTCCTCAGTTTCCGGATCAGACCGACCCGGTCGATGGGCAGTCACCTATGCCTGGCTACAGCGGTTTCTCCGTTGCGGTCTCTGTGACCCAGCCGGGTGGGGCGTGGAATGGCGTACCGGCCGCTGATGTACGTCATATCACGGTGACAGTGACTACACCGAACGATGAGGACCTTACCATAGACGCCTACAGGCTAAATTTCTGATGATCCACCGTCACTACAATCGAGGTTTCAATCTACCGGAGATCATAATGGCGATCGTCATAATCGGCATTATTGGCGGCCTGATGGCCCCTATTATCGAGCAGTCGATCGGCTCCTATTTTACCACCCGTACCAGGGGGGAGCTGACGGCCAAGGGTCGTCTGGCACTGGAGCAGTTGGCCCGGATGGTACGTGAGGCGGTTCCCAACAGCCTGGAGGTGGTTAGCTCAGGTGGTAACGAAGGGGTGCAGTTTCTAGCGGCCCGTACCGGCGGGCGCTATGTCTCAACTGATGACGGTTTTCCCGGGGCATTTCTGGTCACCACCAGGCGCTTTGCCAAGGACCCGACCGTCATGACGGAGCTATACATCCTTGATGTCTTGGCCTTGCAGTCCAGTGACAGGTTGATCCTGGGCAATACCTCGGCAGATGAACTGCGGGCCGGTAGCACCGCTGTTGCACTTACCGGGGTTGTCGCTACTGCCAATGTGCCGGATGGCACTACCGTTGGGCAGATCCTGCAGTTTGGCAGCCATAGCTTCCCCAATGATTCACCGGGTAACCATTTTGTCATCTCCAATGAGACCCACGAGATTGGGTTGCTGGGCGACACCCTGCGTTGGCGCAAAAGTGCAGGTATGAGCGGCTATGACACCAACGGTGACTGGAGCAACTCTGATCCTGTCCTGGTAGATGGGGTGAAGGCGCTGGATTTCAGCTATGAACCGGGCAATCCTTACGCCAGCGGGGTATTGCGGGTGGATTTGGAACTGACAGATGGCGATGAGTCAATCCGGCTCTATCAGGAGATTCAGATAAGGAATACACCATGATCCTAGAATCCTCAGTTGGACGTAGTGGAGTGTGTGCCTGGGGTGGTGCAGGGCAAGGCGCAGCGACGAGGAATAGTTATTCTATTCCAAGGAGTTGCAAAGCTTACCGCTCCATGCTCACGCTCCTCGCCTACCTCCATGTAGGCGACGCCGCCACGTGCCGCTCCAGGTGTGCAATACGCCACGTAGCGTCCTTCATTCAACTGATGAACTATGGCGCACATAAAAAGATCAATATTTGCATGGCATTGTACATGCCTGTAGGCGGTCAACTGAGGAATCTAGGATGATGCAGCGGCGCAGACAAATGGGTCTATCCATGATTGCAGCGATCTTTCTGATCACTGCCCTGGCCCTGCTGGCGGCTCTTATGACCCGCATGTACGTCATTGGTACTACCGAGAGTATCAACGAGCTATATTCTGCCCAGGCCCTGTATGCGGCAGAGAGCGGGGCAGAGTGGGCGGCCAATCGTATCGTCAACGGGGCATCTGCTGTCACTACCGATACCCCGGCCAACCCAGCCGCCACCGCCTGGTTTAGCACCACAGTCAGCAGTGTAACGGTTGGTGGCGAGGTGATATATACCATCCTCAGCACCGGTGAGGCCGGTGGCACAGCCGCAGCACCCAGGGTGCAGAGGCAGATAGAGACACAGTTTATGCCTTGATTAGAGCAGAGCCGCGACACTTGTACATCCTGTACATCGTCCCTTGCCTCTCGCGGTATACAGCCCATTCCTGGGCATTCACCGCTACGGCCTGTCGCTCACGGCCATCCATGGCCTTCCGCGACACTTGTACATCCTGTACATCGTCCATGGCCTCTCGCGGTATACAGCCCATCCCTGGGCATAAAAAAAACCCGGCGGGGTGCCGGGTTAGAAGGGGGAAATCTTATAAGTCTAGTGGCATCCGCTGCCTACATGAACCTTTTTTCTGTTAACAGCCGGTGGTATCTATAGTCACTGTCGGGGCAGTAGAGCTACTACCGTTATTATTGTACTGAGCCTCGCAGCCATTAAGGCCATTGAGGCGAAACTCACGGTTGCCGCCACTGTTTACCACCGTGAAGTCGGTCAAGCTGTCGGTATCAACAGTTCGATCGATACCATTTACGCTCTCTTCCGGATATCCCATATCAATACGTACATCGTTGACACCGTTATTGACGCCGTCATTATCCATGTCTACCCACACATTATTGATACCCATGTTTGAGCCCTCAATAACCGCCTTGGCGTGGACTACCAGTGCCCCTGTCCTGAGAGTACCGGCCATCGCCTCAACCACGGCGATGCGGGCGTCGGTCTCCAGGCTTACATATCTTGGGATGGCCGTAGCCGCCAGGATCCCCAGAATCACAATAACCATAACCAGCTCAATCAGGGTGAAACCACTCTGCTGTTTAATCATGCGGATAGCCTCGTTATAAAATTGTAAAAATTAGCTCCAGATACAGGCAGCTCTTACTTAAATTAGCGGCATCCTAGCCCATCACTTTAATAATATAGTGCAATAAATTAATAATTCAATAAATATCAATGATATATGTGGTTTTTCTAACTTTTTACCTGAAAAACTGCTGATTTGGTATATACTCCACATGGGTTCTTGTAATAGAGATGGCTGGGGGCATTGGTGAAGCTATTTTCCAGGCGTAAGTTAAAGCAGGATCTACAGGCTGGCATAGGCTTCCATCCTGACGGTATTACTGTCGCCGTGGTTAAGCGGCAGATGGGCGGTAAACCTAAGCTCCAGAGCATGCGTTTTCAGCCGTATGCCGATCCAGATAATTATGCAGCGGTGTGCAGGCAACTCTCCTCAGAGTTGGATTTGCGCAGTATGAAAAGCGTCCTGGTCCTGACTCCCGATGATTATTCCATGCTGCAGGTAGAGTCCCCTGGGGTAGAGCCCAGTGAGCTGCGTGGCGCAGTTCGCTGGCAGATCAAGGATCTTATCGACTTCCATATTGATGATGCCACTATCGATCTATTTCCACTGCCGGAGCCTAGACGGGCCGGGGTCAATGGCAAGCTCTCCGTAGTTGCTGCACGCAACTCCCTTATTCAGAATCGGGTCGATCTGTTGGGTGGTGCCGGGATTGAGATTGAGGCTATAGATATCACTGAACTGGCACTGCGTAATCTGGCACTGCTGGATAAGAGAGATAGTGGCGCCCAAATCTTCCTCTACCTCTCTTCCAATTATGGAATGATTGAGATTATAAACGACTCCCAACTCTATCTAAGCCGACAGATCAAGGTCAATTTGAGTGATCTTGAGCAAGTGTCAGGTAGTGCGGAAGTAGAATGGGGGGGTAACTCATTACTGGATAACCTAGTGCTAGAGATTCAGCGCAGTATGGATTTTTATGAGAGCCAGTTTGGAGAGGGGCCAATCAAGCGTGTCAGTGTGATGCCATGTGCTGCGGGTGACATTGAGGGACTGTTGCAGTTTGCCCAGACAAATCTGGAGGCGACTGTAAGTCAGTTTGAGTTGGCGGATATGCTAGATGGTTTGGAGAATGTTTTACCTGATACGTCAGCAAACTGCCTAGTTACACTGGGCGGTGCCTTGCGGGGGGCGATATGAAGAAGCCACTGCAACAGGTTAATCTTTATCACCCCATGTTTCACAAACAGGAGGTGCTGTTTTCTGCCATCGCCATTGGCGCTATTTTGGGTGTCATTCTGTTTGCCTATGTTGTCACCTATGCGGTGACATGGATACAGTTGCAAGGTATCGATGGACAACTACAGGCTGCACAAGCAAGAAAGGCACAGATGGAGACTAATGCCGCTATGTTGAGCGATCAGGCGCCGAATGCTGAGACAGACCAAGGGCTGTTACATCGGTTGGAGGCGCTCCAGCAGCAGCGCGATATACGAAAGGAAGCAATGGCGATACTGGAAGGTAGTATGGCGAAGGAGCAGGTGGAGCTATCCAATTTCTTTACCGGTCTGGCCAGGCAGAACATTGATGGTCTCTGGCTGCGGCGGATTTATATTCTCAAGGGTGGGGATGAGCTGGAGCTGGGTGGCAGGGTTACCCATCCAGAGCTGGTTCCACAACTCCTGGGCAAGCTGTCAGAAGAGGACGCATTCAAGGGGCATGCGTTCGAGGTATTGAGTCTGCAGCGTGGAGAGGAGAAACAGCCGTTTGTGAGCTTTAATCTATCTACTACTAGTAGGGAAAAGCAAGAGTGAACGACTACTACGAAAAACTGCTGCAAGTCGCCGCTAAAGTTGATGCCATGACCCTGCGGGAGCGACTGCTGCTGCTGTGTGGTGCTGCAGTATTTTTGCATATGTGCTGGAGCTTCCTGTTTTGGCAGCCGTTACTGGACAAAGAGAGACGGTTAAGCAATGAACTGGCTGGTGTGCAGGCAGAGAATAAGGAGATAGAGCAGAACCTGATAGAGCTGGGGCAGAAGTTCGGGATCAATTATAACGCCAAAACTGAGTCTATGATTGATTCGTTGCTGCAAGAGATGGAGGCACTGGAGTCAAAGAACAGTAAACTGGCCGCTCTGCTAGTAGCCCCGGATGAGATGGCGCGCCTACTGGAACAATTATTGCTTGATAGGGGTGGGCTACGGCTGGTAAAGCTAGAAAACAGCGTTTCTGAGGCTGCAATAGATGGGATTGACGCACCACAACAGGCAGGTGGGCAAAAAGTTGACACTGTGGTGGAGACACCACTCTCCTCAGGTATATACAAACATGGTTTTGTACTGGAGCTGGAGGGCGATTTTTTCTCCATACTGGCGTATCTGCAGGCCTTGGAGTCTCTACCCAAACGTTTTTTTTGGGATGCGGTTGAATATGATGTCGAGGAGTATCCGCAGGCAAAGGTGCGCATACGCCTGCATACACTAAGTCTGTCAGAGGGGTGGGTTGGTGTATAGGCTGCTGCTGTTACTACTACTGCCTTTTGCTGCTGCGGCCGAGCAGTTGACTGATCCGACTATGCCGCCGGACTTTCTCCAGCCGCTGGTTGTTGCAGAGGATGATGTTGACAGTGCTGTAGCGGATTTTCAACTGAGCGGGATACTGTTATCCCCAGACGGTAGTAGTGCAATAGTAAATGGTAAGCGCGTGAAGGTTGGCGAAGAGATCAATGGTGGTCAGATAGTTTCTATCGAGGCAGGTATGGTCAGCATACAGACCGCAGTTGAACTGGTGGAGTTGAGGCTTGTTCCTATGCAGATAAAAAAACCAGCTGGTAGGGGTGTGCAATGAGACGGCAGATGAGATATTTATGCTGGATTATGTTTTCTGGCTTGGCGCTGCTGCAAATCGGCTGTAGTACCATGCCATCTGCAAATGGAACAGCGATCGATAGTATTCACAAGACATTGGAGGAGGGGGCGGCAGAGTCAAGTCATCAGTCGGCGGCCCCCCCACCAGAGGTATCAGCCGCGCTGATGCCGGATATAGGCACCATGCTTCCTGTTCCAGGTGGGAATGGGCATGAGCCACGCTTTGATGTGAGTGTGGTCAATGTACAGGCGCGTGATTTCTTTATGGGGCTGGCAGAGGGAACACCGTACAACATGGTGGTGCATCCATCGGTGCAGGGTATTATTTCTCTTGATTTAAAGAGTGTCACCATATCTGACGTGATGAATACCCTGCAGGATGTATATGGTTATGAGTATGAGCGCAAGAGAGATGGATTTTATGTACTGCCGATACGCCTACGTTCACGCATATTCCAGGTAAATTACCTTAATATATCGCGCACCGGAAGATCACAGACGCGGGTCAGTTCGGGGCAGATGTCCAATGGTGAAACTGGCTCCAATAACACAACGGCTGATGATGAGTCCAGCTCCAGCTCAGAAGATTCCGGAGTCCTGGCTGGGAGTGAGATCAACACTTACTCAGAGCACGACTTCTGGAGTGAGTTGACTACCGCCCTACAGGCGATTGTTGGTAGTGGTGAGGGGCGCTCGGTAGTGGTGACACCAATCTCCGGACTGGTGGTGGTACGGGCCATGCCGATGGAATTGCGCGAGGTGGAGTCGTATCTTGATAGCACCGACCAGGCAATGCATCGTCAGGTGATCCTGGAGGCAAAGATCCTAGAGGTTGAGCTGAATGATGGCTATCAGGCTGGTATCAACTGGGCCAAACTAAAGAGCCAGGGTGGCAGGACTATTTCAATCGGCCAATCTGGCGGTGATACACCGTTTAGAAATCCAGGCATTGTCGCTACTAACCCGAGTTCTGGTGGGATTGTCGATCCAACGGTGACATCTCCGGTAGGGTTTACCACCTTTCAGGCATTTGGTGGTTTTTTTGGGGCGACGATTGCATCCGGTAGTTTTCTGGCATTCATTGAGTTGCTGGAATCACAAGGTAACGTCCAGGTGCTGTCGAGCCCGCGTATATCCACTCTTAACAATCAGAAGGCGGTCATCAAGGTGGGAACCGATGAGTTCTTTGTAACCGAGGTCTCCAGTACCACCGTCACCGGGACAGCTACTGCGACCACCCCGGATATTACCCTGACCCCATTCTTTTCTGGTATCGCTCTTGACGTCACTCCGCAGATCGATGAACAAGGCGGCGTCACCCTACATATTCACCCATCTGTCAGCGTAGTGCAGGATCAACAGAAAGAGATTACGGTTGGAAATCAACAGCAGAGTCTACCACTGGCTCTGAGTACGGTACGCGAGACCGACAGTGTTGTGTATGCGCGTAACGGAGAGTTGGTGGTTATAGGTGGTCTGATGGAGGAGTCGACAGTTGAGGATCAGCAGGCGACACCATTTGTCAGTGATATACCAATTCTGGGCAATCTGTTTCGTTCCACCAGCCAGAGTGCTAAAAAGAGCGAGCTGGTTATGGTATTGCGCCCAATTGTAGTAAACAAGCCTAGCGTTTGGGGGCAGAGCATGTCTGATAGTGCAGAGCGTTTTCGTAAGCTGGATCGAAAGTTCGGATTTGGCAGTAAGCCAGATGTCTTTCATACCGAGTAGGGAGCAGGGATAAAGTATAAACATGTATGAACAGCACTTTCAGTTGCGTGAAGCACCATTCGGTCTGACTCCGGATACTAGCTATTTCTACGGCTATGCGGCTCACCAAGAGGCGCTGAACGTACTATTGGTGGCGCTGCGTATGGGTGAGGGTTTTATCAAAGTGACCGGTGAGATCGGTACCGGTAAAACACTCCTCTGCCGCAAACTGCTAAACCTACTAAATGGTGAGTTTGTCACCGCCTATATCCCCAACCCATTCATGGAGCCGACGGCGCTACGTTATGCCCTGGCAGATGAGTTGTCGCTTGAGGTGTCGGGAAATATTGGTCAGCATCGCTTGCTTAAGATGATCACCGATCGCCTGATTGAGTTGCGCGCCGCAGGAGAGAGGGTGGTACTCCTGCTTGATGAGGCGCAGGCTATGCCGGAGAGGAGTCTGGAGGCACTGCGGCTATTGACCAATCTAGAGACAGAGAAAAACAAGTTGATGCAGGTGGTGCTATTTGGACAACCAGAGCTGGACGAGCATCTGCGGCAACCACATGTACGGCAACTGCGGCAACGTATCAGCTTCTCTTGTAAATTGAACCCGATGAACCGTGCCGGTGTAGATGGGTATCTGGAACACCGCCTGGAGATAGGTGGGCATAGTGGTGAGTCCCTATTCAGTGCTGGCGCCAAGAAGCTACTTTATAGGGCCAGTCGTGGGGTACCAAGACTGGTGAATATCCTGGCGCACAAATCGATGCTGGCGGCATATGGCGAGGGTGAAAAGCAGATATCGCCGTCCCATGTGCGCAGCGCGATCCGGGATACTGATGATGTACACAATAGTGCTATCCTGCCTGGATCACAATTGCTCAGGTTGAACGGATCCTGGTAATGAGCCTGATAAATCGTATGTTGCAGGATCTGGATAAGCGCCAGCGGCAAGTTGGACCTGTTGATGCAGCCGTTGCGCGGCCAATCCCGGTATTCCCTATCAGTAAAGTTAATCGGTCATGGTGGGGTGGGGCGGCGATCCTGCTACTGCTTATGATCCTCGCAGTTATCTTTTGGTCGGCACAGGATAGTGAGCTTTCGCAGCAACCTCCTTCAAAGCCGATGGAGCCAGCCCCTATGCCTGTAGAGGGGGTTGAGTTTAAGCCGGAGAATATGCCGGAGCCAGTGATAGCAGATCAAAACAGTGAGTCTTTAGAAACTGGTAAGAGTTTGCCGCCAATCCCTATAGATGAGGCGTCGCTTGTCGTTACCGAGGATGATCTGGCCGCCCCATTAGGAACAGAGAAGAGGGCAGAGCCACAGACAGCCTCTAAACCGGCAGAGATGGTAGTCGCTAAGCCAACACCGGTTAAAAAAACCGCCACTGCAAAACCTACGAAGAGTAGAGGACAGGTAAAGCGGCCATCTAGTGAAAATGCAAGTCGTACTCTACATACAGCAGAAGAGTATCTGGCTACAGGCCGGCTTGCAGAGGCCGAGGCTAAACTGCGTAGAGTGCTGCAGCTGGATCCAAAGATGCATCGTGCCCGGGAGATGCTGGTCGGCCTGATGATAAGGGGTGGGCGCGATGACGTGGCGGCACAGCTGCTGGAAGAAGGGCGAAAGATAGCCCCCAATCATCAGTTATATGCCCTTCTACAAGTGCGTCTGCTGCTGCAACAGGGCAGGCGAATTGCCGCCATCAATCTACTTAAAGATATGAATTATCCAGCCGGTAGTGGGCAACAGCTGCTTACTATGCTGGCAGCACTGCAGCAGCAGGAGCAGCAACACGAGGAGTCGGTAGCGACCTACCAGAAGTTAATGCAGTTAGAGCCGGGCAATGGTAACCACTGGGTTGGCATGGGCATCTCCCTGGAAGCTTTAGGAATGCGGGCGGAGGCGATGGGTGCCTACGACCGATCCATGCGGGTAGACACTCTCTCGCCGGAGCTTGCTAGATATGCCGCCGAGCGGCTCCAGGCATTACGCTAAAAAAGAGGGGTGGAGGGAATAGGATGCAACTAGAACAGAGCCGCCGCCGGATTAGGATCGGTGACCTGCTGGTCGAGAACCGCATCATCTCCGAGGCACAACTGCAGGCTGCGCTACAAGAGCAGAAACGTTCTGGGCATAAACTCGGTAATACCCTGGTCGAGCTCGGCTACATAGAAGAGATAAAGCTGTTGACCTTCCTCTCCCAGCAGTTGAAGGTTCCCTATATTGATCTCCAAGAGTACAAACTAAATCCAGAAGCGGCACAGATACTGCCGGAGGTACAGGCGCGGCGTCATCGCGTCCTAGTGATGGAAGTAGGCGAGTCAGATGCCCTGATTGGGATGGCAGATCCGACCGATCTGCACGCCTATGATTATATTGGCAAGCTACTTAAACGGCATATCCGGCAGGCGGTTGTACGGGAAAGCGATCTACTGATGGCGCTGGATATGGTTTATCAGCGCACTGATGAGTTGACTAACTTGGCGGGCGAGTTGGGTGATGAGCTTTCGCAAAGGGATATTGATCTTGGCGCTATGATGCAGAGCGTTGAGGATAGTGAGGCCCCGGTGTTTCGCCTGTTGCAGACCCTGTTTGAAGATGCCATCAAGGCCAAGGCATCAGATATCCATATTGAGCCGGACGAAACAGTCCTTAGGGTCAGGCAGCGGGTAGATGGTGTATTACAAGAACACATAATGAACGAGATACGCATTGCCCCGGCATTGGTGCAGCGATTGAAATTGTTGGCAAATCTCGATATATCAGAGAAGCGGCTACCACAGGATGGGCGTTTTCAGATCAAGGTAAAGGATCACAGTATGGATGTGCGTCTTTCCACCATGCCAGCCCAGCATGGCGAGGTGGTGGTGATGCGCTTGCTGGATCAAAGCTCTGGTATCCTTAGTCTTGAGCAGTTGGGTATCCAGGATGCCATGCTTAAGCAGATACGCACCTTTATCCACCGTCCCCATGGCTTGGTGCTGGTTACAGGGCCTACTGGTAGTGGTAAGACCACCACCTTGTACGCAGCGCTGCAAGAGCTGAACGTCGCAGAGAAGAAGATTATTACGGTAGAGGACCCGGTAGAGTACAGCATGCCCAGGGTTAACCAGGTTCAGATCAACAACAAGATCGACCTCAATTTTGGTCGTGTATTGCGTACCGCACTGCGTCAGGATCCAGACATCCTGCTGGTGGGTGAGATGCGTGACGAGGAGACTGCGCAGATCGGTCTACGTGCCGCCATTACCGGCCACCTGGTACTATCTACCCTGCACACCAACAGCTCCATTAGTACCATCAGTCGTCTTATCGATATGGGTATTCCAGGCTATCTTATCGCCTCGGCATTACTCTGTATTGTTGCCCAGCGGTTGGTGCGGAGAATATGTCCCAACTGTAAACAGGAGCTGCAACCAGATGCAAAGCAGCAGGTGTGGCTTGAGGGTAATGGTGATGCCATTCCGGCAGGTGCCAAGTTTCATCATGGTAAGGGCTGCAAGAAGTGTCACGATCGTGGCTACAGCGGACGGATTGGCGTGTATGAATTGCTACAACTGGATGCTGACCTGCTCCAGGCCTTACGGGCAGAGGATATCCATGCGTTTTCCGCAGCAGCCAGCAGAAGTGCTGGCTTCAGGCCCTTGGGGCAGGCGGCACTGGATTATGCACTACAGGGGTTAACCACCCTAGAAGAGGTGATCGCGATCTCTGGTGATACCGACAGTTAACCCGCAACAACCTTCCCCCATTTGTGAGAGAATCAAACGGTCAGAGTAGTTGCGACCGTGGGGGTATTAACCAGTGATTGCAGATCGGATGGAGCACATCAGGCCGTTTCATGTAATGAAGCTGCTGGAACGGGCCAAACAGCTCGAATCTGAAGGCCGTTCCATCATCCACCTGGAGGTGGGCGAACCAGACTTCACCACCCCCAGACCCATCATTGAGGCAGGGCGTCAGGCCCTGGCAGAAGGCCGCACCAACTATACACCTGCCTTGGGGCTGCCAGAGCTTAGAGAGGCCATAACCGGTT
Organism: Sedimenticolaceae bacterium; assembly: GCA_050304615.1. Taxonomy (GTDB): domain Bacteria; phylum Pseudomonadota; class Gammaproteobacteria; order Chromatiales; family Chromatiaceae; genus CBFDBF01. The sequence goes on from JBNLDW010000010.1 coordinate 53,923, forward strand.
ACTATAAACAGCGTTATGGCCTGGATATTTCCCCCAGCCGTATAGCGGTAACGCCGGGTGCATCAGGCGCCCTGCAACTACTACTAGGTGTGCTGATCAATCCAGGCGACGGCGTACTCATGGCCGATCCCGGCTACCCCTGCAATAGAAACTTCGTCCATCTGGTTGGTGGTATACCCCAGACTGTAAACGTTAGCGCCGAGACCGATTACCAGCTAAGCGCACATATGGTTGAAGAGAACTGGGAGAGCCACACCAGGGCGGTTATGATAGCCTCACCATCAAACCCAACCGGCACCATGCTTGGTCGTCAGGAGCTGGCCGCAATCAACGATGTAGTACAACGGCACAACGGCTTGCTGATCGTGGATGAGATCTATCAGGGGCTGATATATGACGCCGAAGACCATAGTGCACTCGAGATAGACGACACCATATTCGTAATAAACAGCTTCTCAAAATACTTCGGCATGACTGGCTGGCGTCTTGGGTGGTTGGTAGCACCGGAAGATAATATAGAAGCACTGGACCGGCTGGCGCAGAACATCTTTCTCTCAGCACCAACACCGGCCCAGTATGCGGCACTCTCGGCCTTTAGTGATGAATGCAGCACAATCCTGGAGCAGCGCAAAGGGATATTTCGACAGCGCCGGGACTACCTGCTTCCAGCTTTAGAAGAGATTGGCTTTAAGTTTCGAACAAAACCCCACGGCGCCTTCTACCTATATGGCGACTGCGCCCAACTCACAAATGACAGCGCCAGCTTTGCCCGTGACCTGTTAGAAGAGAAGGGAGTAGCAGTAACACCTGGAATGGATTTTGGTACCAATACCCCAGAGAGACACCTGCGCTTTGCTTATACCACCGATATTGAGACGTTAATGGAGGGGGTTGTGAGGATCAAGGAGTTTATTTAGTGAATCTAACGCCCATGATCAGCGGCCCCAAACGTAGCTAGGCGTTTGCGCAAAAATGCCGCAGGCATGAGCAAAAAGCCGCGCGGAGTTTGGGGCCCGCTGGAACTACTTGTTATGTGCCGCGAATTCATAGCAGGCACTCAAAAGAGTAAAAATTTAAAGCCGATTGCGGTCAGTATTACGCCGCCTAATAACTCTGCTTTACTCTCCAGCCAGATTCCACTTTCGGCACCTACAAGCACCCCCACCCAACTAAAGATGAACGTTGTTACTCCAATTATGCCACTAGCAAAGAAAGGATTAACTTCAAGTAGAGTAAGAGTAAATCCTGCTGCCATTGCATCTATGCTTGTAGCGATGGCAAGCATTAGCATCACTTTGTGAGTAATCTGAGCAATATCTTCTTCTATTCCCTCAGTAACTGATTCATAAATCATTTTCCCTCCAATCAATACGAGAAGGGAAAATGCAATCCAATGTGCGTAACTTTCAACCCAACTGAAAACTCCCTTGCCACCAAAGTAACCAATAAGGGGCATTAAGGTTTGAAAAAGCCCGAAGTAGATACCGGCCTTCATGGCTAGCGCATTTGTCTTTTTAGCTTCTTTTGAGCCGAGTCCCACAGATACTGCAAAAGCATCCATGCTGAGTGCTATAGCCAGCACCAATACTTCAACCATTCAATGCCCTCATGTTTATATTTACGGTTCATGGTTACTTACACATAGCAGCTAATTATACGACACGCGCGAATATTGTAATATACAGCGCCCGCAGTGATTCTCATTAAGATTATTCCGAGGATGGCTTACTTTGGAGGAGTAGAGAATCATGCCATCGTTTGTTCATTCCATCCCTGGCGCTATGGAGCAGCCAGAAGCCACCACCACCCATACCTGAACTGTATGGCTCTACCACTGCAAGCACGGCGGCAACCGTGACCGCAGCATCGAAGGCGTTGCCACCTGCCTGCAATATCTTCATACCGGCCTGGGTGGCCTCGGGGTGGGCAGAAGCGATAGCGGTGGCCGAGGGTGTCGCCGCCTGGACGCTAACGTTAATCCAGAGAAGTGCCACTACAACCAAATTTACATAGTCACGTAACACCCTTGTATATCCTTGAAATCATTGACCGCAGTAGCTGCAACCATAACCAAAGGGTGGGGCAAAGCACAACATAACTGCCTAAAACACATCCACTTTTGCCACTTGTAGAGGTTATTCTGCCATCCAGGCAATATACCTGAATATTACCTATACTTAATCGACGGAGGTTTTTTATACCCATTCCAGACTATGTTAGATTCGTGCCCACCCGAGTTTAAAACCCAGGCTCTTGATGACCTCACAATCCGGGCGCGTGGGGGTATTGTCATTTACCCGGCGGTATGGCTGATTTCTGCTGCTTGGTACGATATTGCCTCAATCAGCATGCTGTTTTTCTGGGTCAATAGCATAATCCTGGTGCTGTTGTCGCTTTTTCGCCTGTTCCACTACCGGCAGACCACAACCCTAACTGACCGCGACGTTGATTTTTTAACCACCACCCTAGAGCTGTTGATATTGGCAAACGCACTGCACTGGGGGATACAGACTGCCTGGATACTCATGCACACCGAGTACGCACCACTACACTACCCTGCGATAATCCTTGTTGCAGCATTTGCCCTGGGGGGCACCGTGACTCTAAGTGTCTCCCGCAAGGTACGCATTTTCTTTCCGATGTTCATATATGTCCCGTCGATCATCACCATGGCATTTACACAATACAATCAAGAGTACGTTTTATTAGCGATTCTGGCTCTGTTTTCGCTTGTATATATTATGGATGCTGCACGGCTTATAAGTCATGATTACTGGGAAGCGATCCACAATCACCAAGTAGCGGATGAGCGCACAAAACAACTGGAGCAACTCAGCAATACCGACCCACTAACTCAATTGAGAAACAGACTGTATTTCAATAAACGCTATCGCGAAGAGTGGAAGCGCTGTAACCGCTTGGGAATCCAGCTTTGTGTATTGATGATCGACCTCGATAATTTTAAACAGATAAACGATACCCATGGACATTTGTTTGGTGATAAATGCCTGCGCGAAACAGCCACGGTATTACAACATGTGGTTTCCCGTGAGAACGATGTAATCGCGCGCTATGGTGGGGAGGAATTCATAGTACTGCTACCGGGTACTGTCTTGACAGATGCTGAAAAGGTCGCCGAAAAGCTGGTTAGGGCAATAGAAAACCTGGAAGTAAATAACAGCCATGAAGCAGTTGCAATGACCTGTTCCATCGGCATTTCATGTGTTATACCAGATCATAAAAGCAGTGGGGATTTACTGTTGCACGCTGCTGATGATGCTCTTTATACGGCCAAGGCCAATGGGCGTAACCAGTGGGTGACGGCTAGTTAGGGCAATAGGCGTTTCTTGTCTTGCAATTACGCTATTCAAAGCATTCAGGGAATAGATCTCTCAACGCATCTAGTATCTCTTGGTAGACCTCAACTGTTGCGCCATAGGCGTTGGCCTCCCATTCAGAGGCGATTCGAGCCTGGTCTTTACCGCTCGTGGTACAGTACTTCCTACGAGAATCATCGTCTGATTGAGCATCGCTTCGATGTCGCTTTTCGTGTGCCACTGTGCCCTGATCAATCCAATCGCACAACGGAGGGTTGATCAACTTCTCACCATAGATGTTTTTAATCTCACATGCTGAATATTTATTAATTATTCCTCCTGTAGTGCATGGGTCATAATCCCCTGCAGTAATTGGCATATCATCAATATGGCTGAAATTGTTTGCCTCTGCCTGGTCTTCAATCATTGCATTTTTCACCAGTTGATCGAGATGATCAGCATTTTTGGCTTGAGGCAGCAGCTCTTTATACAGCTCTGCGCGTTTTTGTGCCGCTTCCATATACAACTGCAGCATTTTTATATCTTCGCATGGGGCCTCTTCGATCGCAGTGATCTCCCAGCTTTTTGCGTATTCGAAGGAGCCAGACACATCTGGCCCAAGCTCTTTGGCTGTATGCGTTTGCTGCGACGTTGGGAAAGTTATCCTGCTGATTGTGCCGGGATAGTAGGTGGGATGCGGTTGGGTCATCGGAATTTGCGGACAGTCCATCTCTGCCCCAAGTCCCGCATCAGGATCCTGGTACTCGGTGATATCTAGTATGTAATTCCCCTTGCTGCACGAGGCAACTACCTCAAGTAATGCCTGACTTTGGCCACTTACATCACATCTTCCCGTATTGGTCTGTATGTGGCCGCTATTGGAGTATGGGATCCTGCACTGTCGTGGGTTATCTTCAGTGGTTCCGGTGCCGACGTGGCAAACCGCACCCATAGTGGTGTTCCCGTTGACCAGAAACTGATCGGTCGCGCGACCCGGGCTCCAGTTGAATGTGTGGGTCGGGCGTATGCGAAATCTGGCAGCGGCACAGGCATCCGCCTCATCATCGGATTCATTATCTGCTCCTTCCTGGTCCTCACTCATAGTGATGGAGGTGTCATCAGTGGCAATCTCTGGCGGCGAATCGCTTGTGTCGCATTCTCCGATTCTTTTACCTGCTATCCTGGTAAGGACTGTCACCCCGCCGGAACTCGGCCCCATTTTGGTCTGGGTGGTACCCGCAAGGGAGTCGCCCTTATAGGTCATCTCGCCGAAGCTTTCGCTTTTCATGCCTTGCTGTTCACACTCCATTTTATATGTGATGGTGCTGCCCTCGGTCTGCATGTCCTTTAATACGCAGCCCTGGGAGCCGGAGGAGCTGCTGGGCAGCGGGTTTTGCTCGGTGATGCATTGGGTCATGGTGCGGGCTGGCATGCTACCAACCATTTCGGCTGGTACACCCTGCATCTCTACGCTGGTGGTGATTTCGAACTTGCCAGGGTTCAGGTCTATACACCATGCTGGCATAGCGATAATCAACATGAATATTAATGAAACAACAAAGCTTTGATTTCGCATCAGTTGGTACTCCTTTTTAACCGACTCCAAATATCCTACGCACCAATGGTGTTGCTATCACGTCATGCGCTGATATCGAAATATACAACTTGTGCTGATATTGAGATATGTAACACCAGCAGTGCTTTGCATTCAGATTAGGCTAAGGATGGTCACCTTTGGAGGAGTAGAGCATCCCGCAATAGTTTGTATTACCTTACTTTTAGTGTAGATTAACAGACTATCTTTAATCACACCACATAGCACGGAATTGGCACAATCTCAGGGGCCTGTTAGATGACCGCAAAGACTGCAGCTCACAACGTAGGTAGAGCCGGTGATTTGCCTCAGGTATGCGATGCAATCTCTCACCTTGTAGTATACTATCCGCGCTAATTTACCAAGAGGGGCGTGGTGTGCGGGATCTCAATCCAATTACCAATAAAATCGGTGAGCTTAAGGGGCGTAGTGACTCCCTGAGGGGGTATCTTTGACTATGCGGACAAGCGAGAACAGCTGACCGAGGTGCTGCGGGAGTTGGAAAATCCCGATATCTGGAATAACCCCGATCTAGCCCAGGAACTAGGCAGGAAACGCTCCGCCCTGGAGGGCGTAGTGACCACCCTGGATGAGTTGAGTGAGGGGTTGGAGGATGCCGCTGGGTTGCTGGAGATGGCGGTCGAAGAGGATGATGATGAGACCGCAGGTTCTGTAGTCACTGAACTGGATGGGTATGAAAAGCGCATCGCCGAGCTGGAGTTTCGCCGTATGTTTGGCGGTGAGATGGACAGCAATAACGCCTTTCTCGATATTCAGGCAGGCTCTGGCGGTACCGAGGCCCAGGACTGGGCGGAGATGCTGCTGCGTATGTATCTACGATGGGGTGAGGCCAACGGCTTTAAGAGCGAGTTGATGGAGGTCTCATCGGGTGAGGTAGCCGGGATAAAATCTGCCACCATCAAATTCAGCGGTGAGTACGCCTTTGGTTGGTTGCGTACCGAGACCGGTGTGCATCGGTTGGTGCGTAAGTCCCCATTTGATTCAGGCAATCGTCGTCACACATCTTTTGCCTCGGTATTCGTTTCACCCGAGATCGATGATACGGTGGATATAGAGATAAACCCGGCAGATGTGAGGACCGATACATACCGTGCATCTGGTGCTGGTGGTCAACACGTCAACAAGACCGACTCTGCAATTCGCCTTACCCACGAGCCAACTGGAATCGTGGTGCAGTGCCAGAACGATCGCTCTCAGCACAAGAACCGAGACCAGGCGTGGAAGCAGCTCAAGGCCAAGATCTACGAACTGGAGATGCAGAAACGCAATGAGAGTGCCCAGGCGCTGGAAGATACCAAGGCGGATATCGGCTGGGGTAGCCAGATACGTTCTTATGTGTTGGATCAGTCGCGGATCAAGGATTTGCGCACCGGGATTGAGACCGGTAACACCCAGGCGGTACTGGATGGTGGCCTGGATATATTCATTGAAGCCAGTTTAAAGAGTGGGTTGTAGCTTATGAGCAAAGAAGAGCAACAAGACGAAAACAAACTGATCGCCCAGAGGCGTGAAAAATTGGCCCGTTTGCGGGAGCAGGGCGTTGCCTTTCCCAATGACTTTCGCCGTAGTGTGGTTGCGGGTGAGCTGCATGCCGAATATGGCGATAAGAGTGCAGAGGAGCTGGAGGAGCTAGGTGTCCGGGCCAGTGTAGCAGGGCGTTTGATGAGTCGCCGTATCATGGGCAAGGCGAGTTTCGCCCACATCCAGGATATGTCGGGGAGAATTCAGCTCTTTGTTCAGCGCGATAGTCTGCCGGAGGGTTTCTATAACGAAGAGTTTAAAAAGCAGTGGGATCTGGGTGATATCATCGGTGCCGAGGGACAACTATTTAAGACCCAGACTGGTGAGCTGTCGCTAAGGGTTGACGGGCTACAGATGTTGACCAAGGCACTACGGCCGCTGCCGGTGGTGAAAGAGGCGGACGGTAAGGTGTTTGATGCTTTTGCCGATCAGGAGCAGTGTTACCGCCAGCGTTATCTTGATCTGATCGTGAATGAGTCCTCGCGCGAGACCTTCAGGATTCGTACCAAGGTGGTGCAGTTTATCCGTAACTACCTGAATGCACGTGAATATATGGAGGTAGAAACCCCCATGATGCATGCCATTCCAGGCGGTGCGGTGGCGCGTCCGTTTGCCACTAGGCATAACGCCTTGGATATGGATCTGTTCCTGCGTATTGCTCCAGAACTATTCCTTAAGAGGTTGGTGGTGGGTGGCTTTGAACGGGTCTATGAGATCAATCGCAGCTTTCGTAACGAGGGGCTGTCAACCCGCCACAATCCCGAATTTACCATGTTGGAGTTTTATCAGGCCTACGCCGATTATAGTGACCTGATGGATCTGACCGAGGATATGTTACGCCAGATAACGACCGAGGTGCTCGGTAGTAGTGTGGTCAGCTATCAGGGCGAGAGCTATGATTTCGCAGAACCTTTTACCCGAATGACGGTAAAGGAGTCTATCCTGAAGTTTAATCCTGATCTCAAAGAGGGTGAGCTGGATGATCTAGAGCAGGCGCGCGCTATTGCAGAGCGACTGGAGATCCCACTTAAAGATTCGTATGGATTGGGTAAGGTACAGATCGAGATATTTGAGAAGACGGTAGAGCAGAGGTTGATGACTCCGACCTTTATTACCGCCTATCCCACCGAGGTCTCACCTCTGGCACGGCGCAGTGACAGCGATCCATTTGTTACCGATCGCTTTGAATTCTTTGTCGGTGGACGCGAGATTGCCAATGGCTTCTCGGAGCTGAATGATGCAGAAGATCAGGCCGAACGCTTCCGCCGGCAGGTGGAAGAGAAAGAGGCAGGTGATGATGAGGCGATGCTGTTTGATGCCGATTATGTGCGTGCCCTGGAACACGGTATGCCACCAACGGCGGGAGAGGGCATCGGGATTGATCGGCTGGTGATGTTGTTGACTGACTCGCCGTCCATTCGTGATGTGTTGCTGTTTCCCCAGATGCGTCCGGAATAGGGTGGTGGGTACTGCCATCAAGGCCCTGGCTGGGGTGTTACTGATTGCAGTGCTCAGTGGCTGCATATCGATACCTCAGCGCGAGCGTCCTGATGTAATCATTGAAGACGCCCATGCTGGGGGCAGTGCCCTTGCGATAAGCCCAAACTCAAAGATTCTCGCCTCTGGTGGCCTGAGTGGCTGGTTACGGCTGTGGCGTCTGGATGGCGGTCTTGCACTGGCCCGCTGGCGCGGTCATAAGGGAGAGGTAAATGGGATCCACTTTATCCGTGGTGGCCAGCGTCTTATCAGCGCCGGTTATGATGGCACGATTACTGAGTGGGACCTCGAAGGGCGGCTGAAAAGAGAGTGGAAGACCCCATCATCGATACGCCACATGGTGGCCGATGAAAAGGCGAATATGGTGCTGACCGGCCACAATGATGGCCGGGTTCGTCTATGGAGACTATCTACCAGTGAGCTGCTCCATACATGGCATATCAACGATGAACTCGTAGTGGCGGTCGCCATGGATGCTGCCCGTGGCAGGTTTGCTGCTTCCGGCTCTGATGGGGGGATGGCCTACTGGACGATTGGCACGAAGCCGCGCTATTTTGACCAATCCCGCAACAGCTCTGCCACCCTGGAGTTCTCACCCGACGGGCGTTATCTCTATGGTGCCGGTTGGTTTTCCCTCTACCGCTGGAGGTTGGACAGTGGGGTACTGCAGAATATAAAGACAGAACATCTCGGCCGGATCAACAGTATAGCCTTTATGCCAGATGGCAAGCGTCTGGCCACCATCAGCCGACAGACAGATAGCTCAGTGCTGATCATGGATGGGACAACTGGTGAGGCAGTGAGGCGTTTTCAGAAGCATGATCTATGCGGAGCGGTGGTTACGGTCTCCCGGGATGGGCGCTACATGGCCACTACCAGTGATGATGACAGCGTACGTATATGGGATCTGAATAGAGCGACTCTGGCTACAAAAAAAGAACAATAACCGCATTTCCAATGTAGTTTCTGGTTAATATTTAGAGGCCTCCTGTGCCCCTATTTGGTATCATTTACAGATTGGCATTTTTTAGGCGACAAGGGTGAGAGATGGGTAATAAATCGAGCGAACAACACCTTCAGGAGTGGAAACAGCGCCAGGATCTGGCGGAGAAGATGATTCCACTAATGGGACAGATGTATCGTGAAAACGGCATAACAATAAGGATTTTTGGCCGTCGTTTGATGCATCACTCAACTATCGATATTCTCAAGGCCCACCGTTTTGCCCGGCAGATGGTGGGTGAGGAGCTGGATATCAGCAAGAGCTACGCAATGCTGGAGGCCATCTCACGTATGGACCTAGCTTCTGCCCGCATCGACCTAGGTAAGCTCTGCCATAAGCATATTCATATGGACGGCGCCCAGAGTGTGCAAGATTTTCTTAATAGCGAGCTGTCTAGCATAAACACTGGCAAAAGTAGCATCCTGGAAGAGCCGCAGGATGTAGTGCTATACGGCTTTGGTCGTATTGGTCGCCTGCTGGCTCGTATGCTGATCGAGCGTATTGGTGCTGGTAACAAGATGCGGCTACGGGCAGTCGTGGTACGTGGTGGCAAGGAGGGTGACCTACGCAAGCGGGCCAGCCTGCTACGCCGGGATTCAGTCCACGGCCCATTTAATGGTTCCATCAGGATTGATGAGGAACACAATGCCATCATAGCCAACGGTAACTACATTCAATTTATCTATGCCAACTCACCGGCCGATGTGGATTACACAAAGTACGGTATTAGTAATGCCTTGGTGGTGGACAACACCGGTATGTGGCGCGATGAAGAGGGGTTGGGTCAACATATTAATGTTCCAGGTGCCTCCAGAGTGATCCTGACTGCCCCTGGTAAAGGCAATATCAAGAATATCGTCTACGGTGTGAACCACGGTGATATAGAGCCATCCGACACAATTCTAAGTGCGGCATCGTGTACAACCAATGCCATCACTCCGGTGTTGAAGGCGATCAATGATGAGTATGGTATAAAGAATGGCCACGTCGAGACGGTACACTCCTATACCAACGATCAAAACCTGATCGATAACTATCATAAGGGTGATCGGCGTGGCCGCAGTGCGCCACTCAATCTGGTACTGACCACCACCGGGGCCGCCAAGGCTGTGGGGAAGGCATTGCCTGAGCTAGCGGGTAAGTTGACTGGTAATGCCATTCGGGTTCCGACTCCAAACATCTCCATGGCCATCATGAATCTTAATCTGGAGCGAGAGAGCAATAGGCAGGAGGTGAACGACTACCTGCGTGAAATTGCCCTGCACTCCCCAATGCAAGACCAGATTGACTACACCGCATCACCTGAGGTGGTATCTACTGACCTGGTTGGTTCATCCCATGCTGGCATAGTGGACTCTCTAGCCACTATCGTCGAGGGTGATCGCATGGTTCTATATGTCTGGTATGACAATGAGTACGGTTATAGTTCTCAGGTTATTCGTATGATGCAGGATGTGATTGGGTTGAAGCCGCCGAGGATTCCAGCGGAGTAACCAGGTCATCATGTGGCTTGAGCGTGGGATACAGGGGATTAGGTCTACCTAAATCACCGCTTCTTTTATAACTTCACGAAGGATAGAATAATACCTTCTCAGGATGAGCCAGGCATAAGTTCATAACACTGTCGACAGGGTGTTTCTTTACTGTATATTACAGTATCGGCGCCAGCGTGATAATTAACACTTCTGTGGAGAAAACATGAAAACCGTTCTTGCAGTTTTTATAATAGCTATAAATATCATTATCCCTCAAGAGATTTTGGCAGATGAGTTATCTGCAAAAGCTATCGAGGATGATATAAATAAATTAGGACCTAAGAAAGTGTACATATCATTATATGATGATGTAAATAAATGGTATGAACTCCAGGGTAATATTGCATCTGGCAATGATGAATGGCTGAAGATCGCTGGCAGCCTGCGTGCAGGGTCAGATGCCGAGGCAAGTAAAATCCTCTCTCTATCGGTTGGTGAAGCACTTGAGCATAATCCTGAAGGTGTCTTTAAACACACGTTGGGAAGCTTCAAGACATCAGAGATATGCGCTGCCCCTGATGTTGAAGATGTAAGGTATGACTCACAAGAGCGATCATTAGAGGCTATTAACAAACGAATTCTAAAAGTGTCATCCGTGCAAGATGCAAATCTGCTGGATGAGCGTATTGAGTGCCTTCAACGTCTTGCAGAGGCAAGAGAGGGTTTAGCAGAACTGTTTCAATCTAATGGACAGAGCCCTGAATCCACAGAACCAGCCGTTTCGAATGAGACGGAAGAGGGGGACGGAGGCCGAGTAGAAGCAGAAGATGGGGTAGAAGCGGATTAAAGGGCTCTGATCCTTTAAGTTGGGCTTTCTGACTACTTGACGCCACAATCGCTTGTTAGGCGAGATATGGATTTAATTTGTATCTGACCCTAGTTATTATGCATTCATTGCGACAGCGGTTTGATCGCATGGTTAGGTAAGACGCCGCTGTAAGTCGTAGCAAAAAAAGCCACCCTTCCTTCGGTAGTCAATTTTAGTGCTGAGACTCGGGTGGGACGTGGGGATCAGCTTCCATCTAAGGAACGGAAGCAACGTTTGAACCCACCCTGTGATTCTGATCTCAGGCGAAAATGGTTGTAGCTGGATATAGATGGGGTTGGAAAGAAACGGGCTGCCAAATCTGTACAATTCGATATTGCCGTGGGTCTTTACTCGCCTCAGCCTATTTTCCTCACACCATGCATCAATTGCAGCTCGCAAGGCATCGCCCTCAAGAGTGGTAGGGATAGTTTTAGTGTATTTTCCAAACATGTGAATTACCTAACATTTCAGCACGGAGGCGCGAGTGAAACAAGCGTCCTTCTGGTGCGACTCGTTTGCGCTGGATTTACTCGGCTGGTAATTATTCGAGATATGGCTCAATGTAAGATTCCTTCCAGTTTGGTTCTAATTCCAGCAGTTTTGAAAAAAGTATTTTTGCTTTTGAGGTATTACCTGTTTTTAGCTCCGCTCTTGCTAACCACCATGTTGCATTAGAGTGGTTCGGATATTTTTTTAGTTTTTCCTCACAATGCGAGATTAACCTCGCGTAGTTACCACTCTCGTAATATTTA